>NZ_JBIVIR010000004.1:0-445704 GCF_044749825.1 Streptomyces sp. NPDC088915
AACCACTGCTGCGGACCGTGATGCGCGGAGGGCTCCGCACGGACCCGCCCGACACCCCGGCAGCCGCCCGCGAACACTTCGAGCAGGACCTCGCCGCCCTGCCGGAGGAGGCCCGACGCATCGAGCGGCCGGTGCCTCCCGCCCCCACCGCCTCGACCCGGCTGACGGTCCTGACGAGCCTGGTCCGGCACAGGATCGGGGCGGGGACGGCGTAGGGGTGAGAGACGGCCCGCCCGCCACGCCCCGGTGGCCCTTGTCCCCCACGGCTGAGGAACCCCACGGCTGGAGGCTCCCGGTCCGGACGCGCGTCGGCCCCGGTCCGGAAGGCGCACGCCCTCCGGGCCGGGGCCGACGGGACACGACGCGGGGATCTAGGGCAGGAGCTCGTCCATGGAGGCGCGCCCCTTCTCCGCCATCCGGCGTTCCGCCCAGGCGAGGTTCTTCGGGGTCACGTCACGGCCGGAGGCGAGGACCAGGTCCTCCGCCGTGAACTCCCCCTCCGATCCGGCGTGCAGCAGCCGGTCGGGCGTCGGGGAGTCCCCCGGGGACGTCTTGTCGGGCTCAGCGTTCATGCCGCCTCCTACGTGTTCGTCCGGCACTGGCCATTCTGGTGGCCGGGCGGCGAGAACGCATCCGGGACCGGAGGGGACCCGGTCCCGGCCCGTGTCGGTGCGGTGTCGGTCCCCTGTCGACGGCTCCCGGGAGCGTGGGTCCCCCCGCCCCGACGACCACGAGGAGCCACCGATGCCCCCGTCCCTGCCCCTGCGGCGCCCGCACGTCACCGCCGTCCGCCGGATCACGCCCCGCACTGTCCGGGTGACGCTGGGCGGCCCGTCGCTCGACGGGTTCGTCCTCGCCGGACCCGACCAGCAGGTGAAGCTGTTCTTCCCCCGGCCGGGGCAGGCGGAGCCGCTCCTGCCGGTCCCGGGGCCCGACGGGGACGCGATGCGCTGGTACGCGGCGTACGCGGCGCTCCCCGAGGCGGAGCGCCCGTGGATGCGGAGCTACACCCTCCGGGCGCACGACCCGGCCGCCGGGACCGTCGACGTCGACTTCTTCCTCCACGGAGGCGAAGGGGGTGAAGGGGGAGAAGGGGACGAGGGGCCCGCGACGCGCTGGGCGCGGACGGCGCGGCCCGGGGACGTGCTCGGCATGTTCGGCCCGTCGGAGGAGTTCGCGGTCCCCGTCGATCCGGGCGCCGGCGACTGGACCCTCCTCTACGCCGACGCCTGCGCGTTCCCCGCCCTGGCCACGGTCGTCGCCGCGCTCCCGCCGGGGCGGCGGGCCGTCGCCTACGTCCAGGTCCCGGACGCGGCCGAGGAGCAGCCCCTGCCGACGCCCGGCGACCTCACCGTGCGCTTCCTGCGCGACGGCGACTCCCCGGTCGACGCCGTACGCGCCGGCGACCTGCCGGAGGGGCGCCCGTACGCCTGGCTGGCGGGCGAGGCCTCGGCGGTGCGCGGGCTGCGGCGGCACCTCGTGGAGGAGCGGGGCGCCGACCGGCGCTCGGTGCACTTCACCGGGTACTGGCGCCGCCGCCTCACCCAGGACGACGCCCCCACCCCGGAGGACCTCGCGGAGGCGAGGGAGCGCCTCGCGGACGGCTGACCGGGACGCCTCCGGCGGCACGGAGCGACGATCAGGCGTCCGGAACCGTCCAGGGCTGTCGTACGAGGTCGGCGCCGGCCCGGAGGGACAGGGCGGCCCCCTCCTCGTAGTGGCGGGCGTACGCCTCCGGGGCGAGGGCCGCGCGCAGGACCTCCTCCGCGCGGGCGCGGATCAGGGCCTCCGTCCCGGGGGTGAAGGGCCGGAAGCTTCCGGTGCCGGCCCCGGCATGGGCGTCGTACGCGCCGAGGAACCGCGCCCCGGCCTCGGCGTCGCCCGGCCCGCCCCGCCCGCCCCGGGCCCACGCCGCGGTGCCGAACTGGGCGACGACGAGGTACGGGGCGACCAGGTGGGCCAGGGTCTCCACGTCCACGACGGCGCGGGCGAGGCGTTCGACGGCCCGGTCGTACGCGCCGTCCACACAGTCGAGCCACGCCCACGTCCCGCCGGCCAGGCCCCGGAAGAGCGCCGGGGTGACCTCTCCGAACTCGCCCTCCAAGAGGGTGAGCTGGGTGCGGGCGAGGCCGGTGCGTCCGGTGCGGGCGTAGTGCTGGACGAGCAGCATCCGGGCGGCCCCGGCGGCTTCGGCGCCCCCCTTCCCCGCCGCGTCGGCGGCCTCGATCAGAAGCCGTTCGGCCTCCGGGTCGCCCTCCGGCCGGAGCCGGAGCCGTACGGCGGCCAGGCGCGCGGTGAAGACCGGCACCTGGGAGCGCGCGCCGACGCGGGTGGCGGCGGCCGTGGCCCGTTCGAAGTCGGCGGCGGCCTCGGCGAGCCTGCCCTCCAGCTCGTAGGCCTCGCCCCGGGCGGCGAGGGACTCCGCGGTCCCCCAGGAGTCCCCGGCGGCCTCGAAGAGGGCGAGCGCCCCGTCGGCGTCGGCGCCGCGCCCGGCGAGCTTGGCGCGCATGAGGAGGGCGAAGCCCAGGTCCCAGCCGGGGGCCCGGTCGCGGCAGGCGTCGACGATCTCCGTGAGGGTCTCGTCGAGGGTGGTGAGTTCCCCGGTCATCAGGCGGGCGAAGTACCACATGGTGCCCGGCTGCCGGCAGGTCTGCGGCAGGCCGGGGCGGTACGCGGAGACGAGGGCGGAGAGGCGGGCGCGGGTCTCGGGGCGTTCGAGGGCGGTGGCGCCCGCGCCGCCCTCGGTGGCGAGCGCGTACAGCCGGCCGCCGCGCCGGGCCTCCCACAGGCGTGCGCCGGTCCACGGCGGCGGCACGTCCGCGCACCGCCCGTCGAGCGGCTCCGCGCGCCGGACGGGCTTCCGGAACGGGTCGGGTCCGAGGCGCCCGGCCTCGACGGCCCAGGTGCGGGCGTCGACCTGGTGGTTGCGAAGCTGCCAGAACCAGCCGAGGCAGTGGACGAGGCAGAGCACCTCCTGCTCGTCGCCGAGCGCCACGGCGGTCCGCAGGGCGCCGCGCAGGTTGTCGTGCTCCCGCTCGAAGCGGGCGATGGCGGCGACCTGCCCCGGCCCGCGCAGCTCCGGATCCGTACGCCGGGCCAGTTCGCGGTAGTACGTCAGGTGCCGCCGCTCCACCTCCGCCCGCTCCCCCGCCTCCGCCAGCCGCTCCCGCGCGTACTCCGCCACCGTCTCCAGGAGCCGGTACCGCATCCCCGCCCCACCCGGCGACGCCACCACCAACGACTTGTCCACCAACGCCCCGAGCACGTCCAGCACGTCCCCGGCCTCCCCGCCACCGCCGCACACCACCTCCGCCGCCGCCAGATCACACCCGCCCGTGAACACGGCCAGCCGCCGCAGCACCACCCGCTCCGGAGCCTCCAGCAGATCCCACGACCAGTCCACCACCGCCCGCAACGTCTGCTGACGCGGCAGCACCGTCCGAGCCCCCGCCGTCAACAACCGGAAACGATCGTCAAGCCGCTCCGCGATCTGCCGCACCGACAACATCCGCAACCGCGCCGCCGCCAGCTCGATCGCCAACGGCAACCCGTCCAGACGACGACACACCTCCTCCGCCGCCTCCCGATCGTCCCCCACCACGAACCCCGGCCGCGCCGCCGCCCCCCGCTCCCCCAGCAACCGCAACGCCATCCCCACCGGCAACGGACCCAACGGCCGCACCACCTCCCCCGGCACCCCCAACGGCTCCCGACTCGTCGCCAGGATCCGCAGCCCCGGACAGCGGGCCAGGAGGGTCTCGGCCAGCTCGGCGGCGGCGCCGACCACGTGCTCGCAGTTGTCCAGGAGCAGCAGCATCCGGCGCCCCGCGCAGTGCTCGACGAGGTCGGCGAAACGGTCCTTCGGTGCGGTGTCCGGGACGGTCGGGCGCTGCCAGAGCTGTGTCTCGCGGGCCCCGAGCGCGCTGAGGACGGCGGCGCCGACCGTCGACCCGTCCCGTACGGAGGCGAGTTCGGCGAGGTGGACGGGCCCGTCGTACGTCTCGGCGGCCTCCAGGGCGAGCCGTGTCTTGCCGACGCCGCCGGGGCCGGTGAGGGTGAGGAGCCGTCGGTCGCCCCAGGAGGCGACGAGGTCCCCGAGTTCGGCGTCGCGGCCGACGAAGGAGTTCAGGCGGGCGGGCAGGACGCCCGTCCGGCGCCCGGTGGTGGCGGGCCGGTCGTCCGCCAGGAGTTCGGCGTGCAGGGCGCGCAGTTCGGGCCCGGGGTCCGTGCCGAGCCGGTCCGCGAGGGCCGTGCGCACCTCCTCGTACGCCGTCAGGGCCTCGGCGGGCCGTCCGGCCGCCCGCAGGGCGCGGATCCGCAGGGCCTGGAGGGGTTCGTCGAGGGGCTGTCCGGCGGCGAGGGCGGCGAGCGGCGCGAGGACCTCCTCGGCCCGTCCCAGGGCCAGGTCGGCGGCGAACCGGTCGCGGCGCGCCCGCGCGTGCCGCTGCTCGACCCGTACGACCAGGGGGTCCGTGTCCCGTCCCGGGAGGTCGGCGAGGGCGGGGCCGTACCAGAGCCCGAGGGCCTCGTCGAGCAGGGCGGCGGCCCGCCCGGCGTCCCCGGCGGCCAGGGCGGCGGCCCCGTCGGCGGCGAGCCGTTCGAAGCGGTACAGGTCGACGTCGTCGCGGGCGGCGGCGAGGCGGTAGCCGCCGGGCTCCGAGGCGACGGCCTCCCGGCCCAGGGCCCGGCGCAGCCGGCCGACGAGGGCCTGGAGCGCGGCCGCTCGGTCCCGGTCGTCGGCCGGGTCCGCGTCGGCCCAGACCTGCTCGATCAGCGCGCCCGGGTCCACCGCGCGTCCGCCGGCCGCCGCGAGGGCGGCGAGCAGGGCCCGGAGCCTGCCGCCGCTCAGGACGGCCTCCGTCCCGTCGCCGGCACGCAGGGCCCGGCACGGACCGAGGACGCGGTAGGACGGCTGCACCGGCCCATTCTGCCCCGTCGGTCCCCCGGGCCGCTCCCGTCCCCCGCGGGGTCCGCCCGCCCCCGGTCCGTCCGCGTTCCTCCGCGGCGAACTCGCGCCACGCCGTGTCACCGCCATGGCGTCGCCGGGGTGCGGGTTCGACAATGGGGGGGATGACCGATGACGACCCGCGTACGCGCAGTGGCGAGATCGGGCCCGCCGAGTGGCTCGCCATGAACCGGACCGGCAGCTTCGACTGGGATCTCGACACGGGCAGCATCGATGCCGACGAGTCCGGGCTGCTGGTCTTCGGTGTGACCCCGGACGCCTTCGACGGGCGCCCCGAGTCGCTCGTCGCACGCCTCGCCCCCGAGGAGCGGGTCAAGCTCCGGGGCGTCGTGCGCGAGGCGGTCAAGAGCGGCGCGGCCTCGTACACCGCGCACTTCCCCATCCCCCAGGACGACGGCCCACCCCACTGGACGCACGTGCAGGCGCGGATCCTGCGCTCGCCGGACGGGCGGGCCCGGCGGATCGTCGGCGTCGTGCGGGACACGACCGCCGAGGTGATGCACTTCGCCTTCGTCCGGGACCTGGAGAAGCGGCGCGAGGTCCAGACGAACATCGTCGAGCGGACGACGAACGCGCTGTCGCGCGCGGTGACCGTGGACGACGTGACGGCGGCCCTGACCGGTCCGGGCGGGCTCGCGCGGCTCGGCGCGGACGGCCTCGCGCTGGGGCTCGTGGAGAACGGCTCGCTGAACATCATCGCGCTGAGCGGCGAGTCCCTCGACGTGCTCGACGGCCTGCGCAACCGGCGGCTCGACCGGCGGCTGCCGCTGGCCGAGGCGGTGCTGAGCGGCCGGCCCCGGTTCGTGTCGTCCTTCCCCTCGCTGGGGCGGGACTTCCCCGAACTCGCCCCGTATCTGCCCCGGCTCGACTTCCGGGCCGCCTGCTACCTGCCGCTGGTCGCGCAGGCGCGCTCGCTGGGCGGGATGGCCCTGTTCTACCGGGGCCGCACCTCGTTCAACCCCGACGAGCGGAACCTGGCCCTGGGGCTCGCGGCGATCGTCGCCCAGTCGCTCCAGCGGGCGATGCTCTTCGACGAGGAGCGGGAGCTCGCGACCGGGCTCCAGGCGGCGATGCTGCCGCGCCGGATCCCGGAGATCACCGGCGGGGAGATCGCCGTCCGCTACCACGCGGCGTGGAGCGGACGGCAGGTCGGCGGCGACTGGTACGACGTGATCCCGCTGCCGCGCAGCCGGGTCGGGATCGTCGTGGGCGACGTCCAGGGCCACGACACGCACGCGGCGGCCATCATGGGCCAGTTGCGGATCGCGCTGCGGGCGTACGCGGGTGAGGGGCACGCCCCTTCGACGGTGCTGGCCCGGGCCTCCCGTTTCCTCGCCGAGCTGGACACGAACCGCTTCGCGACCTGCACGTACGCGCAGGTGGACCTGGCGAGCGGCACCCTGCGCGCGGTGCGGGCCGGGCACCTGGATCCGCTGATCCGGCACAACGACGGCCGGGTGGGACAGCCCAAGTTGCGGGGCGGGCTCCCGCTGGGCCTGGCGACCGTGTTCGGGGACGAGGAGTTCCCGGAGACGCGGCTCGACCTGGTGCCCGGGGAGACCCTGGTGCTCTGCACGGACGGGCTCGTCGAGCAGCCCGACTCGGACATCTCGTCCGGCCTCGCCGCGCTCGCCGGGGCGATCGCCAGTGGTCCGCCGCAGGCCGAGGCGCTCGCCGACCACCTCTCCGACCGCCTGTGGGAGCGGTGGGGTTCGGGCGACGACGTGGCCCTCCTGGTGCTGCGGCGCAGCCCGGACCCGGGCACGCCCAAGGCGCCGCGCATCCACCAGTACATCCACCAGGCCGATCCGCAGGGCCTGTCGGACGCGCGGGCGGCGGTGGGGCAGGCGCTGCGCGACTGGGGCATGCGGGAACTGGCCGACGACGCCGAGCTGCTGACGGGCGAGCTGCTCGTCAACGTGCTGCTGCACACGGAGGGGGGCGCGGTGCTGACCCTGGAGGTGCTGCCGGAGCCGGTGCGGCGGGTGCGCCTGTCGGTGCAGGACCGGTCGAGCGCCTGGCCCCGGCGCCGCACCCCGGGCGAGGCGGCCACGTCGGGGCGCGGGCTGCTCCTGCTCGACGCGCTGGCCTCCCGGTGGGGGGTCGAGCCGCGCGGCGAGGGCAAGGCGGTGTGGTGCGAGATCGGCCCGGCGCAGGTGCCGGCGGACGCCGCTCCCGGCGGGTGAGCCCTCCGCGGGAGGAGGGCCCGGGCGGGGTCAGGCGCGCTGCCAGACCGTGGTCGCGTTGCAGAACTCGCGGATGCCGTGGCCGGCGAGCTCGCGGCCGTACCCGGAGCGCTTGACCCCGCCGAAGGGGAGCGCGGGGTGGGAGGCGGTCATGCCGTTGACGAAGACGCCGCCGGCCTCCAGGTCGCGGACGAAGAGGGCGACCTCCTCCTGGGAGCGGGTCCAGACGTTGGAACTGAGGCCGAACGGCGAGTCGTTGGCGACGGCCACGGCCTCCTCGACGTCACCGACCGGGTAGACGGTGGCGACGGGGCCGAAGGCCTCCTCGCGGTGGATCCGCATCTCGGGGGTGATGCCGGTGAGGACGGTGGGCCGGTAGTACCAGCCGTTCCGCAGCTCCTCGGCCTCGGGCCGGTGGCCGCCGCAGAGGGCGGTGGCGCCCCGCTCCACGGCGTCGTCGACGAGCTCCTCCAGGTCGGCGCGGCCCTGCTCGGTGGCGAGGGGGCCGACGTCGGTGGACTCGTCGAGGGGGTCGCCGACGGTGAGGGCGTTCATGGCGGCGGTGAAGCGCTCGGAGAAGTCGTCGTACACGTTCCGGTGGACGATGAACCGCTTGGCGGCGATGCAGGACTGGCCGTTGTTCTGGACGCGGGCGGTGACGGCGGTCTTCACGGCCGCGACGACGTCGGCGGAGGGCATCACGATGTACGGGTCGCTGCCGCCGAGCTCCAGGACGGTCTTCTTGATCTCGTCGCCCGCGACGGAGGCGACGGCCCGGCCGGCCGGTTCGCTGCCGGTGAGCGTGGCGGCCACCACGCGGGGGTCGCGCAGGACGCCCTCGACCTCGCGGGAGCCGATGAGGAGGGTCTGGAAGCAGCCCTCGGGGAATCCGGCGCGGCGGAAGAGGTCGCCCAGGTAGAGGGCGGTCTGCGGCACGTTGGAGGCGTGCTTGAGGAGGCCCGTGTTCCCCGCCATGAGGGCGGGCGCGGCGAAGCGGACCACCTGCCAGAGCGGGAAGTTCCACGGCATGACGGCGAGGACGGGGCCGAGGGGCCGGTAGTGGACGCGGGCCGTGTCCGCGCCGGAGTCCTGGACGTCGCTCTCCGCCGGGTGCTCGTCGGCGAGGAGCTCCTCGCCGTGGCGCGCGTACCAGCGCATGGCCTTGGCGCACTTGGCGGCCTCCGCGCGGGCGGCGGCGATCGGCTTGCCCATCTCGATCGTCATGGTGCGCGCGATGTCCTCGGTGTCCTCGTCGAGGAGGCTCGCGGCGGCGCGCAGGAGGCGGGCGCGTTCGGCGAAGGAGGTGGTGCGGTACCGGCGGAACGTCTCGTGCGCGGCGGCGACGCGGCGCTCGACCTCCTCGGGCCCGTGGGCCTCGTAGGTGCGCAGCGTCTCGCCGGTGGCGGGGTTCACGGTGGCGATGCCCATGGCCTCTGTCTCCTCCTGCGTCGGCCCCCGTCCGACACCAACCTCCCGTGAAGAGCGGCGCGGCGCAACAGGGGCGGGACGGCGGGGTGACCCGGGCGGGCCCCGGGCGGGCGGTCCCGGCCGTTCAGGCGGTCAGCCAGGTCAGGGCGCCGGCGAGGTGGGCCCGGAAGAGCGGGTCGCGGTACGTCTCCGGGGCGTGCCCGAGGGCGGTGAAGAGGACGCGCCCCCGGTCGACCTCCCGGCACCAGACGAGCGGGTGGTCGTCGCCGTGGGCGCCGCCGCGGTACGAGGTCTCGTCGGCCCGGGCCAGGACCCGCACGCCCCGGGGGGCGGAGGTGAAGTTGTACCACTCGTCCGTCCACTCCCAGCGGGCCGGGAGCGGGGCGGTCGCCGGGTGGTCCCCGGCGCCCACGAGGACGGTGCCGGGCTGGACCTCGGGGTGGCCGTCGAAGCGGGTGCCGAGCAGGTCCCCGTAGAAGGGCCAGTCGGGCTCGGCGTTGGCCGCCGCGTGCACGGCGAGGAGGGAGCCGCCGCCCCGCAGGTAGGCCTCGAAGGCGGTGCGCCCCTCGGGCGTCAGGACGTTCCCGGTCGTGGAGAGCAGGACGACGACGGCGCACCGGGCGAGCCGCTCGGGCGTGAAGGCGTCCGGGTCCTCGGTGGTCTCGGCCGTCCGCCCCAGCTCCCCCGCCAACTCCGCGAGCGCGGCGGCACCGTCGGGGACGGACTCGTGGCGGTACCCGGCGGTGCGGGTGTAGATCAGGACGTCTGCGGTGGGCACGCGGTGTACTCCGGAGGAGGAGGGCGGAAGGAGGGAAAGCGCTTTCCCCGTGTGTTCCGAACGTAGCCACCGGGGAGCGCGGTTCGCAAGGCACGGTCCGATCCGTTGCCGTATCGGATACGCGTCTGTATCTTTTGGCGCGCCGTCCCCGCCCGTCCCCTGTCACCCGTTTCCCGGAGGGCCCGCCATGAGCACCGTGCCGCCCGCGCTCGCCGCCGCCGTCGGACCGCTGCCCGACGGGGCCGTCCTGCCGCTGCCGCCCGCCTTCGAGAGCGTCGAGGAGGAGCGGCGGTACCGCAAGGAGCAACTGGCCGCCGGGTTCCGGATCTTCGGGCGGTTCGGCTTCTCCGAGGGGGTCGCCGGGCACATCACCGTCCGCGACCCCGGCGACCCGAACGCCTTCTGGGTCAACCCGTTCGGGATGAGCTTCACCCAGATCAAGGCCTCCGACCTGATCCTGGTCGACCACGAGGGGGTCGTCCTCGAAGGACGCCGGCCCGTGAACCGGGCCGCCTTCGTCATCCACTCGCGGGTCCACGCCGCCCGGCCCGACGCGGTCGCCGCCGCGCACTCCCACTCCCTGTACGGCAAGGCCTTCTCCAGCCTGGGCGTCCCGCTCGACCCGATCACCCAGGACGCCTGCGCGTTCTTCGAGGACCACGGGATCTACGACGACTACCGGGGCGTGGTGAACGAGACCGAGGAGGGCGAGCATGTCGCCAAGGCCCTCGGCGCGTACAAGGCGGTGATCCTCAAGAACCACGGTCTCCTCACGGTCGGGCACTCCGTCGCCGAGGCCGTCTGGTGGTTCGTCACCATGGAGCGCTCCTGCCAGGCCCAGCTCCTCGCGATGGCCGCGGGCACCCCTCAGTCCATCGACCGGGAGACCGCGCTGCTCACGCGCGGGCAGATCGGCGGGCACCTGGCCGGCTGGTTCCAGGCGCGCCCGCTGTGGGATCAGATCACCGCGTCCGACCCGGACCTCTTCGACTGACCCCCGGATTCCGGCACTTCGCGCGTCGAGGCCTCCAGAAGCGCGGGGAGGAACTGGCGCTCCAGACTGCCCGGCGGCAGCGCGTCCGGCTCCACGTAGCTCTGCGCCAGGCCGCCCTCGCGCAGGGCGATGAGCAGGCGCGCGAACCGGTCGGCGTCCACGGTCAGTTCGCGTCCGGCCCGCCGCAGGACGAGCGTGAGGCCGCGGGCCATCTCCGTCCGCAGCCGCTCGTCGTGGCGCGCGAGCACCCAGGCGGCCTGCGGGTCCCGGATGGCGTGCAGGGTGAACTCGGTGGTCACCAGGTACCAGTCCCGCTCGTCCGGCTCCACCCGGGAGGCCAGCTCCGCGAGCCGGGCCAGGGTGTACTCCTCGGCCGTCAGCGCGTCGATCGACGCGGCGAGCCGCCGCACCGTCCGGTCGCTGTGCTCGTCGAAGAGGGCGAGGAAGAGCTCCTCCTTGCTCGCGAAGTTCGAGTAGTACGCGCCCCGCGTGTAGCCGGCGCGCTCGCAGATCTGCTCGATCGTCGTCGCGTGGAAGCCGTGCTCGGCGAAGGTCTCCAGGGCGGCCCTCAGGAGCGCCGCGCGGGTGCGGGGCCGCCGCTTGGTGACGCCTTTCGGCACGGGGGTCCTCCAGTTCGTCCGGGCCGCTTCCCGCGGCGGACGCCCACCCTACCGGCGCCTCCCGGCCGGGCGGGGATCAGCTCCGGCGGATAAAATTCGAGACATGGGAGAGCGGCCGGCCGCGTCTGCGGCGTCCGACCTGGTCCTCGAGATCGACGGGGACGCGACGCTCATGGATCCGAGCCGCGTCTACCGCATCGGACGGGACCCCGCCAGCGACATCGTCCTCTCGGACGCCCGGGCGTCCTGGCACCACGCGGTGCTCAGCGCCTCGGCCGGCCGGTGGACCCTGACCGACGAGGACAGTACGAACGGCACCTTCACGGACGGCCGGAAGCTGGCCCGTTCGCGGGAGGTCGGCGCCGGGACCGTCGTGCGGTTCGGACACCCGGAGGACGGCCCGCGCGCCGTCCTCTCGACCGGCGCCCGCGCCCGCCCGGCACAGCCGCCGCCTCCGCCGGTACGGGAACCCGAGCCCGAGCACGTACGGGGACGGGAACCGGGTCCCGAAGCCGTACGGGAGCATGAGCCGGGTCCCGAAGCCGTACGGGAGCATGAGCCGGGTCCCGAAGCCGTACGGGAGCGGGGGGCCGCCCCGGGGCCGGAACCGGAGCGCGGACCGGAAGGCCGCGTCGTACCGGAAGACCGCGTGCGGGAGGAACCCGCACGGGAGCCCGAGCCCGCACCCCGGCCCGTACGGGAGCCCACGCCCGAGCCGGAAGCCGCCCCCGGACCCGTACGGGAACCGAGGACCGCGCCCGAGCGGGCGCCCGCACCGGCGCCCGGTCCCGAGCCGGCGCCCGCACCCGGTCCCGTACGGGAGCAGGAGCCCTTCCCCGGGCCCGCGCCGGGGCGGGAGGTCGGTCCTCCCCGGCCCCCCTCCGTCTCGCACCCCGCCGCCACCGGCACCTTCCGGCAGCCGACGTCCGTCCGGCCGCTGCCCACCCACGGCATCCGCATCGGCCGTGCCCCCGACAACGACGTCGTCGTCCCCGACCTCGTCGTCTCCCGGCACCACGCCGAACTGCGCGCCCACCCCGACGGCACCTACTGGATCCACGACCTGGACAGCCACAACGGCACCTTCCTCAACGGCCGGCCCGTCACCGACGCCCGGGTGACCCCGGAGGACATCGTCGGCATCGGCCGGTGCGCGTTCTGCCTGATCGGCGGGCAGCTCGTCGAGTTCACCGACACCGGCGAGGTCTCCCTCGACGTGCGGTCGCTCGCCGTCACCGTCGACCACGGGCACAAGACCCTCCTCGACGAGGTGTCGTTCCCGGTGGGCGAGAAGTGCCTGCTCGCGGTCGTCGGACCGTCCGGCGCCGGGAAGTCCACGCTCCTGAACGCCCTCACCGGCCAGCGCCCCGCCGACCGGGGCACGGTGCTCTACGACGGCCGCGACCTGTACCGGGACTACGCCGAGCTGCGCCAGCGCATCGGGCTCGTCCCGCAGGACGACATCCTGCACCTCCAGCTCACCGTCCGCCGGGCCCTCGGGTACGCCGCCGAGCTGCGGTTCCCCGAGGACACCGAGCGCGCGGAACGGCAGGCCCGGGTGGACGAGGTGATCCGGGAGCTCGGCCTCGTGGAGCGCGCGGACCAGCCGATCCACAGCCTCTCCGGCGGCCAGCGCAAGCGGGTGAGCGTGGCCCTGGAGCTGCTCACCAAGCCCTCCCTCCTCTTCCTCGACGAGCCCACCTCCGGCCTCGACCCCGGCATGGACCGGTCCGTGATGCACATGCTGCGCGGACTCGCCGACGACGGGCGCACGGTCGTCGTGGTGACGCACAGCGTGCTCAGCCTGGACGTCTGCGACCGGCTGCTCGTCCTCGCGCCCGGCGGCCGGGTCGCCTACTACGGCCCGCCCTCCGAGGCCCTCGAATTCTTCGGCTTCACGGAGTGGCCGGAGGCCTTCGAGGCGTTCGAGAGGGAACGGGACCGCGACTGGGCCGGCGGCTACCGCGCGTCCCGCTTCCAGCGCCGGTACATCACCGACGCCACGGCGGGCCCGGACCTGCCCCTGGGCGGGAGCGCCCCCGCGGACGAGGTGCCGGCGCCGCCGCCGAAGGCGCAGAGCTGGGGCTCCCAGCTCCGGACCCTGGTGCGCCGCTACGCGGCGGCGCTCTCCGCCGACCGCACCTTCATCGTCATCATGGTGGCGCTGCCGTTCGTGATGGGGGCGATGGCCCGCGCCCTGTCGGAGGGCCGCCTCAACCCCGAGTCGTCGCTGAACGTCCTGCTCATCCTCTGCGTGGGCGGGGTCCTCACGGGCGCGGCGAACGCCGTGCGCGAACTCGTCAAGGAACGCACGATCTACCGGCGCGAGAGAGCCGTCGGCCTGTCCCGCTCGGCGTACCTCGCCTCCAAGGTGGTGGTCCTCGGCCTCATCACGGTCGTGCAGGCGGTCGTCCTGACCCTGGTGGCCCTGATCGGCGTGCCGCTGAACGTGCCCGGCGGCAAGGGGGTCCTGATGCCCCCGCTGGTGGAGATCACCCTCGCCGTCGCGCTGCTCTCCTTCACGGCGATGATGCTCGGCCTGTTCGTCTCCGCCCTCGTCCGCAAGGAGGAGGTGACGATGCCGCTGCTGGTCCTGCTCGCCATCGTGCAGGTGGTCTTCTGCGGGGCCCTCCTGACCGTGCGGGGCACGCCCGTCCTGGAGCAGCTGGCGTGGCTCGTCCCCTCGCGGTGGGCGTTCGCGGCGATGGGCGCGACGATCGACATCGGGAAGGTGGCGCCGAGCGACAAGACCACCGATCCGCTGATGCGGCACACGGCGGAGGCCTGGCTGTTCGACATGGGCATGATGGTGGTGCTCTGTCTGGTCCTCGGCCTGGTCGTGGCCCGGCTGCTGCGCCGCCACGAGCCGGTCGTCATGCGGAGGTAGGTCCGTGAGCGTCCCCGTGTCCGAGTACGTGCCGGACTTCCGGCCCACGCACGTCGTGCCGCGCGACGGCCTGCCCGCCTGGGAGGCGCCCGACCCGGGGTTCCCCACGGCGCCCCTGGACGCCTTCCTGCCGGTGAGGCTGGAGGAGCGGAGCGGGGACTGGGGGCGGATCCAGTGCTCCAACGGCTGGACGGCGTGGGTCGACGCGCGGCTGCTCGTCAGCGTCCCCGACGACCCGCCGGCGGCGGGCCGGCCCCTCACCAGGACCGCCGACCCCCGCCCGCTGATCGCCCGCGCCGAGGACGCCCTCGGCCGCTACCGGCGGGCCGCCGAGGAGCTGGGCGCGGGCCGCCTCGACGGCGAGGCCTTCCGGCTGCGGACCCGCGGCCTGCGGGTGGGCATGGTGGTCGACGGCGAGTCGGTGTGGCTGTACGACGCGGAGCACGAGCGCTGGGTGTACTGCGACGGCGCGGGGCTCAGTACGTACGCGGCCGGGTCCGCGCCCTCGGTGACCGCTTCACCGCCCGTCGTCGGGGGGACTCCGAGCGGGAAGCCCGCGGAGAGGCCGGCGGACGACGGGCACGAGCCCACCCGGGTGGTGCCCGCCGGGCACGATCCGACGCGGGTGGCGTCTCCGGTCGACCGGGCGGCGCCCGAACCGGCCGGGCCTTCCGGACCGCCTCCGCCGACACAGGTCGTGGAGCAGCCGCCGGTGGGGACGGCGCAGCGCCCGCCGACACAGGTGGTGGAACGGCCCCCGACCCAGGTGGCGGAACAGCCGCCGGGGGCGGTGGCCCCGCCGCCTCCGACGCAGGTCGTGGAACAACCGCCCGAAGCGATGGAGCCGCCACCCCCTCCACAGGTCGTGGAGCAACCACCCGAAGCCGTGGACCCGCCACCCCCGACGCAGGTCGTGCGGCGGCCTCCGACGGGTGAGGGCTGATGGCCGGCGGGGCGCACGCCGACCCGGACCTTCCGGCGGGCCGGCCCTCGGGTCTCGTCGGCAAGGAGGTCGCCGGCTACCGACTGGAGGGCGAGATCGGGCGCGGCGGCATGGCGGTGGTGTACCGGGCGCGGGACCTGCGGCTCGACCGCACGGTGGCGCTGAAGCTGCTGGCCCCCGAGCTGGCCCGCAACGACACCTTCCGCAAGCGCTTCGCGCACGAGTCGCGGGTCGCCGCCTCGATCGACCACCCGCACATCGTGCCGGTCTTCGAGGCGGGCGAGACGGAGGGCGTGCTCTACATCGCCATGCGGTACGTCGCGGGGCAGGACCTGGTGGCCCTGCTGCACCGCGAGGGGCCGCTGCCGCCGGCGAAGGCGGGCCGGATCGCCGTGCAGGTGGCCTCGGCCCTGGACGCGGCGCACGCGCACGACCTGGTGCACCGGGACGTGAAGCCCGGCAACATCCTGGTGGCCGAGGGGACCGACCGCGACCATCCGGAGCACGTGTACCTGACCGACTTCGGCCTGACGAAGAAGTCGCTGTCCCTGACGGGCTTCACGACGGTGGGCGAGTTCGTGGGCACCCTCGACTACGTGGCGCCCGAGCAGATCTCGGGGAAGCCGGTCGACGGCCGGTGCGACGTGTACGGCCTGGCGTGCGTGGTCTTCGAGACCCTGGTGGGCGCGCCGCCGTTCCGCCGGGACACCGACTGGGCGGTGCTGTGGGCGCAGCAGTACGATCCGCCGCCGTCCGTCTCCGAGGCGCGCCCGGAGCTTCCGGGGGCGGCGGACGCGGTCTTCGCGAAGGCGCTGGCGAAGACGCCGGAGGAGCGGTACGGGACCTGCCTGGAGTTCGTCACCCAGCTGCGCGCGGCCCTGGCGTCGGGCGCCCCGGGAGAGGCGGGCCCGGCGGTGGCCGGGGCATCACAGCCGCTCGGCCCGCCGCCCGCCCCGCCCGCGTGGGCGCGGCCGGTGTTCCGGGAGCTGTAGGCCGACGGGGGGGGTTACGGGGCGGCCGGCGGCCCCGGCGGGCCGGCGCCGTCCTCGCGGTGGACCGGCGGCTCCACCTCGCCCTTCCGGTGGACCCGGGAGGCCAGGAGGCCGCCGAGGAGGCCGAGGACCAGGCCCCAGAGGAGCGCGAGGCCGACGATCGCCCAGACGTGCGGGCGCAGCAGCACCCGCCCGCCGAGCGAGTCGAGTTCGCCGATGCCGAGGACCGAGAGGCCGAAGCGGGCCTCGACGAGGGTGACCGGGGCGGCGACCAGCATGGCGAGCGCGAAGGCGACGCCCAGGCGCAGGGAGTGCTGCCAGGGGCGGGTCCGGGCCGGGGAGCGCACGGCGGCGGCGAAGGCGGCGGCGAGGACCAGGACGGCGGCGACGGGAAGCAGCCACCAGGCCCGTCCGTCCTGCGCGGCGAGCGAGGACAGGTCGATGGTCGAGAGCTTCGAGGCGTCACCGCTCCCGTCGCGCAGGACGGCGTCGAGGACCTGCGGCACGGGCAGCCCGAAGGGGCCTTCCGCCCTGCCCTCCCAGGAGCCGCCGATGCCCACGCCGAGGGCGACCCAGGTGATGTTGGGCAGGCCGAGGAGGAGGACCGCGAAGGTGTCGGCGGGGTGGCCCTTGGTCGCCGCGACGACGAGGCCGACGACCAGGCCCACGAGCACGTACGCGAGGAGCAGGAGGAGCATCGCGTGGGCGGCGGGCCGGACGGACTCCTGGTAGCGGACGAGCCGGGACGGCAGGGGGGCCCTGCGGGAGACGAGGAGGGCGACGAGGAGCACGCCGAGGATCCACAGGAGGCCGTGGAGGAGCGTGGGGCCGAGGGCGGTGCGGAAGCCGACGGTCGGGTTCACGGAGTCGAGGAGGTCGCCGAAGAGGTCCATGAGCGGGTCCTCGGTCTCCTGACCGCCGAGGGTGATCCGGAAGTCGTGGCGGGCGAGGGCGGAGATCCCCGCGAGGGCGATCAGCCAGAGGACGACGACGGCCGCGGCGCGGAGCAGGAGTTCGCGGGCGCCGGTCACCGCGTGGTGGCGCAGGGGGCGCAGGAAGCAGTGACCGGTGACCAGTGCGCCCACCAGGGTGACGGTGAGGGGCATGGCGGTCAGTTGGGCCTGGGTCCCGGCGAGGGCTCCGGCGTCGCCGGAGAGTTCGACCTGACCGCCCGAGGCCATCACGACGACGGCGGCGAGGACGGCGGTGAAGCCGCCGGGCAGGTCGGCGGCGCCCGCGGCCCGGAGGCCGAGGGCGGCGACGACGCCCATCGAGAGGTACCCGGCGACCACGGCCGCCAGGGCCTGGAGGGCGATCCGGCCGAAGGACCCGGTCGGGGTCGCGGCGGGCCGCGTGGAGGTGGGGGGCCTGCTGCTCACGGTGACCACGCTAGTACCGGGTACGGGCACGCGCTTGCGGACGGAGCGCCCGTACCTCCGGGCGGGGCGGGGGCCACGGGATCGGGGCCACGGGACCGGGCCGGGGCCGGGTCGCGGGATCGGGTGCCTCCGCTTGCGGGCGGGCACCGGTCGGCGCACACAATGGGCCCGGAACGGAAGAAAGGGAAAAACGTGACTTCCCACCCGCCGTCCGGCCCTCCGTCCGGTCCGCCGTCGGTTCCCCCGACAGGTCCCCCCTCGGGGCCCCTCTCGGGCCCGAGCACCCGCCCGAACGCCGCCGGCCCCCCGCCGCCGCCCGGACCGCCCTCCGGCGGTTCCGGGGGCTCCGGCGGTTCGGGCGGGTCCGGCGGTTCGGACGGCGGGGGCTCGTCCCGCTATCCCGGTGACGGCGGCAAGGGCGGCGGCCCGTGGTGGCGTTCCGTCCCGAAGGTCGCCTCGCTCACCGCCGTGCTCGTGGCGGCCGTCGCCCTGATCGTCGTGCTCACCAGTCGCTCCGGCGACGGCGATGGCGGCGGCACGACGAACGCCGGCGGCGGGGAGGTCTTCCTGCAGAGCGCCTCCGCGGCCGGCCCGGACCCGTTCACCCGGTCTACGGCCCGTTCCACCGGCTCCGCCCCGCCGCCCTCGCTGCCGCCCCGCACCGGTTCCGCGGAAGCCGCCACGCCCCGGGTGTCGGGCGCCGCACCCGGCCTCTACGGCGGGACGAAGTCGGTGGCGAGCTGCGACGTGGAGCAGCAGGTGCGCTACCTCTCCGGCGAGCCCGCGAAGAACGCGGCCTTCGCCTCGGTCCTGCGCGTCTCGGCGAACGAGGTGCCCGGCTACCTGCGCTCCCTCACCCCGCTCCAGCTCCGGGCCGACACCCGGGTGACGAACCACGGCTTCAAGGACGGCTCCGCCACCGCGTACCAGGCGGTCCTCCAGTCCGGCACGGCGGTCCTGGTCGACGACCGGGGCGTGCCCCGGGTGCGTTGCGCCTGCGGCAACCCGCTGACCGAACCGGTGCCGCAGAAGAACCCCCGGACGACGGGCACCCCCTGGCAGGGCTACGACGCGAACCAGGTGGTCGCCGTCGCGCCCGCCCCGACGGTCGTGAACGTCTTCGTGGTGTACGACCCCGAGGACGGCGACTGGTTCGCGCGGAAGCACGGCGACACCGGCGACCGGGACGAGCCGACCTCGCCGCCGACCTCGACCTCCCCGGCACCGTGTCCGCCGGGCGCGTCGCCCTGCCCCTCCGACAACACCTCCTCCGGCCCGTCGACGTCCTCGCCGGACACGCCGTCCGACTCGTCCGCGCCTCCGGACTCGTCCCCGCCGCCGGACTCGTCGCCCCGACCCGACTCGCCCCAGCCGGAATCACCGCAGCCGGACTCGCCGCAGCCGGGTTCCTCGGCACCGCCCGAGCCGCCGGCCCCGCCCGAATCCTCGGCCCCGAACTCGGGCCCGGCGCCGGACGGCCCGGCCGACACGCCGGGCGACACCCCGGCGGACCCGAACACGAGCGGCTCGGTGGGCGACCCGGCGTCACCTCCCGCCCCGGCCCCGGCCGCCCCGGCCTGAGCCGGGCGGCCGCCCGCCCCACCTCCCAGGCCGGCCCCTCGGGGCACCGTCTTATTCGGATGCCCGTCCGGAACGACGCGTGTACGGTCCACCGGGTGGAACCGCTGACCGACAAACAGATCCGCTCGTCCTTCGTGAACTGCACCAAGGGCGAGGCGGCCCGGCTCAAGCTGCCGCTCGACTTCGCCGAGCTCCCCTGGGGCGACCTGGACTTCCTCGGCTGGGTCGACCCGGGCGCGCCGCTGCGCGCGCACCTGGTCGTCCCGCACGAGGACGGGCCGCTCGGGGTGTCCCTGCGGGTCCCGGCCGCCGGCCGGACCAGCGCCGTGAAGTCGAGCATGTGCCAGATCTGCCTGACCGGGCACGCCTCCTCGGGCGTGACGCTCCTCGTGGCGCCGCTCGCCGGGAGCCGCGGCCGCGAGGGGAACACGGTCGGGATCTACCTCTGCGCCGACCTCGCCTGCTCCCTCTACGTCCGGGGCAAGCGGCAGCCGAAGCTGCGCGGCCGGCGCCAGGAGGAGTCCCTCACCCTCGACGAGCAGATCGCCCGTACGACGGCCAACCTCGACGCCTTCGTCCGGCGGGTCACGGCGGGCTGAGGGCCCGCCGCGGCCGGGCGGCCGGGACGGCTAGGCGCGCAGCCCGGCGACCGGCTCGGCGGAAGCCCCGGCGACCGGCTCGGCGGACGGCTCAGCGGAACGCCTGCTCGCCGGTGAGCGCCTTGCCGATGACCAGGGAGTGGACCTCGCTCGTGCCCTCGTAGGTGAGCACCGACTCCAGGTTGTTGGCGTGGCGCAGGACCGGGTACTCCAGGGTGATGCCGTTGGCGCCCAGGATCGTGCGGCACTCGCGGGCGATCGCGATCGCCTCGCGCACGTTGTTCAGCTTGCCGACGCTGACCTGTTCGGGGGTGAGCGCGCCCGCGTCCTTCAGGCGGCCCAGGTGGAGGGCGAGGAGCATGCCCTTGCCGAGTTCGACGGACATGTCCGCGAGCTTCTGCTGCGTCAGCTGGTACGAGGCGAGGGAGCGGGCGAAGACGGTGCGGTCCCGGGCGTAGGAGATCGCCGTCTCCAGGCAGTCGCGGGCGGCGCCGAGCGCACCGAAGACGATGCCGAAGCGGGCCTCGTTGAGGCAGCCGAGCGGGCCGGAGAGGCCGCGGGCCTCCGGCAGCACCGCGTCGGCCGGCAGCCGTACGTCCTCCAGGACCAGTTCGCTGGTGACGCTCGCCCGGAGCGACAGCTTCATCCTGATCTCGGGGGCGCTGAAGCCGGGGGTGTCGGCCGGGACGAGGAAGCCGCGGACGCCGTCCTCGGTGCGGGCCCAGACGACGGCCACGTCGGCGACGGAGCCGTTGGTGATCCACATCTTGGTGCCGTTGAGCACCCAGTCGGAGCCGTCCCGCTTGGCGTTGGTCCGCATGGCGCCGGGGTCCGAACCGGCGTCCGGCTCGGTGAGGCCGAAGCAGCCGATGTACTCGCCCGCCGCCATCTTCGGCAGCCACCGCTGCTTCTGCTCCTCCGAGCCGTACTTCCAGATCGCGTACATGGCGAGGGATCCCTGCACCGAGACGAGGGAGCGCAGCCCCGAGTCGACGGCCTCCAGCTCCAGACAGGCCAGGCCGTACGCGACGGAGTTGGTGCCCGCGCAGCCGTACCCCTCCAGGTGCATGCCGAGCACGCCGGTGCCGCCGAGGGTGCGGGCGAGCTCGCGGGCGGGGATCTCGCCCTTCTCGAACCAGCCGGCGACGTGCGGCCGCAGCTCGCGGTCGGCGACGGCGCGCACGGTGCGCCGGATCTCACGCTCCTCGTCGGTCAGGAGCCCGTCGAGGGCGAGCAGGTCGAAGGGGTGGACGGGGGTGGACGACGACTTCACGGACGGCCTCCTGGCGGTGGGCGACTGGCGACGACTCGGCGTGCCGAAGCGTAGCCGGACATCGGATATTGGATCCAGTATTGAAAATCCGTCGTCCGGGCCCTACGGTCCGGTGGACTGGATCCAATATCCGAATCCAATGCATTGGATCCCATGCATTGGATCCGATGCATTGGATCCGATGTTCGGCCGCCGATCCCGAGGAGAGCGGAATGCGCGCAGACCGACCGGGCCCGTCCGACACCGCGCCCGACACCGCGCCCGGCGCCCTGTCCGGGATCGTCGTCGCGGACTTCGGCCGGGTCCTCGCCGGGCCGTACATGACGATGCTCCTCGCCGACCTGGGCGCGGACGTGATCAAGATCGAGCGGCCGGGGTCCGGCGACGACACGCGCGCGTGGGGGCCGCCGTTCGCGGGCGGGGAGGCCACGTACTTCCTCGGGGTGAACCGGAACAAGCGCTCCGTGTCGCTCGATCTGACGGATCCCGGGGACCTGGCGGCGGCGCGCGCGATCGTGGACCGGGCGGACGTCCTGGTGGAGAACTTCCGTCCCGGCACGATGGAGCGGCTGGGCCTCGGCCACGAGGAGGTGCGGGCGACGAACCCGGGGCTCGTCTACTGCTCGGTGACCGGTTTCGGGACCGCGGAGGGCGCCCGGCTCCCGGGGTACGACCTGCTCGTCCAGGCCATGGGCGGTCTGATGAGCGTGACGGGCGAGCCGGACGGTCCGGGGACGAAGACGGGGGTCGCCCTGGTCGACGTCGTCACCGGTCTGCACGCGGGCATGGGCGTGCTCGCCGCGCTCCGGCACCGGGAGCGCACCGGCGAGGGCCAGCGCGTGGAGGTCTCGCTGCTCGGCTCCCTGCTCTCCGCGCTCACCAACCAGGCCGCCGCGCACCTGGGGGCGGGGGTCGTGCCGCGCGCGATGGGCAACCGGCACCCGAGCATCACCCCGTACGAGGTGTTCGAGGCGGAGGACCGGCCGCTGGTCCTGGCGGTGGGCAACGACCGGCAGTTCCGGACGCTGTGCGAGCGGCTCGGCCTGCCGGAGCTGGCCGGGGACGTCCGCTTCGCGACCAACGCGGCCCGGGTGGCCCACCGGGAGGAGCTGGCGGAGGCCCTCGCCGGGCCGCTCGGCGGCCGTACCGCCGACGGCTGGTTCGAGGAGCTGACGGCGGCCGGCGTGCCCTGCGGCCCCATCAACGACCTGGCGGCCGCCTTCGACCTGGCCGACCGGCTGGGGCTCGATCCGCGCGTCCCCGAGTCCGCGGCCGGTCCCGGCCAGGTCGCCAACCCGATCCGGCTCGGCGCCACCCCGCCCTCCTACCGGGCCGCTCCCCCGCGCCTCGGCGAGCACACGGACGCCGTGCTCGGCGCGGAGGGACGGACCGCGGGCACGCCCTGACCCGGGGGAAGATCCGGAAGATCCGTAGGAAGATGGTCACCGCCGGAGGAGCGATCCGCCGGCGGGACGCTCCCCCGGAGCGGCGGCACGAGGAACGGAAGGTCACAGGGGATGAGCAGCGCGGTGCAGAAGCGGCGGCCGCAGACCGCCCAGCAGTTCGTCCTGGAGGAACTGCGGCGCGCCATCACCACCGGGGAGCTCAGGCCGGGCGACCAGATCCGCCAGGACGCCCTCGCGGCGCGGTTCGAGGTGAGCCGGGTGCCGCTGCGCGAGGCCCTCAAGGCCCTGGAGGCCGAGGGCCTGGTGGTCCATCACATACACAGGGGCTACTTCGTCGCGGAGCTCTCGCTCGGCGACCTGGAGGAGATCTACCGGATCCGGGAGCTCCTGGAGACGGAGGCGGTCCGCCTGGCCGTGGGGCGGATGCCGGAGGGCACGGTCGGCGCGCTCGAAGGGATCCAGCGCGAGGTGGAGCGGGCCGCCGCCGACGGGGACGTGCCCGCGATGGCGGCGGCGAACCGGCTCTTCCACTTCACCCTGATCGAGGCGTCCGGGATGCCGCGCCTGGTGCGCCTCGTCGCGACCCTGTGGGACGCCACCGACGCGTACCGCTCGCTGTACTACGCGGACGCCCCGCACCGGAAGCTGGCCGTGCGCGAGCACCGGGCCGTGATCTCCGCGCTCCGGCACGGCGACGAGGAGGCGGCCGTCCGCTGGCTCGACGAGCACCGGGCGCACGCGGTGGCGGCCCTGTGCGAGGTCCTGGGACGGGACGCGGACTGAGCCGCCGGTGAAAAGCAGGTGTCGCCGGCGGCGGCGCGCCCTACGCTCGTCCGCATGGAACACGGGGGCTTGGTCAACGTCGTCGACGTCGAGGCGACCTGCTGGGAGGGCGAGCGCCCGCCCGGCGCGCCGAGCGAGATCATCGAGATCGGGCTGACCGTGGTCGACCTGGACGCGCGGGAGCGGGTCTCCCGGCACGGGATCCTGGTGCGTCCGGTCCGCTCGCGGGTCAGCGCGTTCTGCACCGAACTGACCGGCCTCACCCAGGCGGAGGTCGACACCGGTCTGGACTTCGCCGCCGCCTGCCGACTGCTCGCCACCGCGTACGGGGCGGGGAGGCGGCCCTGGGCGAGCTGGGGCGAGTACGACCGCAAGCAGTTCACCCACCAGTGCCGGGCGACCGGCACGCAGTACCCCTTCGGGCGGCGCCACACCAACGCGAAGGCGGTCTTCACCGAGGCGTACGGGCTCACCCGGCGTCCCGGCATGGCGCAGGCCCTGGAGGTCGCGGGGCTGCCCCTGGAGGGGCGTCACCACCGGGGCGAGGACGACGCGTGGAACATCGCCGCCCTGGTGCTGCGGATCGCCGACCGGGGCGCCTGGCCGGAGGACCGGGGTCCCGACCACTGAGACCCGGTGGTCCGCATGGCGGACGAGACTTGTCGGCGGAGCGTCCGCGCGGCGAGGATGCGCCCATGGATCCCGCCCTCGTCTCCCGCCGCCACGTGGATCTCCTGCGTGTCGCGGGGATGTTGTGTCGGGTCGACTCCCGTTGTCGCGCGGCCTGTCGCTGAGCCCTTCCCGGCTCCCCCGCTCCCTCCGCGCCGCCGGTGGACCTCCGCCGCCGACCGGTTCCGCCGCGTTCGACACCCCGGCCCCGGACTCCCGTCCCCCCGGCCGCCTTTCCCGCGCCCGACGGGCGTCCCGTACGCCCGCCCCCGCCCCGCACTTCCTCCGAGGTACACCCGCATGCCCTCTTCCGTCGCCCCCGTACTGCACTGGTTCCTGCCCACCGGCGGTGACGGCCGCGACCCCGGCGGGGTCACCGCCGTCCAGGGCCGCACCGCCGCCGCGACCCGCCGGGGCGCCGGCCTCGGCTATCTGGCGCAGGTGGCCCGCGCGGCCGAACAGGCCGGCTTCGCGAAGCTGTTGACGCCCGTGGGGCTCGGCTGCGTGGACCCGTGGGTGCTGACCTCGGCGGTCGCGGCGGTGACGGAGCGGATCGGCTTCCTGGTGGCGTTCCGGGCCGGTCTCGCCCAGCCGACGCTGATCGCCCAGCAGGCCGACACCTTCCGGCGCCTCTTCGGCGACCGGATCGCGCTGAACGTGGTCACCGGCGGCGACCCGGTCGAGCAGCGGGCGTACGGCGACCACCTGCCGAAGGACGAGCGGTACGTCAGGACCGGCGAGCTCATGGAGGTGGTGCGGGCGCTGCTCGACGGCGGCGCCGTCGACCTGGCGGGTCGTCACGTCCGGGTGGAGAACGCCCGGTTGCACGATCCCTCCGTGGAGTCGCCCGTGCCCCTCTACTTCGGCGGCGCGTCGCCGGAGGCCGAGGAGGTCGCCGCCCGCCACGCCGAGGTGCAGCTGTTGTGGGGCGAGCCCCCGGCCGCCGTCGCCGAGCGCGTCGCCCGGGTGCGGGAGAAGGCGGCGCGGGCCGGGCGCACCCTGCGCTTCGGGATCCGCCTCCACGTCATCACCCGCGACACCGCCGACGAGGCCTGGCGGGAGGCCGACCGGATCCTGGCCGGGTTCGATCCGGAGGCGGTCCGCGCCTCGCAGGAGCGGTTCGCCCGGATGGACTCGACCGGGCAGGCCCGGATGACCGCGCTGCACGGCGGCTCCGCCGAGAGCCTGACCGTCTCCCCCAACCTGTGGGCGGGCATCGGGCTCGTCCGCGAGGGCGCGGGCACGGCCCTGGTCGGCTCGCACGACGAGGTGGCGCGGCGGCTCTTCGAGTACGGGCGGGCCGGCGTCGACGAGTTCGTCCTGTCCGGCTACCCGCACCTCGAAGAGGCCTACCGGGTCGGCGAGGAGGTCGCGCCGCGGCTGCGGGCGCTCACGGAGGCGGCGACGCGAACTCCGACAGCGGCCTGAGGTCCGGCGGAGGCGGCGGCCCGAGGGCCGGTGGAAGGCACTCCCCGGGCCGGTCGCGGCGCCGGGGGCTGCGGTTACCCTGGCGCCGGACGCGAGGAGGAACCATGGCGCGGATGTCTTCGGCCGAACGACGCAGGCAGCTGGTCGAGGCGGCGATCAGGGCGATGACCAGGGACGGGGTCGCCAGGACCACCACCCGGTCGATCTGCGCCGAGGCGGGGGTGTCGCTGAGCGTCTTCCACTACTGCTTCGCGTCCAAGCAGGCGCTCCTCGAAGCCGCGATCGAGACGATCACCGACACCTACGTGGCGCGCGTGATGTCGGCGGTGGAGCCGGGCGCCACCCTGCGCGAGACCGTCCGGGGCGCGCTCCGCACGTACTGGGACCACGTCACCGCCCATCCCGGCGAGCACATGCTGACGTACGACCTGACCCAGTACGCGCTGCGCGAGCCGGGGTTCGAGCACCTGGCGCGGGCCCAGTACGAGCGGTACGTGGCGTCGGCGGCCGACCTGGTCGAGCGGGTGACCGTGGTGCGGGGGATCGCACCGAAGGCGCCGGTGGAGGTGGTCGCGCGGTACCTGGCGGCGGCGATCGACGGCCTCACCCTCCAGTTCCTCGTCCTCGGCGACAAGCACACGGCGGACGGTCATCTCGACCTGATGGCCGATCAACTCGTGTCCCTGATCGAGGGTTGAGGGGTACGCGGCCGTTCCCGCCCGCGAGTAGGTCATCCGTCCCGGACTCTTGACTCGGTCCTCCGGCACCGCGATCCTCGGCACGCCCGGTACTCCCCCACCGACCGGAGGCTCGCTGCCCATGACCCGAACCTTCTCGCGCGGGAGGGGCGGCGGATCCGCCCTCCTGGCGCTCGTCCTCGCCCTGGCCGCCGTCCTCTTCGGCTCCGCCCCGGTCCCCGCCGCCGCGGGCGGCCCGTGGTGGGAGCCCGTGTCCCGTCCCGCCGCCGACTCGCAGATCAACGTCACGGGCGCGCCGTTCACCGGCACGGACGCCCGGGGGAAGGTGCGCGGGTTCGTCGACGCGCACAACCACCTGATGTCGAACGAGGGCTTCGGCGGGCGGCTCATCTGCGGCCGGACGTTCTCCGAGGCCGGGGCGGCCGACGCGCTCGAGGACTGCCCCGAGCACTACCCCGACGGCTCCGGCGCGCTGTTCGAGAACATCACGGGCGGCGCCGACGGCCACCACGACCCGGTCGGCTGGCCCACGTTCAAGGACTGGCCGGCCCACGACTCGCTCACCCACCAGCAGAACTACTACGCCTGGGTCGAGCGCGCCTGGCGCGGCGGACAGCGCGTCCTCGTCAACGACCTGGTGACCAACGGCCTGATCTGCTCGATCCTGCCCCGCGACCGGGGCTGCGACGAGATGGACTCGATCCGGCTCCAGGCCCGCAGGACGTACGAACTCCAGGACTACGTCGACCGGATGTACGGCGGGCCCGGCAAGGGCTGGTTCCGGATCGTCACCGACGCCGCGCAGGCCCGCTCGGTGGTCGAGCAGGGCAGGCTCGCGGTCGTCCTGGGCGTGGAGACCTCGGAGCCGTTCGGCTGCAAGCAGATCCTCGATGTCGCCCAGTGCGACAAGGCGGACATCGACCGCGGTCTCGACGAGCTGTACGGCCTCGGGGTGCGCAGCATGTTCCTGTGCCACAAGTTCGACAACGCGCTGTGCGGCGTCCGCTTCGACGAGGGGGCCATCGGCACGGCGGTCAACATCGGCCAGTTCCTGTCGACCGGCACCTTCTGGGCCACGGAGAAGTGCGCGGGCCCGCAGCACGACAACCCGATCGGTCTGGCGGCGGCCCCGGTGATGGCGTCGAAGCTGCCGCCGGGCGTGAGCGTCCCCTCGTACGCCTCCGACGCCCGGTGCAACACCCGCGGCCTGACCCGGCTCGGCGAGTACGCCCTGCGGGGCATGATCGACCGCGGGATGATGCTGGAGCTCGACCACATGAGCGTCAAGGCCGCGGGCCGGGCGCTGGACGTCCTGGAGTCCGAGGAGTACCCGGGCGTGCTCTCCAGCCACAGCTGGATGGACCTCGACTGGACCGAACGGCTCTACCGCCTGGGCGGTTTCGTCGCCCAGTACATGCACGGCGCGGAGGGCTTCGTCGGCGAGGCGGGGCAGAAGGCCGCGCTCCGGGCGAAGTACGGGGTCGGTCTCGGCTACGGCACCGACATGAACGGCGTCGGCGGCTGGCCGGGCCCGGTCGGCACCGGCGCGCCGAACGCCGTGACGTACCCCTTCCGCAGCTTCGACGGCGGTGCGGTGCTCGACCGCCAGGTCACCGGGCAGCGCGTCTGGGACCTCAACACCGACGGCGCCGCGCACAACGGCATGGTCCCCGACTGGATCGAACAGATCCGGCTGACGAGCGGCGGTGGGAGCGTCGTGAACGAACTGGCGGGCGGCGCCGAGTCGTACCTGACGACGTGGCGGGCGACCGAGGTGCACGAGCCGGGGGTGAACCTGGCGGCGGGCGCGCCCGCGTCGGCCAGCTCCTCGGAGTGGAACCCGTTCACGAGCTACGCGCCGGGCCGGGCCGTCGACGGCGACACGGGCACCCGCTGGGCCAGCGACTGGTCGGACGGCCAGTGGCTGCGGGTGGACCTCGGGTCGGTCCGCCCGGTCGGGCGGGTCGTCCTCGACTGGGAGCGCGCGTACGCGAGCGGGTACCGGATCGAGCTGTCGGAGAACGGCACGGACTGGCGGACGGTCTGGTCCACGACCGCCGGGGACGGCGGGTACGACACGGCGGAGTTCCCGTCGCAGGCGGCCCGTTACGTACGGGTGCACGGCGAGCGGCGGGCGACGAAGTGGGGGTACTCGCTCCACGAGGTGGCGGTCCACCGGTCCTGAGGACCCCGAGGACCCCGTACGGGTGGGGCCGGCCGGACCGGAAGGCGGTCCGGCCGGCCCTCCGCCTTCCACCCCCTCGTTCCGAGAGGTCCCCCGGTGCGGGATCATGGAATCCGGAACGCAGAAGGGACGGAACGGACGATGAGGCACCGCAGTGTCGCGGACCTGATGACGCCCACCGCGGTCGCGGTGCAGCGCGGGACGCCGTTCAAGGAGATCGCGCGGCTCCTCGACGAGTACGGCATCACCGCGGTCCCGGTGGTGGACGACGAGAACCGGCCGGTGGGCGTCGTCTCCGAGGCGGACCTGCTGCGGCGGCACACGGCGAAGGACGGGCCGAGCACGGCGGAGGCCATGATGACGAGCCCGGTCGTCACGGCCCGGCCGTCGTGGACGGCGGTCGAGGCGGCCCGGCGGATGGAGCGGCACCGGGTGAAGCGGCTGCCGGTCGTGGACGCGGAGGGGCGGCTGATCGGGGTGCTGAGCCGGAGCGACCTGCTCCAGTTGTTCCTGCGCCGGGACCGTTCCATCCAGGAGGAGATCCGCGAGGACGTGGTCGTCCGGATCCTGCGCCTCTCCCCCTCCGCCGTGCACATCGACGTCGACGAGGGCCGGGTGACGCTGAGCGGCACGCTGGAGCGGCCGGGGACCGGCCCGATCCTGGTCCGTCTGTGCGAGACGGTGGACGGGGTGGTGGAGGTCGTGGACAGGCTGGCGTACGAGGAGGGGGGCGGGGCCTGAGGGCTCCCGCCCCCCAGCAGTGGGCGTCGTCCGTCAGGAGACCGCCTCCGGCCAGCCGTACCCGGGGCCGGTGTGCCGCGGCACGGTCCCGGCGCCCGCCGCCTCCATCTCGCGGTCGGCCTCCCGCATCAGCTTGCCGGCCAGGTCCTTCATCGCCCGGCTCGCGGCGAGCTCGTCGCCGATCGCCGGCACGTCCGTGTCCGTCGGGTTGCAGCGGGCGGAGCCGTGGCCCGTGAGCGTGGAGGTCCCGGTGCTCAGCCGGGCCTCGGCCCGGGTCGTACCGCCGTCCTCGACCAGCTCCAGACCGACCTTCCACTCCAGAGTGCGGGTCATGTCTGCCTCCTCGCACCGTCGGGCCGCGCGGAGCTGCCACCCGGCCCTTTCCGTTGTTCCCAGGATCCCACCGGCGGGGGTGGGGGCGCGCGGGGACGGTTCCCGTCCCCCGGCTTCTGTTCCCCGCCCGCCACCGGTCCCGGCACCCCGCCCGGTCCGCCCCGCCCGGCCCGGCCCGGCCCGGCCCGGCCGGTATAACCGGAGCATGATCTATCACGTCGTCCCGCTCGCCGAATGGTCCGCCCGCCCGGAGCGGCCCTACGCGCCCGCGTCCCTGGCCGAGGAGGGTTTCGTCCACTGCGCGCCCGACGAGGCGACCGCGCTCGCCGTCGTCAACGCCTTCTACCGCGCCTCCCCCAGGCCCCTCCTGGCGCTCGTCCTCGACGAGAGCCGGCTGTCGGCCCGGACGGAGTGGGAGGCGGCCGTCCCCGCCCCGCCGCCGGGGGTCCCCGACGGGACCCTCTTCCCGCACGTGTTCGGGCCGCTCGACCGCGCGGCCGTCGAACGGGTCCTGGAGATCACCTGGGACGGGGACGGCCGGGCCACGGGAACGACACCGTGGGAGTGACGTCCTGATCTCCCGGGGCGCCCCCGCTTTCCCACGACCACCGCTCCGGTGTGATGACGTGTAAAGCGCGGGCGCCCTGCGTGTTCCCCCGGCCGCGCGCTCGATGTGCGCGAGCATACGGACGCCGACACAAGCTCCCCCGCTCCGTGGGTCCGGTCGGGCGATTCCGGCCGGCGGGCGCCACGGCGCGTGACGGGCGCGGGTCGCAGTGCTCGACGCAAGAACACCGACACAGGAAGAAGGACGGACGTGTCCGGCAGCGAAAGCGAGAACCCGGCAATCCCCGCCCCCACCCCGGCGCCGACCCGGCCCCGGACCAACCGGGACTGGTGGCCCAACCAACTGGACCTCCAGGTCCTCCACCAGCACTCGCCCCTGTCCGACCCGATGGGCGGGGACTTCGACTACGCGGCGGAGTTCGCGACCCTGGACCTCGACGCCCTGAAGCGGGACGTCTTCGAGGTGATGACGGCCTCGCAGGACTGGTGGCCCGCCGATTACGGCCACTACGGGCCGCTCTTCATCCGGATGAGCTGGCACGCCGCCGGGACGTACCGCACCGCCGACGGCCGGGGCGGCGGCGGCTCCGGTGCCCAGCGCTTCGCGCCCCTCAACAGTTGGCCGGACAACGCGAGCCTCGACAAGGCACGCAGGCTGCTCTGGCCGGTCAAGCAGAAGTACGGCCGGAAGATCTCCTGGGCCGACCTCCTCGTCTTTGCAGGCAACTGCGCCATGGAGTCCATGGGGTTCGAGACGTTCGGCTTCGCCTTCGGGCGGAAGGACGTATGGGAGCCGGAGGAGATCTTCTGGGGTCCCGAGGACACCTGGCTCGGGGACGAGCGCTACAGCGGTGACCGGGAGCTCACCGGCCCGTTCGGCTCCGTGCAGATGGGCCTGATCTACGTCAATCCCGAGGGCCCCAACGGAAATCCCGACCCGCTGGCCGCCGCCCGGGACATCCGGGAGACGTTCGGCCGCATGGCGATGAACGACGAGGAGACGGCGGCGCTCATCGTCGGCGGCCACACGTTCGGCAAGTGCCACGGCGCGGTCGACCCCTCGTACATCGGCCCGGAGCCCGAGGCCGCCCCCTTCGAGCAGCAGGCCCTCGGCTGGCGGAACACGTACGGCACCGGCGTGGGCGGCGACGCGCTCACCAGCGGTCTGGAGGGCGCCTGGACCTCCCGGCCGACGAAGTGGGACAACGGCTACCTGGACAACCTGTACGGGTACGAGTGGGAGCTGACGACGAGCCCGGCCGGCGCGAAGCAGTGGACGCCCACGGACCCGTCGGCGAAGGACACCGTGCCCGACGCCCACGACCCGTCGAAGAAGCACGCCCCGATGATGCTGACGACGGACCTCGCGCTGAAGGTCGACCCGGTCTACGGGCCGATCACGAAGCGCTTCCACGAGAACCCGGACCAGCTCGCGGAGGCCTTCGCCAAGGCCTGGTACAAGCTGCTGCACCGCGACATGGGGCCCCTCTCGCGCTACCTGGGGCCCTGGATCCCCGAGCCGCAGCTCTGGCAGGACCCCGTGCCCGCGGTCGACCACGAGCTGGTCTCGGACGAGGACGTCGCCTCGCTCAAGCGCAAGATCCTCGACTCGGGCCTGTCCCTCCCCCGGCTCGTCACCACCGCGTGGGCGTCGGCGGCGAGCTTCCGCGGCACCGACAAGCGCGGCGGGGCCAACGGGGCGCGGATCCGGCTCGCGCCGCAGAAGGACTGGGAGGTCAACGCGCTGCCCGAGGTGACCGGGACCGTGGAGGCCCTGGAGGAGATCCGGCGGGAGTTCGACGACGCGCAGGGCGGGGGGAAGCGGATCTCGCTCGCCGACCTGATCGTCCTGGGCGGCTGCGCGGCCGTCGAGCAGGCCGCGCGGAACGCCGGACACGACGTCACGGTCCCGTTCGCGCCGGGGCGCACGGACGCCTCGCAGGAGCAGACGGACGTGGAGGCGTTCGCCGTGCTCGAACCCGAGGCGGACGGGTTCCGCAACTACCTCCAGGCGGGCGAGAAGCTGTCGCCGGAGACCCTCCTCCTGGACCGTGCCAACATGCTGACGCTGACCGCGCCCGAGATGACGGCGCTCGTCGGCGGCATGCGGGTCCTGGACACCGGCTTCGCGGGGGCCCCGCACGGCCGCTTCACCCATCGGCCCGAGGCGCTGACCACCGACTTCTTCGTCAACCTGCTCGACATGGGCACGGAGTGGAAGACGTCGGCCACGGAGGAGAACGTCTTCGAGGGCCGCGACCGCGCCACGGGCGAGCTCACGTGGACGGCCACCCCCGTCGACCTCGTCTTCGGCGCGCACTCCCAGCTCCGCGCCCTCGCGGAGGTCTACGCCGCCCGGGACGCGGGCGAGAAGTTCGTGCGCGACTTCGTGGCGGCCTGGGACAAGGTGATGAACCTCGACCGGTTCGACCTCGCCTGAGCCCACCGGCCCGTTCCGGCCCCGGGCCGCCGGAACGGGCCCGGGCCGTGGGGGCCCGTCGTGTCTGCCGGGGCGATTGCCGGGTATCCGGGTCCCGTACGGACGACGTGGGCGGCCCTCGAAGGAGTGAAGAACGTGACGGTCAAGGCGATGGGGTGGGCGCACTCGTTCCCCGTGTCCGGCGGGGTGCAGACCGGTCGGCAGTGGACGCGGCGGCACCTCGCCGCCCTGCCGTGGACCGCGCGGGAGCCGGAGACGGTGGACTCCGTCGTCCTGGCCGTCTCCGAGCTGCTCACCAACGCCCACCTCCACGCGCACAGCGACGCGCAGCTCGTGCTCACCTGGGACGGCGACTGCCTCCACATCAGCGTCCACGACGAGGACCCGACGCTGCCCCGTCCCCGCGAGGCGGACGAGGGCGCGCTCTCGGGGCGGGGCGTGAACATCGTGCGGGCGCTCGCCGACGAGTGGAGCATGCGCTGCCAGCGGCACGGCAAGACGGTCACGGCCTGCTTCCGCCCGACCCTCCCCCCGGACGACGAGGACGCCTCGCCCGCCGACGGCGCCGACCGGTAGGGCGGCCGGGCGGGTCGCGCCCCCGCGGGCCGCCCGCCCGACCGCCCTACCGGCGAGGGCTCACCGGTCAGGGCTTGTTGGCGAGGGCCCCGAGGTACTGGTTCATCTGCTTCAGCCGCGCGTCCACCCGGCTCTCCCGCTCGGACATGGTCCTCAGCTCGTCACGGATCTCCAGCAGGGCCAGGACCACCGCCCTCGCGGCGGGATCGGACACGTCCTCCAGGGCCGCCCGGGTCTCGTCTGCCGCCGGGACGGGTCGGGATGCCTGTGCCATGGCTGCGCCTCCTGTCCGGCCGACCGTCGGCCGTTCTCGTACGTGTGCCCCGAAATACCCCGTCCGCTCCTGTCCGGTCGCGGTCAGAAGGCGTACCGCACCCGGAGCCACGGGGCGCGCGCGTCGATCAGGCGGCGCAGGGTCTCGACGGCGGACGCCTTGGTCCCCGTGCGGTAGCGCACGTTCCGGGCACCGTTCTCGGAGCGTTTGGGCTGCTGGAGGTCCGGGCGCCACAGGACCTCCTCGGCGCGGGGGTGCCAGCCGAGGTTGACCTCGTGCAGGTCCTGGTTGTGCGTGAGCATGATGACCTCCGCCGCGGCCTGGGCCTTCACGCTCCCGGGGAGCACGTCGTCCATGGCGCGGAGCAACTCGTCCCACCCCTGCTCCCAGCCCGGGCGGATCACCACCGGGGAGAGGTTGAAGTGCACCTCGTACCCGGCCTCCAGGAAGTCGGCCGCCGCCGCGAGGCGGTCGGGGACCGGGCTCGTCCGGATGTCGAGGAGCCTGGAGTCGTCCGGCGGCATCACGGAGAAGCGGATCCGCGTACGGCCCCGCGGGTCGAGCCGCAGCAGGTCGGGGTTGACGAACTTGGTGGCGAAGGACGCCTTGGCGGTGGGCCACCGACGGAAGGCCCGGACCAGATCGGCGGTGTTGTCGCTGATCAGGTCGTCGACCGAGCAGTCGCCGTTCTCCCCGACGTCGTACACCCAGGCGAGGTCGTCGCACTGGTTGGGTTCCCGTTTGGGCCCGGTGGCGGCGATGTGCCGGCCCAGGGCGGCGAGGACGCGGTCCACGTTGGTGAAGACGGTGACGGGGTTGGCGAAGCCCTTGCGGCGGGGGACGTAGCAGTACGCGCAGGCCATGGCGCAGCCGTTGGAGAGGCCGGGGGCGATCCAGTCGGCGGAGCGGCCGTTGGGCCGGATGCCGAAGGACTTCCGCTCCCCGAGGACCAGGGTGTCGCGCTTGGTCCTCACCCAGCGCTCCACGTTTCCCGCGTTGCCGTGCAGGTGCGGGACGCGCCAGTGGGATTCCGTCTCGACGAGCCGGGCGTCCGGGTACCGGGCGATGATCTGCCGCCCCCGCCAGGAGGCCGCGGCGGCGGGCTCGGCGTGGATCTCCGCCACGTCGAGCAGCCTCCGCGCCCCGGCCCCGTCGCGGAACGCGCGGCCGTCCGCGTCGTCCGCCGGGGTGCCCATGAGCTCGCCCACGTCGAACAGGCCCTCGGCCCCGTCCCCCGGTCCTCCGGAACGCCCTCGCATGTTCACCCAGTGTACGGACCGGGGGCCCGCGAGGAGGCGCGCGGCGGGGTCAGGAGGGGTCGGGCCCGCCGCCCCGGTCCGACGACGGCCAGACGTAGGGGAGGTCGTCGGGGACTCCCGGGAAGAGGTCGCGGTAGAGCTCCGGGGCCTTGCGGAGCAGCGCGGACCGGTGGCTGCGGTGGAACGCGGGGTCGCCGAGCCAGGGCGGCAGCTCCCCGGCCGCCGCGAGCTCGGCCTGGCCCCTCACCCCTTCCCCGGGGTCCAGGGCGAGGTAGTCGCGCGTCAGCGTGGCGGCGCAGGTGTCGGAGCGGCCCCCGGCCGTCCAGACCCCGCAGACCTCCAGGCCGTAGCGCACCAGGGCCTCCTCGTAACCGGCCCACATCCGCACCGCGGGGTGCCTGCGCCAGCCGTATCCGGGCACGGTGAGCCCCCGGAGGACCTGGAGGGCCTCGACGCGCTGCTTGCCCAGCCGCCGCGGGTCGAGCACGGCGGCCGAGTCGGCGAACCCGGCGTACGGGAGGAAGGTCTGCACGGGACGGCCCTATCCGTTCCCCGGTCCGCCCCCGAACCCGATCCGGTTCCCGTCCCGGTACTCGTACGTCACCTTGCGCACGCCGTTCGCGTAGGTCTCCCGGGCGGCGGGCTTCAGTCCGCGCCCGGTGATTCCGGCGACCCGGGCGTCGAGGTCGTCGTCGAAGAGCGTGTGCAGGGCGTTGCCGGCCCGTCCGGGCAGCTGCTCGATGCACACGCAGCGGCGCTCCCCGAGCTCCCGGACGGACTCCGTGTCGTTCGGGAGGAACGCCGGCGGGGTGCCGAACAGGCGCTCGTACCAGCTCAGCGCTGCCGTGCAGTCCCCCATGGGGACGCCTGCGGAGAGATCGACGGCCATGACGCCAGGATAGGACCGGTGGCGCGCTCCGGCCGCCGGACCCGTACGCCCGGCGGACCGGAGGGGGCCTCCCTAGCGCGTCTCCTCGGGGGTCGCGGTGTGGTCCCGGTGGCCGTGCGTGCGGCGCCGCTCCTTCATCTCGGCCTCGTACAGGTGGGCGCGGCCCTCGGCGAGGGCGGTGACGGCGTCGCGTTCGACCTGCTTGAACGGCTCGTAGTACGTCCGGTCGTAGGACTCGACCACCTGGAACGTCCAGTGGCCCGGGATGACGTTGCGGCCGAGGACCTCCCGCTCGACGAGATCGGCCCACTCCTCGTGGCCGGCCCGCCGCAGCAGTGACACCGCCCTGTCCAGCTCCAGGTCGGCGGTGCCGGTGAGCTGGTGGAAGGAGTACAGGTGGCCGCGGGCCCGCTCGGTGGTCTCCAGGGCCTTGGAGAGCGAGCCCAGCGCCTCCACCGTGATGTCGCTGACGCTCTCGGGCCGTACGCGGCGCCGCTCCTGGCGGTCTTCCTCGTGGTTCATGCCGGACTCTGTGCCCCCGGTCCGGCGGGAGTACACCCGGCCGGACCCGTCGATGGTCCGGCCGGGGCAACGCGGCGGGCCGGGGGCAGCGGTCAGCGGTGGCCGCCGGGCTCCGGGCCCTCCCGGGCGGCGAGGCCGCCGGGCCCCAGCAGGCCGGTGGGACGCAGGGCGCCCCGTTCCTCCAGACGGGGGAGGGTCCTCGCCGAGGACCACGCGACGAGCAGCGGGAGGAGGGGGCGGACGGGCTGCACGAGGCGCAGCCACGGGGGCGCGTAGACGGTGGCGGAACGGCGGCGGACCGCCTCGGCCAGCCACGACGCCACCTTCTCCACGGGGTACACCTTGCGCGCGGGGCGCGGCATGTGGGCGCGGAGCTCCCGCAGGACGTCGTGGGCGTCCACGTCCCGCACCATGTCGGTGTCCGTCCAGTGCAGGTACGCGATGCCGACGCCGACGCCCTGGTGGGCGCACTCCGCGCGCAGCGACTGGGCGAACGACTCGGCGCCGGCCTTCGACGCACAGTAGGCGCTCATCATGGGGGCCGATCCGAAGGCCGCGGTCGAGGCGACCTGGAGGAAGTAGCCCCGCGAGGCCAGCAGGGCGGGCAGGAACACCCTGGCCGTGGTGGCGCTGCCCAGGAGGTTGACCGCGACGACGCGGTTCCACGTCCTGGGGTCGGAGGCGGTGAACGGGCCGCCCTCGGCGACGCCGGCGTTGGCGATCACGACGGAGGGCTCCCCCATGTCGTGCGTCACCCGGCGGGCCGTCCGCTCCATCAGGTCGTCGTCCGTGACGTCGACCTCGTAGCAGCGGCTCCCCGGGGGCAGTTCCCGCGCCACCCTCTCCAGCGTCTCGCTCTCCCGGCCGAGCAGGGCGATCCGCATGCCCCGGCCGGCCAGTTCCCTGGCAAGGCCGGCCCCCAGGCCGCGTGCCGCGCCCGTCACGACCGCCGTCCGCCCCCGCAGGGGGTTGTCGTGGGACATGCTCCTCCAAGCGGTGCGCCGAGTTCTCCGGTCCTCTTCCCCCGCCGGTCACGGGGACGCCTCCATGGCACCACCGGTCCCGGCGGGCCGCCGTTCCGACTGCGCCGATTGCCCCACCCCCGTCACGCGGACCGGAACGTGGCGAATGTCTCGGCACGGGTGTGGAAACGGAGAACGGGGGCAGGTGTCGCTCGGGGTCCAGGCCTGTCGCGCCGGAGCCGTAGGGGGGACGGGAGCCGCGTGAACGGCATGGGGGGCCAGTGACGTATGGTCAGCACGGATTTCGGACGGCAGGAAAGGTGAGGGGAAGGCCCATGGACAACGAGGACTCGAAGCGGTTGCTGGAACTACTGACCACGCGGCAGTCGGAACTGGTGGCGCAGTGGGAGCAGACCGTCGGAGCTTCGTTGCGGGGGCGCGTGAGCACCGCGGAGCTCGGCCGGGAACTGGGCGAGCTCTACGACGCGATCACCGAGGCCGTGACGCAGGGCGGTCTGTCCGGCCGCGGCGACCGGTTCGCCGTCGTGCGCAGCCTCCTCGTCGAGCTGTCGCGCACCCGGGCCCGGCAGGGCTTCACCCCGACCGAGACCGCCGTGAGCATCTTCGCGCTCAAGGAGGTGCTCGAGCCCTTCCTCGGCGGATCCGTCGAGGACATCCGTGCCTACCTGCAGTTCTCCCGCCTCCTCGACGACCTCGGCCTCTTCACGGTGGAGGAGTACGCCCGGACCCGCGAGGAGATCATCTCCGCGCAGTCCCAGCAGCTCCTCGAGCTGTCCACCCCCGTGGTGAAGCTGTGGGACGGGGTGGTGGGCGTGCCGCTCGTCGGCACGCTCGACTCCGCGCGCACCCAGGTGGTCATGGAGAAGCTGCTCCAAGCCCTCGTGGAGTCCAACTCCGCGCACGCGATCATCGACATCACCGGTGTTCCGGCCGTCGACACCCAGGTCGCTCAGCACCTCTTCAAGACCGTCGTCGCGGCGCGGATGATGGGCGCGGAGTGCACCATCTCCGGCATCCGGCCCCAGATCGCGCAGACCATCGTCGCCCTGGGCATCGAGTTCGGCGACATCCCCACGAAGGCGACGCTGGCCGACGCCCTGCGCCACGCCCTGGTGGAGATCGACAAGGCCGCCGCGGCCCGTCCGGCGGGTCTGCTGTGAGCGACCGCGTACCCGTCCTGAAGATCGGCGACATCCTCCTGGTCTCGATCCAGGTGGACCTCGAGGACCAGATGGTGCTCGACCTCCAGGACGACCTCTCCCAGCAGATCGTCGCGACCGGCGCCCGCGGCGTGGTCATCGACATCTCTGCCCTGGAGATCGTCGACTCGTTCGTCGGCCGCATGCTGGCCACCACGGCCGCCATCTCCCGCGTCCTCGGCGCGGAGACGGTCGTCGTCGGCATGCGCCCGGCCGTCGCCATGACGCTGGTGGAGCTCGGCCTGTCGCTGGGCGGCGTCCGCACGGCGCTCAACCTGGAACTCGGGCTGGGCTATCTGCGGCGGTCGCAGCACACCCCTCCGGCGCGCCCGTGAAGGAGTACCCGGCCGACGAGGCCTCCCGCGAGGAAGTGGAGATCCGGTCCAGCGGCGACGTCGTCAAGGCCCGCCAGGCGGTGCGCGTCCTCGCCCAGCAGGCAGGTCTGTCGCTGGTCAACCAGACCAAGCTGGTCACGGCCGCCAGTGAGCTGGGCCGCAACACCCTCATCTACGGAGGGGGCGGCACGGCGGACGCCGTCATCGTCCGCGACATGGGGCGCGTCGGCGTCCGGGTGTGCTTCTCGGACACCGGTCCGGGCATTCCGGACATCGAGCAGGCCCTGACCGACGGCTGGACGTCGGGCAGCGGGATGGGCCTGGGCCTCAGCGGCGCGCGGCGCCTGGTCGACGAGTTCGAGCTGGACTCGGCGCCCGGCGCCGGAACGACGGTGACGGTGCTGAAGTGGGCGCGGTGAACCCGGTGCCCGGTTACGAGATCGAGGCCGAGGACGTCGTGTGGCTGCGCCTCGACGTCGCCGTGGCCGCCGCCTCCCGGCGGGAGGCGGCGCGGCTGGCCCGGCGCATCGGCATGGATCCGGTCCGCGTGGCGGAGATCGAGCTCGCCGTGACCGAGGCGGCAACCAATCTGCAGAAGTACGCCCAGGACGGTGCCCTGGCCCTGCGGGTGACCACCCTCCGGGGCCGGGCCGCCATCGAACTCCTCTCCCTGGACAGCGGCCCCGGCATGGCCGACGTGGGCAGCGCGCTCACGGACGGCGTGTCCGGCAGCGGCACCCTGGGCGTGGGCATGGGGGCGATCGCGCGGTTCGCCGACGTCTTCGACGTCCACTCCCTGCCCGGCCGGGGTACGGCCCTGCTCGCGCGGTTCTGGTCGGGGGAGGGCCCCGGCCCGCTCCCCGGGTCCGACGAGCCCGAGGTCGCCGGTCTGACCCGCCCGATCAGCGGCGAGGAGGTCTGCGGGGACACCTGGGCCGCGCGCACCGAGCACGGCCCCGACGGGGCGCGGGCGGTCACGGTGATGATGTGCGACGGACTGGGGCACGGCCCGCTGGCGGCGCTCGCCGGCGAGCGCGCCCGGGCCGCCTTCCGGACGGGCCCCCACGGGAGCCCCCAGGACGTCGTCCGGACCCTCCACACGGAGCTGCGGGGAAGCCGGGGCGCGGCGGTCACGGTCGCCCGGGCCGACTTCTCCCGGGGGACCGTCGAGCACTGCGGGGTCGGCAACATCAGCGCCTTCGTCGTCAGCGGCGAGAAGCGGAGCACCCTCCTGTCCCTCCCCGGGATCGTGGGCCACCAGATGCCCGCGCTGCGGACCTTCCGGACCGCCCTGGATCCCGACGCGGTCCTGGTCCTGCACTCGGACGGCCTGAGCGACCGCTGGTCGCCGACCGGTCTCCCGGGCCTGTTCGCCCGGCAGCCGGCCGTCGTCGCGGCCCAGCTCCTCGGGCAGGCCGGGGTGCGCCGCGACGACGCCGGCATCGTCATCGCCCGGGCGGCCCGTCGATGAGTCGGACGCACTCCGACAGCCTCTGCGTCCTTCCGCTGGCCGTCGAACGGGACGGGTTTGAACTGCGGAGGCGTGGACAGTTGGTGTGCCGGGCCCTGGGTCTGGAGGGGCACGAACTGGTGCGAGTGGTGACGGTACTGAGCGAGGTGGGACGTGATCTCCTGGGAGCCCCGGGGCTCCGCGTGGACCTGCACGTGGCGAGCCCCCTCCGGGAAGCCGATCTCTTCCGTGCCCGTTTCACCTGGAGCGGGCCCCGTGTCCCCGGTCGTGACGCGCTCGACGCCGCCGAGCGGCTCCTGGACCACTGCCGGTACGCCGCGTCGTCCGGAGAGCACGCGTTGACGGTCGGCCAGCGGCTGCCCGCCTCCCCGGGGCGCTCCGGGGAGAGGGCGGAGCGGGCCCGTACGGCGCTCCGCGACTCGGGAGACCTCAGCATGGGCGAGGAACTGCGCGTCCAGAACCGCCAGCTCCTCCAGGCCCTCGAGGAGTCGAGGGCCCAGCAGGAGGAGCTGCAGCGGCTGAACGCCGAGCTGGAGGAGACCAACAAAGGGGTGGTGGCCCTCTACAGCGAGCTGTCCGCGGAGCTGGAGGAGACGAACACGGGCGTGGTGGCCCTCTACGCCGAGCTGGAGGACAAGTCCCGTCAGCTGCGTCTGGCGAGCGAGGCCAAGACCCGCTTCTGGGCCAACGTGAGCCACGAGCTGCGGGCCCCGGTCAACTCGGTCATCGCCCTGGCCCGTCTCCTGCTCGCACCCGACGCCGATCCGCTGACCGAGGAGCAGCGGCAGCAGATGTCCCTGATCGCCGGTTCCGGCAGTACGCTCCTGGCCCTGGTCGAGGAGCTCCTGGACGTGGCCAAGGCCGAATCGGGGCGCCTCGAACCGCATCTGGTCCCCACCGACCTGCGGACCCTGCTGCACCAGTTGCGCGGGACGCTGCGGGGCATGGCCCGCGACGGGGTGCGGCTCGACATCCCCGACGTGGAGGACGTGCCGGAACTCGTCACCGACGAGGTCATGCTCACGCGCGTCCTGCGCAACGTGCTGTCGAACGGCCTGAAGTTCACCACGGCCGGAGAGGTCCGCCTCACGGTCGCGGTCGAGGACCGGGCCGGACGGCCCTGGTTCGTCTTCACCACCACCGACACGGGCATCGGGATCCCCCAGGACCAGCAGGACCGGGTCTTCGAGGAGTTCTACCAGGTCCTGGGCACCCACCAGCGGGGGCAGCCGGGCACCGGTCTGGGCCTGCCCTACGCCCGCAGGCTGACCAGTCTGCTGGGCGGCGTCCTCACGCTGACCAGCGAACCGGGTGCCGGGACCGCGGTGCGGGTCGAGATCCCGGCCCGTCACGACCTCACCGCCCCGGACGCGTCGCAGCCCGGGGCCGACGGCGTCCGGACGGAGTCGCTGGTGGTCGTGGACGACGACTCGACGTTCGTCGAGCTGCTCCGGCCGGTCCTGAGCCGGGTCGCGCGGAAGGTGACGGAGGTGTCGGTCAGCTCGCGGGCCGTCGACGTCATCCGCGCGGAGCGGCCCGACGCGGTCCTGATCGACCTGGCGATGCCGGCCCCCGACGGGTACGTTCTCCTCCAGGCCCTGGCCCGTGACCCGGAGACCGCGCACGTCCCGGTCGTGGTCCTGACCTCGTCCGACCCCAGTGACGTGGACCGCTCCCGGCTCACCCACGCGCGGGCCGTCCTGGGGAAGACGCACCTGACGCCCGAACGCATCGCCCTGGCCCTGGCCATCGATCCGGCCGGGCCCGACCACACCCCTCCGGCGGAGACCGGTGAGCAGCACACGTCCGGAGAAGCCACGCCGTGATCGCAGGCCCGTTCCCTTCCGACCACTCGCCCGCGCGCGTCCTGGTCGTGGACGACAACCCGACCAACCGCTACGTCCTGAGGACCACGCTGTCCCGCGCGGGCCACACCGTCGTGGAGGCGGAGGACGGCACCGGGGCGCTCGCGCTGCTCAAGGACGCCGAGACCCTGCCGGAGGTGGCCGTCGTCGACGTGCGGCTGCCCGACATGACCGGTTTCGAGGTCTGCGAGCGCATCAAGGCCGACCCCGCGACGGCGGCCCTTCCCGTCCTGCACGTCTCGGCGTCCGCCATCACCGTCGACGACCGCACCCAGGGGCTCAACCGCGGGGCGGACGCCTACCTCACGGAGCCCATCGCCCCGGACGAGCTCCTCGCCACCGTGACGGCCACCCTGCGCTACGCGCGGGCGCGCCGCCGGGCCGAGCGCCTCGCGGACCGTCTGCTGCACCTGAACGAGGCGACCCTGCTGCTCTACAGCGCGGACAGCGCCGCCGGGGTCGCCCGGGCGGCCGCCCGGGGCGCGGCCATCGTCCTGGGGGCGCCCGCCGTGGCGGCGATCATCTCCCCGCACGGGGAGCCGGCCTCGGCGGCCGGCACCGGGACCGGCGCGGGCGGGCAGGCCTCCCCCGACAGCGTCGTCGACGTGCGGCTCGACGCCCGCGACCTGCCTCCGTACCACGAGTTCGGCGACCGCACCGGGACGCGGCTGGTCACGGTCCACACCCACGAGTGGCCCGGTTTCCCCCAGGAGCTCGCGTCCCGCGGCAGGCTCGCCGTGGCCGTGGCGCGCGCCAAGCCCGGTCGGCAGCCGGTGTGCCTCGCGGTCCCCGCGGAGGCGGTCTCGACGCCCGACGACGAGCAGCTCCTGGCGCAGCTGGCCCAGGCGTGCGCCCTCGCCCTGGAGGCCCTGCGGAGCTACACCGAGGAGCACGACCTGGCGCTGACCCTCCAGCGGAGCTTCCTGCCCGAGACGCTGCCCGACTCGCACCTCGCCGACCTCGCGGTGCGCTACCTGCCCGCCAGCGACCACGCGGAGATCGGCGGCGACTTCTACGAGGCCCTTCCGACCCGGGGAGGCCTCCTGCTGGCCGTCGGCGACGTCGCGGGGCATTCCCTCGACGCCGCCATGCTGATGGGGCAGGTCCGGCACGCCCTGCGCGCCTACGCCATCGAGGGGCATCCGCCCCACGACATCCTCGGGCGCCTCGACCACCTGCTGACGGCCGTCCGGGCGCGGCTCACCCTGACCCTGTGCATCGTCTTCATCGACGAGGCCACCGGCCTCCTGCACATCGCCAACGCCGGCCACCTGCCGCCGCTGCTGCGCACTCCCGACGGGAACGTGCGTTCCGTGGACGAGCACGGACCGCTCCTGGGCATAGGCCTCCCCCATCCGGCGAGCACCGCGGTGGAGGCCCCGCCCGGCTCGATCCTCGTCATGACCACCGACGGGCTGATCGAACGCCGCCACGAGCACCTGGGGCTCTCCCTCGAACGCCTGGAGTCCGTCCTCGGCCGTCTCCCGGCGGACGTGGAAGAGATATGCGACGGCCTCCTGGAGGCGTTCCCTCCCAACGGGGAGGACGACATCGCCCTGATGGCGGTGCGCGTGACCGGTGCGCCACGTTCCCTCACTTTGTGAGGCTTGTATGTGCATATGCGGCACGGGTTGCGAGGGCGGGGGCCGGTACGAGACGGTTGCCCCAGGACAACTGTCGTCCCTGTAGGAAGGTGGTGAGGCGCGCGTCCGCGTGCCTCCTTCTGTGTCTGCTCCCCGCGGTTTCTCCGCCCGTCCGTCCGGTGCCGGCCTCCAGGTCGGCGCCTCGTGGATCGAGGCCCCCCATCCCGTACTGGTCGTGGACCGGCACGGCGGTCTCGTACGGATCAACGAGGCCGCCCGGCTCCTCCTGCCCGACGCCGCGAGCGGCGACTGGCTGCACGAACGGGTGCCGCCCTGGCTCTCGGACGCCCACCGGCGCATCTGTGACGGCCTGTCGGCGCCGGGGTCCGGGCCGCTGACCGGGCGCATCCGCGACCGCCTCCTGGAGGCGCACCCCACCACGGGCGACGACGGCGACGTGGTCTGGTGGCTGGTCGACGAGACCGACCGCCGCTTCGCCGAGACGGCCCTGGTCGACGTACGGGCGCGGTCCGAGATCCTCGCCGAGGTCTCCGGCTCGCTCCTGTCCACACTGAACGTGGGGCGCTGCATGGAGATGGCCGCCTCGATGGCCGCGGAGCACCTCGCCGAGGCCGCCGTCCTCGTGGCGCCGCCCCAGGGCCGGCGCCACCCGCTGACCTTCGCCCGCCGGGGCGGCCCCGTCACGCAGACCGTCCGGCAGGTCGACGTCTCCGCCGTACCGGGTCTCGCCGAGGCCCTGCAGGGCTTCCCGCCCGTGCCGGCCCGCTGGATCGACCCCGCCGACCTCCCCGACTGGGTGGTCCCCGAGGGTTTCACCTCGCCGGTCGGTTCCGTCATCGTCACGCCCCTCCCCGGCCACGGGGTGCCCGCCGGGGCCCTCATCCTGCTGCGCTCCAGCACCGAACGGGCCTTCAGCGAGAACGAGGAGATCTTCGCGCGCCTGTTCGCCGCGCGGGCCGGGGCCGCCCTGTCCGCGGCCCGCCTCTACACCGAGCAGGCCGCCATCACCACCACGCTGATGCGCGAACTGCTGCCTCCGGCGCTGCACCACGTCCACGGGGTGGAGTACGCCGGCGGCTACCGCGCCTCGAAGGACCACGAACGGGTCGGCGGGGACTTCTACGACGTCCACCCCGGCGCCGACCCCTCCCGGGAGACCCTCGTCGTCCTGGGCGACGTCGCGGGCAAGGGCCTGGACGCGGCGGTCCTGACCGGCAAGATCCGCAACACCCTGCACGCCCTCCTCCCCCTGGCCGAGGACCACCAGCGGGTCCTGAACCTGCTCAACGGCGCGCTGCTCTCCTCGCACCACACCCGTTTCGCCACCCTCGTCCTCGTCTCCGTGCACCACCGCGACGGCCGGGCGGTGCTGCGCCTGACCAGCGCCGGACACCTGCCGCCGCTCCTCGCCCGCGCCGACGGCACGGTGGAGGAGATCGACACCCGCGGCACCCTGGTCGGCGCGCTGCCGACCGTCGAGGCCCGCACGGTGGAGACCGTGCTCGCCCCCGGGGAGACGTGCCTGCTCTACACCGACGGCATCGTCGAAGCGCGGGGCGGTCCCCTCGGGGACGAGTTCCTGGGCACGGAACGCCTGAAGAGGGCCCTGGCGGAGTGTGCGGGCATGCAGGCGGAGGCGGTCGTGGAGCGGATACAGATGCTGGCCGCCCAATGGCTCCACGAAGGCCGCCACGACGACATGGCCGTCGTGGCGATCACCGCCCCCAGGGCCTCGTCGCTCACCACGGGCGACGGGTACGGCCGGTACGGCGGGAGGAACACGTGAGACAGGCCACCGCGACGGACACGGTGGTGGAACGGCTGTGGAGGGCAGCGGTGGAGGGTGACGAACCCGCCGCCGCCTCGGTCGTCCACGGGGCACTCGACACGGGCGTGCCGGAGGAGACCCTGCTCCTCGACGTGCTCGCGCCGGTCCAGGCGAAGGTCGGCGTCGAATGGGCCGCCGACCGCATCACCGTGGCACAGGAACACGCCGTCACCGCCATCAACGAGCGCATCGTCGCCTCCCTGGCGCACCGCCGCGCGCGCGGCGGTGCCGTGCCCTCCCGCGGCCGCGTCACGGTCAGCTGCGTCGACGGCGAGTGGCACGCCTTCCCCGCCCGTCTCGTCGCGGAGGTCCTCTCCCTGCACGGCTGGCAGGTCGACTACCTCGGGGCGCAGACCCCGACCCCGCACCTGGTCGCCCATCTGCACCAGAGCAACCCCGGCGCCGTCCTGCTGTCCGGGTCGATCCCGACCCACCTGCCGACCGCCCACGCCGCCATCACCGCCTGCCAGGCCGTGGGCGTCCCGGTTCTGACGGGCGGCCGCGCCTTCGGCCCCGACGGCCGGTACGCGCGCACGCTGCGCGCCGACCGGTGGGCGCCCGACGCGCGCGGCGCGCTCGCGGTCCTGGAGGAGGGCCTGCCCAGGCCGGACGCGTCGGCCGGCCGGCAGGCGGTGGACGACCTGCCGCACCTGGCCGACCAGGAGTACACGATGGTCGCCCGCTCCCGGCACCGGCTGGTCAAGCAGACCCTGGCCGACCTGGAGGACCGGTTCCCCCCGATGCGCGCCTACGGCGACCTCCAGCGCGAGCGCACGGCGGAGGACATCGCGCACATCGTCAACTTCCTCGCCACCGCCCTCTACGTGGACGACCCCGAGCTGTTCACCACGTTCCTCACCTGGACCGCCGACGTCCTCGGGGCCCGCAACGTCCCCAGCCGTTCCCTCGTGGCCGCCCTGGACGTCCTGGCCGGGCAGCTGCGTGACTTCCCCCGCGCGACGCACGCGATCGAGCGGGGCGCGGCGGCCCTGGCCGAGCACGCCGCCCGTTCCGTCCCCGGCCCCCGCTCATGAACGACTTCACCTCCACGGAATTCGCCCTCGACCTCGTCCGCGAGTCCGATTCGCTGTACGTGCGCGTGGGCGGGGACTTCGACTACGACACCTGCGACGAGCTGGTCGAGGCGGTCACCGGGAGCCTGACGGGCGACGGGCCACCGCCCCGGGGCATACGCCTCGACTTCGGCGGTCTGACGTACATCGACTCCTCGGGCCTGTCCGCCCTGCTGCTCGTCCACCGCCGGGCCAGTGCGCTCGGCGCCACCCTGTTCCTGGACAACCGTCCGGACTTCCTGGAGCGCATGCTCCAGATCACCAACGTCCTGGACCACCTGACCGGTCCGCCGCCCGGCTGACCGGCGCGGACGGCGTCCCTCCTCTTCCGCGGGCCGCGGGCCTCAGCTCGCCGGGGAGGGGCCGGTGCTGACGATCCGGAAGTGGTCGAGGGTCCCGCTGATGTCCAGGAGCCGCCGCACCGCGGAGTGGAGGGGCCCGATCAGGACCAGTTCGCGCCCGTCCGCGAGGTGGCGGCGCCGGGCGTCGAGCAGGGCGTTGAGGAGCATGCTGTCGGCGAACGTCACCCGGGAGAGGTCCACCGCCGTCATCGGGGAGGCCGCCTCGCCGGCCGCCGCCCAGGCGGCCTCGACGTCTTCCGCGTCGTCATGATCCATCTCACCGCGCATCGTGATCAGGAAGACCTGCTCGTGCCGGGTGAGGTGCACTTTTCCCTCGGGGACCGCATACATGGCGTCATCCTCACATCGGCGGACGCCGCCGCGCCAGCCGCCCCCGGTCCGGCGGCACGGCCCGCACCCCCCGGAGCGGTTCTGCTCCGGGGGGTGCGGGGCGGTGCGGAGGGGGCGAGGTCAGAACTGGAGCGACCAGGCGTTGACGTAACCGGTGTCGTTGACCCAGTTGTCGGTGACGCGGAGCTTCCAGGTGCCGTTGGCGGCCTTGCCGGAGGCGTCGACCGTGAACGTGCCCTGGACGTTGTCGGCGCCGTCGGAGGAGTTGTAGTTCTTCAGGAGGAACACGCCGCCGTCGGGGGCGACCAGTTCGACCTTCAGGTCGCCGCGGAAGGTGTGGCGGATGTCGACGGTGACGGCCAGGTTCGCGGGGGCATTGCCGGTGACGCCGGAGACGGTGACCGGCGACTCCACGGTGGCGTTGTCGCGGATCTGGACGTCGTCGGTGTTCTCGAACTTGCTGCCGGTGGGCGGCGGGGTGGTGCTGCCGGTGCCCGTGTGGAGGAGCTTGTTCGGGGAGCCGGTGCGGGGGTCGGTGACCTTGCCGGAGGTGGCGTCGGCGACCAGCTTGTCGCGGACCTGGGCCGGGGTCCAGGTCGGGTTGGCGGCCAGGAGCAGGGCGGCCGCGCCGGCGACGTGCGGGGACGCCATGGAGGTGCCGCTGTCCGGACGGGAGGCGGTGTCGCCGGAGTTGGACGTGGAGACGATGCTGTCTCCGGGGGCGAAGATGTCCAGGCAGGAGCCGTAGTTGGAGCCCTGGCCGTTGGACCAGCCGGTGGCGCGGGCATCGGTGCTGTTGGTGGCGCCGACGGTGATGGCGGACGGGGTGGAGGACGGGGAGTAGGAACACGAGTCGGCGTTGTTGTTGCCGGCCGCCACGACCCAGGTGACGCCGGAGGCGATGGAGGCCGCCACCGCGTCGTTGACGGACTGGGTCTTGCCGCCGCCGATGCTCATGTTGGCCACGGCCGGCTTCGCCGCGTTCTTGGTGACCCAGTCGATGCCCGCGAGGACCGGGGCCCAGGTGTCGCCCGAGGTGCCCTGGCAGTTGAGCACCCGGACGCTGACGATCTTGACGCCCTTGGCGACGCCGTAGGAGCCGCCGCCGACGGTGCCGGCGACGTGGGTGCCGTGGCCCTGGCAGTCGGAGGCGTTGGAGTCGTTGTCGATGAAGTCGTAGCCGCTGACCGCGCGGCCGCCGAAGTCGCGGTGGCTCAGGCGGATGCCGGTGTCCACGATGTACGCGTTCACGTTGGAGGCGGTGGTGGAGTACGTGTAGTTCTTGTCGACCGGCAGGTCGCGCTGGTCGACGCGGTCCAGGCCCCAGGAGGGCGGGTTGGGCTGGGTGTCGACGGCGTACGCCACCGCGTCGGCCTCCACCCGGGCCACCGACGGGTCGGCGGCCAGCTCCTTCGCCTCGCTCTCCGTCAGCTTCACTGCGAAGCCGCGCAGGGCGGCGGTGTAGGTGTAGCGCAGGCTGCCCGCGTGGCGCTTGGTCAGGGCCTTCGCGGAGGCGGGCACGTCGGCGCGGGCGACCGAGTCCTTGAAGGTGACGATGTAGGAGCCTTCGACCGCGCCGGGGCGGTCCGCGCCGACGATGCGGCCCTCGCCGCCGCCCGGCGGTACGGGGGCGGCCGTGGCCCCGGCGGTCGAGGCGGCCCCGGCGAGCAGGGCGGCACTGGCGCCGACGGCGAGCAGGCGCCGGAGGGCGCGAGCGTCGAACTCCATGGTTTCTCCCTTGAGAGGTGTCCGGGCCCGGCTCGGGCCCGGAGGGGGGACACCCGTCGCCCCGGTGGGCTCCGGACACGCTCCGTCGGTGGTGGGAGGCGCGTGTCCGGAGGTCGGCCGCCGGTCCGCCGGGACACGATCCTGTCGGGATCATGACAAGCACCCGGGCGGGGCGGCCGTGCGGGCGCCTTCGGGTGTCGGCGCCCACGGCGGTGGGGTGTGGGGCGGTGCGTCGCACGGAGTCGACCCCGTGCGACACGGGTCCGGCCACGCCGGACGACCGCGTGGGGTGCGGCCGTCCCCGTACCTCCGCCGGCTGGGGACCGCGGGGTACGGAACGGCGTCGCCGGACCGCCCAGAGCTTCGGCCGGGCGGGGGGAGTCCAGCAATCCGTAGCGCTACCCAAAGAGCGGGAGCGGGCGGGCGGGCGGGGCCGCCCGCATTCCGTAGGTGGTGAACCCCTATTGCGACGTCGGCCGTCCGGAGGGTAGACCACCTGCCCAACGGGCGGCCCCGGTCGTACGGGAGGTCTTCCGGGCGAGTGGTCGGCGAGAGGCGGAGCCGTGGAGAGACGTTCCTTCGGTACGGGGTCCTGCGGCACGGGGTCTTCCCGTACGGGATCTCCCGGTGCGGGACACGGCGGGGAGACGGCCGACGGGGGCGGGTTCGTCGGGCGGGCCGAGGAGGCGCGGCGGCTGCGGCGGGCGCTGCGGGAGGGACCGGGCCTCACCGTCGTACGGGGAGGGGCGGGCACGGGGACGTCCCGGCTGGTGGACGAGGTGCTCGGCGGGGCGGAGTTCGCGGAGTGGACGCAGCTGCGCGGGACGTGCCCCGACGCGGTGGACGCGGTGCCGCTCGGGCCGGTCGCCGACGCGCTGGCCGGACTGCCGCACCGGCCCGGCCTCCCCGGCCGGGCGCTGCCGGCGGTGACCGGGGCCGTCGGCCTCCTCGTACCGGAACTGGCCGACCGGCTGCCGCCCCCGCCCGCCGCGGCGGACGACCCGGAGGTGCGGCGCGGGCTGCTGCCGCGCGCGATCGGGGCGCTCCTCGCGGCGGTCGGGGACGCCGTGCTGGTCGTGGAGGACGTCCACCTCGCGGACTCCGCGACCCTCGCGCTCCTCGACCACCTGACGGGTGCGCCACCTGCCGGTCTGCGGCTCGTCGTCACCGAGGACGCGGCGGCCGGGCTGCCGGTCCTCGGCGTCCGCGTCCCGGACGGGGTGCGGGTCGAGGAGATCGACGTCCGGCCCTGGACGCCCGGGGAGACGGGCGAGTACGTACGGCGGTGGCTCGACGCGCACCGCCCGGGGCGGGCGGACGAGCGGGAGGAACTCACCGCCCTCGTGCACGAACTGACCGGCGGTCTGCCCGGCGCCGCCGGGGAACTGCTGCGGGGCGCCGGGGAACTGCTGCGGGACCACGGGGAGGACGGCCCTTACCGGAGGGGCGGGGCGGACGGGCCTGCGGGGTCGTGGACGGGGCGGGGCGGCCGGGTGGCGGGTGCCGGAGCGGGCGGGGCCGAACAGGCGCCGGGCAGGCGGGCGGACGGGGCCGACGGGGCGGTGGGGTCGGTCGGCCGGACGGTGGGGGCGGTGTGTGCCGCCGTGCGGGAGGTCGGGGTGCCTGCCCGGGTGCGGCGGGAGCTGGCCCGGCGGTGTGCGCCGCTCGACGGGGACGCGCGGCGGATCGTCGAGGCGGCGGCCGTCCTCGGCCTCGCGGTACCCGTCGGCATACTCGCCGAGGTGGCGGACCTCGCGCCCGAGCGGGCCGGGGCGGCCGTGGACGCGTGCGTACGCCGGTCCGTGCTGCGGGCCGACGGGCCGTGCCCCGCCTTCCGGCACCCGCTGGACCGCCGGGCCGCGCTGGCACGCCTCTCCGGACCGCTGCTCGCCCGGCTGAGCCTGCGCGCCGCCCGGGCCCTGCGCCGCGGCGGCGAAGGACCGCCGCCGCTGGCCGACCTCGCCCGGCTGTACCGGGCGGCCGGACGGGTGCGCGAGGGCCTGCGCTGTCTCGTCACGGCCGCCGACCGGGCGGCCGCCGCCGGCGACTACGCCACCGCCACCAGCCTCTACACCCGGGCCGTCGCCGAGGACCCGCGCGCCGGCGGCCGGATCCGTACCGCCGCGAAGCTGGCCCGCACCGCGCAACTGGCCCGCGCCGGCGAGCCGGTGGTGGCCGCGGTGCGCCGGGTCCTCGACGAGGACGACCCGCCGCCCCGGCTGCGCGGCGAGATCCGGCTGCACCTGAGCGTCGTCCTGCGCAACCAGAGCGGAGGGGCGCTCGACAGCCTCAACGAGGTCGCCCGCGCCGTCCCCGACCTGGAGGCGTCCGACCCGCAGACCGCCGCCCGCGCCATGGCCGTCGCCGCCATCCCCTCCATCAAGGGCTGGCACGTCGACCGCCACCGGGAGTGGCTGGAGCGCGGCGAGGCGCTCGCCGACCGGGTCGTCGACCCGGTCGCCCGGGCCGCCGTCGCCGCCAACCGCGCCACCGCCCTGATGCTGCTCGGCGATCCGCGCGCCTGGACCGCGGCCGAGGCGCTGCGCGGCCCGGCCGGGTCCGCGATGGAGAGCGCGCACCACGCCCGGGGCTGGACCAACCTGGCGCACGCCTCCAGCGCCCTCGGGTACGGCGCGCGGGCCCGGGAGTTCCTCGACCGGGCCGCCGACGGGCTCGCCGAGTCCAGCAGCCCCTATCTGGAGGGGCTGATCCAGACCGCCCGGCTCGTGCTCGCCTGGCACGAGGGCCGCTGGCAGGGTCTGCACGAGGCCGCCGACCGCACCGCCCGGCTCTACCAGGAGATACCCGACCTGACCTCCGAGGCCATGCTGGTCCGCGGGCTGACCGCGCTGCACGTGCTCGGCGACGTCCCCCGGGCCCGCCACGACCTGGCGGAGGCAGCCCGTACCACCCGTTACGACACCGGTCTCATCCTCACCGCCTCCGCCGCCGCGGCGGCCCGCGTCCATCTGGAGGCGGGACGGCCCGGGCGGGCGTGCGAGGCCGTGGAGGAGGTGCTGCACCGGCTCGAACGGACCGGCGGCTGGGTGTGGGCCGGGGAGGTGCTGCCCGTCGCCGTGGAGGCCCTGCACGGCAGCGGACAGACCGCGCGGGCCCACCGGATCGTCGCCGACTTCGCCGCCGGGACCGCCGACGGCGACGCGCCCGCCGCCCGCGCCGCCCTGACCGTGTGCCGGGCGCTGCTCGCCGAGGCCGGGGACCGGCCGGACGAGGCCGTCGGGCTGCTGGCCGACGCGGAGGCGCGGTGGCGGCTGCTCGGCCGCCCCTTCGACGCGGCCCGGGCGGCGGAGGCCCGCGGGCGCTGCCTCCTCGGTCTGCGGGGGGAGGCGGCGGCCGACGAGGTCCGGGAGGTGGTCGAGGTCTACCGGCGCCTCGACGCCCGCTGGGACGTGGCCCGCTGCCGGCGGCTGCTGCGCCGCCACGACATCGTCACCACCCACCGCCGCGGCCGTCTCGGCTACGGCGACCAGCTGTCCCCGCGCGAGCAGGAGGTGGCCCGGCTGGTCGTCCAGGGCCGTGCCAACCGGGACATCGCCGAGAGCCTGGTCCTCTCCACCCGGACCGTGGAGCACCACGTGGCGCGCATCATGCGGAAGCTGAACGCCGCGTCCAGGACCGACATCGCCCTGGTGGGATGGGGGGACGGCGGGACGGAGCCGCGCCGGAGCTAGGACCTGTCCTTCGGGCCATGCCGACGCAGGGGTGGCAGGCTCCGGCGGCGGGGCCCCGGCGGGCGCTCCCGCGGCCAGGGACTTCACCGGCGCCCGGACGATCCAGGTGCGGCCGTTCGTCGGGGGCGGCGTCGGACGGCAGGGGCGACAGGTCGATGTGCGTCATGAGCGCGTCGGTGACCCTGTCGGCGGCGGCGTCCTGGACGGCCGGGTCCGGGGCGAGCGGGGCGACCGCCTCGACGCAGCGGTCGGTGTCGCCCACCACGTCCGCCGCCCGGGCGGCGACGATCCCTCGTCCGGCACCGACGCCTCCTCGTTCGTGACGGCCGCTTCTGTTCCGGCCGGCTCCCGTCCGCACGGCGGGGTCAGCCGCCGACGTGGATGCCGGGGCGGCGGTCGGGATCGGGTTCGTGTCGGCGGATGATCTCGCGGGTGACGGGGGCGGTGTCGCCGCGCCCCAGGAGGAAGTAGCGGAACATGTGCTTCAGCGGGCTTCCCTCGGCCCAGGCGAAGTAGCAGTGGGGCTTGACTCCGGTGGTGTCGCGCAGGGCGAGGAGGATCGCGGCGATGGCGTTGGGGGCCGCCGGGGCCTGGGCGCGCAGGATCCGGTGCCCGTCCACCTCGACGCCGTGGACGGTGAGGACCTCGCTGAAGTCGGAGGGGTCGACCACGTCGATCTCCAGGAACAGGACGTCGGCGCGGCCCGGGACCGGGTTGGTGCCGCGCTGTTCGCGTTCCTTGTCGCGGTACTCGGCGCCGTCGCCGGCCCGGCGGCGGTTGGCGATGATGTTGATGGCGTCGTCGTGGGCCAGGGTGTCGGTGAGGAACCGGCGGGCGGCGTCGTCGAAGACGAGGCGGTCGGCGCGCAGCTCGGTGGTGCGCGAGACGCGGGAGATCAGCGAGACGGCGACGATGCCGGCGATGAAGAAGCCGGAGATGGTGATGCCGTCGGGCTTGTCGACGATGTTGTAGACCAGCGCGTACAGCAGGACCAGGGTGAGGAGCGCGAAACCGGCGGCGACCGCCCGGCGGCCGGAGCGGGCCACGGAGACGGTGACGGCGAAGGCGCCGGAGACCATCATGGCCAGGATGCCGGTGGCGTACGCGCCGGCCTGGGCGTCGACGTCGGCGTCGAAGGCGATGGTGATGAGGACGCACAGGGCGGTGTAGACGAGCACCACGGGACGTACCGCGCGCCCCCATTCGGGTGCCATGCCGTAGCCGGGGAGGTAGCGGGGGACGATGTTGATCAGTCCGGCCATGGCCGAGGCACCGGCGAACCACAGGATGAGGATGGTGCTGATGTCGTAGACGGTGCCGAACGCCTCCCCCACGTGCTCGTGCGCGAGCCAGGCCAGGGCACGGCCGTTCGCCGCGCCGCCGGGCTCGAACTCCTCGTGGGGGATGAGGACGGTGGTGACGAAGCTGGAGGCCAGCAGGTAGACGCTCATGACGAGCGCGGCGGTGGTCAGCAGCAGACGGGTGTTGCGGATGCGGGCGCGCAGCCGCTCCTCGTCGTCGGCGCCGGCGGCGGAGACCAGGGGCATCATGCTGACCCCGGTCTCGAAGCCGGACAGGCCCAGGACCAGCAGGGGGAAGGCCAGCAGCGCCGGACCCATCAGGTCGCCGAAGCCGGTTCCGCCCCCGACGAGCGCGTCCGTCCAGGCCGAGAGGGCGCCGGGCGTGGTGAACACGTGCGCCAGGCCGACCGCGATGACGACCGCGTTCAGCACCAGGAAGACGGCGACCAGGGGGATGGCGACGCTGACGGCCTCGCTGAAGCCGAGCAGGAACACTCCGCCGAGGACCAGCAGCAGCGCCACGGTGAGGGCGACCTCGTGGCCGTGCAGGGCCTCGGGGAAGAAGGGATTCTCCACGACGTGGACGGAGGCGTCCGCGGTCGACAGGGTGATCGTGATGATCCACGAGGTGGCCACGAAGCCGAGCAGGACCAGGACGAACAGCTTGCCCCGCCAGAACGGCAGCAGGTCCTCCAGCATCGCCACGGACCCGGCGCCGTGCGGACTCTCCTTGGCCACCCGCCGGTACATCGGCAGCATGCCCAGCAGCGTCAGCGCCACGATCAGCAGGGTCGCCAGGGGCGAGACCGCCCCCGCGGCGAGGGCGGCGATGGCCGGTACGTAGGCGAGGCTGGAGAAGTAGTCGACCCCGGTCAGGCACATCACCTTCCACCAGGCGTGCGGCTCGCCGTGTCCCTCCCCCGCCGCCGGTCCCACGGGCTGCACCTGGTGGCGCAGCATCCACCGCGCCAGGCGCCCGGTCGGCTCCGGTCGCAGCGCGGGGCTGTCCACCACCTCGGGCACGGTCGGCCCGCTCACGTCCTTCATGACTCCCATCGACTTTCCTCGCTCCTGCCCGCGGGCCCGGTCGCCGCCGCACGCGCGGCGACGCGATCACCGAGTATGCGGCCCGCCGGCACCGCCCCGGACCCTCGTGAAACGCGCCGACCGCGTCCCTCCGGCTACCCCGGGGAGCGGTCGGCAGTCCTGTCGGGAAGATCGACGGGGCCTCGGCGGAAGACCCGCGCCACGCCGTGGAACGGCACGTGGCGACCGGCCCCGCGGGGCCCGCCCGGACGGCCGTGTCGACGACGGTCCGCGGCCCGTGGCGAGGACCCCCGTGGGGACGCCACCCCGCCCCGTCCGCCCAATGTGCCGCTCTACCAGCGGTGTTGGGTCGGCGCGGAGTGACGCGTTCCCGAGCTGGCCGGTCGCGACCGCGGTGGTGAACAGCCTCTCTCCGGCCCCGGCAGCGCCGCGGAACCGGAGGCGTTCCTCGGCGCGATCGGGCACGTGCCGACCCCTGCGGGTGCGTGCGCGAGGCGCCGCACGCCACGTCCGGAACCCCGGGAACCAGCCGTGCCGAAGGGCTCTCGCGACTCCGTCTCCACGCCCCGCGCCGGAAGAATCCCTGTCGTTTTCTTAACGCCGGACCCGCTCCTCGGCGCCGGGTCCGGCGGCCGTCCGGGCCCCGTCGCGGGGCGGGCCCGCGCCGCGGCCCGTCGCGCGCAGCGACAGCCGCGCGTAGGCGGGGATCAGTACCCCTCGCGCCGGGCGGCGGTCCGTGATCACCAGGTCCGGGAAGTTCCGCAGGACCCCGGTCACCGCGCGTATCTCCGCCATGGCCAGCGGCATCCCCAGGCAGAAGTGCGGGCCCGCCCCGAACCACAGCCGGCGCAGGCCGGCGGTCTCGGCGGGATCCCGGTCCGGCGAGAACGGGCCGTACGCGCCGGTGCACAGCAGCGTGGCGATCACCACCCGCTCCCCCGCCTCCACCCGGACGCCCCCGACGCGCCCCGGCCGGGCCGCGCTGCGCAGCATCACCGGAGTCGGCGACGTCACCCTCAGCGCCTCCTCCACCAGGGCGTCGGTGATCCCGTCCGGCCCCCGGCCCGTGTCGTGGGCCAGGGCGACCAGCCGGGGGACGAAGGAGACCAGCGTCTCGGTGCCGGTCAGCAGGAACAGCCCGACCGCGCCGCGCGCCTCGGCCTCGTCAAGGCCCAGTGCGCGCAGGCGTCCCGGCACGGTGGACTCGTCACCGGCCCGGTAGGCGGCCACCGCCGCCTCGCTCAGCCGGGTCAGCGCCGTCCTGGCGCGTTCCGCCTGGCGTCCGGTCAGCGTCGTCCGCCACAGACGTACGGACGACACCACCGCGGCGGCCTCGGCGAAGTCGCTCCCGCCCGCCGGGAGCCCGACCAGTTCGCGGATCACTTCGGCGGCCCCGTCCCGGACCACCCGGACCAGATCCACCTCCTCGCCCGCCGACAGCCGTCGTTCCAGGTCTTCGAGCGGGGCGCGCAGCACCCGTTCGCAGACGGCCGTCACGCGTCCCGGCGTGAAGAGCCCGCCGAGCCTCCTGCGCAGCGCCGCGTGTTCGGCGCCCTCCAGGGTGATCAGCGTCCGCGAGCCGAGCACCGGACTCCACAGCCCGGCCGCCGCGCCGGGCCCCGTCTTCGTGTAGCCCTCGGTGTCCGTCAGCACCTCCCGGGCGAGGCCGGCGTCGCTGACCAGCACCCCCACCCGCGGCACCCGCACGACCGGGCCACGGGCGGCGATCAGCCGCACCAGCCGGTACACCGCGGGGTGCGCGGCCGTCTGCACCCGCCGCTCCCAACGCTCCCACTCCTGCATCCCGGCAAGGTAACGCCCCCCGTGGCCGGAAACGAGCCCCCGAGTGCGGATCGCGCTCCGTCCGCCGCTGTCCACCGAGGGGAGCTGGGCACGACGGGACGTTCCCGTCCCGGGGGCGCCCGCAGAACCGCGTACCCGCCCAGGCGCGCCGGACGACGGCCGCTCCTACCGGCGGCGCGGAGATCCCGGGCCGCGACGAGTGGCCCAGCCGCCGGCCGGCGTCAGCCGCGCTCCGTCGGCCCGGACGACGACGAGCCCGCCGTCCGCGAAGGCGATGCGATCACCGGCGGCCAGGAAGAGCGGGCTCGCCGACTCGAAGGCGTGACCGTCGTCGGTCTCCAGGTCCTTCACCAGGACCGACCGCGAGATCGGCGTGACTCCGTCGGCTGTCAGGCGCGTGCCGAGAGAGTCCCACACGGCCGGGGGGATGTCAGCCGTCGTGGAGGGCCGTGCGCAGGGCGTCGACGGCGAGCCTGCGGGCGACGTGGGCGGCGCGGGTGTCGCGCAGGCTGTCCAGGAGGAGGAAGTCGTGGACCATGCCCGCCACGCGGACGGAGGTCACGTCCACACCCGCCTCGCGCAGCTTGTTGGCGTACTGCTCGCCCTCGTCGCGCAGGACGTCGGCCTCGTCGGTGACGACCAGGGTGGTGGGCAGGCCCTTGAGCCGGTCCAGGGAGGCCCGGAGCGGGGAGGCGTACACCTCGGTGCGCTGTTCCGGCTCGGAGTAGTGGTCCCAGAACCACTTCATGCCGTCGCGGGTGAGGTAGTAGCCCTCGGCGAACTGGAGGTAGGAGGGGGTGTCGAAGTCGGCATTGGTCACCGGGTAGAGCAGGACCTGGGCCTTGAGGTCGATCCCGCCGCGTTCCTTGTTCATCAGCGCGAACACCGCCGACATGCAGCCGCCGACGGACTCGCCGGTGACGGCGATCCGTGAGGTGTCCAGGCCGTGCTCGGCGCCGTGTTCCAGGACCCACTGCCCCACGGCGTAGTTCTGCTCGACCTGGGTGGGGTACTTCGCCTCGGGCGCGCGGTCGTAGACGGGGAAGACGCCCGCCGCCCCGGCGCCGACCGTGAGTTCGCGGAAGAGCCGGTCGTGCGTCTTCTCGTCGCCGAAGACCCAGCCGGCGCCGTGGATGTAGAAGACCACCGGCAGCGGCCCGGTGGACCCGGCGGGCCGGATGATGCGGGTGCGGACCGTGCCCCACTCGCCCGCGTCCACCTCGACCCACTCCTCGTCGACCTCGGGGCGGGGCACGCTCTCGTCGCTCTGCAGGCCGAGCAGGATGTCGCGGCCCTTCTCCGGGGGGACCTCGTAGATCCGCGGGTGCGGATCCGTCGCCTCGCACAGCTCCTTCGCGGCCGGTTCCAGGTAGGGGGTGATCGGAGGAGGAAGATCGGTCATGTCCGCTCCATGTCACGGGCACGCGGGTGCCCTGTTCACACGGCCTCGCGGGCCGCGGCTGTCGCGTCTGCCTGCCCGGGCGCGGTGGCGCCCGATTCCATCGTTTGTGTCCGACCGGTCCGTCGCAACCCGGCCGCGAGGTCCGGCGCGTCGAGGAGCCGACGGGCCGGTCCCTCTCCGGCCCGCACGGCGAAGGCCTTCAGGGGCCCGGTGTCACGCGCTTTCGTCGTTCACGAGGAGGATCTTGCCGAGGTGGCCGCCGGCTTCCATGAGGCGGTGGCCCTCGGCGGCGTCGGCCATGGGGACGGTCCGGTCGACGAGCGGCTTCACGGTGCCGTCCTCGATCATGGGCCAGACGTTCTCCTGGACCTGGGCCACGATCTCGGCCTTGTCCTCCTTGGAGCGGGTCCGCAGGGTGGTGCCGTGCACGGAGGCCCGCTTGAACACGATCTCGGCGAGGTTGAGCTTCCCCTCCAGACCGTTCTGCAGGCCGATGACGACCAGCCGTCCGTCGGCCGCCAGGGAACGGACGTTGCGCTCCAGGTAGTCGCCGCCGACGACGTCGAGGATCACGTCGTAGGGGCCGTGCTCGGTGAAGTCCTCGGCGCGGTGGTCGATCGCCGCGTCGGCGCCCAGCTCCCGCGCCCGCGCGACCTTCTCCGGGCCGCCGACCGTGGTGACGACGCGGGCGCCCAGGGCCTTGGCGACCTGGATCGCCATGGAGCCCACGCCCCCGAGCCCGCCGTGCACGAGGAGGGTCTCCCCCGCCTTCAGACCGGCCGTCATGACGAGGTTGGACCAGACCGTGGCGGTGACCTCGGGAAGGCCCGCGGCCTCCACCAGGCCGACTCCCCCGGGGATCGTGAGGAGCTGTCCGGCGGGGACGGCGACCTTCTGCGCGTAACCGCCGCCCGTCAACAGGGCGCAGACCTCGTCGCCCACCCGCCATCCGGTGACGCCCTCGCCGACGGCGGCGATGCGGCCGGAGACCTCCAGGCCCGGGTACGGCGACCAGTCGGGCTGCAGGGGGTAGAGCCCCATGCGCTGCATGACGTCCGCACGGTTCAGAGCGCCGGCCGCCACGTCGACGACGACCTCGCCGGCGGCGGGCGTCGGGTCTTCGACCTCGATCCACTCCAGGACCTCGGGACCACCGTGCTCCCTGATCGTCACAGCCTTCACGACAGCTCCGTTCCTGAAAAATGCGATGAAGGGCTCCTACGGGGCGCTGAGGAGCGGGACCCGGCGAGCCAGAATGTTTACATCACTTACATCACTTACGTTACGACTTGAAGTGTGCAACGTCAACATTGGGGGCACGGGGAGGCGTCCGCTCCTCCGCCGGACGGGAGACCGGAGGCGCTCGGGACAGGCTCTAGCGGGCCCTCGCCGCCTCGACGTCGGCGACGACACGTTCGGCGAGGCGTTCGGAGGACGGCGGGTTCTGTCCCGTGTACAGGTTGCGGTCGACCACCACGTACGGCCGCAGCGGCAACCGGGCCTTGGAGTACTCCGCCCCGCTCTCCCGCAGCCGGTCCTCGAGGAGCCAGATCGCCTTGCGGCCGAAGCTGTTGAACTTCTCCTCCAGGTTCGAGAGGCCCGTCATCCGGTATCCGGCGAACGGCCACGACCCGTCCGGGTTCTTCGCCGCGAACGCCGCCGCCGGAGCGTGGCACAGCAGCGCCAGCGGCTTGCCCGAAGCGAGCACCCGCGTCAGCAGCGCGCCCGAGACCGGGTCGACCGCCAGGTCCTCCATCGGTCCGTGCCCGCCCGGGTAGAACACCACGTCGAAGTCGTCCGGATCGATCGCGTCCAGCGGGCGGGGACCGTTCAACTCGCCCTGGATCGAATTCAGGTACGCGGCCACCTTCCGCAGCTTCGACGGCCACCCGGCCGTCTTCGACATGCTCAGCCGGTCGAGGGTCGGGACCTTCCCGCCCGGCGTCGCGATCACGGTCTCCCATCCCGCCTCGGTGAAGACCTCGTGCGGCACCGCCAGTTCCTCGCCCCAGAACCCCGACGGATGCACCTCCCCGTCCCGCAAGGTCCACCGATCGGCCGCGGACACGACGAACAGCACCCTGGTCACAGCGGGCCTCCCCATCAGCCCGCCTCCGCGATGCGGCGCTGCCGGAGCACCGCCGCGAACAGGGTGATCAGGACGCCGACGACCGCCCAGGCCGACAGGACGAGCAGCGAGGAGGTCATGTCGTTGCCGTGGAAGTACGAGATCGAGCGGGCCGCCCAGGTGCCCGCGCCCGGCGGCAGGGCCGGGCCGATGGCCTGCCAGAAGGGTGGGAGCATCGGGGCGGGGAAAGCACCGCCCGCGCTCGGGTTGCCCGCGATCACCACCAGCAGGATCGCCAGGCCGATCCCGATGACGCCGAAGAGGCCCTGGAGGGCGAGGGTGGCGGCGCCGACGGCGAAGATGAGCAGGGCGCCGAGCCCCCACAGCGCCCAGACGCTGCCGGGCAGGGCGTCCAGGACCGGCCCCACGATGACCGCGCCGCCCAGCCCGCCGGCCAGCGCGACCAGGGTCATCGTGCCCAGGCGGGTGGCCGCGCGGATCGGGTTGGCCGGCCGGGCGCCGGCGCTGATCGCCAGGATCGACGCGCACAGGTAGGCGCCCACGCACCAGCCGATGACCAGGTAGAACGAGGACAGGCCGTTGAAGTCGTGCGGCGAGGCCGGGGCCACGTCGACCGTGCGGACGGTCCGCCCCTGGCTCTTGTCCACGGCGGTGATCAGCGTTCCCAGGGCCAAGGACAGGGCCTTGCCGCCGCCGGAGGCCACCAGGAGCGTGTCGGTGGTGCCGGCCGGGTCGACCACGAGCGCCCCGTAGAGGTCCCGATCGGCGATCCGCTCCCGGGCCGTCCGCTCGTCGGGCAGCGCCCGGGGGTCCAGCGGCGAGCCGGGCAGCCCGTCCAGGCGGGCCACCGTCTGCCCCGCCACCGCCCGCGGCGCCACCACCCCGAAGGACACGTCCTTCAGCCTGGGCTCGTGAAGGGCTCCCACGTAGGAGGCGATGAACAACAACTGCAGGACGATCACCCCGATCACCAGCAGCGTGGCCCGCGGAGTGACGGCGTCCTTCACCTCGGACAAGGCGCTCTGTCTCATACCCCCACGCTCCCGGGGACCGGGAGCCCACGCAGCCGGAGGGCACCCGAACGGCTGTCGACACGCCCGGGCACGCCCGGACACACCGCGTCGGACACGCACCACGCGGTTGCGACGTACCCCACAGCCTTGAATGTTTACGGCGATTACATCGAGGCGCTAATGTGAGTGGTGCACACATCGCAGGCGATCGAGACGGAAGAGAGATCCCACATGACCAGCGAGCTGTTCTCACCGCTGCCCCTGCGCTCCGGGCAGGTGCTGAACAACCGGATCGCGAAGGCGGCCATGGAGGAGAACATGGCCGGCGACGGCCAGCTCCCCGACGAGCAGTTGTTCACGCTGTACCGGCGCTGGGCCACCGGCGGCACCGGACTGCTGATCACCGGCAACGTCATGGTCCACGCCGAGGCGCTGACCGGGCCCGCCGGTGTCGTGCTCGACGAGCACGCGCCCCTGGAGCCGTTCGCCGAGTGGGCGAAGGCCGGCAAGTCCGGCGGGGGCGCGATATGGATGCAGATCAACCACCCCGGCCGCCAGGTGGCCTCCGACATGCCCGGCGTGGTGTGGGGCCCGTCCGAGATCGGCGTCAGCCTGGGCAGGCACAGCAGCCGCTTCGGCAAGCCGACGGCCATGACCCCGCGGCAGATCGAGGAGACCGTGGGGCGGTACGCGGTGACCGCGCGCCGCGCCGAACAGGCCGGCTTCGACGGCGTCGAGGTCCACGCCGCCCACGGCTACCTGCTCTCGCAGTTCCTCTCCCCCCTGGTCAACAAGCGCACCGACCGGTGGGGCGGGTCCCTGGAGAACCGGGCCCGGATGCTGCTCGACATCGTCCGCGCCGTGCGGGCCGCCGTCTCGCCGTCCTTCGCGGTCGCGGTCAAGCTCAACTCCGCCGACTTCCAGCGCGGCGGCTTCGACGCCGACGACGCGCGCCAGGTCATCGCCATGCTCGAACCCCTCGGCGTCGACCTGGTCGAGCTCTCCGGGGGCAGCTACGAGAGTCCCGCGATGACCGGCCGCTCCGCCGACGACCGCACCCGGGCCCGTGAGGCGTACTTCCTGGACCTGGCCGAGGACCTGGTCACCACCAGCCCGCTCCCCCTGATGCTCACCGGCGGCATCACCCGGCGCGCGACCGCGGAGAAGGTCCTCGCCGGCGGTGTGGCGGTCGTCGGCATGGGCACCGCCCTCGCCGTCACCCCCGACCTGCCCGACCGCTGGCGCGAGGACCGCGAGGCCGACCGGCAGATGCGACCGGTGACCTGGTCCGACAAGGCCCTCGCCTCCGCCGCGAGCATGGCCCAGGTCCGCCACCAGATGCGCCGTCTCGCCCGGGGCAGCAGCCCCAGGCCCGGCACCCACCCGGCGATCGCCCTGCTCTCCGAACAGCGCAGGCAGCGCAAGGCCCTGCGCGGCTACCGCGCGTGGCTGGCCGGGCCCCGAAGCGCGGCCCGAGGGGCGTGACCCGGACGGCGTCCCTCCGTCCCGACGCGTTGACGCCGCACACATAGCGCCTTACCGTCATGTATACGCCGCTCACATCGAAGTGAGGAACTCCCCATGTCTACGACTCAGCAGGACACCGTCAAGGTCGACCTCGGAGGCCGCGAAGTCACCGTCCCCAAGGGCGGCCTGTACGACCGGTACCGCATGAACCCCGACCTCGACACGATCGCCCGCGACCCGCGCGTCAGCGGCGTGGACTTCTTCCGGAAGCTGCCCAAGGTCAAGGTCGACTCCCCGATCGGCCCCACGCTGACCCCGAACTTCTACTACGCGATGTCGTCCGCCCGGCTGACGATGCTCGCGCCGTCCCGCGCGATCCGCGCCCGGCTGCCCGAGGAGCTCTCCCCGCTGGAGGTCGCGCCGGGTCTCGGACTGGTGTCGGTGATGTTCTTCCGCTACGACGTGTGCGACATCGACTTCTACACCGAGGCCGCCGTCGGCATCGCCGTCAAGCCGGCCCGGCACGGCGGGCTCGGCTTCTTCGACCTCGTCTCCGGCCTGAAGAACGAGCACCTGCACTCCTACGTCCTGTCCCTGCCGGTGAACTCGGAGATCGCGCAGGTCCGGGGCCACGACGGCTACGGCTTCCCCAAGTGGGTCACCGACCTCGACGTCTCCATCGACCACCACCGCACCACCGCGCGCGTGGCCGACGACTCCGGCGGCGTCGACCTGGCGCTCCTGGCGAACACGCCGGCCCAGAAGGCCCACCCGAGCGGTGAACGGGTCGGCTCGCTCACCTCGTACACGACGATCGACGGCGCCTGGCACTCCACGCTGAACCAGACCAACGTGCTGAACGCCGGCACGACGCGCAGCGCCAAGGGCATCACCCTCCAGCTCGGACAGGGCCGCATGTCCGACGACCTGCGCTCGCTCCAGCCGAAGCGGACCGTCCGGTTCGACGTCATGACCGAGGGTCAGGCCGCCCTGCACATGCCGGTCCCCACCTCGGTCCACAGCCGCGGCAAGTAAGAGCAGAGGAGCCCCGTCATGGCCACCACCCACGCCGGTCCGACGACCACCCGCGGCCCGGCCCTTCCCGCCTCGATCACCCCGTCCTTCCTCCAGCGCCTGACCGCCCGGGTCTCGGCCGCGCCGAACGCCGCGCGCGTCACCACCACCGCCCCCTACACCGGCGTCCCGCTGGCCGACCTCCCGGTCTCCACCCCCGGGGACGTCGAGGACGCGTTCGCCCGCGCCCGCACCGCGCAGAAGGTCTGGGCCGCCACGCCGATCGCGGAGCGCAAGAGGATCCTGCTGCGCTACCACGACCTGGTCCTGGCCCGTCAGGACCAGGCCCTGGACCTGATGCAGGCCGAGAACGGCAAGACCCGCCGCGACGCCTTCCTCGAAGTCGTCGACATCGGCATCGTCTCGCGCCACTACGCGCGCACCGCCGCCAAGTACCTGGGCCCCAAGCGGCGCAGGGGGGCGATCCCGCTGCTCACCCACACCACCGAGCTGCGCCACCCCAAGGGCGTGGTCACCGTCGTCTCGCCGTGGAACTACCCGCTGAGCATGGCCGCCAGTGACACCATCGCCGCCCTCATGGCCGGCAACGCCGTCGTACAGAAGCCCGACACCCAGACCGCGCTGACCGCCCTGTGGTCGATGGAGCTGATGTACGAGGCCGGGCTGCCCGAGGACGTGTGGCAGATGGTGATCGGCCGGGGCGGCTCCATCGGCGGCGCGCTGATGGACAACGCCGACTACATGATGTTCACCGGCTCCACCGCCACCGGACGCCGGATCGCGAGCGACGCCGGCAAGCGCCTGATCGGCGCCTCCCTCGAACTCGGCGGCAAGAACCCGATGATCGTCCTGGACGACGCCGACGTCGACAAGGCCGCCGACGGCGCCGTGGCCGCCTGCTTCCCCTCCGCCGGGCAGCTCTGCGTCTCCGTCGAGCGCCTGTACGTGGCCGAGTCCATCCGCGACCGGTTCGTCGCCGCCTTCGTCGCCCGCACGAAGAGGCTCAAGCTCGGCGCCGCCTACGACTACAGCATCGATGTCGGCAGCCTCACCACCCCCGCCCAGCTCAAGACCGTCACCGAGCACGTCGACGACGCCGTCGCCAAGGGCGCCACCGTCCTGGCCGGCGGCAGGGCGCGCCCCGACCTCGGCCCCCTCTTCTACGAGCCGACCGTCCTCACCGGCGTCACGCCCGACATGACGCTGCACTCCCACGAGACCTTCGGCCCCGTCGTCTCCGTGTACTCCTTCCGCGACGTCGACGACGCGATCGCGCAGGCCAACGCCACGGCCTACGGCCTCAACGCCAGCGTCTGGTCCCGCGACGGGGCCCGGGGCCGGGCCGTCGCCGCCCGCGTCCACGCGGGGACCGTCAACGTCAACGAGGCCTTCGCCGCCGCCTGGGGAAGCGTCGACGCCCCCATGGGCGGCATGGGCGACTCCGGGCTCGGCCGCCGCCACGGCGCCGACGGCATCCTCAAGTACACCGAACCCCAGACCGTCGCCCACCAGCGCCTCCAGGGCTTCACCCCGCCGTCGGGCGTCGGCTTCGAGACCTGGGCCGCCCTCCTGACCGGGGCGCTCAAGGTCCTGAAGGCGGTCGGCGCCCGCTGAGGCGGCGGCGGGCGTACGGCGGGCCCGCGCGGAGGAGCGGCGGCGGGCGCAGGCTGCCGGTCGGGCCGGTTCCCTCTTCCTTTTCGATCGCTTACGATGTATACGGCGTTCACATGAGAGAGGACGTGTGAACGCCGTGAACGCGAAGGATGTGCGCCCCATGCCCCAGACCGGCACGTACCACCACGGCGACCTGCGCGCCGCCTGCCTGCGCGCCGCGCGCGAACTCCTGGAGGAGGACGGCAGCGCGGGCCTCTCGCTGCGTGCGGTCGCCCGGCGCGCCGGGGTGTCGGCCACCGCCCCCTACCGCCACTACGCCGACCGCGACGCGCTCGTCTCCGCCGTGGCCGCCGAGGGGTACCGCGAGCTCGCCGGACACCTGGCCGAGGCCCATCCCGCGCCCTCGACGCCTGACGAACTCGCCGCGGTGGCGGTCGCCTACGTGCGGTTCGCCCTGGAGCACCCCGCCCTGTTCCGGGCGATGTTCGCCGAGCCCTGCGACCCGACCAGCGAGGAGCGGGTCGCGGCGACCGCCGCCATCTCCGAGTACGTCCGCGGCATCGTCCGCGCCACATTCCCCGACGTGGACGCGGACGCCCTGTCGACCACGGTGTGGGCGCTCGTCCACGGCCTGGCCTTCCTGCACCTCGACGGCAAGCTCGACTCCTCCACCCCCGAGGTGGTCGCCGCCCAGGTCACCTCCGCCGTCCACGCCCTGTTCGGCGCGTCCCCGGCGCTGTCCGGGGCGGCGGCGGCCGCGCGGGCGACGGCCTGATCCGCCGTCACCCTGCGGGGCCCCCGGGCCCGGCTCGTCAGGAGGCCGAACGGTCGGCGGGAGGAGCGGGCGGTGCCGTCGGCCGGAGCTTCAGCCAGACGAGGAAGAAGAGGCCGAGGGCGAGCATGCCCAGGCCCGTCCAGAGGTTGATGTTGACGCCGACGGCCTTCTCCAGGTCGGCGTCGTCGGCGGTGACGCCCGCGAGGGTCACCATCACGCCGTAGAGGGTGAACAGGCCGCCGATGATGCGCCGGATGTCGAAGAGCCGGGCGGCGGTGGCGGACTTCTCCTCCACTTCGGAGACTTCGCGCTGCGGTTCGGACATGGTGGGTTGCCTCCGGTCGTTCGGGTCGTTCGGGTCGTTCGGGTCGTTCGAGTCGTCAAGTCGTTCGAGTCGCCAGGTCGTCAGGTCGTCAGAAGGAGTACGGCAGGTAGCAGAGCGCGGCCAGGGCGACCGCCCCCCAGCCGAGGAGGACGGGGCGCCGGTACCAGGCGTCGTCGCCCTCGGACGGCGCCTCGTCCATGCCGGGTGACCTCGTCCCGTACACCAGCCCGGCCAGTTCGGCCTCGGGCTTGGGGGCCGTGAAGAGCGTGACGACGACCATCACCACGGCGCCGGCGACGAAGCCGACGATGGCCGAGACGAAGTTGGCGCCCTGGTCGGTGGGGATGCCGATGACGCCCTGCTTGTAGATGACGAAGTAGTTGACCATCGCGGCCACCGTGCCCGCGACCAGGCCCCAGAAGCCGGACTTGACCGAGGCGCGCTTCCAGAACATGCCGATGATGAAGACGACGAACATCGGCACGTTGAAGAAGGAGAACAGGGTCTGGAGGTACCCCATGATGTTGGAGAAGCTGGCGGCGAGGAACGCGGTGCCGATGGAGGCGAGGACGCCGAGGGCGGTGACCAGGCGTCCGAAGCGCAGGTAGTAGCCGTCCTCACGGCCCTTCACCACGTACTTGGCCCAGATGTCGGCGGTGAACACGGTGTTGAACGACGACACGTTCGCGGCCATGCCCGCCATGAAGGCGGCGAGCAGGCCGGTGACGGCGATGCCGAGCACGCCGTTGGGCAGCAGCTCCTGCATGAGCAGCGGGATGGCGTCGTTGTAGGTGAGGCCGGAGCCCTCCGTGCCGATCTTCGGCACCAGGGTGGCGGCGACCAGGCCGGGGATCATCACCACGAAGACGATGAAGATCTTGGGGAACGCGGCGATGAGCGGGGTGCGCCGGGCCGCCGACAGGTTCTTGGCGGACAGGGCCCGCTGCACCTCGGCGAAGTTGGTGGTCCAGTAGCCGAAGGAGAGGACGAAGCCGAGGCCGAGGACGATGGTCAGCCAGTTGGCACCGAGCGGGTTGGGGTCGCCGATGCCGGTGCCGCCCCAGGCGGACAGGAAGTCGGCGCCGTGGCTCTTCTCCAGGGAGGAGGTCAGGCCGTCCCAGCCGCCGACCCGCTTGAGGCCGAGGATCGTGAGCGGTATGAGGGCGGCGAGGATCACGAAGAACTGCAGGACCTCGTTGTAGATCGCCGAGGAAAGGCCGCCGACCGTGATGTACGCCAGGACGAAGAACCCGGCGACGACGATGGAGACCCACTGCGGCCAGCCGAGGAGCGCCTCCACGACGATCGACAGGGCGTAGAGGTTGACGCCCGCGATGAGGATGGCGGCGAAGGCGAAGAGGACCGAACTCAGCAGGTGCGCGGGCCGGTCGAAGCGCTGGAGCAGGAACTCGGGGACCGAGCGGACCTTGGAGCCGTAGTAGAAGGGCATCATCACCAGGCCCAGGAAGACCATGGCAGGGATGGCGCCGATCCAGTACCAGTGGACGACGGCGACGCCGTACTGGGCCCCGGTCGCCGCCATGCCGAGGATCTCCGTGGCTCCCAGGTTGGCGGCGACGAACGCCAGCCCGGTGACCCAGGCCGGCAGCGAGCGGCCCGAGAGGAAGAAGTCGAGGCTGGTTCTCACACTCGCCCGGGCGGCGAAGCCGATGCCCAGGACCACGACGAAGTAGATCGCCAGGATCGAGTAGTCGAGCCAGTTGGTGGGGAGCCGCAGCTCCGCGGCCAGGTGCATGGGGTACTCACTTCGTCGCCCGAAAGGAACAGGCGCGAACCTACGCACGTAACGACAAGAAGTGAACGGTCTCCTTGCTTATTTTTGATTGATCGTGATCGAACGTGGGGGAGGTTTCCGACAAAAGGCATGGCAAGGGACGTGGAAACTTCCGTGTCGCCTCTCTCCAATCCGTCCGCCCGACGGCTGCGAAGTACGGGTGAATCGTGCCGCGGTCGCGGCGTGTCGGGTGGCGGGAGAGTCGTGTGGAGCAACGCAAGGTGGCAGTGGTCGGCGCCGGGGTGGCGGGGCTGACCGCCGCCTACGTCCTCTCCTCGGCGCGCGAGGTCACCCTGTACGAGGCGGACGGACGCCTCGGCGGCCACGCCCACACCCGGGAACTGGCCGGGCCCGACGGCCGGCCGGTGTCCGTGGACTCCGGCTTCATCGTCCACAACGAGCGCACCTACCCGACCCTGTTGCGACTCTTCGACGAACTGGGCGTCGCCACGCAGGACACCGAGATGAGCATGTCGGTGCGGTGCGACGGCTGCGCCCTGGAGTACGCGGGCGCCCGCGGGGCCGCCGGGCTCTTCGCCTCGCGCGGCGCCCTGCGCGGCCGTTACCTGCGACTCCTCGCCGAGGTCCCCGCCTTCCACCGCGCGGCCCGGCGCCTGCTGGACCGAGGAGAGGACCAGGACGTCACGTTCGGGGACTTCCTGCGCGACAACGGCTTCTCCCCCTACTTCATCGGCCACTTCGCGCTCCCGCTGGTGTCGGCGGTGTGGTCCTGCCCGGCCCGCACCGCCCTCGTCCACCCGGCCGCGTACCTCTTCGCGTTCCTCGACCACCACGGCCTGCTGTCCGTCACCGGGTCCCCGCAGTGGAGGACCGTCACCGGCGGCTCGGCCGCCTACGTGGCCGCCGCCGCCAAGCGCGTCCAGCGCGTCCTCACCGCCAGTCCCGTCGCGGCCGTCCGGCGGACCGGTGGCGGCGCGGTGGTCACCACCCGGGACGGCGCCGCCGAGACGTACGACGCCGTCGTGATCGCCACCCACCCCGACCAGGCGCTGCGGATGCTCGCCGACGCGACCCCCGACGAACGGCGGGTGCTCGGCGCCTTCACGTACTCCCGCAACCCCACCGTGCTGCACACCGACGCCTCCGTCCTGCCCCGCTCGCCGCGCGCCCGGGCGTCCTGGAACTACCACCTGACCGGGTGCGACCCCTCCACCGACCCGGTGCGGATCAGCTACGACATGCGGCGCCTGCAGCGGCTGCCGGCCGGGGCCGAGTACGTCGTCACCCTCGGCGGTGACGGCCTCGTCGCCCCGGACCGGGTGGTGGAGCGCATGGTGTACGAACACCCCGTCTACACGCCCGCCTCGGTCGCGGCGCAGCGGGAACTCCCCGGTCTGAACACCGGAGTGACGGCGTACGCGGGCGCGTGGCACGGCTGGGGGTTCCACGAGGACGGCTGCCGCTCCGGGGTGCTCGCCGCCCTGTCCCTGGGCGTGCGGTGGTGACGGGCGCCGGTCCGGCGGCGCCCGCGCTGTACGAGTGCGTGGTCGCCCACGCGCGGACCGCGCCGCTGCGCCACTCCTTCCGGCACCGCACGTACCTGTGGTGCGTGGACCTCGACGCGCTGCCGGTGCTGCCCGCCCCGGTCCGGCCGCTGGCCCGGTTCGACGCCCGCGACCACTTCACGGGCCGTGCCGGGTCGATCCGGGCGGGCCTCGACGCGTACCTGGCCGGTCACGGCGTCGACCTGGGCGGGGGGCGCGTCGTGATGCTCGCGCACGCGCGCGTGTTCGGCTTCGTCTTCAACCCGCTGAGCGTGTACTGGTGCCACGACGCGACCGGCGCCCCGGTGTGCGTGGTGGCCGAGGTCCACAACACGTACGGGCAGCGGCACTGCTACCTGCTCCGGCCCGACGGCGAGGGGACCGCCGAGGCGGACAAGGCCTTCTACGTCTCCCCGTTCTTCGGCGTCGAGGGCCGCTACCGGATGCGCCTGCCGCTGCCCGGCGAGGAGCTGCGCCTGGCGGTGCAGTTGCGGACCGGGGACGGCCGTCCGTTCACCGCGACCGTACGGGGCCGCCGGCGCCCCGCCACCGTCGCCGCCCTCCTCGGGTGCGCGGTGCGCAGGCCGTGGTCGACCGGCGCCGTGTGGGCCGGGATCCGCCGCCACGGCATCCGCCTGTGGCTGCGCGGCCTGCCCGTACGGCCCCGTCCCGGAGCCGGGACGCCCTCCTCGCCGTGCGGGCGGCCGACCGCCCGTACGCGCTGATCCCACCGCACACCACCCAGAAGGACACACCGCTTTGAATCCTCCCTCCCCTGTCTTCCCCGATCGCGCCCGGGCTCCCCGGCGTGCCGTGTCCGTGCCGGTCCAGCCCGGTCCGGCCGCGGCCGTCCACACCGACGAAGCCGTGGACCGCGTCGAAGCCGCCGGAGCCGTCGGGGCCGTGGACGTCGTCGAAGCCGTCGACGCCGACCGCTGGCCGGACGTGGCCCGGCCGCCGAAGACGACGCCCGGCCGGACGGCCCTCGCCCGGTACCTGGTGCGCAAGGCGCTGAAGGACCTGTCGCTCCTCGCGCCCGACGGCGCCGCGGACCCCGCCGTGCCGTCCACGCCCCGGCTCGTGCTCCACGACCCGGACGCCTTCTACCGCAGGATCGGCGGCGCCGGTCTGATCGGCTTCGGCGAGTCCTACATGGCCGGGGAGTGGGACAGCGACGACCTGCCCGGGGTCCTGACCCGCCTCGCCGCGCACGTCGACGACCTGGTGCCCGCCCCGCTGCGCGGACTGCGCTCCCTGTGGGTGCCGTCCCGGCCGGACGGCGACCGCAACACCCCCGACGGGGCGCGGGAGAACGTCCACCGCCACTACGACCTGTCGAACGAGCTGTTCGCCACCTTCCTCGACCCGTCCCTCACCTACTCCTCCGCGCTGTTCCCCGCCTTCCCCGCCCGCTTCGCGTCCCTGACGGACGCCCAGCACCGCAAGATCGACCGGCTCCTGGACCTCGCCCGGGTCGGTCCGGACACGCGGCTCCTGGAGATCGGCACCGGCTGGGGCGAGCTCGCCCTGCGGGCCGCGGCCCGGGGCGCGCGGGTCACCACCCTCACCCTCTCCTCCGAGCAGGCCGACCTCGCACGCGCGCGCGTGCGGGAGGCCGGCCTGGCCGACCGGGTCGACATCCAGCTGCGCGACTACCGGGACGTCGAGGGCCGCTACGACGCCGTCGTCAGCGTCGAGATGATCGAGGCGGTCGGGGCCGAGTACTGGCACTCCTACTTCCGGACCCTGCGCGGCGCGCTCGCCCCCGGCGGCAGGGTCGCCCTCCAGGCCATCACCATGGGCCACCTGCAGATGCTGCACACCGCCGCCACCCACACGTGGATCAGCAAGTACGTCTTCCCCGGCGGTCTGATCCCCTCCCGCGAGGCCATCGACGCGCACTCCACCGCCGCCGGGCTGCGCACCGTCGCCGACAACGGCTACGGCCCGCACTACGCGGAGACCCTGCGCCTGTGGCGGGAGCGGTTCACCGCCCGGCGGGACGACGTCGCCGCCCTCGGCTTCGACACCGTCTTCCGGCGCATGTGGGAGCTGTACCTCGCCTATTCGGAGGCCGGTTTCCGCTCCGGCTACCTCGACGTCCGCCAGATCCTCCTGACCGAAGGGACCCCCCGATGAGGCCCGCCGCCGACCGTCTCGCCGAACTGCTCGGCCACTTCGTCACCGGTCCGCCGCCGGTACGGCTGCGCGCCTGGGACGGCAGCACGGCCGGTCCCGCCGACGCGCCCCTCGTCTCGCTCCGCTCCCCCGCGGTCCTGCGCCGCCTGCTGTGGCAGCCGGGCGAACTGGGCCTGGCGGAGGCGTACGTCACCGGGGAGCTCGACGTCGAGGGGGACCTCGCCCGGGCCCTGTCCCGGGCCGGCCGCGCCGTCCGCGACCAGGGGACCGTCCGGCCGGGACCGGCCGGACTGGCGGCGGCCGGCGCCCTGGCCGTGGGCCTGGGCGCGGCCGGGCCTCCGCCGCGCCGCCCCGACGGCCGCGCCCGCCTCGGCGGCCGGCTGCACACCACGGGCCGCGACCGGGCCGCGATCAGCCACCACTACGACCTCTCCAACGACTTCTACGCCCTGCTGCTCGACGAGTCGATGGCGTACTCGTGCGGGTACTGGACCCGTCCCGACGACCCCTCCTACGGTCTGGCCGACGCCCAGCGGGACAAGCTGGAGCTGATCTGCCGCAAGCTCGGCCTGCGCGCCGGGGACCGGCTCCTCGACGTCGGCTGCGGCTGGGGCTCGCTCGCCGTGCACGCCGCCCGCGAGCACGAGGTCCGTGTCACCGCCGTCACCCTCTCCCGGGCCCAGCGGCACTTCGTGGCCGACCGGTGCGTGCGCGAGGGCGTGGCCGACCTCGTGGACGCCGAGTTCGGGCACTGGCGCCACATCGACGCGACGGGCTTCGACGCGGTGTCCACCGTGGAGATGGGCGAGCACGTCGGCGACGCCGAGTACCCGGAGTTCGCGGCGAAGCTGTACGGCGCGCTGCGCCCCGGCGGGCGGCTGTTCGTCCAGCAGATGTCCCGGGGCGCGAACGCGCCGGGCGGGGGGCCGTTCATCGAGACCTACATCGCCCCCGACATGCACATGCGTCCGGTCGGCAGGACCGTGGACGTGCTGGAGTCCGCCGGTTTCGAGGCCCGGCACGTCGAGTCCGTCCGCGAGCACTACACGCGGACCATCGACGCCTGGCGCGACCGGCTCGAATCCGAGTGGTCCCGCTTCGAGGCGCTCGTCGGCGCGACGACCTGCCGCGTCTGGCGCCTCTACCTGGCCGGTGCCTCGCTCGCGTTCTCGGAGCGGCGCATGGGCGTCGACCAGATCCTCGCCGTCCGCTCCACCCGTGGGGGCGGTGCGGGCGTGCCGTCCACTCCCGCCGCCTGGTACGGCCCGGACGGCCGGCCGTGAGCCCGCCCGACTGGGGCGCGCTCGTCCCCTGCCTCCTCGCCACGGCGGCCACGGCGGTGGGGGTCCTGCTCGTCACGTTCGCCGTCGCCGTCCGCCTGGGCCTGCACCGGATCGTGGACATCGCCTGGGGCCTCGCCTTCTGCGCCGTCGCCGTCGTCTCCTTCGTGCTGTCCGACGGGCACGGCGACGACGGGCGGCGGCTGCTGGCCACCGGGGCCACCGTCGTCTGGGGGCTGCGGCTCTCGCTGCACATCGCCCACCGCTCCCGGGGCCACGGCGAGGACCCGCGCTACGCCGAGCTGCTCGACAAGGCGCCGGGCAACCGCACCTGGTACGCGCTGCGGACCGTGTACCTGCTGCAGGCGGGTCTCGTCTGGCTGGTCTCGCTGCCGGTCCAGCTGGCCGCCCACAGCCCTTCGCCGCTGGGCCCGCTGGACGCCGCCGCGGTGGCCGTGTGGGCGGCCGGGCTGGTCTTCGAGGCCGTCGGCGACCGCCAACTGGCCCGGTTCAAGGCCGATCCCGCGCACCGCGGGCGCGTCATGGACCGGGGGCTGTGGGCGTGGACCCGGCACCCGAACTACTTCGGTGACGCCCTCGTCTGGTGGGGTCTGTACCTCCTGGTCTGCACCACCTGGCAGACGGCCCTGGCCGGGCTCGTCTCCCCCGCCGTCATGACCCTGCTGCTGACCGTCGGCAGCGGCAAGCGCCTGCTGGAGAAGCGCATGTCCGGCCGCCCCGGCTACGCCGCGTACGCCGCCCGCACCAGCGGTTTCCTTCCCAGGCCGCCGCGCCGTACCCCTCCGCGGCACGGGAGGTGACGGTCTCCCTCACACCGGCGGCACCCGGTCGACGGTCCTGCCGTCCGGCACGAGGACGTCGTCGCCGTACAGCGCCTGCGCCCAGTTGGACTGGTAGATCGTGTCGAGGTAGCGCTCGCCGAGGTCCGGGGCGATCGCGACGGCGGTCGTCTCCCGGGTGCCGTGGCGGGCGAGCCAGCCGGTCGCGCCGCTGACGACCGTGCCGGTGGATCCTCCGAAGAGGAATCCGCGCCGGGCGAGCATGCGGCAGGTGCGCACGGTGTCCGCCTCCTCGACGGACACCGCCTCGTCCACGTACGCCTCATCGAGGAGCGGCGGCTTCATGCTCATGCCGAGGCCGGGGATCATCCGGCGTCCCGGGGTGCCGCCGAAGATGGCGGAGCCGACGCTGTCCACGGCGACGATGCGCACGGCCGGGTTCCAGGCGCGGAAGAACCGCGCGCAGCCCATCAGGGTCCCCGTGGTGCCGGCCCCGACGAAGAGGGTGTCGAGCTGCGGGAACGCGCGGGCGATGGCGGGCGCCGTCCTGCGGTAGTGGGCCTTCCAGTTGTTCGCGTTGGTGTACTGGCTGAGCCACACGCACCGGTCGTCGGAGGCGCACAGGGCGCGGACGAGGGCGAGCCGTGCTCCGAGGAGGCTGCCGCTGCCCGCCTCGTCGGAGACGACGTGCACGTCGCTTCCCATGGCCTCCATCATCAGACGGGTGGTCAGGTTGCAGTGGGAGTCGGTGACGCAGAGGAAGCGGTAGCCCTTGCCGGCCGCGATCATGCTCAGCGCGACGCCGAGGTTGCCCGAGGAGGATTCGACGAGGATCGAGTCCTCGGTGAGGAGCCCGCTCCGTTCGGCGGCCTCCACCATCTCGGTCGCCGCCTTCAGCTTGATGGAACCGGCGAAGTTGAAGCCCTCGCACTTGAGGAACAGGGGGTGCCCGATCGTCGGCCAGAGGTCGACGTAGAGGTCCTCCTCGTTGAAGGCCTGCGGGACGGATATGACGGTCACGGTGCTCTCCTTCTCGTGGTCGGACGGTCCGGCCGAACGGTCCGGCAGGACGGGACCGCCTCATCCGTAGCGGTTCAGCTCGTCGAAGAAACTGTCGACGAGCAGCAGTCGGCCCGATCGGGCCACCTCGTCGTAGACGTACTTGCCGACCGCCAGGTCGAGGACTCCGAGCCCGAAGGGCGAGAAGATCACGGGGCGGTCCGGCGGCGGCGTCACGCGTCCGGCCATGACGTCCTCGAGCGTGCCGTCGAGGAAGGACCGGTTGCCGGTGAGCCGTTCCGTGAGGTGGGGCGAGGTCGACTCCCTGAGGACGTGCTCGACGTCGTCGACGATGTTGGTCGCGGACAGCAGGACCTCGGGTGCGAGGTCGCGCAGCGAGATGTGCAGCACGAGGGGGTTGTGGTCGAACCACGAGGCATCGGTGACGTGCGGCCGGCCGGCGACGGTCGCGAAGACCACCAGGTCGCTGGTGCGGATGAGCGTCTCGGCGTCGTGGTGCACGGTGACGGGCCCGGTGTTCCCCGCCTGCTCCAGATAGAGCCGGAAGCCGGCCGCGCTGTCCGCCGACAGGTCGTGGACGCCGGTGTGTTCGAACGTCCAGCCGGTGCCGGCGAGATAGGTGTGGATGTAGCGGGCGATCAGGCCGGTGCCGACGAACCCGACGCGGGTGGGCCGCGGCCGGCCCCGGCTGAGCCGGTCGGCCGCCGCCGCCGCGGAGGCGGCCGTCCTGGCGGCGCTGATGACCGAGCTCTCCATGCAGGCGAAGGGATAGCCGGTGACGGGGTCGTTGAGGATGAGCACGGCCGAGGCCCTGGGGATGCCCGACCGCACGTTCCCGGGGAAGCTCGCGATCCACTTGAGGCCGTCCACCCGGCTCTCGTCCCCTCCCAGGGAGGCCGCGAGGGCGATGATGCGCGACGCGGGCCGGTCGGTGAACCGGAGGAAGGAGGAGGGCGGGTTGACGGTGTGTCCGGCGGCGTGCAGCCGGTAGGTGTCCTCGACGACCTTCGTCACGGCGCTCTCCCGGCCGTGGAGGACTTCCTTGACCTGCCGTCCGGGGACGACGGCGAACGGTGGCACCACGGGTGCGGCGACGGAAGCGGTCATGACCCGGTCCTCCTCGACGGCCGGTCCGGGGACGGCGGATCGACCGGGTCGATGGGTTCGGCCATGGCCACCAGGACGTCCCGCGGCCCCGTGTAGGCCTCCCGGCTGTGGGCGGTGCGCAGGTTGTCGACGATCATCAGGTCACCGGCCCGCCAGGGCCGGCGGACCGTCGCCCCGTCGTAGGCCCGGTTGATCCGTTCGACCACGTCCCCGGGCACCGGGTCGCCGCCGCCGTAGCGCGTGGTGAAGGGCAGTCCGTTCGGGCCGTACTCCCCGATCAGGAACTCCCGCACCTCGGGGGCCATCGTCCACTCGCTCAGGAAGGCGATCTGGTTGAACCAGCAGCGCCGGCCGCTGACCGGGTGCCGTACGACCGCGGCGCGCCGCTGGCGCGTGCGCAGCGTCCCGTCGGGCTGCCAGGCGGTCTCGATGTCGTTGGCCCGGCAGTACGCGTCGACGGCTCCGCGGTCCTCGGTGCCGAACGCCTGGGCCAGGGTGGCGCCGATCTCGCCGTTGTAGGAGCGTTCGAGCAGCCAGCCCTCCTCCTCGAAGCGCTCGACCAGGGCGGCGGGAAGGGCCTCCAGGACGGCGGCGGCGTCGGCGAGGGCGGTGGCTCCGCCGTCGGCCGGCGATTCCAGGCAGGCGAACAGGAGCAGTCCGGGGCAGTGGCGCGCGTAGCTCAGCTCGTGATGCATGCACATCGGCTGGTTGGCGGGCCAGACGGCCGACGAGTAGAGGCCTTCGCCGCGCGTCTCGCGGGGGGCGAAGCCCTCCGTCTCCCGCACGGGGCGGTCGGTCACCTTGCGGACGGCCGTCTCGACGTCGGCCGCGCCTCGCAGGTCCAGTCCGCCGACGAGGACCGCGCCGTGCTCGGCGACCCGGTCGAGCAGCTCCTTCCGGTAGGAGTCGGGCCAGGCGGCCGGGTTCGGGGGCGCCGCGCTTTCGCGGATCGCCGTGGGTTCCGGTGTCTGCGGCTTGCGGAACAGTGCGGACAGCATGTCGTTCCTCTCCATCGGTGCGTGGTTCACGAGGTCGCCGGCAGTGCGGCGGCACGGGCGCTCTCGGGGCCCGCCGGGGACCGGCGGGCCCGTTCGTCGATCAGGGCGGCCAGGTCGGCCAGGACGGGGTGGGCCGTCAGGTCGCGCGGGGAGACGGCCCGGTCCAAGGCGACGGCCAGGCGCACGGCGGACAGCGAGGTGCCGCCGAGGTCGAAGAAGTCGTCCTGCCGGCCGATGCCGTCGTCCGGTACGCCGAGGACGTGCGCCCAGGCCGTGGCGAGCCGCCGCTCGCCCGGCGTGCGGGGCGCGTCGCGCCCGCCGTCGGACCGGCCGAGGTTCCGGGCGAGGGCGCCGAGGGCCGCCCGGTCGGTCTTGCCGTTGGCCGTGAGCGGCAGGGTCTGCCGCCAGTGCGCGGAGGACGGGACCATGTAGGCGGGCAGCAGCTCGCCGAGTCGCCGGAGCAGGACGTCCTCGGCCTGCGGCCGTGGCCCGGTGCAGAACGCCACCAGCTGCCGCGCGTGGGTCTCCTCGCCGGTGACGACGACGGCGCCGTCGCGGACGCCGGGGAGCCGCAGCAGGGCGTTCTCGACCTCGCCGATCTCGACGCGGAACCCGCGGATCTTCACCTGGGCGTCGTGACGGCCGTGGTATTCGAGCTTTCCCCCCGGCAGCCAGCGGCCGAAGTCCCCTCCGCGGTAGAGGCGCTGTCCGGGGTGGTACGGGTCGGGGAGGTAGGAGTCCCGGGTGCGCTCCGGGTCGTTCACGTAGCCGCGGCCCACGCAGACCCCGGAGAAGACGACGGCTCCGGGGGCTCCGAGCGGAACCGGTGTCAGGTCGTCGTCGACCACGTAGATCCGCACGTTGGCCACGGGCCGGCCCAGGGGTATCCGGTCGCCCTCCGGCACGCCCGTCATCACTTCGTGGTTGGTGTCGTCCGACGTCTCCGTCAGCCCGTAGGCGTTGACCAGGGGGACCTCGGGCAGCGCGGCGAACCAGCGCCGGACGAGTCCCTTGTGCAGTGCCTCTCCGGTGACCGACACGCGGCGCAGGTCGGCCATTCGGCGCGGCGTGCGCTCCAGCGCGGACAGCAGGACGTCGAGGTACGACGGGACGACCTGGAACACCGTGACGCGCCCGTCGGTGACGGTGTCGAGGAACCTGGCGGCGTCGAGGACGGCCTCCTGCTCGACGAGGAGCGTCCGTCCCCCGGCCAGGGGCCCGGCGAGGAGCTGCCAGAGCGAGATGTCGAAGCACTGGGAGGCGGTCTGCGCCACGACGTCGCCCTCTTCGATGCCGAGGTCGTCGATCTTCGCCAGGAGGTGGTTGAGCATGCCGGCGTGTTCGCACAGGGCGCCCTTCGGCTCGCCGGTGGATCCGGAGGTGAAGTAGACGTAGGCCAGTCGGTCCGCCGCCACCGGGACGGCGGGATCGTCGGCGCGGGCGGTGCTCCCGGCGACGGCGGGGACGAGCAACGTGCGCGTGCCGGGCCGGGTTTCGAGGGCCCGGTCGAGGTTCCGGGAGGCGTCGGGCTCCGTGAGCACGAGGGCGCAGTCCGCACGGGTGAGCATCGCGGCGATGCGCCCGGACGGGTAAGCGGGGTCGATGGGCAGGTAGGTCCCGCCCGCCTTGAGGACGGCGATCACCGCCGCCATCCAGTGCAGCGTCCGTCCGGTGACCACGGCGACGACGTCCTCGGGCTCCAGCCCCTCGGAGAGCAGGGCCCGGGCCAGGCGGTTGGCCCGTTCGTTCAGTTCGCGGTAGGTCCAGCGCGTGCCGCGGTGCTCGGCCGCGACGGCGTCGGGCCGCTCGCGCGCCCGCTCCTCGAACAGTTCGTGGAAGCGGCGGTCCGGGATCGGCCGGGAGGGGCCGGCGAGTTCCTCGGTCTGGAACCGGATCTCCTCGGCGGACAGCAGGGTGCGGTGCTCGTGGTGTTCCTCGGGGGCGGCGGCGATCCGTTCGAGCGCGCGGAGGTGGTAGCCGCCGATGCGGGCGGCGGCGGCGCCGTCGAGCACGTCGGTGCGGTAGCGCAGGCGCAGGACGCGCGGGTCGTCCTCGGACAGGCTCACGCACAGGGCCGTGCCGTCCGGCGCGCGTCCGTCCCCCGACGGGTCGAACACGACGTCGGGCGGTGCGCCGGGGAGTCCGTCGGTGCGCCGCCGCTCCGTGGGGGACGGGAGCGGCAGCGCCCGGTGGGCCTCCTCGACCAGGTGGCGCCAGGTGCCGGGCCCGACGGTCAGCCGGCAGGCCGTCGGCCGGCGCGTGCCCGGGGACAGGTAGCCGGTCGTGACCTCGGCGTCGGCGGAGAGCGCGGAGAGCACCTTCGCGTGGGCGGCCAGGAGGACAGCGGCGACCGGCACCCCGAACGCGTCGGCGCGGGCGCGGAGCGCGGCGGCCGTCCGGCCGGGAAGAGGCATTGTGGTGTGCTCCGCGGTGCCGGGCACCGGATCGGGGGCCCACCTCGGCACGGTCGTGAACGTGTGGTCGTCGGTCGTGAACGCCTGACCGGCGGGGGCGGGCGCGGGGCCGGCGGGGATGTGCGCGGAGTCGGCGGGCGCGGGGCCGGCGGGGATGTGCGTGTGGTCGGCGGGGGTGTGCGCGGGCGGTGCGTCCGCGGTCGGTCGTTCCGTCATCACCGTTCGTCTCCCTGGGTGTCGTGCTCCGGAGCGGTCGGTCGTGCGGGGTTCCCCGACCACCGGCCGTGGTCGGGGACCGTCTCGCCCTTCATCAGGAAGCAGTCCGCCGCCAGGTGGGCGCCGTCGCCGACCGTGGCGCCGTAGTGGACGAGGGCGCCCACCCCGAGCGTGCAGCCGGCGCCGATCCGGCTGGTGTCGGACTTGAAGGTGCCGTCCTCCTGCGAGTGGCACTGGACGACGCTGCCCGCGTTGAGGGTGCAGCCGTCCCCGAGGGTGACCATGGTCCGCTCGGTCAGGCTGCAGCCGTCGTCGAACACCGACCTGCCGATGCGGACGCCGAGCAGTCGCCACACGAGGGGCTTGAACGGGGTGCCGTTCAAGACCTGCAGGTACGTCTCCGACGGGACCTTCCAGTACCGTTCGCGCCGCCAGAAGCGGACGTCGTAGATCGAGCAGAAGAGCGGTCCGAGCGGGTGCACCGCCCTGACCAGGCGTTCGATCAGCACGTAGTACAGGACGGTGAACGGCAGCAGCGCGATGTTGGCGAGGGCGAGGGCCGTGACGCCCCACTGGGCGTACAGGTCGGCCGCTCCCGCGTAGAGGAGGGTGGCCGCGAAGAAGTAGAGCCAGGCGGTGAACAGGAACCACGCCATGCTGGCGGCGTTGTGCCGGTTCTTGGCGAGCAGGCGGCGGTGCAGGCCCTCGCCCTGTGCGAGGGCGTCGAAGGTGCCGTCCCGCGCCACCGAGCGGGGGATCTCGAAGCTCGGTGAGCCGAGCAGGCCCACGTCGTGCCGGAGCGGGCCGTCGACGGGAACCATGACCTTGGTCGCCAGGAGGCAGTTGTCGCCGGTCCTGCCCCGGGAGGGGTAGGCGATCCTGTTGCCGAGGAAGTTGTGCGCGCCGATGGTGGTGCGGGTCACGCGGAAGGACGTGCTCGAGTAGTCGGCGTTCATGAGCGACAGGCCGTCCGCGACCATGGTCCCCCGGCCCACGGAGCTCAGCAGGGGGCTCTCGTGCTTGACCGCGGTGCCGAAGTTCGAGCCGGTCTGTTCCGCGGTGGACAGGTCGTAGCCGATCCAGCGCAGGTAGTGCACCACGACGGAGCTGTCGCCGAAGAGGCGCGTCATGAACCTTCTGTTGGTCAGCAGGGTGACCGCCCGGTGCGCCGCGTGGTGGACGCCGTACAGGGGGTACACCCGGCCGGGGGTGACGAGCCGGCCGAGCACGCGGGGGACGACGGCCAGGGCGATCAGGGCGATCAGGACGCCGCCGAAGAAGACGACGCCCGTCACGAGCAGCAGGTCGGCGTAGAAGACCCAGTCGGCGAGCGCGGTGGGCTCCGGTTCGAGCACCGTCGTCAGCTGCGGGGCCTTCGAGAGCAGCACGTCCAGGCATCCCACGGCGAGCGGTGCGAACACCAGCAGCGCCATGACGGTCTGGGCGGCGGCTTGGCCCGCGCGCCGCACCGCGCCGCAGCGGGCCGGAGCCACCGCCAGGAAGTCCGCGTCCGTCGGCTGGCCCGGCGATCCGTGCCAGTGCTCGCCGTCGGGCACGTGCTGGCCCGGATGGAGCGAGGACGCGTGGCCGAGCTGTGCCCCGTCGCCCATCGACGTGCCGATGTCGAGGACCGTCGCCTCGCTGACGACCACGTCGCGCCCGAGGGTGACCGTGCCCGTCTCGATCGCGGCGTCGTGGGCGCGGTAGCAGCCGAACAGGGCGTCCTTGCGGATGACCGTGCGGTCGCCGACCGTCAGGAGGTCGGTGCACACGGGCACGCTGCGGGAGAGGACGGTCACTCCGCGTCCGATCCGGGCGCCGAGGGCCTTGAGGTAGAGGACGTAGAGCGGAGAGCCGACGGTCAGTGCCATCGGGTTCGCCCGCGTCAGCGTCTTGACCAGCCAGAAGCGGACGTACGCGAGGCTCCAGACCGGGATCCGCCCCGGCTTCCAGCGGCCGATGAGGACCCACTTCGCGATGATCGGCAGGGTGCACAGGACCAGCAGGGTCACGGCGCCGAACACGACCGACCTCAGGTAGTCGTCCCAGAGGTTGGCACCGGTGGAGATCCAGTCGTAGCCGCGGGCGGTGATGAGGGCGAGGAGGAAGGCGTAGCCGACGAAGCACAGCAGTTGCACCGCACCGCACAGCACCTGGCTCCGGCGTTCCGGCGGGGGCTCGGGGCCGGGCGGTGCGGGGCCGGGCGGGCGGGCCTCGGGGGCGGCGACGGCTACGGTGACGGCGGGAGCCGGTTCGTCGCCGCCGAGGACCGTGCTCAGGCTTCTGATCGTCGGATGCCGGTAGACGTCCCTCATCGACACGTCGGGAAGGTCGCCCTGTTTCCTCACCCGTGCGCAGAAGTGCGCCATGACCAGGGAGTCCGTGCCCAGCTCGTCGAAGAAGTGGCTGTCGAGGGGCACGTCGTCCAGGTGAGCGACGTCCGCGAGCAGCCGGGCCAGTGCCCGCTGCGTGCCGGTGCCCGCGCGTTGTTCGGCGTCGAGCGACTTCTGTGTCATGGGAGAACTCCCCGGATCGGGCTTTGGCAGCCGCGTCGGATGCTGTACAGGTGATTCGTCGCCGGCTCCCGGATCGATGAAGATCCCTTCGAACTTCTCGTGGCTCGGACGGTGCCGTGGCGCGGACGTACGCTGGGAGGACTCCCGTCGACCCCCTGAGCAGCGTTGCGGAGGGCGGCATGACCGACCCCTTCGGCTTCCTCACCACACCCCGCCGGCCCGTGCCCGCGCGGCCTTCCGGGGAGCGCCTCGGTGACTGGGACGAGGTGTACGCGGGCCAGGCCCTGCTGCCGCTCGTCTCCGGGCAGGCCCGTCGCTGCATGGACTGCGGCGTCCCGTTCTGCCACGGGGGCTGTCCGCTCGGGAACCTCATCCCCGAGTGGAACGTGTACGCGGCCCACGGCGACTGGCGCACCGCCTCGGAACGGCTGCACGCGACCAACAACTTCCCCGAGTTCACGGGGCGCGTCTGTCCGGCGCCCTGTGAGGATGCCTGCGTCCTGGCGCTCACCGGGGAACCGGTGACCATCAAGAACGTCGAGCAGGCCATCGCCGACGAGGCCTGGGCGCGGGGCCACGTCCGCGCCCACCCGCCGGAGCGGCCGACGGGCCGGTCGGTCGCGGTGGTGGGCTCGGGTCCGGCGGGGCTTGCGGCGGCGCAGCAGCTCACCCGGGCCGGCCACCTCGTCACGGTCTTCGAACGGTCCGACCGCGTCGGCGGGCTGCTGCGCTACGGCATTCCCGCCTTCAAGCTGGAGAAGCGGCAACTGGACCGGCGCGTCGCGCAGATGCGGGAGGAGGGGACGCGGTTCCGCACCGGCGTCGACGTCGGCACCGATCTGGACGCGGCCACGATGAGGAGTGCGCACGACGCGGTGGTCGTGGCCGTCGGAGCGACGGAACCCCGTGAACTCCCCGTACACGGAAGGGCGTCGGAAGGAGTCCACCAGGCCATGGAGTACCTGACGGCGGCGAACCGGGCGGCCGAGGGCGACCGCGCGCGGCCGTCCGTGACGGCCGAGGGCAGACACGTGGTGATCATCGGAGGGGGCGACACGGGGACGGACTGCCTCGGCACCGCCCTGCGCCAGGGTGCCGCGTCCGTCGTGCACGTGGACATCAACCCGATGGCGGGCCCGTCCCGGCGGGAGAGCGAGCCGTGGCCGCTGGTCCATCCGAGGATCCACCGCGTCTCGCACGCCCACGAGGAGGCCCGCGACCGGGACGGTGACGATCCGAGGGTGTTCGGCGCGGCGGCCGTACGGTTCGAGCACGACGCCGCCGGTCGCGTCGAGGCGGTGCGCCTCACGGAGGTGGACCCCTCGGACAGGGCTCCGCGCCCGGGAACCGAGCGGATGCTGCCCGCCCAACTGGTCCTGCTCGCCCTGGGGTTCCACGGCCCCGCGCACGGCACGCCCCTCACGGAGGCGCTCGGGCTCGTCCCCGACGACCGGGGCAACTTCGCCCGGGCCTCCGACTTCGGGGCGCGGACGGCGGGGTCGGGTCCCGAGGGGGTCTTCGTGGCGGGCGACGCCGGGCGCGGGCAGTCCCTCGTGGTCTGGGCCCTGGCGGAGGGCCGGTCCGCCGCGGCCTCGGCGGACCGCTACCTGAGGGGCTCCAGCGACCTTCCGGCCCCGATCACGGCCGTGGACGGGCCGCTGGTGTAGCCGGACGGGCGCGCGGGCTCCGGCGCCGGCCGCGCGCCACGAGGAGGTGGGGCCGGGAGTCGCGCTCCCGGCCCCACCCCGGGGCTCCCCGTCAGCGGTGCCGGCAGTCCCAGTGGCCCTTCACCCACGTGTGGTCCCAGTGGCCGGGAACGTAGACCCACTTGTAGGAGTGGTCGTGGCTCCAGTGGCCCTTGACCCACTTCCCGTGCCCGTCGTGATGGCCCGGGTGCCAGGTCTTGTGGGGGAACGCCTTCTTCTCCCAGTGGCCCTTGGCCCACGTCTTCTCCCAGTGCCCCTTCTTCCACTCGCACCGGTCGTGATGGTCGACCGTCACCACATCGGTGGCGACGGACGCGGGTGCCGGGGCGGCTGCCGCCGTGCCCGACAGACCGAGTGCGGCACCGCCGGCCAGCAGGCCGGAGGCCGCGGCACCCGCCACCAGACGGCGGAGTCGGGTGGATGCGGTCATCGGATCCACCTCCTTCGAACGCATCGCATCGGCGCGCACGTACGAGAACCGGCGGGCGTGTGCAAGGAGGCCGTCCCGAGACGGCCGTCGCTCCGTCGCCGCTCTCGCTGCGCAGGACATGAGGGGTTCGGAGCCGAAGGCGCCGTGGACGAACCGGACGCCGGGAAATTCCCCGACCGCGGTGAGCGGCTCGCTTCCGGAACACCGGATGCGACATCCGGCGGCCGCGCGGCTCCGAATCCCCAGTACACATCCGCGTCCACCGACTCGATCCCCTCCGAGGGGGTAGTCATGATCACCACGATGCCGTCGCCCGGCATGACGCGCCACAGCGTCGCCCTGCCTTACGACCCGAGGACTCCGGCGGCCGCCCGCCGCGCCGCCGAACGCTGGTTGGAGGGCTCCCGGGCACGGCCGGCCCGGGCGGAGGAGGCCGTGCTGATCGTCTCCGAGCTGGTCACGAACGTCGTCCGGCACGCGCGCGGTCCCTGCGTCCTGACGCTGACGGTCCGCGGCCCGCTGCTCGACATCGCCGTCGCCGACCGGAGCGAGGAGCTTCCCTGGACGTCGCGGGAGGCGCCCGGTGACGAGCGGGGCGGTTTCGGCTTCCCCCTCATCCGCGGGCTCGGCGGCCGGATCAAGGTGGTCCCCGCCCTCGGGGGCAAGTCCCTGCACGTCGCGCTCGATCTGGACTCCGGCGGGTTCGGGCCGGACGGACCGCCGTGACTTCCCCCGCCCGTCACCCGATTGCCCCTGCCGTACGGCGTCCGCGCGGGATCACGGGCAGAGTCGGGCAAGGACGGCCCCCGTGCACCGAGGGCATGTCGCCAGCACGGCGGCCGACCGACGCAGAGGACGGTGAGCAGCGCGTGCCGCAGGGACACGAGCACGACGCGAAGGTGGAGGAGCTGCTGATCCGCTCGGCCGACGGGGACCAGGAGGCGTTCGCCGGCGTGTACGACGCCCTCGTCGGTTCGGTGCTGGGTCTGACCCGCCGGATCCTGCGGAACGCCGCGCAGGCCGAGGAGGTGACGCAGGACGTCATGATCGAGGTCTGGCGCACCGCCGACCGCTACCGGTCCGAGCGGGGCACGGCCAGGACGTGGGTCCTCACCCTCGCCCACCGCCGGGCCGTCGACCGGGTGCGCTCCGCGCAGGCGAGCGCGGACCGGGAGCGGCGGGCGGCGATGCTGTCCGCCGCACGCCCCTTCGACGAGGTCGCCGAGGCCGTCGAGGGCAGGGACGAGCACCGGCGCGTGTACCGCTGTCTGGGCCGGCTCGCCGGCGTCCACCGGGTCCCGCTCGTGCTCGCCTACTACGAGGGGCTCACCTGCCTTGAGGTGGCCCGGTCGCTGTCGACCCCGATGGGCACGGTGAAGTCGAGGATGCGCGCGGGCCTGCGGGAGCTCCGCGCCTGTCTGGAGGGACGGTCGTGAAGTCCGCCGAGAGTTCACACGACGACCTCGGGGCGTACGTCCTCCACGCCCTCTCCCCGGCCGAGGAGGCCGCCTTCGAGAACCACCTCGCGGGCTGCGACGCCTGCCGCGGCGAGGTCGAGGAACTCCGGCGGGCGACGACCCTGCTCGCGTCGGCGGAGAGCGTCACCCCGCCCCCCGAACTGCGGCAGCGGACCCTGGAGCGCATCGGCACCGTCCGTCAGGAACGCGCTGCCCGGCCCCCACGGCCCCGCAGGCGCGTGCTGGACATGGTCCTGGCCGCGTCCCTCGCCGCGGCCGTCGCCCTCGGCGGCATCGCCGCGTGGCAGCATTCCCGGGCCGAGGAAGCCCGCGCCGGGGTCACGCGGGCGGAGGAGCGGGCGCGCGGCTACGGCGCGGCCTTCGCCGACGTCCTCACCGCCCCCGATGCCGCCCTCCACTCGGAGCGGTTGGACGACGGGACGGCCGTCGCCGTCGTCGTCTCCCGCGGCCAGAACCGGGCGGCGTTCACCGCGCGCGGCCTGCCGTCCCTGACCGCCGACCGGGTCTACGAACTCTGGTACGCCGCGGCGGCGGGCGACCTGCGGCCCGCCGGTCTGCTTCCCGGCACCGGCGATGCGGCCACCCGCCTGCTCGAAGGCCCCCTCGGCGACGCCGTCGCCGTCGGCATCACCGTCGAACCCGCGGGCGGTTCCGAGCAGCCCACCACCGAACCCCTGGGCATCGTCCCCATCGACGCGTGAGCCGGGGCGGCGCCCCGCCCCGCCCACCCCGTCCGCGCAACCGGGCACATGTCACCAGCCGTACGTGCCGGTACGCCGACGCCAGGTCATAAGGTGATGCCATGCCTAGAACTTCTCCTTCCGTCGCTCTCGACGCCCTCCTGGCGGGCAACAAGCGTTTCGTCTCGGGCGCGCCCGAGCATCCGAACCAGGACGCCGCCCGCCGTGCGGAGCTGGCCCCCGGACAAGACCCGTTCGCCGTCGTCCTCGGCTGCTCCGATTCGCGGCTCGCCGCCGAGATCATCTTCGACCAGGGCCTCGGGGACCTGTTCATGGTGCGGACCGCGGGGCACGTGCTCGGCTCCGAGGTGCTGGGGAGCATCGAGTACGCCACCAGCGTCCTCGGCGCCCGGCTCGTCGTCGTGCTCGGCCACGACTCGTGCGGTGCCGTCGCCGCCGCCCGCGCGGCGGTCGAGGACGGCTTCGCCGCGAGCGGCTTCGTCCGCGACGTGGTGGAACGGGTCACGCCGAGCATCCTGGCCGCGCGCACCGCCGGTCTCACCTCGGACAGCGACGTGATCGACGAGCACATCCGCCACACCGTGGACCTGCTCCTCGACCGTTCCCGTCTCCTCTCCGAGCAGGTCGCTGCCGGTGACATCGCCGTCGTCGGCCTCGGTTACGCGCTCGCCGAGGGCAACGCCCGCGTCGTGACCACCCGCGGCGTCGAGGCCTCCGAGGAGGCCCCGGCCGTCTGACGGCCCCGACCGGAAAGAAGGCCCGCCGCCCCCCGGTCCGGACCGGGGGGCGGCGCCCCGTACGACGGCGCAGGCGGGAGACCTGACCCCTGCGCCGTACCGGTCCGCACTCAGCGCCCCGGGGGCGGAGTCCGGACGGTGCCGCGTGCCTCGTACTCCAGCATCTGCTCCAGGCCCGCCGCGACGTCCGCGCCGAGTTCGCGGCGGACCGGCCAGAGGGCGGGTTCGAGGCCGGAGGTGATGCGGCCGACACCGGATGCAACGGTCGAGGGGGCGAGCGAGCCGCCGAGTACCCCGACCTGAAATCGGCGCCCACCCCCATGCCCACCCGTCGGCCGACGGCCCGCCGCGTCAGACCGGCCACCGCGCCGTGCCGGGCACCCGGACCGGACAGTCGGGGCCACCGGCCCCATGTCCCCGTCCCCGGGCGCCGCACCGCCCGGAAGTGAGACGGCGGCAGGTCCGGCACCGGGAACGGACGTTCTTCCCGGGAGGCCGGTGGCGTCGGAGTGGCGTGTGCTCCTCGTGGGGCTGCGGATCGGGACAGGTGATCAGCTCCGGCGTGCTTCCCCACGGTGTGCGCGTGCAGACCATGCGGTCGCGTGGTCCGGCTTCCGGGCCCGGCAGCGGGTGCGGCCCGGACAGCGCGCGCCCGCCCCCTCGACGTAGACGGCGAGGTGCTGCCGGCCGAGGTCGTAGGGGAGCGCCGCGTCCCGCTGCCGGGGTCCGTCGAACGCGAAGAGCTCCAGGCCCGGGCCGTGCGGCAGGGCGAGCATCCGGATCGCCCGCTGTCGGCTGCCGGGCGGCACGCCCGGCCGCTGCTCCGGACCCGCGCCGCCGTTCGGTCCGTCCTCGCGGCGCAGCGTGTCGTCGAGCACCTCGGCGTCCGGGGCGCGGGCGAAGAAGTCGGTCGCCGCGTCGAGGTCGGGAACGGTGACCCCGACGTGGTCGATGCCGCGGCAGACGGAGTCCTGTGCCACGGGCTCAGGAAGCGGCGTCGGACGGGCGCAGGCGGCGCAGGGGCTGTTCGAGTTCGCTCCGGTAGAAGTCGAGGAATCCGTCGGGATCGGGGCCGGCGTTCTGCAGCACCAGCCGGTCGAACCCGGCGTCGACGTACCGCTGGACCGCTGCCAGGTGGCGCTCCGGGTCGGGACCGCAGGCGAACTTCTCCAGGACGTCCTCTTCGCGCACGGTGGCGGTGGCCGCGTCGAAGTTGACCGGATTGGGGAGTTCGCTCATGACCTTCCATCCGGTCAGCGCCCACCGTGACGTTCTCAGCACTTCCCGGGCGGCGGTCCGCTCGTCCGGCGCCCAGGCCATGGGCACCTCCGCGTACCCGGGACCGGAACCGCCGGCGTCCCGGTAGTGCCGGACGATCGACGCCTTGTCCTCCGTGGCGAACAGGCCGTCGCCGAGTTCCGCGGCGATCCGCGCCGAGCGCGGGCCGCTCGCGGCGACGGCGATGAGCGGAAGTTCCCCGGGCAGGTCGAACACCCGGGCGTCCGACAGCCGCAGGTGCTTGCCGTCGTACGAGCGGTAGCCGCCGCGCCACAGCAGGCGGATGATCTCCAGCGCCTCGCGGAGCAGCTCGTGCCGCTCGCGCACGGTGTCGGGGAACCCGCGTCCCACGACGTGCTCGTTGAGCCGTTCGCCGGAGCCCACGCCCAGGACGAAGCGGCCGTCGGACACCAGGGCGAGGGTCGCCGCGGCCTGCGCGATGATCGCCGGGTGGTAGCGGATCGTCGGACACGTCACTCCGGTCACCAGCGCGACGCGTTCCGTCCTGGCGGCGATCGCGCCCAGTACCGTCCAGGTGAAGGAGGAGTGCCCCTGGACGTCGAGCCACGGGTGGTAGTGATCGCTGATCTCGACGAAGTCGAAACCCGCCGCCTCGGCGCGGACCGCCTGCCGGACGAGCTCTTGCGGACCGTAGGCTTCCGAGGCCAGTTTGTAACCGATTTCCATGCGCCGACCCTGACACCCGGCGTGATCGCAGCCGGACGAACACCACCGGGCGGCCTTCCGCCTCCATCCGAATGGCGGTCCGGCCGGCCCGACGAGTTCGTGCCCGGTACGTGGTGGGGCGCCGAGGGCTTCGGCGGGACCGGTGCCCACCTCGGCCATGGGTTCGGCGATCACACCGGCCGGCGGAACCGCGATCCGGCGGTTGCCGATGATCACCGGACGAGACGCGTTCCCCACCGTCCGGGCGTGATCGGCCCTTCGGACCCGGCGTCCCGCTGCCTACCGCGCACATGCCCGTCACCCCGGTGACCGGCGCGGGTGGAGGTGAGTCCGCGCATCGAAGCGTCCCGAGATGCGCAAATCTCCCGATGGGGTGAACTGGTGGGGAGCAACCGCACTCGCTGGAGATCACGAGAGGCGATCATGGGCCACGGCAAGGGTGTGACCGTAGGGGTGCTGGGCTCCTACGGCGGCAAGAACGTGGGTGACGAGGCGATCCTCACCGCCGTGCTGGACCGTGTGCAGGGCGCGCGGCCGGATGCCCGCGTCGTGGTGTTCTCCCGCGACCCGGACTACAGCCGCGGTGTGCGCCCGGACGTCGAGGTCGTCGGCTGGGAGGGCGTGACGCGGGAGCGGCTCTCCGAGCACCTGCGCCGGCTCGACGTCCTGGTCCTGGGCGGCGGGGGCATCCTCTACGACACGGAGGCCCGCCGGTACCTGCGGCTGGCGCGCGCCGCCCAGGGCTACGGCGTCCCTGTCTTCACGTACGCCGTGGGCGCCGGCCCCCTCGCCGACGAGGTCGATCGTGACTGGGTCCGCTCGACCCTCACCGACGCGGCCGCGGTGACGGTCCGTGACGAGGAGTCGAAGCTCGTCCTGGAGGAGGCCGGTCTCGAACGTCCCATCACGGTGACCGCCGACCCCGCCCTGCTGCTGCGGCCCGGTGACAGCGGGGAGGAGTTGTTGAGGGCCGAGGCCGTGCCGCGCGGGGTGCGTCTGGTGGGCATGAGCGTGCGCGAGCCGGGCCGGGCCGCCTCGCACCTCGACGAGCACGGCTACCACCAGCTCCTCGCCCAGGTCGGTGACTTCCTCGTCAACCGGCTGGACGCCCATGTCGTGTTCGTCCCCATGGAACGCGACGACATCCGGCACGCGCACGCCGTGGCGTCCCACATGGCCGACGCCGGTGCCTGCACGGTGCTGCGCGGAGCCTCCCGTCCGCAGCAGGTCCTCGACATCGTCAAGCATCTCGACCTGGCCATCGGGATGCGGCTGCACTTCCTCATCTTCGCCGCGCTGGCCGGCGTCCCCCTGCTGCCCCTGCCGTACGCGGGGAAGGTCTTCGACTTCGCCCAGCAGATCGGCGCGCCCGCCCTGCGCGGGGTGGCGAGGGAGAACGTCGGCATGCTGCTCGCCGAGGTGGACCGCCTCTGGGACGAGCGGCCCGCACGGCTGGCGGAGATCGCCGCCCGGACGGCGGCCATGCGGGTGCGGGCCGACCGGACCGCCGAACGCTTCCTGACCTATCTGGAGACCATCGCCCCCTCGCCCGTGCTGCCCGGCCCGCCGACGACCGCGGCCCCCGTCGGCTGACCCCCGCCCGTCCCGGCCCCGGGAGGACCCGTGACCCACCTGATCGCGCCCCGCACGCCCCGCCACGTGGAGCTGCCCCCACGGCAGGCCCTGCACGGGGGCAGCACGCAGGTGCTGGTCGTCGGCGGCGGGCCGGCCGGCATCGGAGCGGCCGTCGGCGCCGCCAACGCGGGCGCCCGGGTCATCCTCGTGGAGCGGTACGGATTCCTCGGCGGCAACGCCACCGCCGCGCTGGTCATGCCGCTGATGAGCTTCCACAACGAGGTCAAGCAGGCCGTCGCGGGGGACACCGCCCGCCTGCTGCCGCCCGACCACGGCGAGGGCGAACCGGTCGTCGCCGGCGTCCTGTGGACGCTGCTCGACCGGTTGGTGCGCGCCGGAGCGGCGATCCGCCCGTCGGTCGAGACCGGCTACACGGTGCCGTTCGACGCGGAGCTGTTCAAGCTGGTCGTGTACGACCTGCTGGAGAAGCACGAGGTGCGCACCCTGCTGCACGCCTTCGCCTCCGGGGTCGTCCCGCACCCCGAGCGCGCCCGCGCGGTGTTCGAGACGAAGTCGGGGCCGGTCGTCATCGACGCCGACGTGATCGTCGACTGCACCGGCGACGGCGACATCGCCGCTTCGGCCGGGGCGGCGTACGAGATCGGCCGCCCCGAGGACGGCTGGACGCAGCCCATGACGCTGATGTTCCGGATGGCGCGTTTCGACCAGGAGGAGTTCGCCGGGTACGCCCGCGCCCACCCCGACCAGTGGAAGGGCGTGCACGGCCTGTGGGACCTCGTCCGTGCCGCCACCGACGCCGGCGAGCTGGACCTGCCCCGCGAGGACATCCTCTTCTTCGCCACCCCGAACGACGGCGAGATCGCGGTCAACTCCACCCGTGTCACCGAGGTGCTGGGCACCAGCGTGTGGGACCTCACCCGCGCCGAGTTCGCCGCCCACCGCCAGATGGAACAGATCTCCCGCTTCCTGCGCAGCCGCGTGCCCGGTTTCGAGCGGTCCTACGTCGTGCAGAGCGGCGTGCAGGTCGGGGTCCGCGAGACCCGCCGGATCGCGGGCGAGTACGAGCTCACGGGCGAGGACGTGCTGGGCGCGCACAAGTTCGACGACGCCATCGCCCGCGGCGCCTACCCGGTGGACATCCACAACCCGAGCGGCCGCGGCACCACACTGCGGCGGCTGCCGCGCGGAGAGTCGTACGACATCCCGCTGCGCTGTCTGATGCCCCGGGGCCTGGACAGGATCCTGGTCGCCGGCCGGTGCATCTCCGGCGACCACGTGGCCCACTCCTCGTACCGCGTGATGCCCATCTCGATGGCCACCGGGCAAGCCGCCGGCGTCTGCGCGGCCCTCGCCTCCACCCGGGGCGCCCTGCCCCGCGACGTCCCGGTCCACGCGGTCCGGCAGGAACTGCTCGCCCAGGGCGCCAGCCTGAGGTGAAGCCCCGGTGACCGCGTACGCCGAAGGAGACGAGAAACCCCGATGACGGGCTCCTCCTCGTTCGGCCGCCCCGTTCCCGCCGCGTAGAAGAAGGAACCAGCGGACGCGGGTATCCGGATGACGTGGCCGTTGTCCCGGCCGTGGTTTACCGCGAGGAGTCCGGGCCAGGCGTAAAAAGGAGAAAAGGTACGCAAACGAAGCTGTTCCCACGGCTGCCGACAGGAATGGGGTATCCCGAGTGACGACTGCGCGAGAGATCATGACGGCGGGCGCCGAGTGCATCGGTGCGAACGAGACGGTGCTGGACGCGGCGAAGAAGCTGACCGAGCTCGGCGTCGGCGCGCTGCCGATCTGCGGCACCGACGAGAAGCTCAAGGGCATGCTCACCGACCGCGACATCGTGGTGAAGGTCCTCGGTGCCGGTAAGGACCCGGCCCAGGTCAAGGCCGGGGACCTGGCCCAGGGCGAGGCGGTCACCATCGGCGCCGACGACGACGCCGAGGAGATCCTGCGCACGATGAGCGAGCACAAGGTCCGCCGCCTGCCGGTCATCGACGGACACACCCTGGTCGGCATCGTCGCCCAGGCCGATGTCGCCCGCGCCCTGTCCGACCCTCAGGTCGGCGACCTCCTCCAGGCCCTGTCCACGGACTGAGTCCACGGGAGGGCGGGTGGCGCGGCCACCACGACCGACACTTGCGACGAGGGGCGCCGGATGTTCACCGGCGCCCCTCGGCCGCTGAACCCGGCCCGGTCCGTCCATCCCGACCGGGCCGGGTTCAGCGGCCGAGGGGCTTCTTGAGCTCCTGCTCGTTCACGGACGAGCGGCCCTCGACCCCCCGCTTCTTCGCCTCGGCGTAGAGCCGGCCCTTCGTCGGCCCCTGGGAGCCGCTGTGCGAGCGCTCGCCACCGCGCTGCGAAGCGGACTTCCTGTCCTGGGGGGGGGAGGCCTTGCCCGCGGTCGCGAACATGGAAGGCCCGGGGCAGGGGCACACGACGTCCATGGAAACGGACAGCAACAAGGACGGGGCCCTCCAGGCGGTTCAGGACGAGCCGGAGGCGGCGCACGACCGGGACGCGCGGCCGGACGGGCGGGACGAGACGGAGGACGAGCGGGCGGACCGCCGCTGGGGCGAGTTGCTGCAGGAGCTACGAGTCGCCCAGACGGGGATGCAGATCCTGTTCGGTTTCCTGCTGGCGGTGGTCTTCCAGCCCCGTTTCACCGAGTTGAACGACGTCGACCACGCGATCTTCGTCGTCACGGTGGGCTTCGGCGCGGCCACGGTCGGCGCCCTGATCGGCCCCGTCGCGCTGCACCGCCTGGTCTCGGGCAAGGGCCTCAAGCCCCAGACCGTCACGATCGCCTCCCACATGACCTTCACCGGGCTGCTGCTGCTCTTCTGCACCATGGTGATGGTCCTGCTGCTCATCCTGCGGGTGGCACTGCACGACACTCTGGCGTTCTGGCTGGTCGCGGGCATGGCGGTGTGGATTGCGGCCTGGTGGTTCGCCATACCCCTGTGGGCACGTCACCGCGCCCACCGCATGTCCCGGCGCTGAGGCCACGGTTCGTACCGGGGCGGCGGGCGGACGTCGCACGCTCCTTACGGCGCGCCGAATGCCGGTGTTCGGGGCGCCAGGTGGTGACCAGGGCGACCGCCAGCAGCAGTTCGGCGATGTCGCCTCCGTAGTACATGATCTCCGCGCCGCCCCGGACCTGGTGGACGGGGGCGTGGACGTCGACCCAGAAGCCCCCGTACATCAGCTGGGAGATCACCGCATGCGCCGCGATGGCGATACCGAGGTAGACCAGCCGGGCACGCACTCCGGGCCGGGAAGGCGCCGGGTCGGGCCCGGCGATGACGTGGGCGAAGAGGCAGCCGGACAGCAGGAAGTGCGCGTGCAGCAGCCAGTGCGCGGCCGGACTGCCCGCGGTCGCGCGGTAGAGGGGAGTGAAGTAGAGCAGCGCGAGGCCGCCCGCGGACAGGGCCAGTGCGACCGCCGGATGGGCGACCACCCGGGCGGGCGGGCTGTGCAGTACGGCGGCCAGCTGCCGCCCCCGCGCCGCGGGCAGGGTGCGCAGCAGGAGGGTGACGGGGGCCGCGAGGACGAGCAGGAGGGGCGCGTACATGCCGATGAGCATGTGCTGGGCCATGTGGCCGCGGAAGTCCTCGTGCGCGAACGGGGCCACGGGCGGCAGCAGGGCCGCCGCGAGCAGGGCGGTGCCGGTCAGGAAGCCGGCGGTCCGCCACCGGCTCCAGCCCCGGGCCGGGTTGCGGCGGCGGGCCCGGCGGGCGAGCAGCAGGTAGACACCGGCGGCGGCCGGCAGGACGAGGGCGGGCAGCAGCCATTCGAGGAGGCTGCCGCCCACAGCGTGCCCGTGTGCGGGCATGTCGTGGTCCATCACGCGGGTCGGCCTTCACGGCGCTCGGCGGGAGCGTCAGGGTCGAAGGGCCGGCCGCTGCGCTGGAGCAGGTGACCACCGGCGACCAGCAGGGCGCCCAGGACGAGGAAGCCGATGTCCCACCAGACCTGGCCGTCTCCGGCGTAGACGTGGTGGATGCCCAGGACGTGATGGTCCAGGATGCCTTCGACGAGGTTGAACAGGCCCCAGCCCACGAGCATCCAGCCCCACAGCACCCGGGAGGTCCACACCCGCCGTCGGTTGTGGGTGACCCGCGAGTACAGGATGGCGAGGCCGAGGAGGACGGCGAGCCAGCACACGGTGTGGAAGATGCCGTCCCAGAGGGTGTTCATCTCCAGGCCCGGGACCGTGCGGGGGTCGTAGTACTTCACCCCGATGTGGTCCTCGTCGGTGCTGGAGAGCATGTGGTGCCACTGCAAGAGCTGGTGCAGCAGGATGCCGTCGACGAACCCGCCCATCCCCACCCCGAGCACGATGCCCGGCAGCCGGATGCTCCTCGGCCGTGAGAACCCGGCCCGTGCTTCGCCTTCCACGGTGGCCATCGCTTGTCTCCGCTCCTGCGCCTGGGCTTCGGTGGAACATGCCTCAGTCGCAGGTTCCCCTCTCCACGGCATTCACGCGCGCATGTCCTCCACCCGGCCCAGGCAGCGCGCGGTCGGAACTCGTGAACGTTTCGAACAGCGCCGGCGTGCGGCATCTCCTCGGCGAAGCGCCCGGCGTACGCGATGCCCCGGAAGCTGTCGTCCTCCCCTCGCACCAGCGGCTTCGGCATCCCCGAGCGACGCGGCGCCGTACCCGGTCCGCGAGTGCCGGCAGGATGTGGGAGTACTTGCCGCAGGAGCTCGACTTCGGGCCGGCGTGACGTCCCGGCGACGCTCGGCCGAGTGGGCCGGGGCCGGTGTGTGACCCCGGCTCTACGAAGAGCCTTGGCCGATGCTCCGCGGCGCGGACGCCCTGGGCTTCTCCTTGACAGCGGTCGACGGGCTCCCGCTTCCGGGCGGTAGAAGGGGCTTCGGTGCGGGACGGGGCCGTGCCGACCGGGGCAGGACGGACGGCGAGCACCGCTTGACCACCGATGCCACGGGCCTCTCGCTCGCCGCCACCCCGACCGGCGGCAACCGCAACGGCGTCACCCGGCTCGTCCCGCTGTTCCAGGCAGACGGGAAGGTGCCACGACGCGCCACCGTTCCCATCAGGACCCGGTCGGGGGTGGGCCGGGGGAGACGGCGGAGCGCCGTGACACCGGTCACGGGGATGCTCGACGGATCAGGATGCGATGCTCGTGTCCGGGTCGAGTGCGGTGGTCCGGCCGCCCAGCACGTCGACCGCGCACCCGGAGGCGGGATCGCCGGGGTGCAGGAGACACGAGAGCGCGGTGGCCTGACGGAGCGTCTCGACGAGGTTTTGCCAGTCGAGCGCGGGTCTGGTGTCGGGGCGGCCGAGGAGCAGCGAGGCGTTCCACCGCATCCGGGGCACGCCGGGCAGGAGACGCAGCCCGCCGGCCTCCTGATGGGAGGCGGCGAGGGCCACGGGCAGCATGGCGCAGCCGAGGCCCGCCTGGGTGGCGGCTCGGACGCCCGCCATGGAGCCGAGTTCATGGATCTCGGGGGGACTGTCGGAGCGCAGCCGGAGGAATTCGGGGAGCCAGCGCTGAGAGGGGCAGTCCGGGTCCGCGATGACCACTTGGCGGGTGAGACCGCGGCGCCGTTGGCCGACGCTGGTGACGGGGACGAACTCGACCTCTTGGAGCCGCACTTCCGACAGCTCGTCGGGACGGTCGGTGTGCAGCTGGTCGGCTAACCGGACGACCGGCTCGTCGGCGCCGACGACCGTGAGCACCAGCGCGCCGTCGATCGCTCCGGACCGGAAGGCGTCGTGGACCTCGGCGGTCCCCATGACGCGCAGGGCGAGCTGGACGCCGGGGAGGAGCTGACGCCCGACGTGGGTCACCCGGGCGAGCTGCTGTCCGTACGCCAGGGCCGGGACGATGCCCACGGTGAGGCGCGGCGGGTTGACCACCGGTCGGCGCAGGGCGGTCTCCATCTCACCGACGAGCGTGAGGATCTGGCGCGCGTATTCACACAGGACAGTGCCGGCGCGGGTCAGCCGGACGCCGTTGGGGAGCCGCTCGAAGACCGGCTCCCCCACCTGTCTCTCCAGGGCCCGCATCTGCGCAGTGACACTGGACTGTGAGTACCCGAGGCGGCGTGCCGCCTGGGTGAAGGACCCGGTCAGGGTCACCTCACGGAAGGTCCGAAGGGTTCTTGCGTCGATGTCCACGTGAATTCCCCCCTGCCGCACGCAGGCGGCAGCTCCTCGCACCGGGTGGCTGGTCGGCCACCTGCTTCGATCGCCCCGGTCGGTCTGACAAGCCGCAGGGGTGCCGGACGCCTCATCGCGCCCGACACCCCTGGTCGGCCGCGAAGACTCTACTCGGCGAGGTGCGCCGGAACCATCGGAAAGTCCAAGTCCGGCTGCGCTACGTGATTGAAGAAGTTGGACAGCACGTTGAGCGCGACGTGGCCGACGATCTCGGCGATCTCCGCGTCGGTCACCCCGGCGGCGCGGGCGTCGGCGAGGGCCTCGTCGGTGACGCGGCCGCCGGTGGCCATGACGGCGCCGGCGAAGCGCAGTACCTGGTCCATGTGCGGGTCGCCGGCGTCGGCACCGCGGCGGGTGTCGAGCAGTTCCTCCTCGGTCAGTCCGACCTTGCCGCCGCGCAGGGTGTGCGCGGAGACGCAGTACGTGCAGTCGTTCCGCTGCGCGATGTAGAGCGCGAGCTGTTCACGCTGCCGGGCGCTGAAGCTGCCGCCGACGAGGGCCTCTCGCATGGCGAGGTAACCGCGGAGCGCGGCGGGGCCGTTGGCGAGCGCGGCGTAGAGGTTGGGCAGCTTGCCGAGCTGCTTGAGGGTGCCTTCGAGCAGCTCGCGCTGCTCCTCGTCGGCGGTCTCGACGGTCAGTTGGGGCAGGCGGGGCATGGAGCTCTCCTTGAGACGGACCAAGATGGAACCGATCGGTACCATCCAAACGGTACCGATCGGTTCCGTCGGATGCAACGGGAGGCCGCCGCTCCACTCCGGGAGGGGGGCACCGACACGGAACCGAGTGGTACCGTCTGGTATGGCCACGAACGCGAAAGAACGGCTCCTCGGCGCGGCGGAGCGTCTGTTCTACGAGGAGGGGATCCGGGCCGTCGGCATCGAGCGGATCCTGTCCGAGTCCGGAGTCGGCCGCGCCTCCTTCTACCGCCACTTCCCCAGCAAGGACGACGTGGTCGTCGAGGTCCTGCGGCGCCGCGACGACATGTGGCGCGCCTGGCTCGACGGCCGGATCGCGGTCAGCGAGCGCTCCCCGCAGGAGCTACCGCTCGCGCTCTTCGACGGCCTCGCGGAACGCTTCGCGGCGGCGTCGTTCCGGGGCTGCGCCTTCATCAACACGATGGTCGAGACCGCCGACCCCGACAGCCCGGCGCATCACGTCGCAGCCGAGCACAAGGAGAAGGTCATCGCGGTCCTGGACCGGCTGCTCAGCGACGGCGGCTACCGCGACCACGAGGCCCTGGCCCGCCAGTTCGCCCTGCTCGGCGACGGGGCGATCGTGACCGCCCTGCGCGAGGGCACGGCGGAGGCGGCGGTACGGGCCAGGAGCGTGGCGGAGGTCCTGCTGCGCACGGCGGACCGGGAACCGGTCGGCGCCTGACGTCCGGGACGCGTGCGCGTCCGTCAGTGCGGTCGGAGTTCGCCGTCGCGCGGGCTCAGGGCTTCGGGCGCAGTTCTGCCCGGCGCACCTTGCCCGAGCGGGTGCGGGGCAGGACGGCGACCACCTCGACGCCGCGCGGGACGAACACCGGCGCGAGCCGCTCCGCGGCGAGGGTCAGGAGTTCGGCCCGGACGCGCCCATGGCCCGCGGCACCCGACGCCGCCGCGTCCGACCGCAACTCCACGACCGCGTACGGCGCGAGACCGCCCTCCGGGTCCTCGCACGGCACCACCGCCGCGTCGGCCACCTCCGGGTGGGCGCGCAGGACCGCCTCGATCTCCATCGGGGAGACCCGGTGACCGTACGACTTGAAGACCTCGTCCATCCGGCCGAGCAGCCGGATCGAACCGTCCGCGCACCGCTCACCCCTGTCACCCGTCCGGTACAGACCGTCGACGAAGGCCTCCGCCGTGCGGTCGGGAAGCCCCGCGTAGCCGAGCATCAGGCCGGGCGGACGGTCCGTCAGGTCCACGCAGACCTCCCCGCTGTCGGCCCGCTCCCCCGTCTCCGGATCGCGCAGCACGATCGGGTACCCGGGGAGCGGGTGCCCGAGCGGGGCGAGCGGCTCCGGGGTGCCGGGGGCGCGGCCGATGAGTGCGGTCGCCTCGGTCTGACCGTAGCCGTCCCGCACCCGTACCCCCCACGCCGTCTCGATCCGCTCCACCGTCTCGGCCGTCAGGGGCTCCCCCGCCGCCGTCGCCTCACGCAGCCGGGGGGCGTCCGCGCCGCCGGTGGCGTGGGGCAGCAGGGCCCGCCAAGCGCTGGGGGGCGCGCAGAAGCTGGTGACGCGGTGGGTGGCGAGGACTCCGGGCAGCGCCGCGGCCGGGAGGCCGCCGTCCGGGGGCGCGAGGACCGTGGCCTCCGCCGCCCAGGGCACGAAGAAGCTGGACCAGGAGTGCTTGGCCCAGCCGGGTGCGGAGAGGTTGAGGTGACGGTCGCCGGGCCGCAGTCCGCTCCAGTACAGGCTGGACAGGTGCCCGATGCCGTACCCCGCGTGGCTGTGCTCGACGAGCTTGGGCAGCGAGGTCGTGCCGGAGGTGAAGTAGCAGAAGGAGGGATCGGCGGCACGGGTGGGCCCGTCCGGGACGAATCGGGGCCGCCCGGCCGCGCGGGTGTCAGGGTACGGGACCCAGCCCGCCCGGTCCGCGCCCGGCGCCATCCGGATCCCCGGCACCGGCAGCCCGTCGAGGAGGCCGACGAGTCCGGGTGCGCCGATCACGTGCCGGACGGCGCCCCGGGTGATCCGGTCGGCCGCCTCGGCGCGGGTCAGGTCCTGGTAGCCGGGGACGACGACCGCGCCGAGCTTGATGCAGCCGAGCAGGGTCTCCCAGAGTTCGGCCCGGGTGCCGAGGAGGATCAGGACGCGGTCCCCGGGGACGACCCCGTGGTCGCGCAGTGCCTCCGCCAACGCGTCGGACCGCGCCGCGAGTTCGGCGAACGAGACACGGTCGACGACGGGGACGACGCCGTCCGGGGCCGGATGTCCGAGGATTTCGAGGGCCGGCCGGCCGTTGCCCTCGGCGATGACGTCGAACCAGTCGAGGGCCCAGTTGAAGTGCTCGGCCCGCGGCCACCGGAAGGCGGCACAGGCCGCCTCGCGGTCGCCGCGCAGCCGCAGCAGCAGGTCCCGCGCGGCCCGGTACTCCTCGTGGGCGGGCGTACGGCCGGAGCTCACACCCCACCTCCGGCCAGCGCCTCGGCGATGGCGTCCGCGTCGCGGGTGAAGGAGCCCCAGGGGCCGGGCCGGCCGCTGCCCACCTGGGTGAACCAGCGGGTGCACTCGGTCGGGATGCCGAGCACGTGGGTGGTGGTGTCCACCGTGCCGTCCGCCCGGACCGGGTGGAACGGCGAGTCGGTGCAGTCCAGGCCACCGGTGGCGAACTCCCCTTCGCCGTCTCCGGTGTTGGTGAAGGTGCGGATCTCGCCGTCCGCCATCAGTCCCCGCAGCAGCGGGTTCCGGTCGGCCGTCAGGTCGGTGCCGGGCACCCGGGCGTCCACGACGACGTCCAGCGGCACCCAGGAGTTCTCCACCTGCGTCGACTCCACCGTGAACCGCCTTTCGACGGGATCGGTCCCGAAGCGGGCACCGGGGCCGACCGGTTCGAGGATCCCGGCCGCGAGCAGCGCGAGGAACTGCTCGGAGCGCAGTTGCGGCGGTCCGGTCGAGACCATCGCCGCGACCGGGCCGAACTCGGCGAGGAACCAGCGGTGCGACGCGGGGGTCAGCCCGCCGAAGTCGACCACGGTACGGATCGTCTGTCGGACGTCCCGCAGGACGTCGGCCGCCGCCTTCAGGGGACCGTCGACATTGCCCTGGCGCGCCTCGAAGAGGTCGGCGCGCAACCATTCCGTGAGCACCTTGTGGTACTCGGCCGGGGAGCCGAAGCGCCGCTCGCCGAACGGACGGGCGAGCACGTCGAGGCCGGTGAGCGGCCGGGAGTCGATCCGGTACGCGGCGGCGAGCCGCTCCAGGAGGCGAGGGTCGGGCCGGTCCGCGAGGGCCTGCGCACCGCGCTCGGTGAAGTCGTCGGCCGCTTCGGAGCCGTGGACCTGGCGGATCCGGGTGGCGAGGAGGACGAGGTTGACCTCCGCGAGCAGCCAGGGCAGGACCTCGTGCTCGAAGTCGAGCGGCGCCTCCTCGGCGCGGAGCGCGGCCATCCGCTCGGCGGTGAAGAGCCGCGCCCGGTAGCGGTGGGCGGAGCACTTCTGGTTGACGCCCCGGGTGAGCAGGGGCACGCCTCCGCGCGACCCGGCGTGGATGCGGGGCTCCTTGCCGCTCGGCAGGTAGAGCAGGCCGTCGCAGCCCTCGGTGAAGGTGCCGCCGCGGCCGAGGGTGAGCTCGGCGAGGACGTCGTAGAAGGTGAGCCCCATGCCGAGGACGCCGACCCGCGCGCCCGCCGGGATCTCGGCGAGCGGCATCTCGTTCGCGGAGCCGCCGGCGATGTACCGGACGGGACGGGCCGGCGTGCTGTGGTCACGGGCGAACCGCTTCCAGACGCGCTGGTCCGCGTCGAGTTCGTTGACCGGGTGTCCGGTGGCGAGGACCATCCGGTCGACGGTGAGGACGTCACCGCGATCCAGTCTCAGCCGGTGGCCGGCGACGTCCCGCCCGTCCTCGTCCCGGGCGCGGTCGGCGCAGATCACCCGGGCGGGGACGCGGTGGACGGTGAGCGCGGACGGCAGGGTCTCCTCGATCCGCCGCATGACGTACGTCAGGTAGCGGCCGTAGACGGCGCGCGGCGCGTAGCCTTCCGGATCCGCGCCTGCCGGATCGTCCTCGGCCCACCACTCGCCGAGGCTCGGTCCGGCGCCGGGCCGGTGCGGCCCGGCGTCGGCGGGTCCGGAGAACATGGTGACCTCCTTGGCCGGCGTGTTCATCAGGAACCAGGACGACTGGTCCGTCCGCCAGATCCGCCCGGCCCCCGCCTCGTACGGATCCACCGCGAACACCTCGATCGGCCGCGCGGGCGGCCGCGCGGCGCACCGGGCCGCGAGCCGCTCCAGTACGGAGAGGCCGCGCGGGCCCATGCCGACGAACGCGATCCGCAGCGGCGCCGCGGGCGGAGCCGGGAGGTCGCGGGACGCCGGCTCCGGCGGCGGGTCCGTCGCCGCCGCCCGGTCGTGCTCACGGGCGACCCGGCCGAGCATGCCGGAGAGCTGGCGTGAGGTCATCGGAACGGTCCTCCTGCTGGTGGTGAGCAGCGGCAACGCGCCCAGGTCCGTCCACTGCAGGCGCCCGTCCGGTGTGAGGGTGGACCGGACGGCGCCCCGGTTGTCGGGGTGCAGGCAGAACGGCACATCGAGGAGGCCCCGGTCGAAGGCCTTCAGAAGGGCGACGCCGAGGTCGTCGGAGAGCGCGAGGACCCCGGTGACCAGGGCCCGGGCCTCGGCGAGGATCTCCTCGGCGTCCGCCGCGGAGCCCCCGGCCTCCTGGTGCGGGCCGCGCGGGACGGTGCGGGCCGCGTCGGCGGCGATCCGCAGGGCGGTCAGGTTCTCCTCGACGGTCGGGATGCGGTGCGCCTCGGTCTCGGTCTTCACGATGAGGCGCTGCGCCCCGCCCCGTACGGCGAGTTCGGCGCTGCGGCGCAGCAGCAGTCGGGCGCCGGGCACGGTCCTCGGGTACACGCCCATGTACGTGTAGAGCACGATGTGACGGTCGACGGACGGCGGCAGGAACTCGTCGGCGAGCAGCCGCAGGGCGGTGAGCGCACCGGTGTCCTGGGCGGGGTGGGTCTGCTGGGCGTAGCTGAGCGACACGCTGGTGGCGCCGTTGGCCGCGAAGAACAGGCACTCCAGGACCGAGACGGCGACGAGGAGCGAGGGCGGGCAGAGCTGTCCCAGGAGGCAGCCGCCGAAGGATTCGAGGTGGGCCCGGCGGCCGTGCGCGCGGCTCTCCTCGGTGAGGAACTGGACGGAGTCACGCCAGGCGGCGACGGATTCGGCCAGCGGGGTGCGTCCGTAGGGCAGGCAGTACGAGACGGGGCCGCCCTCGGAGGCGGCGAGTCCGGCGGCGGCCATGGTGCGGAAGATGGCCATCGGGTCGGCGGAGCCGTGCCGGACCTGGACGGGTGAGGCGCGTCCGGCCGCGGCGGCGACCCGCGCGGTGGTCTTGGGGCCGTGGCTGACCAACGGGAACCCGTTGAGGGGCCGGCCCTCCCGGAGGGCGGCGGTGGCGGCGGCGTGGTCGCCCACGCGGGTGTAGCTGTCGATGGTGAGGGTGGCGACGGTTCGTTCGGGCAGCGCGGCGACGGCGGCGACTCCACCGGCCATGTCCTCGGGTCCGACCATGCCCATCCGGGGCTGGACGACCAGTTCGCCGACCTCTGCCGACTCCTGGACGAAGGCTCCGAGATCGCCGGGGGCGTGCGGGGACGGGGCGGAGGTCGTCAAGCCGCGGCCCGCCCGGTACACGCGCCGCCGAGGTCCGCGAGCCGGCTCAGCAGGGCGGTGGGCGGGGTCCCGTCCGCGTACACCTCGTCGTATCCGGCGTCGAGGAGCTCGGCGGTACGGGCGGCGGCGCCCTCGGGCGAGATGCCGAGGAGGCCGCCGATGACCATCGGGACGGAGCGGGTCGTGCGGTCGGCGCGCAGGGCTCGGGCGGCGCGCAGCCCGTCCTGGTGGCCGTGGCCGTTGACGGAGGAGAGCACGACCAGGTCGGGCCTGGTCATCCGGGCCGTGTCGACGAGCAGCTGCTCGGGGACGCAGGGGCCCAGGTTGAGCACCGAGTGTCCGTGCTCCTCCAGGAAGAGCTGGAGGTGGACGAGGTTCCAGGTGTGCGCGTCGGAGGAACCGGTGGTGAGCAGGACCCGGCGGGAGGGCTCGGGACTGCGCAGGGGCTGGGGCCGTGCGGACGGGGTCATGGCGTCTCTCTCCGGAAGGGTGCGGGCGGGTGGGCGTACGGAAGGGCCCCGTACGGGCCGGGCCCGCGCTCGTGCACGGGCCGCATCGGACCGGCCGGGCGGTACACGGGCGCGTGTGGAGACGACCGGGCCCGGACGGGGCGCGGGCCGGGCCGCCGAGTGGTGCGGGGCGTACCCGGCCGGCTGCGTGGGCCTCGGCCGCCGGGCCCGGCGGCCCCGGTGTCGTACCGGGTCAGACCGACGGTGTCCCGGCCCCGACGCCGATGGTGATCTCGCCGGCCTCGGGGGACCGCGGCGCCGCGGGGCGGGCGCGGACGGCGAGGACGGTGCAGCCCTCGGCGCTGGACATCTGGTGCCGGGTGCCGGGCTCCTCGACGACGAGGTCGCCGCGGTGGAAGCGGCGCCCGTCGCTGTGGTCCAGGGTGCCGTCGAGGACGAGCATCAGCTCGTGGCCCAGGTGCTCGTGGAAGTCGCCGTGCGCGCCGGGCGGGAAGCGCAGCAGCAGGGAGGCGGAGTCCTCGCCCTCGGCGGGATCGGGGCCCCACAGGACGACGTACTCGACGCCGACGCGGCCGGGTTCCGTCCAGGGCACCCAGGGGAGGTCGTTCTGGTCGAATCCGTTACGGAGCACGTCGCGGAAGACGGTGACGTCAGGCATGGGCGCGGACCTCCGATGCTGCGTCGCGCTGGGCGACGATGGACGGGATGCCGTCGGGGCCCCAGGGCTCGGGGCCGTTGACGATGGGGGCGCCGATGAGGGAGCCGAACTCGCGCCAGGCGCCGTCGTAGTTGCGAATGCCGGGAAGTCCGAGGAGTTCGTGCAGGACGAACCAGCTGTGCGCGGAGCGCCAGCCGACCCGGCAGTAGACGACGGTCGGCACGTCGGTGCGGACGTCGGCGTAGGCGCGGGTGAGTTCCTCGTCGTCGCGGAAGGTGCCGTCGGGGTGGACGGCGGTGTGCCAGGGGATGTGTTCGGCGGACAGGGCGTGCCCGCAGCGCACGCCGAGGTCCTCGGGCACGCCGGGCGGAGTGTTGCTCTGCCCGAGGTACTCCTCCAGGGAACGGACGTCGAGGAGCTGGTGACGTCCGATGTGGTCGAGCACGTCCTCACGACGGGCGCGGATCGTCTCGTCGACGGACGGCACGGGGTAGGTGGTCGCCGGACGTTCGGGCGCGTCCCGGGTGAGCGGGGCGCCGAGTGCCTCCCAGCGGAGCCGTCCGCCGTCGAGGATCCGCAGCTCCCGGTGGCCGTACAGCCGGAACTGCCAGTATCCGGCGGTGGCCCACCAGTTGTTGTTGCCGCTGAGGAGGACGACGGTGTGGCCGGCGGTGATGCCGTGGCGGCCGAGGAGTCCGGCGAAGGCCTCGGGGCCGATGACGTCCCGGCGCACCGGGTCCTGGAGGTCGCCGGTCCAGTCCAGGCGGACGGAACCGGGGATCCGGCCCAGGGTGCTGCCGCCGTCGGTGATCTCGACGAGGACCGTGTTCTCGTCCCCGGCCGCGGGGTCACGCAGCTTTTCGATGATCTGCTCGCAGCTCACGAGCAGTCGGTCTCGGTTCACGGGCGCTCCGTTGGGTGTCGTTACGCGGAGGTGCGGGCGGACGGGAAGAGGGGCGGCGCCGGGGCCGGTGGGTCACCACCAGTACGTCGGGTACTTGCCGATCACACCGAGGCGGGAGGCGAGCACGCCCACGAGGACGAGAAGGGCACTGCCGACGGCAAGCAGGACGAGGAAGCGCAGCGGGGCGGGGTCCTGGAGGACGGCGAGGACGGCGGTGGCGGCGGCGGGGGCGTGGACGGCCCGCAGCAGCAGCATGAGGCCTACGCTGAGGCCGGCTGCGACGGCGGCCACCCAGAGGGAGGAGCCGAACAGGACGACGGCGGCGAGCCCGAGGACGCCGGAGCCGAGCTGGCCGAGCATGACGCCCCGGGGCTGTGCCGGGGGCAGCAGGGGGGAGCTGCAGATGATCATGGCTGTGGCGGCCAGGGGGGCGATCATCAGGAGCTGGCCGGTGGCCTTGCCGAGGGCGACCAGGACCACGAGGGACACTACGGTGACGAGGGTTCCGAGGGCGGCGGGCCGGCTGCCGGGGAAGGGCGGGGCGCCGCCCGCCCAGCGGCTGCGGACGGGCGGGGTCGCCGCGCCCTCGGGGGTCTGGGTCTGGTTGCTCACGGTGGTCTCTCCTCGGCAAGGCGGTGCGGGTGGGCGGACGGTGGTTGCTCGCCGCCGACCGGGTCGGGGTGGCGGTGCTCGCCCGGGGGTCCGGTCCGGGCGGCGGCGGGCGCCGCCCGGACGGGTGGGTGACGGCGGGGGCTGATCAGCGGTGGGTGCCGCCGAAGTAGCGCATGGCCTGGCGGTGCACGACCTTGCCGATGCGGTGGCCCATCTCGATGCCGGGCTCGTTGTCGAAGCTCCAGTGCATGCCGCCGTAGACGCGGGAGATACCGGCCTGCCGGGCGGCCTCGCTGAAGGTGGGCCAGTGCAGCACGACGTCGGTGCGCGGGGTGAGGCCGGGCTCGACGGTGGAGGCGCCCGCCTTGAAGCGGTACGAGTCGCCGAAGGAGTCCGAGCCGGTGAAGCGGCGCAGGAACTCGGAGGCGGCGCCGGAGAAGGTGCTGTGACCGGAGACGGTGGCCGGGAACGGCGGGACGGCCACGTATGCCTGCCAGTCGACGCCGTCCATGGTGACGGTGCCCCGGCCGGGTCCGCCCCAGGCGCGAATCTGCCGGCCTCGCCGGTCGAAGGGGATCAGGGTGGAGGGCCGTGCGAAGTCGTAGTCGCGCTTGACCGCCCAGGAGCCGATGGCGGCGTCGCACTCGGCCATGTTGAGGCCGAAGAATATCTGCGCGTCCTCGTCGACGCCGTGGCCGTCACGGGCGGAGACGTACCGTCCCCACATCTGCTGGGCGCCGGGAGGGGTGACGTCGTCGTTGAGCCAGAACTCGGCGATGGCCTTCTGCTCATCGGTCAGGTTGGCGCTGATGTCGAGGAGTTCCTCGATGGCGGCCGTCAGCCGGACGGAGGGGTAGGCGGGCGGGGCGGGGACCGTGAACTGGTCGGGGGTGCTCAGGGCGAAGGGCTTCATCACCGCGAACTGCGGAGTCAGGTAGCGCTGCGTCTTGCCGCCCACGATGAGCGGGGTCCAGTGGGCCGGGTCCGTGACCGTCGCCGGGTCGAAGGCGCCGGCGATCTGGGGCGCGTTGAGCGGCTGGTAACCGGTGGTGTCGGTGTACGCGGGGGTGCCGAGCTGGTTGGCGCCGTCGTCGTGCCGGTAGTCGAGGACCGCCTGCGCGGTGCGGCGGCCGATCCAGGCGGGACTGTTGCGACGGGGGTTCACGAGCTCGGGGTCGTGGCCGAGGCTGCGCAGCATGTTGTCGATGGCGACCTTGTACTCGGGGTACAGGTCGAGCATGGCGAGGTGGGCCGCGTAGCTGATGGCCTCGTTCTTGTTGTCGAGAGTCCGCTCGGAACGGGGCCGGCGCAGCGCGCCGCCGAAACGGGTGCCGACGGCGCAGCGGTCGTAACACGCCCAGGCGTCGTAGATCGCGTTGTGGATGATCGCGAGGGCACGGGCGTTCACGGTGGCAGGGCCGAAGCGGTTGCCCGCGGCCTGGTAGCGGCCGAGGATCGCGTCCATCGCGGCCTGGTTCCAGCGGATGACGACACTGGAGTCGGGGACGGCGCCGGGAGCACGGCGGCCGGTACGGGTCTCCGCCTCGAAGCTGGTGGGAACGGCCCATGCCGGAGTGCCGGGCAGAGCGAGCGCCCCGGCCGCCGCGACGGAGGTGGTGAGCACCCGGCGCCGGGTGAGTGCGGTGCGGGCCGCGTGGCTCGTGAGGGAGGCGGTGGCAGCGGGTCGGTGGGACATCCGTGGATTCCTTCGCAGGGTGCCGGGAGTAAAGGGACGCGGTCCGGGTCTATGGATCAAACGCAAACTCGAACAGCGCTCAGGCTGGCGAGAATTGATCGAGTCCGGCAACGCCCGATCGACTTCTTCCATCGCCGGTATGCAAGGAAGCGATGGGCATCGCGGAGGTGCTCGGGGCGTGGTTAGCGTGGCTTCACGGTGTCCGACCCTCCTGCCGTGTTTTCGGCGCGATCCGAGCGGTCCGCCGCCCGGCTCCGCCCCACTCGGCCTCGATCCGCCCCGCCCGGCCCCGCCCGGCCCCCGCGTCGACTCGTGATGGAGATGCCCGCGCATGACCGTTTCCTCTCGGGTGGCACCCGCCGCCTCGACCCCTCCCCCGCAGCCCCTCGCGCCCGGGGCTGCCGACTCCCCGGCCGCTGGCGCGCCGACTCCACTCGGCCGCTTCGACCGGCTCGCACCACGCCTTCACCACTTCGGTCTGGGAGCGCTCCGTACCGGTCTCGGCGGCGTTTTCGTCTGGTTCGGGGCGCTCAAGGCCATCGGGCTCAGCCCTGCGGCCGCGCTCGTCGTAGCGGTCCTGCCGTTCCCCGCGGGAAGCTGGTTCGTGCCCGCGCTCGGCTGGGGCGAGATGGTGCTCGGCCTCTGGCTGGTGTCGGGCCGCATCCGCGCGGTGGCCCTGCCGGTGCTCGCCGCGCACCTCTGCGGCACCTTCGCGGTGCTCGCGCTCACGCCGTCGGTGGCGTTCGCCCACACCAACCCGCTGCTGCTCACGCTGGTGGGTGAGTTCGTCGTCAAGAACGTGGTGCTGCTCGCGGGAGTAGTGGTGGTGACGACCACCCCGGCCCGTGAGGATGCGGCCCAGCTCTCACCCGAAAAGTCCTAAGAGGCGGCTTTTCATCCGGATGTCGCCGGACGGCAGGCACCGTCACCGCCGTGACAACCACCATCCAGCTCCTGGCCACGCTTGCGCGCCTCCGCCGTGCGACCCCTCACGACGCCCTGGCCTGCCGGTTCGGCGTCGGCCGCCCCGCCATCACCCGGGCGATCGGCGCAGTGCGGCCGCTGCTCGCCGAGCGGGGCCGCGCCGTCGCCGACGGCATCCGGCTCCGCACCCGCGCCGGGGTCGTCGACCGCCCTGGCGCCAGCGGACAGACCGGGACCGTCGACGGCGCCGGATCCGCGCCCGCAGGCCCACTGCCGGCCGAAAGGACCGGGACGAGTTCGTCTCCGGCAAGAACAAGCAGAACGCCGTCAAGGCCATGGTCCTCGCCGGCGCCACCGCCGTTCCGGCCCGGACAACGGGGCGGGGGACAGCGCCGGTGGCGGACCGGAAGGTGTTCACGGCGGTGGTCCACGTGCTGACCGGCGGTCGCACCGGGCGGCGCTGGACGAGCTCGGCGCCGGGGGCGAGCCGGATGGGACCTCGGTGATCATCGACGCCGCATCCGTCCGCGCGAAAGGGGGGGCTCACCGACCGGACCGAACCCGGTCGATCGCGGCAAGAAGGGCAGCAAGCCGCATGTGCTGTCCGAAGCCCAGGGCATCCCGCCGGCCGTCGCGGTCCCCGGCGCGAACGTGCACGACAGCCAGGCCTTCAGGCCGCTGCTCCTGGGCCTCCCCGCCATACGGTCCCGGCGCGGGCCACGACGACGGCGACCGGTCGGGGTCCGCACCGACAAGGCACACTTCTCCGCCGCACACCTCGCCCGGCTCCGCTCACGAGGGCTCGTCCCGCGCATCGCGCGCCCGGGGATCGAGCCCGGCGAGCGACTCGGCCGACACCGCCGGAAGGTCGAGAGGTCGATCGCCCGGTTGTTCGGCCATCGCCGCCTCCCCGTCCGCGTACGGGACAGGTGACACCGTGCACCCTCCGTCCTGGGACTGCGCTCTCCCCATGCACGCGCACGGTAGGACATCAGCGGTCTCGCCATCCTGCGCATGCGCGAAGTCCGTCCATTCGATCTTTACCTGACCTATCGTCAGGAAAGTCGGCATGAAGTCGGCGTCAGTACCGCACGGAACCGCTGCCCACCGCGGCGAACCGCCAAGATCGACATCTTGTCCGATTGCCCTGACCTGTGAAAACCCTGTTCAGCGGCTTGCCTGCTCATCCCACCAGGAGGTACCCATGAGGATGCTGATCAACGTCCCGGAGACCGTCGTCGCCGACGCGTTGCGCGGGATGGCCGCCGCGCATCCCGAGCTGACCGTGGACGTGGAGCGGCGGGTCGTGGTGCGGCGGGACGCGCCCGTGGCGGGAAAGGTGGCGCTGGTGTCCGGCGGTGGGTCCGGGCACGAGCCGTTGCACGGGGGGTTCGTGGGGCCCGGGATGCTCGCCGCCGCCTGCCCCGGCGAGGTGTTCACGTCTCCCGTGCCCGACCAGATGGTGCGGGCCGCCGCCGCGGTCGACAGTGGTGCGGGGGTGTTGTTCGTCGTGAAGAACTACACCGGGGACGTGCTGAACTTCGAGATGGCGGTCGAGCTGGCCGAGGACGAGGGGATCCAGGTCGCCAAGGTGCTCGTGAACGACGACGTGGCGGTGACCGACAGCCTCTACACCGCGGGGCGGCGCGGCACCGGGGCCACGTTGTTCGTGGAGAAGATCGCCGGGGCCGCCGCCGAGGAGGGCGCCCCGCTGGAGCGCGTGGAGTCGATCGCCCGCCGGGTCAACGAGCGGTGCCGCTCCTTCGGGGTGGCCCTGAGCGCCTGCACCACCCCCGCCAAGGGCGGCCCCACCTTCGACCTGCCCGGCGGGGAGCTGGAGTTGGGCGTCGGGATCCACGGCGAGCCGGGCCGTGAGCGGCGGGCCATGATGACCTCGCGGGAGATCGCGGACTTCGCCGTCGACGCCGTCCTGGAGGACCTGCGCCCGTCCGGGCCGGTCCTCGCGCTGGTGAACGGGATGGGCGGGACCCCGCTCCTGGAGTTGTACGGCTTCAACGCCGAGGTGCAGCGAGTGCTCACCGAGCGCGGGGTGCCGGTGGCCCGGACACTGGTGGGGAACTACGTGACCTCGCTCGACATGGCGGGCTGCTCCGTGACCCTGTGCGAGGCGGACGAGGAGCTGCTGCGCCTGTGGGACGCGCCCGTGCGGACCCCCGCCCTGCGCTGGGGACTGTGAGACGGGCGGGAGAAGGGCCGATGACGACACGGGAGTGTGAGGCGGCATGACGGAGACCTTCGGCGCGGAGTTCCTGGTGCGCTGGCTGGCGGCGGTGGCCGAGGACGTCGACCGCGAGGCGGACCGGCTCACCGAGCTGGACTCGGCGATCGGCGACGCCGACCACGGCGCCAATCTGAGGCGGGGGTTCGCCGCCGTGACCGAGACCCTGGCGAAGGAGCCGCCCGGGACGCCGGGCGCGGTGCTCGCCACCGCCGGACGGGAGCTCATCGCCACGGTGGGCGGCGCGTCCGGACCGCTGTACGGGACGCTGCTGCGGCGCGCGGGGAAGGCGCTGGGCGACGACGAGCGGGTCGGCCGGGAGCGGCTCGCGGAGGCGTTCGGCGCCGGCGTGGCCGCCGTGTCGCAGCTGGGCGGGGCCCGGGTGGGCGACAAGACGATGCTGGACGCGCTCGTACCGGCCGTGGAGGCGCTGCGGGAGTCGTTCGCGGCGGCCCGCACCGCCGCCGAGGAGGGCGCCCTCGCGACCGTACCCCTGCGCGCCCGCAAGGGCAGGGCGAGCTATCTGGGCGAGCGGTCGGTCGGGCACCGGGACCCGGGGGCGGCCTCGTCGGCCCTGTTGTTCGCGGCGCTCGCCGCCACGGCTGCCGCGGAAGGAGAGGAGGGATGAGCCCGTCGGGGGCGGGGGGCGCGGGGCCGGTCGGCGTGGTGCTCGTCTCGCACAGCGCGGCGGTCGCCGCGGCGGTGGCCGAACTGGCCCTGGGGCTCGCCGGCGGCGGCGATCCGCCTCTGGTCCTTCCGGCGGGCGGGACGCCGGACGGCGGTCTGGGGACGAGTTCCGAGCTGATCGGCGCGGCGGCGAAGGTCGTCGACCGGGGCGCCGGGGTGGCACTCCTGGTCGACCTGGGAAGCGCCGTGCTCACCGTGAAGGCGATGCTGGCCGAGGGCGACGAGCTGCCCGGGAACTCCCGGCTCGTGGACGCGCCCTTCGTCGAGGGCGCGGTCGCGGCGGTGGTGACGGCGAGCGCGGGCGGGGACCTCGACGCGGTGGCGGCCGCGGCCTCGGAGGCGTACTCCTACCGGAAGGAGTGAGGGGAAGGGGCGCGGGCGCCGGGTCCGGTTCCGCTCCGGGCCTCTGGCGCCCCCCGTGGTTACCGAGTAGTAGACATCACGCCCCGATTCTTCTGCAACTAGTTGCACAACTCGTGCGGGGTCCCCTACAACAGGGGATGACGATCCTGCGCGAGGAGGCGCCCGCATGACCCCGTACCCGCATCTGCTGAGCCCGCTCGACCTCGGGTTCACCACCCTGCCCAACCGGGTGATCATGGGCTCGATGCACGTCGGCCTGGAGGAGGCCGAGCACGGGTTCGCGCGCATGGCCGCCTTCTACGCCGAGCGCGCCCGCGGCGGCGTGGGCCTGATCGTCACCGGCGGCATCGCGCCCAACGAGGCCGGCCGCCCCTGGGACGGCGGGGCCAAGCTCACCACCGCCGAGGAGGTCGCCGAGCACCGGGTCATCACCGACGCCGTGCACCGGGAGGGCGGCCGGATCGCGATGCAGATCCTGCACTTCGGCCGGTACGCGTACCACCCCGCCCTGGTCGCGCCCAGCGCCCTCAAGGCCCCGATCAGCCCCTTCGTACCGAACGAGCTGACCGACGACGAGGTCGAGCGGACCGTCGAGGACTACGTCCGCTGCGCCGAACTCGCCCGGGAGGCCGGGTACGACGGCGTCGAGGTGATGGGCTCCGAGGGTTACCTGATCAACGAGTTCATCGCCGCCGCGACCAACCACCGCACCGACCGCTGGGGCGGCTCGTACGAGAACCGCGTCCGCTTCCCGCTGGAGATCGTCCGCCGGATCCGCGAGCGGGTCGGCGAGGACTTCATCCTGGTCTACCGCCTCTCGATGCTGGACCTCGTCCCCGGCGGCTCGACCCTGGAGGAGGTCGTCCGGCTCGCCAAGGAGATCGAGGCGGCGGGCGCAACGATCATCAACACCGGCATCGGCTGGCACGAGGCGCGCATCCCCACCATCGCCACCTCCGTGCCGCGCGGCGCCTACACCTGGGTGACGAAGAGGCTGATGGGCGAGGTCTCCGTCCCGCTCGTCACCAGCAACCGCATCAACACCCCCGAGGTCGCCGAGGAGATCCTCGCCGACGGGCGCGCCGACCTGGTCTCCCTGGCCCGTCCGTTCCTGGCCGACCCGGACTTCGTCGCCAAGGCCACGGCCGGCCGCGCCGACACCATCAACACCTGCATCGGCTGCAACCAGGCCTGCCTGGACAACACCTTCAGCCTGAAGATCACCTCCTGCCTGGTCAACCCGCGCGCCTGCCACGAGACCGAGCTGGTCCTGTCCCCCACCCGCCGCGCCAAGCGGATCGCGGTGGTCGGCGCGGGCCCGGCCGGGCTCTCCTGCGCGGTGTCGGCGGCCGAGCGCGGCCACTCCGTCACCCTCTTCGACGCCGCCGCCGAGATCGGCGGCCAGCTCAACGTCGCCAAGCGGGTGCCGGGCAAGGACGAGTTCGAGGAGACCCTGCGCTACTTCCGCGTCCAGCTCGACGAGCGCGGCGTCGACGTGCGCCTGAACACCCCCGTCACGGCGGCCGGCCTGGACGGCTACGACGAGGTCGTGGTCGCCACCGGCGTCTCCCCCCGCACCCCCGCCATCGAGGGCGTGGACCACCCGAGCGTCGTCAGCTACCTGGACGTGCTGCGGGACGGCGCGCCGGTCGGCGAGCGGGTCGCGGTCATCGGGGCCGGCGGCATCGGCTTCGACGTCGCGGAGTTCCTCACGGACGGCGGGGAGGGCGCGAGCCAGGACCCCGAGACGTACTTCCGCCAGTGGGGCGTGGACACCTCGTACGAGAACCGGGGCGGGCTGCGGACGCCCGAGCGGACCGCGCCGCCGCGGCAGGTGCACCTGCTCCAGCGCAAGGAGACCAAGGTCGGCGCGGGGCTCGGCAAGACCACCGGGTGGATCCACCGGACCGAGCTCAAGCACCGCGGCGTGGCCATGGTGGCGGGCGTGACGTACGACCGGATCGACGACGAGGGCCTGCACGTCACGATCGGCGGGGAGCCGCGGCTGATCGAGGTCGACACGGTCGTGCTCTGCGCGGGCCAGGAGCCGCGGCGGGACCTGTACGAGGAGCTGGTGGCGGCGGGCCGCACGGCGCACCTCATCGGCGGTGCGGACGTCGCCGCCGAGCTGGACGCCAAGCGGGCCGTCGACCAGGGCACCCGCCTCGCCGCCACCCTGTGACCGCCGCCGCCGTGACCGCCGCGGTCGCGGTGATCACGGCGGGCCCCGAACCTAGGATGCGAGCATGTCCCTCCCGCACGCGATCCTCACCGCACTGCTCGAGAAGCCGTCCTCCGGTCTCGAACTGACGCGCCGTTTCGACAAGTCGATCGGCTACTTCTGGTCGGCCACGCACCAGCAGATCTACCGCGAGCTGGGAAGGCTGGAGCAGGCGGGGCACGTCCGCGCCCTGCCCGCCCCGGTGCCCGTGCGGGGGCGGCGGAAGGAGTACGAGGTGCTGCCCGCGGGCCGCGCCGAGCTGGGCGACTGGGTCGCCAGGTCCGAGGACCCCAAGCCGATGCGGTCCGCCCTGCTGCTGCGGATGCGGGCGGCCGCGATGGTCGGCGCGACGGGGCTCGGGGCCGAGTTGGAGCGCCATCTCGCCCTGCACCGCGAGCAGTTGGAGGAGTACCTCGCGATCGAGGTCAGGGACTTCCCGGCGGAGCGGCGGAGCGCCGGGCCGGACCGGCTGCGCCATCTCGTCCTGCGGGGCGGGATCGACCTGGAGCGGTTCTGGGTGGAATGGCTGACCGGCGCCCTTGCGGAACTGGAGCGGGAGGAGTAGCCCCGGCGGGCGGGGCCGGGCGCCGGGCGATACTGGGGGCTGCCGGCTCCACGACACGAAAGGGTGGGTATGGCCGACGACTTGGGGCGCCGCGCGACACGTCACGCGGTGGTCATCGGAGGAAGTCTCGCCGGCCTGCTGGCCGCGCGGGTCCTCGCCGAGCACGCGGAGAAGGTGACGGTCGTCGAGCGCGACCGCCTGCCCGAGGGACCGGAGGCGAGGCCCGGCGTTCCGCAGGGCCGACACCTCCACGTCCTGGTCGAGGGCGGGCAGCGGGCGCTCGACGAACTGCTCCCCGGCTTCACGGACGAGCTGCGGGGACTCGGAGCGCCGAAGGTGGGCATGCCCGAGGACATGGTCCAGTGGCAGAGCGGCGCGTGGTACCGCCGCACGCCCGCCGCCGTGCACTTCTACTCCGGCCCCCGCGCCCAGCTGGAATGGCTGGTGCGGCGGCGGGTGCTCGCCGATCCGCGGGTCGAGCTGGTCGAGGGCGTCGAGACCGTGGGCCTGACCGGCGACTCCTCACGCGTGCGGGGCGTACGACTGCGGGAGCGCGGCGCGGGGGCGGACGAGGAGGCCCGCACCCTGGCGGCCGATCTCGTGGTGGACGCCTCGGGGCGGTCCACGAAGGCCGCGGACTGGCTGGCGGGCATCGGCGCGGAGGCTCCGCACGAGGAGACCCTCGACACGGGCCTCGCGTATGCCACCCGGATCTACCGCGACCCGTCCGGAGGCACGGACACCGACGCGATCGGCTACTACATCGTGCCGAGCCCCTCGCAGCCGTACGCCGGTGTAGTGCTGCCGCTCGGCGACGGGCGGCACCTGGTGACCCTCTCGGGGCTGCGCGGCGACGAACCGCCCACCGAGGAGGACGCGTTCGAGGAGTACGCCGAGCGGCTGCCGCATCCGGTGATCAGCGACTGGTTGGCCCGCGCCGAGCCGGAGTCGCCGGTGCACGGCTTCCGGAGGACCGCCAACGTCCGGCGCCGGTACGACCGTCCGGGGCGCCGCCCGGCGGGCTTCCTCGCCACCGGCGACGCGCTGTGCGCCTTCAACCCGATCTACGGGCAGGGGATGGCGGTCGCCGCGCTCGACGCGGTCGCGCTGCGCCGGGCCCTCGCCGACCCCAGGCGGACGCCGACGACCCGGGTGGTGCAGCGGGCGCTCCTGGACGCCTCGCGGCAGGCCTGGGACATCTCGGCGGGGTCCGACCGGAAGATGCCCGGCGCGACCGGTGACGCGGCGCGCTCCGGGGTGCTGGACCGGGCGGTCGGCTGGTACCTGGGCCGGGTGCTCGGCCGGGTCGGGGGCGACCCGGTGGTGGGGACGCCGTTCCGTTCGGCGATCGCCCTGACCGGCCCGATGACGGCCCTGTTCGCCCCGTCGGTGGCGCGGGCGGTGCTCTTCGGGCCGCCCGTCGAGAGGCCCGCCGAGCCGCCGCTGTGGCGCGACGCGCAGTCCTTCCGGTGAGGCCCCGGGGGGCCGGGCGCCGCGGCGGCCGGTGGCGGCCGCCGTCCGGTTCAGGCGCCCGGGGCCGCCGTGATCACGCCGGCGGCGATGGCCGCGCCGAGCGCCGCGTAGTCGTCGGCGTTCTGGTGGGCGTAGGCGAGCGCGAAGTCGGCGACGGCGCGGTCGAAGACGTCCGAGCCGCCGAGGTAGGCGGCGATGGCGACGCGGTCGCCGGAGCGGGCGTGGGCGCGGGCCAGGGCCCGGCCGCAGAGCCGGGCGTAGTCCCGCAGCATGACCGGGGACATGGTCTCCACCTCGGCCGAGCCCTTCATGTCGCGCAGTTGGCGCCAGTAGAAGTGGCGCTGTTCGGGGCCGGTCATCCAGCCGAGGAAGATGTCGCTCGCGGCCTGGATGAGCCGCTGGCCGCAGACGATCCGCCGCCCCTGGTGGGGGTGGGCGGCCGGGGCCAGGTACTCCTCCAGGACGGAGTGGCCGGCCTCCTTGATCTGGAGGATGAGCGGGTCGCCCTCGTCGCGGCCTTCGAGGAGGAGGACGAAGCAGCGGGTGCCGACGCTGCCGACCCCGACGACCTTGCGGGCGGCGTCGAGGAAGCGGTAGCGGTCGAGGAGCAGCCGCCGCTCCTCGGCGAGGGAGCTGCGGTAGTCGCTGAAGACCTTGCCGAGGGTGATCCGGTCGATGTCCGTGGCGCGTTCGAGGAGCGGCGGGTCGTCGACGATGTGCCGGTGTCCGTCCGCGTCCGCCTCGGTGAGCTTGGCGAAGGCCTGGAGGCTGGTGCGGCGGCGGGCGCGGGCGAGCCGGTTCTCCAGGCGGGCGCGGTCGCCGCGGTGGACCAGGGCCAGGAGGTCGTCGGCGGCGATCCGCTCGTACCAGACGGTGAGCTCCCCCAGGCCGGCGAGGCGGCGCATGGACGTGCGGTACGACTCGACGGCGACGAGGGCGGCGCGCCGGGCCTTGGGTCTGGTGCCGCCGTTCTGGAGGGCGGCGACGGTGATGCTCGCGGCGAGCCGTTTCACGTCCCATTCGAAGGGGCCGGGGAGGGTCTCGTCGAAGTCGTTCACGTCGAAGAGGAGCGTCCGTTCGGGTGAGGCGTAGACCCCGAAGTTGAGGAGGTGGGCGTCGCCGCAGAGCTGGACGGTGAGCCCGGTGTCGGGCTGGGCGCCGAGGTCGGCGGCCATGACGGCGGCGGCGCCGCGCAGGAACGCGAAGGGGGAGGCCGCCATCCTGCCGTACCGGAGGGGGACGAGGTCGGGCAGCCGGTCCTGGGCCTGGCGCTCCAGGACGCCCAGCGGGTCGGGCCGCTGGGAGCTGGGTATCCAGCGGCCGTGGGAGGAGCGGGGGACGCGTTTGCGCGCCTCCCTGCCCCGTGCGGCGCGCTCCGACGACGTCGTCATCCGGCCTCACCCGCCTCTTCTGCCGGGGCGGATTCGCCCCCGTCACCTGGAACCTCATTACACGGCGCAACGTGCGTTTCGGCCACTCTTTCCGACCGGACTGGCAAAATGGTTTAGACCAATGATAGGAATTGATCACCCATACGTCCCATGCGGTCACGCTGAGCAAAGAGAGGGTTGATCATGGCCGAGCCCGATTCCGGGGCGGCGGCGGAAGTGCCGCTCTACCTCCGGGTCGCCGCCGCCCTGCGTGAGGATCTCGCCCAGCGGCGCATCTCCCCCGGCAGCCGGCTCCCTTCGGAGCGTTCGCTGTCCCAGCGCTACCACGTCAACCGGCAGACCGTGCGGAGCGCGCTCCAGCTCCTGCGCGACGAGGGGCTCGTGGTCACCGACCGGCGCGGCACCTTCGCCGCCGGACCGGAGGCCGAGGCGGACGCCGAGGCCGCCGCCTCCGCCCCGAGGGCCCACCGGCCGACCTTCCCCGGCGGGCCCCGCGCGGCGGGGACGCTGGTGCGCGCCTCGCTCGCCTGGGAGCCGGCGCCGGTCCCGCTCGCGGCGCGCCTCCTGCTCGCCCCCGGCGAGCCGACGCTCGTCCACCGGCACGCGGTGCTCGATCCGCAGGGGTCGGCGCTCCAGCGGGCGGTGTCGTGGTTCTCCCGGGCGGCGCTCGCCGAGATCCCCCAGCTGGCCCGCTACCGGCGGGGCCGGGACTGCCGGCAGCAGCCCGATCTGCGGCTCCTCTACCACTGGATGCACCAGGCGGGGCTGCGGGTCGTCCACCGGGAGTCGGTGGGCGTGCCGGCCGACCCCGGGACGGCGGCCGGCGGCGCGGCCCGGCTCCTCGTGCACCGGGTGGTCAGCGACCAGCACGGGCGCGCCCTGGAGATCACGGACATCGATGTCACGGCCCGGTCGGCCGCCTGGACCTACGAGTTCAGCGCCTGAGCACGGGGGCGCCCGGGCGGCGACGGGCCGGCCCGGGCGTTCCCGTGCGGAGCACCACTCCGTACAAGGCCTTGAAGGCTCCGAAGGCTTTGGAGGCCCTGAAGGCTTTGGAGGCCCTGAAGGCTTTGGAGGCCCTAGACGATCCCCTCCGCGATGTCCGCCTCCTCGCGGGCCGTGCCGTACGCGGTCGGCGTGCCGTACGAGCGGCGGGCGACGTACCACCAGACGCTGGCCAGGACGAGGACGACGGCGAGGGCGATGACGGCGTAGTTCATGGTGTCGACCGTCACCGGCGACTTCTGCGGCAGGCAGAAGAGGACGGTCACCAGGGCCACCCAGACGACGGCGGTCCAGCCGATCGGCCTGCTCCAGCGGCCCAGGTTCCACGGACCGGGGGTGAACCGCTTCCCGGCGCGCAGCCGCAGGTAGATCGGGATGGCGTAGGCGGGCGTGATGCCGATGACGTTGATGGCGGTCACGGCGCCGTAGGCGGTGGCCGAGTACAGCGAGGGCACGGCGATGAGCGCGGCCACGCCGACCGAGAGCCAGACGGCCGGGACGGGGGTCTGGGTGCGGGTGCTGACCTTCCGCCAGAGTGCCGAGCCGGGCAGGGCGTTGTCCCGGCTGAAGGCGAAGACCATCCGGCTCGCCGCGGCCACCTCGGCGTTGCCGCAGAAGAGCTGGGCGACGATCACGACGAGCAGCAGGGCGGTGGCGCCGCCGGAGCCGAGCGCGTCCAGGAGGATCTGGGCGGGCGGGACGCCGGTGGCGCTGTTCTGCGTGGCGGCGTAGTCCTGGATCGCGAAGGTCAGTCCGGCGAGCAGGGCGAAGCCGGCGATCCAGGAGACCCAGATGGCCCGCACGATGCCCTTGGCGGCGGCGACGGAGGCGTTCGAGGTCTCCTCCGAGAGGTGGGCGGAGGCGTCGTAGCCGCTGAAGGTGTACTGGGCCAGGAGCAGGCCGATCGCGGCGACGTAGAAGGGGTTGGCCCAGCCGGTGTCGTTGACGAACTCGGTGAAGACGAACTCGGCGGACTGGTGGCGCTCCGGGACGATCGCGAGGGCGCCGACGATGACCGCGACGCCGGCCAGGTGCCACCACACGCTGACGGAGTTCAGGACGCTGACCAGCCGGACGCCGAAGAGGTTCAGGACGGCGTGGAGCAGCAGGATCGCCAGGAAGATGAGGAAGGTGGAGCCGGCGGTGGGTTCGAAGCCCCACTGGAGGTTGAGGAAGGCGCCGGTGAAGAGGGCGGCGCCGTAGTCGATGCCGGCGATGGCGCCGAGCAGGCCGAGGAGGTTCAGCCAGCCGGTGTACCAGCCCCAGCGGCGTCCGCCGAGCCGGTCGGCCATGTAGTAGAGGGCGCCGGAGGTCGGGTAGGCGCTGGTGACCTCGGCGAGGGCGAGGCCCACGCAGAGGACGAAGAGGCCGACGCCGGCCCAGCCCCACAGCATGACGGCGGGGCCGCCGGTCCCCAGGCCGAAGCCGTAGAGGGTCATGCAGCCGGAGAGGACCGAGATGACCGAGAAGCTGATCGCGAAGTTGCCGAAGCCGCCCATGCGGCGGGCGAGGACGGGCTGGTAGCCGAGCTCTCTCAGCCGCTCCTCCTCGTCCTGGACGGGCGGTGGCTTGCGTATCGCGTCGGTCGGGGCTTCGGTGCGGGCCATGGTTCCTCCGGGGACGGGGGCGGGCGGAAGGTGCGTACGGGGGTGGGCGGAAGGCACGTGCGGAAGGGCGGGGCGGGCCGGGTCGGGGCCTCAGTCGCCGAGACAGCGGGCGCGAGCCCGCAGGAAGACCTCTTCGGCGAGGGCGCGGTCGTCCGGCCGGGCGGTCCGGTAGGCCCACGGCAGCGTCGTGTAGTACGGGCCGAGCGCCTCGAAGACCCGGGTCGCGTCGGCGAAGCGGAGGGCGCCGAAGAGGGCGTGCGCCAGGTGGTTGAGGTCGAGCAGGGAGGCTTCGTCGACGGCGCAGAAGAAGAACCAGGTGTCCAGGGCCCGCTGGGTGTCGCGCACGGCGTCCTCGGCGACCCAGTGGAGGTCGAGGGCGCGCTCGTGGCCGCGCTCGCGCCGGTAGCGCTCGACGCGCACGTAGAGCGGCAGGGCGTGCAGGGCGGAGCCGACGGGCGCGGAGGAGGCGGCCCAGTGGGAGTAGTTGACGGCCTCGGAGAGCGGTCCGGAGCGCCGGGCGTAGACGAACTGGAGCATGCGGTGGTGCGCCTCGCGGTTGTGCGGGTCGCGCTTCTCCACCTCGGCGAGCAGGCCCCAGGGGCCGGACGGCAGCATGGGGGCCGGCGGGCCGACCCGGTGCTCGGCCATGTGCTGGGCCCCGTCGAGGGCGGCGAGGGCGAGCAGTCCCACCCAGGGCACCGGGTCGGCGGGCGAGCGGCCGACGGCCTCGCGGCAGGCGGCCCCGGCCTCCTGCCGGAGCTGCCCGGCGCGGGCGTGGCCGGAGCGGTGGGCGCGCACGGCCCGCTCGACGGCGACGCGGCTGTGCATCACGGCCGCGGCGGGGCTCTCGGGCTGCTCGTCGCGCCAGGTGCGGACGACGTCGGTGCCCGCGGCGACGGCGGCGAGGACCTGGGTGCGCCGGGTCCAGGCGCCCCAGTCGGAGGTCTCGTCGAGCAGCCGGGCCATGGCCACCCAGCGGCCGGTGCGTAAGTCCTGGAGGGCGTGGCGCAGGGCGTGGTCGTGGCCCGCCGGGTGGTAGACGGGACGGAAGCCTTGGCCGGCCATCAGGGAGCGGGGCGTGGTGTGGGTGGCATGGTTCCTCGGTGGATGGGATGGGGTGGTCAGTCCCCTGGGCGGTGTCCCGGCCATTGATCGGCGATCACTATAGAGCGCTCTGGACTCGACCGGTCCACTTTCTTTTGTGACGGCAACTATTCGGCCAGCGACCGAATTTGATTTACTGTCAGGTTCGGCGGCGGACCTGACGGGGTCGTCCGGCGAGGCTTGACGGGGTCCTCCGGCGGCGGCACCCTGACCCTTTTCGGTGACCGGACGATCACCGAACGGGACCATCGACAGGAGCGGCAGGATGACGGGCGGCCCGGTACTCGCCGTCGACCAGGGCACGTCGGGCACGAAGGCCCTCGTCCTCTGTCCGGAACGCGGTGTCCTCGGCAGCGGTACGGCGCCGGTCCGGCCCCGGTACCTGCCGGGCGGCCTGGTCGAGGTCGACCCGCGCGAGCTGTACGACTCGGTGGTGGCCGCGGGGCGGGCGGCGCTCGCCGGGGCGGGCGTACCGGTCGCGGCCGTGGGCCTCGCCAACCAGGGCGAGACCGTGCTCGCCTGGGACCCCGCCACCGGCGAACCGCTCACCGACGCGCTCGTCTGGCAGGACCGCAGGGCCGCCGGAGTCTGCGTGGAACTGGAGCCCCACGCCGAGGAGTTGCGCCGTCTGACCGGTCTCCCGGTGGACCCCTACTTCGCCGCCCCGAAGATGGCCTGGATCCGCCGCCACACCACCGGCGCGGGCGTCGTCACCACCAGCGACGCCTGGCTCGTCCACCGGCTCACCGGCGCCTTCGTCACCGACGCGGCGACCGCCGGGCGCACCGGGCTCCTCGACCTCGACACGGTCTCCTGGTCGGGGACCGCGCTCGACCTGTACGGGCTCGGCGGCGAGGTGCTGCCCCGGGTCGTGGACTGCGACGCGCCCGTGGGCACCACGACCGCCTTCGGCCCGCCGCTCCCCCTCACGGGCCTCCTGGTCGACCAGCAGGCGGCGCTGCTCGCGCAGAGCGCCGACGACCCGGCCGCCGCCAAGTGCACGTACGGCACGGGGGCGTTCCTGCTCGCGCAGACCGGTCCCGCGCCGCTGCGGGCCGCCTCGGGCCTGGTGAGCTGCGTCGCCTGGCGGCTCGGCGGGCGGGTAGCCCACTGCCTGGACGGCCAGGTGTACACGGTGGCCTCGGCCGTGCGCTGGCTCACCGACCTCGGGGTGATCGCCGGGGCCGGGGAGCTCGACGCGGTCGGCGGCACCGTCCCGGACGGCGGGGGCGTCACGTTCGTCCCCGCGTTCGCGGGGCTCGCCGCGCCCTGGTGGCGGGGGGACGTGCGCGGCTCGCTCACCGGCCTCGGCCTGGACACCGGCCCCGGGCACCTGGTCCGCGCCCTGTGCGAGGGGATCGCCGCCCAGGTCGTGGAGCTGGCCTCGGCCGCGGCGGCGGACCGGGGCGCGCCGCTGACCTCGCTGCGCGCCGACGGCGGTCTGACCCGGAGCGCGCTGCTCATGCAGACCCAGGCGGACCTGCTGCAACGGCCCGTCGAGGTCTCCGCCCTGCCCGACGCCACGGCCCTCGGGGTCGGCGCGGCCGCCCGCCTGGGCCGCTTCCCGGGACTCACGCTCCGGGAGGCCGTACCGGAGTGGAAGCCGTCGGCGGTGTACGAGCCCCGGATCTCCGCCGCCGAGGCGGAGGCGCGCCTCGCGCGGTTCCGCACGGAGGTCGCGACCCTGCTGGCACGGCCGGGGGCGACGACGGCCGACGGCGGGGCCGGGTGAGGGCCTCGGGGACGGCGACGGCCCTCGGGAACGTCACCCGGTCGGGGCCCCTCCCCGGGGGCGAGGGTGCCGCGTACGACGTCGTGGTCGTCGGGGCCGGAGTCATCGGGACCGCGATCGCCCGCGCGCTCGCCCGTCACCCGCTGCGGATCGCCCTCGTGGAGGCCGCGAACGACGTGGGCGACGGCACCTCGAAGGCCAACACGGCGATTCTGCACACCGGTTTCGACGCCGTGCCCGGCACCCTGGAGGCGCGGCTCGTCCGCGAGGGGCACCGGCTGCTCACCGCGTACGCGCGGGAGGCCGGCATCCCCGTGGAGCCGCTCGGCGCCCTGCTCGTCGCCCGGGACGAGCAGCAGCGCGCCGCGCTCCCCCGCCTCGCGGAGAAGGCCGGGCGCAACGGCCATCACGCCACCCGGATCGTCGACGCCGCCGCACTGGCCTCGCGCGAGCCCCACCTGGGATCCGGCGCGCTCGCCGCGCTCGACGTGCCGGGCGAGTCGATCGTCTGCCCGTGGACGACCGTCCTCGCGTACGCCACGCAGGCCGTCCGCTCCGGAGTGGACCTGCACCTGAACTGCCGGGTGGAGGAGGTGCGTCCGGGTGCGCCGCACCACCGGCTCGTCACCCGGCGCGGGACGCTCCGGACCCGCCTCCTCGTCAACGCCTGCGGCCTGTACGCCGACGCCTTCGACGCCCTGGTCGGGCGCGAGGACTTCGCCGTCACCCCGCGCCGGGGCCAGCTGCTCGTCTTCGACAAGGCCGCCCGCGCCCTGGTCCGGCACATCCTGCTCCCCGTGCCCGGACCGCTCGGCAAGGGCGTGCTCGTCTCCCCCACCGTGTACGGGAACGTCATGCTCGGGCCCACCGCCGAGGACCTCGACGACAAGACCGCGACCGGCACGACGGCCGAGGGGATCGCCGGCCTGCGCGAACAGGGCGGCCGGGTCCTGCCCGCGCTGCTCGACGAGGAGGTCACGGCCGTCTACGCGGGGCTGCGGGCCGCCACCGGGCAGGAGGACTACCGGATCGCCGCGCACCCCGCCCTGCGGTACGTGACGGTGGGCGGGATCCGTTCCACGGGGCTCAGCGCCTCCCTGGCCATCGCGGAGCACGTGCTCGGCCTCCTGGCCGACTGCGGGCTCGACCCGGGACCGGAGCGGCCGCTCGCCCCGGTCCGCATGCCGAACCTCGGCGAGGCCTTCCCCCGGCCGTACCGGGACGCCGGACTCATCGCACGCGATCCCGAGTTCGGGGCGATCGTCTGCCACTGCGAGCGGGTCACCCGGGGCGAGATCCGGGCCGCGCTCGCCTCGACGGTCCCCCCGGGCGGCCTCGACGGGCTGCGGCGCAGGACCCGGGCCCGGGGCGGCCGCTGCCAGGGCACCTTCTGCGGCGCGGAGGTGCGGGCGCTGTTCGAGGAGTCACGGCCCCCGGGAGAGAAGGACGGAGGGGACGGCCGGTGAACCGTACGGTCGACGTACTCGTCGTGGGCGCCGGGCCCGCGGGTCTCGCCGCGGCCGCCCGGCTCGCGGCGGCGGGCGCGGGCCGCGTCGAGGTCCTGGAGCGGGAGACGGCCGCGGGCGGGGTCCCGCGCCACTGCGCGCGCCCGGGGTTCGGCGCGGACGCGCGGGGACGGCCCCTGGACGGGCCGGGCTACGCGCGGCGCGCGGTGCGGGAGGCGCTGCGGGCCGGGGCCGTCGTCCGCACCGGCGTCTCGGCCACGGGCTGGGCCGGGCCGCTCGCCCTGGACGTCACCTCCCCGGCCGGGCTCGAACGGATCGCGGCCCGCGCGGTGGTCCTCGCCACCGGCGCGCGCGAACGCCCCCGCAGTGCCCGGCTCCTCCCGGGGACACGGCCCGCCGGAGTGCTGACCACGGGCGAACTCCAGCGGACGGTCGCGCGGTTCGAGGGTCGGAAGGGGCACGCGGGGCGGGAGCACGTGGGGCGGCGGGCGGTGGTCGTCGGCGGTGAACCGGTGGCCCGGAGCGCGGTGCGGACGCTGCGCTCGGCCGGGGTGGAGGTGGCGGCGGTCGTCACCGAACTCCCTTACCCGGCGGCCGGGTTCGGGGCCGTGCCGCTGCTCACCGGCACGGTCGTGACGGAGCTGCTCGGGCGCGGACGGCTGACCGGGGTCGCGGTCCGGGGGCGGGACGGCCGCGCGTCCGTCCTGCGGTGCGACACGCTGGTCCTCACCGGTGACTGGGTCCCGGACCACGAGCTCGCCCGTGCCCGCGGGCTGCCGCTCGCGCCGGGGACGCGGGGCCCGGTGGTGGACGGCGCCTTCCGCACCGCCGCTCCCGGGGTGTTCGCGGCCGGCAACCTCCTGCACGGCGGGGAACCGGCCCCGGTGGCCGCCGCCGAGGGGCGGGCGGTGGCCGACGCGGTGCTCGGTCACCTCGACGGCCCGCCCCGACCCGTCGGTGCGGTGCCGGTCGCGGCGGCGGGGCCGCTGCGGTGGGTGGCGCCCGGTCTCCTCGGCCCGGGAGCCGCGCCCCTGCTCGTACGGGCGGAACACCGTCTCGTACGGCCCGTCCTGACCGTCTCGCAGGACGGCGTGCGGCTGCGGCGGGAGCGGCTGCGCGGAACGCTGGTGCCGTGGCGTTCCGTACGGCTCGGGCCCGACTGGACGCGCGGGGCGGACCCGGCGGGCGGGCCCGTGACGGTCGGGGCGGAGGAGTGAACGGCAGGGCGACGGGGGCGTGAGGCTCCGGCGGACGCGCGTCGGGGCACACCGTCGCGGGTGCTCCGGCGGGCTGCGCGGACGGGGGCCTTCGGAGACACTGGACCCCATGCCGGTCAAACGCAGCGCGGGTCTCCTGGTCTTCCGCCGGACGGCGGACGGTGGTGTCGAGGTTCTCGTCGGGCACATGGGCGGCCCCCTCTGGCAGTCCCGTGAGGAGGGCGCCTGGTCGATCCCCAAGGGCGAGTACGAGCCCGACGAGGCGCCCGACGCGGCGGCCCGCCGGGAGTTCCGGGAGGAGCTGGGCCTCGCCGCCCCCGAGGGCGACTGGATCGACCTCGGGGAGAGCCGGCAGCGCAACGGGAAGCTCGTCACCGTCTGGGCGGTCGAGGGCGACCTGGACCCGGAGCGGATCGTGCCGGGCACCTTCACCCTGGAGTGGCCGCCCCGCTCCGGCCGTCTGGAGGAGTTCCCGGAGATCGACCGGGTCGGCTGGTTCGCCCCGGAGGCGGCGGCCCCGCTGCTCGTCGTGGGGCAGCAGGCCTTCCTGGAACGGCTGACCGCCCACCTCGACGGGCGGGGCTGAGCCCGATTGTCAGAGGCGTGCGAGAAGGTGGTGGGAGCCGAACTGTCGAGAGGGAGCCCGACATGACCACGATCACCGCCGACGAGCGCGCGGCGGCCCAGGCGTATCTGCGGCTGCTCGAATCCACCCGGGCCGTACTGACGGATCCGCGGCTCGCGCCGTACGCGGGGGCGATGCTCACCCGTCCGATGGCGGAGGCCGACGAGGCGCTCCGCGCGGCCGGCCTCGCCGGGAACGAGGACCGGCTGCTGCGCGTCGTCTCCTCCCTGCGGTCCTTCTCCCCGGCGACGTGGGGGCGGGCGGGCTGAGGCCTCGCCGGGTGGGCCCGGGCTCCTGCCGGGCGGCCCGGTGTCGCGCCGGGAGGAGAGCGGGCCGGTCGGGCCGGGAGGTCAGCGGGTCGGTCGGACCGGGAGCGTGCGGACGCTGTTGCCGACGAAGCCGGCGTGTCGGGTCAGGCCGTCCTCCGGGACGGCCAGGTCCAGGTCGGGGAAGCGGGTGAAGAGGGCCTCCAGGGCGGTCGTGGCCTCCAGGCGGGCGAGCGGGGCGCCCAGGCAGTAGTGGGGGCCGTGGCCGAGGGAGAGGTGCTTCACCGTCGTGGCGCGGGTGACGTCGAAGCGGTCGGCGTCCAGGCCGTGGGCCCCGGTGTCGCGACCCGCCGCCGAGTACCCGGCGAGGACGGGGGTGCCCTTGGGGATCAGGGTGCCGTCGACGGTGAGGTCGCGGGTCGGGTAGCGGAACGGGAAGTAACTGACCGGACTGTCCCAGCGGAGGGTCTCCTCCACCACGTCCGCCCAGGTCGCGCGGCCCTCGGTGACCAGGGCGAGCTGGTCGCGGTGGGCGCAGAGCGCCCGGACCGCGTTGGTGATCAGATTCAGGGTGGTCTCGTGGCCCGCGATGATCATCAGGAGCAGCGTGCCGATGAGCTCGGGTCCGCTGAGCCGGTCGCCGTCCTCGCCGTGGGCGGCGATGAGGGCGCTGGTGAGGTCGTCGCCGGGGTCGGCGGCCTTGGCGGTGACGATGGAGGCCAGGAGACCGGCGAGTTCCTGGTTGGCGGCGACGGCCCGCGCGGGTTCGGTGTCGGTGGCGACGACCAGGCTGGAGAGGTGGTGCAGCCGGTCCTGGTGGGCAGGGTCGACGCCGAAGAGCTCGCAGATGACCCCGAGCGGCAGCGGCAGCGCGTAGTGCCGGCGCAGGTCGGCGACGCCGTCACCGGCCGCGGCGGCCCCGGCGAGCCCGTCGAGGAGCCCGGCGGTGACCGCTTCGACGCGCGGGCGGAGGGCCTCGACCCGGCGGGCGGTGAAGGCGCTGCTGACCAGGGCGCGCAGCCTGCGGTGGTCGGCGCCGTCCGCGGTGGTCATGCCGGGCACGGTGGCGAAGGTCCGCAGCGGCCAGCCGTCGGGGATGCGGCCTTCGGCGAGGGCGGTGAAGTGCCGGGCGCCCTTGGCGACGTCGGGGTGGGAGAGGAACTCGCGCAGCGCGTCGTGGCCCAGTACCGCCATGCCCTCGACCTCGCCGGGCAGGACCACCGGGACCACCGCGCCCCCGGCGAGCAGTCGCGCGTTGTCCGCGTGCGGGCAGCCGCCCGCCGGGTCCGGGCGGTACGGCGGCCGGTCGGAGGGGGTGGCGGGGTCCGGGGTGTTCACGGTGTTCACGGTGTTCACGGAGGGAACTCCTGACTGCGGGACGGCCGGTGCGGCGCGCGAGCGGTCAGATCCTACGGTCAACCCTGTTGTTCTCGTACGGAGTTGTCCGGCACGGCGGGACGCCCGGCAGGGCGGGGTGGTGGTGCTCCGGGGCGGAGGGGCCTCTCGTACGGAACGGTGGCGCTCCGGGGCGGAGGAGGCCTCCCGTACGAACGTGGCGCTCCGGGGTGGAGGGGTCATCCCGTACGAACGGTGGTGCGTCGAGCCGGGTGTGAGGAGGCGTCACCGACGGCTCCCGGGCGTGCGGCGGCGGTCCGGGACCACCCGGTCGGCTCACGACGCGCCGCCGTACGCCACGCCCGCTCCCCCGGTCGGCCCACTCCGATCTGCGGGTTCGTCACCCTCTCCCTACGGTGGCCGAATGATCGTCACGTCAGCTGTCCGTCACGCTGCCGCCGGTTCCGCGGCCCTGCTGTTCGTGCTGCCCGTTCCGGCGGCCGTCGCCTCCCCCGCCCCCACGGTCTCCTCCGTCTCCCCGGCCTCCGCCGTCGGGGAACCCACTCCGCCCGTACGCGGTCGAGTCGACCCGGCCCGGCTCGACCGGCAGGGCGTGCAGGTGCAGCCGCTGGCGGGCGCGCCCCGGCTGCCCTCGGCCTCCGCGCTGTCGTGGGTGGTCGCGGACGCGTCCACGGGCGAGGTGCTCGCCGCGCGGGACGCGCACCGGAAGCTGCCGCCCGCCAGCACGCTCAAGACGCTGTTCGCCCTCGCCGCGCTCCCCCACCACGACCCCTCCGAGCAGCACACCGTGGCCGATTCCGAGCTGACCGGCATCGGGGCGGGCAGCAGCCTGGTCGGGATCAAGGAGGGGTACACGTACAAGGTCTCGGACCTGTGGAACGGCGTCTTCCTCAGCTCCGGGAACGACGCGGTGCACGTGCTGGCCGCGATGAACGGCGGCTGGGACGCGATGGCCGGGAAGATGCAGGAGAAGGCCCGCTCCCTGGGGGCGAACGACACCCACGTGGTCTCCCCGGACGGCTACGACGCCCCGGGGCAGGTGTCCTCCGCGTACGACCTGGCGGTCTTCGGCCGGGCCGGGCTCCAGGACCCCGCGTTCACGCGCTACTGCTCGACGCGTTACGCGGACTTCCCGGCGGGTTCGTGGTCGTACGGCATCGCCAACACCAACCGGCTCCTGACCGGGGCGAACGGGGTGGACCGCTACCCCGGGCTCATCGGCATCAAGAACGGCTACACGAGCAACGCGGGCAACACGCTGGTCTCCGCGGCCAAGCGGGGCGACCGGACCCTCGTCGTCTCGGTGATGAACCCGCAGGAGGGCGGCGGGTACGCCGTGTACGAGGAGGCCCGGTCGCTGCTCGATTGGGGCTTCGACGCGGCGGACCGCGTCCGGCCGGTGGGCTCGCTGCTGCCGGAGCGCGCGAAGGCCGGGGCGGACGCGCGTGCCGTGGCGGCGACCCGTGGCGGACGGGACGGGGCCGGGGCGGAGACGGCGCCCCGGGCGGGGGCCGAGCCCGGCGAGGACGCCCGGACGAAGGACGCCCCGGCGTCGGGCTCCCCCGCGAAGGTCGCCCCGACGTCGGGCGCGCCGGGGAAGGACGCCCGGGCCGGGGAAGCCCCCGCCAGGGCCGCCCTCGGGAAGGACGCGTCCACGGCGGCGGCCTCGGGCGCGTCGGCCGGCCTTCCGCTGGGCCTGATCGGCGCGGCCTGCGCGGCGGCCCTGGCGCTGTGGGCGTGGCGGCGCCGGGCGGGCGCCGGGGCCGACCACTCCCCTCAGGACTGAGGACCGCGGGGCGGGGCCCCGGGCCCTCGCCCCGCCCCGCCGCCGGTCGGGCTCCGCCTCCGGTCAGGCCCCGACGTACTCCGCGAGGTGTTCCCCGGTGAGGGTGGAGCGGGCGGCGACCAGCGCGGCGGGCGTGCCCTCGAAGACGATCCGGCCGCCGTCGTGACCGGCGCCGGGGCCGAGGTCGATGATCCAGTCGGCGTGCGCCATGACCGCCTGGTGGTGCTCGACGACGACGACGGACTTGCCGGAGTCGACGAGCCGGTCGAGCAGGCCGAGGAGCTGCTCGACGTCGGCGAGGTGGAGACCGGTGGTCGGCTCGTCGAGGACGTAGATCCCGCCCTTCTCGCCCATGTGGGTGGCCAGCTTGAGCCGCTGTCGCTCGCCGCCGGAGAGCGTGGTGAGCGGCTGGCCGAGGGTCAGGTAGCCGAGGCCCACGTCGGCGAGCCGGGCCAGGATCCGCCGCGCGGCCGGGGTGTGGGCCTCTCCGGAGCCGAAGAACTCCTCGGCCTCGGTCACGGACATGGCGAGGACCTCGCTGATGTCCCGGCCGCCGAGGAGGTGTTCGAGCACCGAGGCCTGGAACCGCTTGCCCTCGCAGTCCTCGCAGGTGGAGGAGGTGCCGGCCATCATCCCGAGGTCGGTGTAGAGGACGCCCGCGCCGTTGCAGGTGGGGCAGGCGCCCTCGGAATTGGCGCTGAAGAGGGCGGGCTTGACGCCGTTGGCCTTGGCGAAGGCCTTGCGGATCGGGTCGAGCAGCCCGGTGTACGTGGCGGGGTTGCTGCGCCGGGAGCCGCGGATCGGGCTCTGGTCGACGGAGATCACGTCCGCGCCCGGGGGGAGCGAGCCGTGCACGAGGGAGCTCTTGCCGGAGCCCGCGACGCCGGTGACGACGGTGAGGACTCCGAGGGGGACGTCGACGTCGACGTCACGGAGGTTGTGCGCGGACGCGCCGCGGATCTCCAGGACTCCGGTGGGCTCGCGCACCGCGTCCTTGAGGGAGGCGCGGTCGTCGAGGTGGCGGCCGGTGACGGTGCCGGAGGCCCGCAGGCCCTCGACGGTCCCCTCGAAGCAGATCGTGCCGCCGGCCGTGCCGGCGCCGGGGCCGAGGTCCACGACGTGGTCGGCGATGGCGATCGCCTCCGGCTTGTGCTCGACGACGAGGACCGTGTTCCCCTTGTCGCGCAGTTGGAGCAGGAGGTCGTTCATCCGCCGGATGTCGTGGGGGTGCAGGCCGACGGTGGGCTCGTCGAAGACGTAGGTGACGTCGGTGAGCGAGGAGCCGAGGTGGCGGATCATCTTGACGCGCTGCGCCTCGCCGCCCGAGAGGGTGCCCGCCGGGCGGTCGAGGGAGAGGTAGCCGAGGCCGATCTCCACGAACGAGTCGAGGGTGAGCTGGAGCGCGGTCAGCAGCGGGGCCACCGAAGGCTCGTCGAGGCCGCGGACCCAGGCGGCCAGGTCGCTGATCTGCATCGCGCAGGCGTCGGCGATGCTGGTCCTCCCGATCTTCGAGGCGCGGGCGCCCTCGGCGAGCCGGGTGCCGTCGCACTCGGGGCAGGTGGTGAAGGTGACGGCGCGCTCCACGAAGGCGCGGATGTGGGGCTGCATGCCCTCCTTGTCCTTGGCCAGGAAGGACTTCTGGATGCGGGGGATCAGACCCTCGTAGGTCATGTTGATGCCCGCGATCTTCATCCGGGTCGGCTCGTGGTGGAGGAAGGCGTCCAGTTCCTTCTTCGTGTACGAGCGGATGGGCTTGGCCGGGTCGACGAGTCCGGACTCGGTGTAGAGGCGGTAGTTCCAGCCGCCGGTGGTGTAGCCGGGGACGGTGAGCGCGCCCTCGTCCAGGGACTTGGAGTCGTCGTAGAGCTGCGTGAGGTCGATGTCGGAGACCGTGCCCCGGCCCTCGCAGCGCGTGCACATGCCGCCGGTGCGCTCGAAGGTCGCCTTCACGGCCTTCTTGGCGCCCTTCTCGACGGTGATCGCGCCGCTCGCCCGCACGGAGGGGACGTTGAAGGAGTACGCGCTCGGCGGGCCGATGTGGGGCTTGCCGAGCCGGCTGAAGAGGATGCGCAGCATCGCGTTGGCGTCGGTGGCGGTGCCGACCGTGGAGCGCGGGTCGGCGCCGAGGCGCTGCTGGTCGACGATGATCGCGGTGGTGAGGCCTTCGAGGACGTCGACCTCGGGCCGGGCCAGGGTCGGCATGAAGCCCTGGACGAAGGAGCTGTAGGTCTCGTTGATCAGCCGCTGCGACTCGGCGGCGACCGTGTCGAAGACGAGCGAGCTCTTGCCCGAGCCCGAGACGCCGGTGAAGACCGTGAGGCGGCGCTTCGGGATCTCGATGCTGACGTCCTTGAGGTTGTTCTCGCGCGCGCCGTGCACACGGATCAGGTCGTGGCGGTCGGCGGCGTGCGGCACGGACGTCCGCTCGTCCGACCCGGGGGCCTTGCTCATCGTGTCTCCTGCTGTCGCGCGGGGCCGAAAGGAGGGTCCATCGCGTCCGGTTCTCGAATCCGGTCCCCGGAGGGCCGCGATGCCCATGACCGTCACGCTAATGGCGGCACGACGACGACGCTTCTCGATTCCTGATCTCTTCCGGTCTCTTCCGGTCTCTACCGGTCTCTTCCGGGGAGCACGACGGGAGGCGCGGGAAGGACCGGGAAGGTGCCGGGTCCGGAGGGTCAGGCTCCCGGCAGGCCCTCCAGGGTCGGCCGGGCCGGGGCCCGGTTCCCGGTCACGTACCGTTCGGCGGCGCGGACCGCCGCGCGGGCGCTGCGCTCCCCCATCAGGACGCAGAGGGTGTACGCCGTGTCCTCGAAGCGCCGTCGGGCCGACAGGTCGCACGGCCGGGCGAGCACGGTCCGCTCCTGGGCGCGGTAGTGCCGGAGCAACCGGTCGACCGTGTTCCTGTCGGGCAGCAGCATGGCGTCCTCCTGTTCCTGCGTCGCTCCATACTGGCGGCCGTCGGCCACACCCGCGACCCGCGCGGACACGGTGGGTGACGGCAGGGGAGGACGCGGGATCGCCGGGGTCCGGGGGACGTGCTCCCCGGACCCCGCTCCCGGACCGTCAGCGCGGGGCGGCCGCCCAGTCGACGATGCGGATCCCCGCCCCCGCCGCCTCCCGGCCCCGGCAGTGGGCGCGGTGGCGGCGCAGGACGGCGTCGATGTCGAGGTGGCGGGCGAACTCGGGTCGTCCCGCCAGGCGTTGGGCGTACGCCCAGAGGGCCGGGTGGTCGGCGACCCGGTCCATGGCGGCGGCGTCCAGGTGCCAGCGGTGGACGGTGTCGAGCTGGACGAGGGTGATCCAGACGTGGACGTCGGCGAGGGTCGGTCCGTCGCCGAGGACGTACGGCCGGTGGGCGAGGCGGTCCTCCAGGGAGTCGAGCGCGGCGAAGAGGACGCCGAGGGGCTCGTGGTGGGCGGCCCCGTCGTCGAGTCCGAGTTCGCCGGCCCGCTGGGCGGCCCGGTTGACGCTCCGCTCGCACAGGTCGGCCACGGCGTCGATCTCGGCGCGGTGCTCCTCCGGCAGCAGGTCGGGGCCGTCGCCGCGGAAGCGCAGGGCGAGGTCCCGGAGGATGTCGGGGACGTGGGTGGTGACGATGCGGCCGGCCCAGCCGTCGCTGAGGACGGGCGCGGAGGCGGGGCCGTCGTAGAGGTGGGCGCTGGCCTCGTAGAGCGGGCGGAGCACGGCGTACCCGCCGTCGGGGGTGTCGGGGGTGTCGGGCAGGACCGTGAGCGGGAGGGTGTCGTCGAGCCCGAGCAGGCCGTGGGTGAGGGCGATGCCCAGACAGTCGGGATCGGACGGTGCGACGTGGAGGCGGTAGCGGTGCGGTACGGCGTAGTGGCCGCTGCGCACGTCGCGGCCGATGCGGCCGCGGAAGGCGGGCACGGCGGAGGCGGGCAGCAGCGAGGACGGGACGACGGACATGCTTCTCCCTTGAGGGTGCTCGGTGCCGGACCGGGGCGGCGCACGGCGGCGCCGGTCGCGGCGGCTCGGCGACGGCGCGGGCCGAACGGGGCCCCGGGGCGGCGGAGATGCGTACAGGAGGAGACGGGCGGACCGCGACGAAGAGGCCTGACGGGCGGAAGTGGCGCGGGGCCGCCCGGGAGGCGGCGGCGACTACGCGGCGCTGCAGACCCGCAGCAGGTCGATGTGGCGGCGGGACGTCAGGGGGAGGGAGCGCGGGAGGAGCGCGGCGGATGCGGTGTCCCTCCGGCCGGTGCGTCCCATGGTTTCCTACCTGTTCGCTCGGTTTCCCGTCCATGAGTGTCCGGCCGGTCACGGACGGCGTCAAGGGTGCGGTACGCCTCGTCTCACAGCGCGGTACGACGCGTCCCACGACGAGCGGTACGGCGAATGGCACGGCCCGCCCCACGGGCGGGTGGATCCGTCACGACCGTACGGAATAATGCGCGCATGCGCATTTCAGCCAGGGCCGACTACGCGGTGCGTGCCGCCCTCCAGCTCGCCGCCGCCCGGGACGCGGGCCCGCTGAAGGCCGAGGCCATCGCGGAGGACCAGGGCATCTCGCACAAGTTCCTGGAGGGCATCCTCGGGGACATGCGCAAGGGCGGCCTGGTGCAGAGCCAGCGCGGCGGCAACGGCGGGTACTGGCTGGCCAGACCCGCCGAGACCATCTCGGTCGCGGAGGTCATCCGCTGCGTGGACGGCCCCCTGGTCTCGGTGCGCGGGGAGCGGCCGCCGGAGCTGTCGTACACGGGCCCCGCCGAGTCGCTCCTGACGCTGTGGATCGCGCTCCGGGCGGGGGTCCGCGAGGTGCTCGGCGTCTCGCTCGCGGAGGTGGCGGCGGCGCAGCTGCCGGCCGGGATCGTCGCGCTCGCCGACGACCCGGAGGCCTGGACCAACCCCTGACCGACCCCCGCCCCGCCACTCGACCGGCCGGATCAACCCCGCACGACCTGCGCCGACTTGCTCCCGTCTCATCGCCCAAGACGCCCTTGTCCAGCCTGTGGACGCCCCTTGGGGGGAGGTGGTCACCTCTGCCACTATCCCTACTATTCCAGTGGGGATACTAGGGATCATGTGAGGTGACGTGAGCACGCCGAGGAAATCGCCGAAGAGACCTGCTGTACGCACCGCCTCCGCCCCTGCCGGCCGGGGCGTCGACCGGCCCGCCGACGACGAGATCTGGCCCCGCGTCACCCGGGAGCTCGCCGACGACCTGGCCGTGGACGCCCTGGCCAGGGACCGGGCGGGCAAGGCGCCCTTCGACGAGGTCGCCCGGCTCCAGGAGGCGGGCCTGCCCGCCCTCCTCACGGCACCGGGTCCGTCCCGGCGGGGCGCCGACTGGCGGGCCGCGTGCGCGGTCGTACGGGAGATCTCCGCCGCCGACAGCTCCGTGGGCGAACTCCTCGCCCACCACTACGCGCTCTCCTGGAGCAGCCGTTTCTTCGGCACCGCCCACGAGGCGCACGCCACCCGCACCGCCTCCGCGACGGAGCACCGGGACTCCACACCGGAGGACCGGGACCCCGCGACCGAGCACCGGGACCCCGCGACCGAGACGGACGGCGCACACCGGCCGGGAGCCGCCCGTCGGCGCCCGCTCGCCCTCGACGTGTGTACGGCGGAGGAGCGCTGGCTGCTCGCCGGAGGCGTCGAGCCGCCGCGCGCCGCGGCCGACCCCGGCCTCACGCTCACCCCCGCCGAGGGCAGCGGCGGCTGGATCCTCGACGGGCGCCGCGCCTTCGCCTCCGGCGTCACGGTGGCCGACCGGCTCGTCGTCGGCGCGCGCCCCGGCGGCACGGGCGACCTCCTGGTCGTCCTGGTGGACCCGGCCCACCCGGGGGTGTTCACCGACGCGGGCACGGACCGGGTCGGGCAGCGCCTGGCCGGCGCGGGCACCGTCACCTTCGACCACGTCCCCGTACCGCCCGAGCACGTCCTCGGCGTCCTGCCGCACGACGAGCACGCCGTGGCCCCGTTCACCACCCTCGCCCCGCTCGCCCTGCGGCTGCTCCTCACCCAGGTCGGCCTCGGCATCGCCGAGGGGGCGCTGGCCGAGGCCCGGGACATCAGCCGGGCCGACCAGGCCGGGCCCGCCCCGGCCGGTGGCGCGGGCGGCCCGGCGGCCGGGGACGGCGCCGTCCCGGTCGGCTCGGGGGACGACCCGTACCTCCTCCTGGCCTACGGGGAGCTGGCGACCGCCGCGCACGCCGCCGCGGCGGTGGTGGAGCGGGCGACGGACGCCCTCGCCCGCGGCCTGCACGCCGAGTGGTCGCTGACCCTGGAGGAGCGCGCCGACCTCTCCGTCCTCGTCGCGGCGGCCGAGACCGTCACCGGCCGGGCGGCCGTCCACATCACCACCCGCATCCTCGAACTGGTGGACGGCACGGCGGGCGCCGACTCCCGGAGCGGCGGGCCGGGGTTCGACCGCTTCTGGCGCAACGCCCGCGCGCTCACCGCCCCGACGCGGACGGACCACCGGCTCCGGGACATCGGGGACCACTACCTCAACGGCACCCACGCCCGGCTCACCCTGCTGGCCTGAGCCGCCTTCCTCACCGTGCCTCCGTGACGGAGGAGAACAGCGTGTCGGGACGTACGGCCCTGCCGTCGGGCGGCCGTTGGGCCCAAGCTGGAGGGGAGGGGGTCCGCCGGCCGGCGGACCCGCACCGCACCGCACCGCACCGACGGAGGCAGCCTGATGAGTCGTGAGATCGTCGCAGGAGTGGACGGTTCCCCGGAGAGTCTCGCCGCGGCGGACTGGGCCGCCCGCGAGGCCCTCCACCGGGGCCTCCCGCTACGGCTCGCGCACGCCTGGCGCTGGGAACCCCTGGACCTCCCCCTGGCCCAGGACCCCGAGGCCCAGGGGCGGGCCGCGTGGGCGGTCCTGCGCGAGGCCGAGGAGGAGATCGCGCGCCGGCACCCGGACCTGGAGCTCTCGGCCGAGGTGCTGCCCGACACCCCGGTCGCCGCGCTGCTCGACACCGGGGAGCGGGCCGAGATGCTCGTCATCGGCTCGCGCGGCCACGGCCCCGTGGCCGGGTTCCTGCTCGGCTCGTACGGACAGCAGATCATCGCCGGCGCCACCCGTCCCGTGGTGGCCGTGCGGTCCCGCGACGGCGAGCGGGCCGAACCGTCCGAGCCGGCCGAGCCGTCCGCCGGACACGTGCTCGTCGGCCAGCTCGGCAGCCCGGAGGACAGCGCCGCCGCGCTCGGCTTCGCCTTCGGGACCGCCGCCGCGCGCGGGGCGTCCGTGCGGGCCGTGCGCGCGTGGAGCCTGCCGGCCCTCTACGCGTACAGCCCGGCCTCGATGCGGCTCGCCGACGAGGCCGGCGGGCTCGTCCCGTACGAGGAGAAGGCGCTGCGCGAGGCGCTGGCCCCCTGGCGGGAGAAGTACCCGGACTTCCGGGTCGAGGAGCACGTCGAACTGGGCAGCGCGGGCCAGGTGCTGCTCTCGCAGTCGGGGGCCGCCCGGCTCCTGGTGGTCGGACGGCGGGCCAAGCGGGGGGCCGTCGGTCCGCGCATCGGCTCCGTGGCGCACGCGGCACTCCATCTGGCCCCCTGCCCGGTGGCGGTCGTTCCGCAGGGCTGAAAGGCTTCGACGTGAGCTGACGCGCCGGGTTGACGAGGGGTGTCGGGACGGCCGGGACCGGAAAGTGTTGTCTCCGTCGCCCCGGCGGCTCTCCCCTGCGCCGGCCGTCCGGCGACCCCGGCGAGAGAGCGGAGCACCATGCGGTACCACGTACGTCCCCGACCCTCCGACCGGCGCGCACGGCCCGCGCGGACGGGCGGCCGGCATCGAGGGGGAGGCGGGGTCCGGCGCCGCCCGGGGTTCCGCACGGTCGTCACCGTCGCGGGGACGGCGGCCGTCGCGCTCACGGTGGCGGCGGGCACGTACCTGGCCTCGACGGCCGGCGGCCCGGCGGCCGCCGTCTCCCCCGCACCCGTGACCGCGCCCGTGCCCGTGCCCGTACGGGTGGAGGCGGAGCCCGAGCAGGCGCGGGCGCAACTGTCGGAGCGGCTGCCCGTCCTGGTCCCCGGGGGCGGGACGGCCGCCGCCCGCAAGAGCGAACGGTACGTCAGGGAGGTCGTCGCCCTGACCAACGCCGAACGCACACGGGCCGGTTGCCGGCCGCTCAGGACCGACAAGAAGCTGCGGACGGCGGCCCAGGGACACGCCGCCGACATGGCCGCCCGCGGCTACTACGAGCACCTGAGCCCCGAGGGGCGGGACGCGGGCGACCGGATGAAGGGCGCCGGTTACGCGTGGTCGACCTGGGCGGAGAACATCCACCGCGGGCCGAAGACCCCGGCCCGTGCCGTGGCCGACTGGATGGGGAGCTCCGGCCACCGGGCGAACATCCTCAACTGCTCCCTCAAGGACATCGGCGTCGGAGTGGCCGTGACGTCCAACGGGCCCTGGTGGGTGCAGAACTTCGGCGTCAAGCGCTGATTCCCGCGGTCATCCCCGCCCGGGGGCGGGCGCGGCCAGCTTCTGCACCCAGAGCGTCCCCCGGGGACCGGGCACCGACGCCACGCCGGTGTCCCGGTAGCGGCAGTCGAGCATGTTCTCCTCGTGCATCGAGCCGTCCCGCCAGTCCTCGACGACGGCCTCCGGGCCGGTCGCGCCCCTGGCCAGGTTCTCGGCCCAGGCGCTCCAGTCGTAGCCCGCGGCGGTGATCCGCGCGCCCGCGAACTCGCCCTCCGGGCTGCTGTGTCCGTAGTAGCCCCGTGCGACCATGTCGCGGGCGTAGGCGCCGGCCGCCGCGACGAGCCGGGGGTCGGTGCGCAGCGGGGCGCAACCCGCCCGCGCCCGGAGCCGGTTGACGAGGGCGGTCACCCGCTCCCCGGAGGTGGGCGGCGGCGGGGGCGGGGTGGTGCGGCGGGGCGTTGGGGTGGTGGTCGTCGGCGCGGGGGTCGCGGTGGTGGCCACCGGGGTCGGAGACGTGGTAGCCGGAGTGGGTGTCGTCGGGGCGGGGGTCGTCGGGGGCGCCGCGACGGGCCGCTCGGGCCGCGGGCGCGCCTCCGGGGCGGAGGGTACGAGGAGGGCGACGGCCCCGAGCACGGCGACGGCGGCGACTCCGGCGACGGCCGCCCCGCGCCCCGGGGTCCACCGGCCGGCGGCCCCGTCACCGGCCTGTACGGCGGGACCGTCCCCGGCCCCGGCGGGCTCGCCGACCGAGGCGTCCCCGGTCGCGCCGGGCCCCGTCCCGTACCCGTGTCCGGCGAGCTCCAGGTCCGGTCCGTCCGCCGTGACGGCGGCGATCCCGAGCGGGGGCACGAGTCCGATGCCGACAAGGAGGCCCTCGACGGGGGCGAGGCCGCGGCGGCCCGTCACCCGGGCCGTGCAGGCGTCGCAGCCGCGCAGGTGGCGGGCGATCCGCTTGCGCCAGAGCGGGGAGGGGCGCTCGTCCCAGGGGCCGAGGATCTCCGTCAGCTCCGGGCACGGCGGCAGGGCGTCGAGGGCGCGGACCACCGCACGGCCGGTCTCCAGCCGCTCCTTCATCCGCTGGACCCGTACGGCGGCGTGCTGCGGGGGGACGCCGAGGCCCTCGGCGAGTTCGGCGCGGGTCAGCTCGCCGGCGGCCTCCAGCCACCACAGGGCGAGGAGTTCGCGGTCGTCCTCGTCGAGCCAGCGGGTGGCGCGGGCCACGTCGCGGCGCTGCCCGGAGAGGCCGAGGCGGAGGACGGTGAGTTCGGTGAAGTCGCCGGCCGGGTCGGCGAGGTCGACGGCCCGGTCGAGGCCGGGCACGGGGTCCTGCCGGCGTTCGCGCCAGCGGCGGCGTATCCCGTTCATCGCGATGGCGACGAGCCAGGACCGGAACCTGGCGGGGTCGCGGAGGCCTCCCAGGCCGCCGAGGACGCGGACCATCGTCTCCTGGACGATGTCGTCCGTGTCGGCGTGGCCGTCGAGGGCGCGGCCCACGATGTTGTGGACGAGCGGCAGGCAGGCGCGGACCAGCTCGTCCCTGGCGTGGGCGTCACCGGCCCTGGCCGCCTCCACCAGGGCGGTGGTGCGGCGCTCGTCGCTGTGCATGGATCTGCTCCCTCGTCCCGGGTCCGTGTCCCCCGTCTTCCGGAGACCCGTGGGCGCGGGAGGGATAACACTTCTCGCGGTACCGGATGCGTGTCGTATTCAGGTGTCGGAGTGTTCGGGTGTCGGGGTGTTCGAGTGTTCGGGTGTGCGTGGTGCCGGGGCGTCCGGCCCTACACCAGGGGTCCGGGCAGTCTCGGGACCGTGGCCCCGTTCCCCTCCCGGACGGCCTCCACGACGGCGTCGTGGAGCTCGCGGCTCTCCTCCTCCGTTGCGCAGGGGACGGGACTGCCCGACATGGTGAACCAGTCGGACGCGCCGCTGTACTGCACGGCCACACGTGCTTCGCGCTCGGTCCAGGTGGTGTGCACGGTCAGATCGCCCGTGACGGTCCCGGCCTCGTCGGTCAGCACCCCACCTCGCCCGGTGTAGACACCGGTGGTCGTCCAAGATGCCCAACTCATCCATCCAGGTTCACACCCGGATGCCACATGCGCCACCGACGGGACCGCCCCGGCCGGAGGAGTTTCCGGCCGGGGCGGTACGGGGCCGCGCGCCGGATCAGGCGAGGGACGCGAGGGCCTCGTTGAGCGTGGCGGACGGGCGCATCACGGCCGCGGCCTTGGCCGGGTCGGGCTGGTAGTAGCCGCCGATCTCGGCCGGGGAGCCCTGGACGGCGATCAGCTCGTCGACGATCTTCCGCTCGTTGGCCGCGAGGTTCTCGGCGAACGGGGCGAAGGCCTTGGCGAGGTCCGCGTCCTCGGTCTGGGCGGCCAGCTCCTGGGCCCAGTACAGGGCCAGGTAGAAGTGGCTGCCGCGGTTGTCGATGCCACCGAGACGGCGGGTCGGCGACTTGTCCTCGTTGAGGAAGGTGCCGGTGGCGCGGTCGAGGGTATCGGCGAGGACCTGGGCGCGGGTGTTGCCCGTGGTGGTCGCGAGGTGCTCGAAGGAGGCGGCCAGGGCGAAGAACTCGCCGAGGCTGTCCCAGCGGAGGTAGTTCTCCTTGACGAGCTGCTGGACGTGCTTCGGGGCGGAGCCGCCGGCGCCGGTCTCGAAGAGGCCGCCGCCCGCCATCAGCGGGACGACCGACAGCATCTTGGCGCTGGTGCCCAGCTCCAGGATGGGGAAGAGGTCGGTCAGGTAGTCGCGCAGGACGTTGCCGGTGACCGAGATGGTGTTCTCGCCGCGGCGGATGCGCTCCAGGGAGAACTTGGTGGCCTCGACCGGGGACAGGACGCGGATGTCCAGGCCCTCGGTGTCGTGCTGCGGCAGGTACTGCTCGACCTTGGCGATGAGCTGCGCGTCGTGGGCGCGCTCGGCGTCCAGCCAGAAGACGGCCGGGTCGCCCGTGGCGCGGGCGCGGGTGACGGCGAGCTTGACCCAGTCCTGGATGGGCAGGTCCTTGGTCTGGCAGGCGCGGAAGATGTCGCCCTCGGCGACCTCCTGCTCCAGGACGACGTCGCCCGCGGAGTTCACCAGGCGGACGGTGCCGGCCTGGGCGATCTCGAAGGTCTTGTCGTGGGAGCCGTACTCCTCGGCCTTCTGCGCCATGAGGCCGACGTTGGGTACGGAGCCCATGGTCGACGGGTCGAAGGCGCCGTGGGCGCGGCAGTCCTCGATGACGGCCTGGTAGACGCCGGAGTAGCTGTGGTCCGGCAGGACGGCGAGGGTGTCGGCCTCCTGGCCGTCCGGGCCCCACATGTGGCCGGAGGTGCGGATCATGGCCGGCATCGAGGCGTCGACGATGACGTCGGACGGCACGTGCAGGTTGGTGATGCCCTTGTCGGAGTCGACCATCGCGAGGGCGGGGCCCTCGGCGAGCTCGGCCTCGAAGGAGGCCTTGATCTCCTCGCCCAGGTGCGGGACGCCGTCCAGGCCGTTGAGGATCGAGCCGAGGCCGTCGTTCGGGGAGAGGCCGGCGGCGACGAGGACCTCGCCGTACTTGGCGAAGGTGGCCGGGAAGAAGGCGCGCACGACGTGGCCGAAGACGATGGGGTCGGAGACCTTCATCATGGTGGCCTTGAGGTGCACGGAGAAGAGCACGCCCTCGGCCTTGGCGCGGGCGACCTGCTCGCTCAGGAAGGTGCGCAGGGCGGCGGCGCGCATGACGGCGGCGTCGACGACCTCGCCGGCGACGACCTTCAGCGGCTCGCGGAGCTCGCCGACGGTGCCGTCGGCGGCGGTGAACTCGAAGCGGAGGGTGTCGTCCTCGGCGATGACGACGGACTTCTCCGTGGAGGCGAAGTCGTTCTCGCCCATGGTGGCGACGTTGGTCCTGGACTCGGGGGTCCAGGCGCCCATGCGGTGCGGGTGGGCCTTGGCGTAGTTCTTCACCGAGGCGGGGGCGCGGCGGTCGGAGTTGCCCTCGCGCAGGACCGGGTTGACGGCCGAGCCCTTGATCTTGTCGTAGCGGGCGCGGATCTCGCGCTCCTCGTCGGTCTTCGGGTCGTCCGGGTAGGCCGGGAGGGCGTAGCCCTGGGCCTGGAGCTCGGCGACGGCCGCCTTGAGCTGCGGGATGGACGCCGAGACGTTCGGCAGCTTGATGATGTTGGCCTGGGGCGTCTTGGCCAGCTCGCCCAGTTCGGAGAGGGCGTCGGCGATGCGCTGGCCCTCCTCCAGGTACTCGGGGAAGACGGCGATGATGCGGCCCGCGAGGGAGATGTCCCGCGTCTCGACCGTGACTCCGGCCTGCGAGGCGTACGCCTGGACCACGGGCAGGAACGAGTAGGTCGCCAGGGCAGGCGCCTCGTCGGTGTGGGTGTAGATGATGGTCGAGTCAGTCACCAGGGTGCTCCGCTCCACGTCTGCGTATGCGAGATTGCTCGACATCAAGATATCTCGTGATCGCGGTCCTCGGTAAAGGGCCCCACGAGCTCCTCGTCCTCGGGGACCCCGGCGGCCTCGACGAAGGGGCCGGCGAGCCGGTACGGGGGCGGGGGGCCGCTCACGTCGACGTGGCGGAGCAGGGCGAGCAGGACGATTCCGGCGGTGGCGGTCACCCCGGCGGCGAGGGCCTGTCCGCAGCGGTGGGCGAGCCGGAGCTCGGCCGGGTCGTAGGGGGCGGTGGCGGGCAGGGCGAGGGCGTCGCCGAGCAGCCAGATCCCGGCGCCGAGGCCGCCGGCCGCGACCAGGGCGAGCGGGAGGAAGACCAGGAGGGACGCCGGGGCGGGCAGGCGCCGGGGGGCCGGGCGGACCTCGCCCCTGCGGGCGCGGAGGGCGAGCAGGCCGCAGAGGACGGCGAGGACGAGGAGGGCGGCGGCGATGACGTCGCCGGGCCGGTGCCGACCGTCGGCGAGGGTGTACGCGCCGACCGCGGCGGCCCACAGGGTGGCGGCGCCGACGGCGGGGGTGCGCAGCCGCTGGGGGACGACGAGGGCCAGGCCGAGGGCGACGCCCAGGGCGAGGGCGGTCTGGGCGCTGGGGAAGCCGCTGGGCAGGAGGGCCCCGGTGTCGGCGGCGCGGGGGCGCGGGGCGTACAGCCGGAGCAGTCCGGTGAGGGCGAGGGCGGTGACGACTCCGCCGGCGGCGAGGCCGGTGAGGGCGTACCGCCCGCGTATCAGGCCGACGGCGAGGAGGAGGACGCAGCCGAGGACCAGGGAGAGCGTGGTGAGCCAGGCGAGGGAGGGGTGGTCGCGGAGCAGGCCGGCGGCGGCGGTGTCGGCGCGCCGGCCGGTCGTGGCGGCGTCTCCCCAGCGGCGGCCGGTCGCGGTGAGGACGAGTCCCGCGTAGACGACCGTGAGCAGGAGGACGGCCCCGAGGCAGCCGCGCCGGGCCCGGACGCGGACGCGGGCGGTGAACGAGCCGGCGGTCTCGCCCGCGATGGCGGCGTACCACCAGGTGTCACCGGCCCTCAGCGGCCTCGGGGAGCCGCCGGTGCGGGGCCTGTCGTTGGAAGCCATGCCCCGATTCGACCCCACGCCCGGCCGTGCCGCCCGCTGGGCTCACCCGAACGACACGCCGGCGGCGCGCCCCGTCCGGGCTTCCCCCGGCGGAGGCGCTCAGGAGGAGGCGCGGACCACCAGTTCGGTGGGGAGCATCCGGCGGGGCTGGTCGTCGGGGTCGCCGGGCGAGGCGATCTCCTGGAGGAGCAGCCGGGCCATGGTGCGGCCCATCTCCTCGATGGGCTGGCGCACGCTGGTGAGCGGCGGGTCCATGTGCCGGGCGACGGCCGAGTCGTCGACGCCGACGAGGGCGACGTCCTCGGGGACCCGGCGGCCCGCCTCGCGCAGGACGGCCCGCGCGCCCGCCGCCATCACGTCGGAGGCGGCGAAGACGGCGTCCAGGCCGGGCCGGCGGTCCAGGAGCTCCCGCATGGCCCGGCGGCCGCCCTCCTCGGTGAAGTCGCCGTGCGCGACGAGCCCCTCGTCGGCCGCGAGTCCCGCCCCGGCGAGGCCCTCGCGGTAGCCGTCGAGGCGGCAGCGGGCGACGTACATGTCGAGCGGTCCGGTGACGGTGGCGACGGCGCGCCGGCCGCGTGCGGCGAGGTGGGCGACGGCGGCCCGGCCGGCGCCGGTGTTGTCGGAGTCGACGAAGGCGACGCTCTCGTCCCGCGAGCGGCGGCCGTTGAGGACGGCGGGCAGGCCGAGGGCGCGGACCTGGTCGGGCAGCGGGTCGTCGTCGTGCACGGAGACGAGGAGGACGCCGTCGACGCGCTGCGCGGCGAGGTACTGCTCGAAGCGCTGGCGCTCCTGCTCGCTGCGGATCAGGGTGAGGAGCAACTGCTTGTCGGCGTCGGCGAGTTCGGCGCTGACGCCGCGGATGATGTCGAGGAAGTACGGCTCGGCGAAGAGCCGCGCCTCGGTCTCGGGGACGACCAGGGCGACGGCGTCGGTGCGGCTTCCGGCGAGGGCGCGGGCGGCCCGGTTGGGGACGTAGCCGAGTTCGGCGACGGCCCGTTCGACGGCGGTCCTGGTCCGTTCGCTCACCTTCGGGGAGCCGTTGATGACCCGGGAGACCGTGCCGCGGCCGACTCCGGCCCGCGCGGCGACCTCCTCCAGGGTGGGCCTGCCGGTCTGCCGCCCGCTCGCCGCCATGTGCCGCTCCTCCCCCTCGGGACGCCGCCCCGCCCGCGTTGCCCGCGAACCTACCAGGCGGGGCGGGGCTCCCCCGGGGCGCGGCGAGAAGACCCCGGGCCCCGCCTCCCGCGCCCCCGCCGGAGGCACCGGAACGGTCCCGGAACGCTCTTGGGCGCCACCTTCCGTACCCCCTCCGCGGCCCTCCGTATTGCCGCAGGTCAAACCGCCCTTATGTGCATAAGACACTCTTTCGGCGTACCGTCGTGGAGTTCCCCTTCCTCACCGACGCCCCGGGAGAGCGCGTGCCCCGCTCCACGACCGATCATGACCCGACGCCCCGCGAGGGGCGCCGTCCGCGTCTTCGGACGGCCGCGATCGCGACCGGTGTGGTCGCGGTGGCCGCCGGCGGCCTGTACGGTGCGGGCCTGCTCGCCACGGGGGACGACATATCCGCCGGTACGCGGGTCGCCGGGATAGACATCGGCGGCATGAGCCGCTCCCAGGCAGAGGCGAGACTCGCAGCCGAGGCCCCGGCCGCGTGGAAGGCGCCGATCCCGGTCCGGGTCGGCGACCTCGCGTCGACCGTGGACCCGGCCTCCGCCGGCCTGACCGTGGACGTGGCGAAGACCGCCGAGCGGGCGGCCGACCCCTCCCGCGACCCCGTCACCGTCGTCCGGCGCCTCTTCTCCTCCGGCGAGCGCGAGATCCGGCCGGTCTTCGCGTACGACGAGGCCAGGGCGAAGACCACCGTGTCCGACCTGGCGAAGCGGAACGACCGGGCGGTCCGCGAGGGCTCCGTCGCCTTCCGCGACGGCAAGGCCGTCGCCACCCAGCCGGTCACGGGCCGGAAGCTGGACACCGCCCGGGCCGTCGAGTCCCTGCGCGCGGCCTATCCGGCCGCCACGGGCGCGGCGCCGGTCGCCCTCCCCGTCGCCCTGACCCGGCCGAAGCTGCCCGCCGCCGAGGTGAACCGCTTCCTCGACGCGTACGCCGAGCCCGCCCTCTCCGGTCCCGTGACGCTCACGGCCGGGGGACAGCGCCTGCGGATCTCCCCGGCCACGCTGAGCGACCACCTCACCGTGAAGAACGACGACGGGCACCTCAGCGGGAACCTCGACGCGGAGGCGCTGCTGCGCGACCCGGACGTGGCGCGGCCGCTCGCCTCCCTGACGAACGCGCCGACGCAGTCGACCCTCGGCGTGCGCGGCGGCAAGGTCGTCGTGGAGTCGGAGGGCCGGCCCGGTCACGAGGTGACCGCGAAGGCCCTCGGCGACGCCGTCCGCCCGCTGCTCACGAAGACCGGCGACGCGGCCCGTACGGCCGCGGTGGCCACCAAGGTCACGCGGCCCGACCTGACCTCCGACTCGCTGGCCCGCCTCGGCATCACCGAGCAGATGTCGTCCTTCACCGTGAACTTCCCCTCGGCCCCCTACCGGACGACGAACATCGGCCGGGCGGCCGAGCTGATCAACGGCTCGCTCGTGCAGCCCGGCGCGGTGTGGAGCTTCAACAGGACGGTGGGCGAGCGCACCCCGGACAACGGCTTCGTCGACGGCACGATGATCCTCGACGGCCAGTACCGGTCCGCGCCCGGCGGCGGCGTGTCCGCCATGGCCACCACCGTCTACAACGCCATGTTCTTCGCCGGGGTGAAGCCCGTCGAGCACGGCGCCCACTCCTTCTACATCGAGCGCTACCCGGCCGGCCGCGAGGCGACCGTCGCCTGGGGCAGCCTGGACCTGAGGTTCCGCAACGACACGGGCAAGCCGATCTACATCAAGGCGAGCGCGACGGACTCCTCGGTCACCGTGAGCTTCCTCGGGACGAAGAAGTACGACTCGGTGGAGGCGGTCGCCGGACCGCGCACCAACCTCACGCAGCCCACGAAGCGCGAGGGCACCGGAAAGGCCTGCGTGCCGCAGCCGCCCCTGGAGGGCTTCGACATCTCGGTGGACCGGGTGTTCAAGAACGACGGCGTCGAGGTCAAGCGGGAGACCTACAAGACCCACTACACCCCGCGCGACGAGGTGACCTGCACGGCGGACCCCGAGGAGAAGCCCCAGGACGCCGGGGGCGCGGCGGACGTCCCCGAAGGGCGCTGACGGACCCCGGGGAGACGTGCCGGGGCGTGCCACGGGTGGTGGCGCACCCCGGCGGGTGACGACGTCCGCCGGAAGGGTGTCTTCCCCTTCGGTGCGGGCATGACTTCGGAGCGCGGTCCTTCGGGGTGCCGGACGGGCCGCCCCGATCCCGTCGGAGGCCCGCCTTGGCACAGCGCACCGACCCCTGTGAGCGGCTGCTCGGCGACGCCGTGCGCGCGGGCGCCGTCCCCGGCGCCGCATGGGCCGCGGGCGACGCCCGCGCCACCCTGTCGGCCGGGGCCGTCGGCGTCCTCGACCCGGCGGACCCCGCCGGGCCGACGCGCCCCGACACGCTCTTCGACGCGGCGAGCCTCACCAAGGTCCTCGCCGTCTGGGCCGTGACCGGCACCCTCGTCGACGCCGGCAAGCTCGACCCGTCCGCCCCGCTCGGCTCGTACTGGCCGGAGGCGGCCGGGCGGCCGCTCGCCGGGGTCACGGCCCACCACCTCCTCACCCACACGGCGGGCCTGCCGCTGCGCGCCAACCTGCGGCACCTGTACGGCTCCGATCCGCAGGACGTCCGGGACGGGGTCCTGTCCGAGCCGCTGCGACACCGGCCCGGCGAGGCCGTCGCGTACACCGACCGGGCGGCCCTGATCCTCGGCTACCTCACCGAGCACCTCACCCGGCAGCCCCTCCCCCGGCTCGCCGGGGAGCGGGTCTGGGCGCCCCTCGGCATGACGGAGACCCGGTACGGGCCGCTGCCCGCCGCCCTCCGCGAGCGGTGCGCGCCGACGGAGTACGACGAGGAGAGCGGCGTCCGGCTCAGGGGCACCGTCCACGACTTCTCGACCCGGCTCCTCGGCGGGGCCTGCGGCATCGCGGGCGTCTTCACCACCGCCGCCGACACCGGCCGCTTCCTGCGCCACCTCCTCGACCCGGCACCCGGCACCTTCTCCGCCGAGTGGACCGCCGCCTCGCTGCGCGTGCGCACCGGCCGCCTCGATCCGCCGCGCGGGTTCTTCTGGCACCCGGCGCCGGGCACGGGCCCGGCGGACGACGTCTGGGCGCACTTCGGCTTCACCGGCACGGGCCTCTGGGTCTCGCCCGCGCGGGGGCGCTGGGCCGTCCTGCTGACCAACCGGCTCTACCTCACCCGCGATCCCGGGCCGCTGGCCCGGGTCAGGGACGCCTTCCGGGCGCTGGTCTTCCCCTGACCGGACGTCCTTCCGTTCCCGCTCACCCGGTGAAACCCGAAGGCCGCTCCCCGGCCGGGCTCGCGGGGACGTGACGGGTCCCCGGAAGTGGTGCGCGGGGGGCTCCACAAGGGGCCCTCGTCACACCCCGGACCCCTTGATCGATCGAATGGGCCCGGGGGTACCATATGAGCGCCGCCTAGCTCGAAAGATAAACTTGTGACTGTCAATGACGACTCGTTCACCAGCTGGAAGAACCGCGAGGAGATCGCGGAGTCGATGATCCCGATCATCGGGAAGCTGCACCGGGAGCAGGACGTCACCGTCCTCCTCCACAGCCGCTCCCTGGTGAACAAGTCGGTGGTCAGCATCCTCAAGACCCACCGCTTCGCCCGGCAGATAGCCGGCGAGGAGCTGTCGGTCACCGAGACGCTCCCCTTCCTCCAGACGCTCACCACCCTCGACCTGGGCCCGTCCCAGATCGACATCGGCATGCTGGCCGCCGACTACAAGACCGACGACCGCGGTCTGTCGGTGGCGGAGTTCACCGCCGAGGCCGTCGCCGGCGCCACCGGTGAGAACAAGATCGAGCGCCGCGACGGACGCGACGTCGTCCTCTACGGCTTCGGCCGCATCGGACGCCTCGTCGCCCGCCTCCTCATCGAGAAGGCCGGCTCCGGCAACGGTCTGCGGCTGCGCGCGATCGTCGTCCGCGGCGGGGGCGAGCAGGATCTCGTGAAGCGCGCCTCGCTGCTGCGCCGCGACTCCATCCACGGCCAGTTCCAGGGCACGATCACGGTCGACGAGGAGAGCAGCTCCATCGTCGCCAACGGCAACACGATCAAGGTGATCTACGCCAACGACCCCTCCGAGGTCGACTACACGGCGTACGGCATCGAGAACGCCATCCTGATCGACAACACCGGCAAGTGGCGCGACCGCGAGGGCCTCTCCACGCACCTGCGCCCCGGCATCGACAAGGTCGTCCTGACCGCACCCGGCAAGGGCGACGTGCCGAACATCGTGCACGGCGTCAACCACGACACGGTCAAGCCGGACGAGCGGATCCTGTCCTGCGCCTCCTGCACCACCAACGCGATCGTCCCGCCGCTGAAGGCGATGGACGACGAGTACGGCGTGCTGCGCGGCCACGTGGAGACCGTCCACTCGTTCACCAACGACCAGAACCTCCTGGACAACTACCACAAGGCGGACCGCCGCGGCCGTTCCGCGCCGCTCAACATGGTGATCACCGAGACCGGTGCCGCCTCGGCCGTCGCCAAGGCGCTGCCGGAGCTGAAGGCCCCGATCACCGGCAGCTCGATCCGCGTCCCCGTGCCGGACGTCTCGATCGCGATCCTGAGCCTGCGCCTGGGCCGCGAGACCACCCGCGACGAGGTCCTGGAGTACCTCCGCGACGTCTCGCTGCACTCGCCGCTGAAGCGCCAGATCGACTTCACCACGGCCCCCGACGCCGTCTCGATGGACTTCGTGGGCTCGCGCCACGCGTCGATCGTCGACGCCGGCGCGACCAAGGTCGACGGCGACAACGCGATCCTGTACCTGTGGTACGACAACGAGTTCGGCTACTCGTGCCAGGTCATCCGGGTCGTCCAGCACGTCTCCGGCGTGGAGTACCCGACCTTCCCGTCGCCGGCGGTCTGATCCGCGCGGCGCCCGACGGCCGCGCCGCACCCTCCCGGGGTGCGGCGCGTTCCCGTTCCCGTACGTGGACACGGACGGCGAACCGAACAGGCGTCCCCCGCGTCCCTCCCGCCATGGAGACGTTCGTCCACGGGACACGCCAGCTGCTGCGCTTCGCGGTCCTCGAGGCGCGCTGCTGCGCCTTCGCCGTCGCGCTCGTCGGCGGGATCGCCGCCTCGACGCTGCTGCCGGAGCTGCCGGTCGCCCGCTACGACCTGCTCCTCCTGTACGGGGCCGGGCTCACGCTCCTCGCGTGGCGGGTCGGCTGGGACACCGGCCGGGACGTCGCCGTGATCGCCGGCTGCCACGCCATCGGCCTGCTCTTCGAGCTGGTCAAGGTGCGGATGGGCTCGTGGAGCTACCCGGAGGAGGCCCTGACGAAGTTCGGCGGCGTGCCCCTGTACGGCGGGTTCCTGTACGCGGCCGTGGGCAGCTACGTGTGCCGGGCCTGGCGCCTGTTCGACCTGCGGCTCACGGGCTACCGGCCCCGGGTGACGGCGGTCCTCGCCGGGGCCGTGTACGTGAACTTCTTCAGCCACCACTGGCTGCCCGACGCGCGCTGGGCGCTGGCCGCGCTGCTGCTCGTCGCGACGGCGGGGACGTGGGTGCGGTTCCGGGTCGGACCCCGGGACCACCGGATGCCGCTGGCCCTGTCGTTCGTCCTGATCGGCTTCTTCCTGTGGGTCGCCGAGAACGCGGCCACGTACGTCGGGGCCTGGAGCTACCCGCACCAACTGCACGGCTGGCAGCCCGTGCCCCTCTCCAAGTTCGGCGCGTGGGCGCTGCTCATCAGCGTCACCTTCGTCCTGGTGGCCCGGAGCGGGGGCCGGGAGGACGGCGACCGGGGCGACGGGCGGGGTGACGGGCAGGGCGGTGGCCGGAACGGGTGCCGGGGCGGTGGCCGGAAATTTGTTCTCGGCGGCTCCGGGTGAGAAATTTGTGGATTTCGCGCACGGGCGCCGCCGACGTGCTACAGTCGATGTCAGTTGCAGTTGTGGTTCCCAAATACTTACAAGTGCCTTCGACGATTCGACATCGTCAGGCACTTGATTTGTTTTCGGTGCAGTTTCCGGACGGGGCAATCATCACGGCGACTCCGGGTTCCGCACAGTGCGGTTCCCAGGGCTACGCCCCGAAGGAGACAAGACAATGGCCAATGGCACCGTGAAGTGGTTCAACTCGGAAAAGGGCTTCGGCTTCATCGAGCAGGAGGGTGGCGGCCCGGACGTGTTCGCCCACTACTCCAACATCGCCACCTCCGGCTTCCGTGAGCTCCAGGAAGGCCAGAAGGTGACCTTCGACGTCACGCAGGGCCAGAAGGGCCCGCAGGCGGAGAACATCCTCCCCGCCTGACGTTGACACGTCCGACGCGGCCGGTGGCCCCACCCGTGTGGTGGGGCCACCGGCCCGTCGCGTTTTCCGCTTTTCCCACGGCCCGGACGCCGTGCGCCGCTCTCGCGGCACGTCCGGATCCGCACGCATACGGCATTCGGTACGTCGCGGCAATTCACGGGCCCACCGCCCGTCGTGAATTCCTCGGAGCGCACCGTTCCAGCGCACCGTTTCGAGGAAGGTCACATGAACAGCACGCCCCGCACGGACGACGTCCGGAAGGACGAATCCGCCGCGTCCCCGGCACCGGTCACCGGCTTCGCCGAGCTCGGTCTGCCGGCCGAGGTCCTCCGGGTGCTCGGCCGTCTGGGCGTCGACGAGCCGTTCCCGATCCAGGCCGCCACGCTGCCCGACGCGCTCGCGGGCCGCGACGTCCTCGGGCGCGGGCGGACCGGGTCCGGCAAGACGCTCGCCTTCGGCCTTCCGCTGCTCGTCCGGACCGCAGGACGCCGGGCCGAGGCGCGCAGGCCGCTCGCCCTGGTCCTGGTGCCCACGCGGGAGCTGGCCCAGCAGGTCACCGACGCGCTCGCCCCGTACGCCGCCGCGCTCGGTCTGCGCCTGGCGACCGTGGTCGGCGGCATGTCCATCGGCCGGCAGGCGGGCGCGCTGCGCGACGGGGCCGAGGTCCTGGTCGCGACGCCGGGCCGCCTCATGGACCTCGTGGAGCGCAAGGACTGCCGGCTCGACCGGGTGGCGGTCACGGTCCTCGACGAGGCCGACCAGATGGCCGACCTGGGCTTCATGCCGCAGGTCACCGAACTCCTCGACCAGGTGCGCGCCGAGGGGCAGCGGATGCTGTTCTCCGCCACGCTCGACCGGAACGTCGACCTGCTCGTCGAGCGCTACCTCACCGACCCGGTCGTGCACTCGGTCGACCCGTCGGCCGCCGCCGTCTCCACGATGGAGCACCACGTGCTCCACGTGCACGGCCCCGACAAGTTCGCCACCGCCACGGAGATCGCCGCCCGCGACGGGCGCGTGATCATGTTCCTGGACACCAAGCACGCCGTGGACCGCTTCACCAAGCACCTCCTCGGCAGCGGCGTACGGGCGGCGGCGCTGCACGGCGGCAAGTCCCAGCCGCTGCGGACCCGCACCCTGGACCGCTTCAAGAGCGGCGAGGTGACGGTCCTGGTCGCCACCAACGTGGCGGCGCGCGGCATCCACGTCGACGCGCTCGACCTCGTCGTCAACGTCGACCCGCCGGCCGACGGCAAGGACTACCTCCACCGCGGCGGGCGCACCGCGCGGGCCGGCGAGTCCGGTGTGGTCGTCACCCTGGTCACCCCCGAGGAGCGCCGGGACGTGGCCCGCGTCATGGCGGAGGCGGGCATCCGCCCCCAGGTCGCCCGGGTCCGCTCCGGTGAGGCCGAACTGACCCGCATCACCGGCGCCCGGAAGCCCTCGGGCGTCCCGGTCGCCGGCAGCGCGCCGACCCAGGAGGGCGCCAAGCGCGGCGGCGCCGCCTTCCGCGGCATCGGCACGGTCCCGGGCCGCCCGGGCCGCGCCAAGAACGAGTCCCGCCGCGCCACCGAGGCCCACAAGACGGCCGAGGCCCGCCGAGCGGCGAAGATCCGCAAGGGCGGCTGACCGGCTTCGACGGGGCGCCCACCAGGGCCGTTCCACAGCGCGTGCCGGGATCGGCCGTACCGCGGAAGAAACCTCCGGATCATGGTGTTCTCCCTCACCGACGGGGATGCGCGACGCCCACCGGCGCCGCCCCGGACGCACCCGGGGCACGCTCCCGGACCGCGCCGGATCCGCCCCCGACCGCGCTCACGAAGGACGTGTCATGAAGATCGGCATCATCGGCGCCGGCAACATCGGCGGCAACCTCACCCGTCGTCTCACGGCCCTCGGCCACGACGTGTCCGTGGCCAACTCCCGCGGCCCCGAGACCCTCACCGCGCTCGCCGAGGAGACCGGCGCCACCCCGGTGCACGCCACCGAGGCGGCCCGCGACGCCGAACTGGTCGTCGTGACCATCCCCCTGAAGAACGTCCCCGACCTCCCCGACGACGTCCTCGCCGGTGCCGCCGAGGGGTTCGTCCTCCTCGACACCAACAACTACTACCCCCGGGAGCGCGACGGGCGGATCGACGCCATCGAGGACGGGGGACTGACCGAGAGCCGCTGGACGGAGAAGCAGTTGGGCCACCCGGTGGTCAAGGCGTTCAACGGCACCTACGCCCAGGACATCCTCGACCGGCCGCGCCCGGCCGGCGACCCCGAGCGGATCGCCCTGCCGGTCGCCGGTGACGACGGGGCCGCCAAGGACACCGTCCGCGCCCTGATCGACGAGCTCGGCTTCGACACCGTCGACGCCGGCGGCATCGACGACTCCTGGCGGCAGCAGCCCGACACCCCCGTGTACGGGCTCCGCGCCGGTGTCGAGGCCGTGACCAAGGCCCTCGCCGAGGCCTCCCCCGAGCGCCCCGCCGCCTTCCGGGGCTGAAGCTCGCGGCGCCCCGCCCGGCCCGGAGGACCCCGTGTCCCCGGGCCGGGCCCGGCCGCTCACGGTCTGCCCGGGGCGAAGGAGAGCATGCGGGGACCGTGCTGCGCGTCGTCGCCGTCGACGCCCGAAGGAGTGATCACGATCCGGCCCTTCGCGTAGGCCGGCCTTCCGGCCGCCATGAGGTACTCCTCGGAGCGTGCCGACGCGGGGTGGCGCAGCACCTGCTCCTTCGTGTCCGCGCTGCCCGGGCCGAGCCGCGTGATCCCGCCCGGCCGGTTCAGCGAGGCCGTCTCGTACACGAGCGCCCGGTGCCGCCCTCCGCGTGCAGGGGGTGGAGGGTGCTGTCGCCCCCGTTCTTCACGCCCCGGAGGAACGTCCCGGTGCCGAGGTCGTAGGCGCCGACCCGGTCGGTCCCGCCCAGGTGGACGGCCCGTTCGTCGACGAGGGTGCCCGCGCGGTTCTGCATGTTCTCGCCCGACTCCCCCGTGTCGGCGCAGTGCGCGAACCCCTTCGCCCTGGCGTCGATGGTGGCGCGTGGCTTCCCGCCGGGCCCGGGGGAGACGATCCGCCGGTCGTCGGTGCGCTTCTCCGCGTGGAGGGTGGTGAGGACCACCGGGTCGACGGAGAACGCCCTGCCGATCTTCCGGCCGGGCCGGGTCCGGTAGCGCCGGAGCACCTTGCCGGTGCGCGGGTCGAGCTCCCGGATCCGGCTGTACGTCCTGCTCCGGTGGACGCCGATCGCGCGGTCGGAGCCGACCAGGAGACGGGGGCCGCCCGCCACGTCGTCGGGGTGGCACTCGCCGGGGTTCTCCGTGGGGATGAGGACCACGACGACCTTCCGGTACACGGTCTGGACGACGGTGTCGCCGACGACCCACAGGTCGTGGAGCGCGACGTGCCGCCGGGGCAGGTCGGTGCGGTCGTCGACGATCCACGCCGTGGTGTCCCCCGCCTCGCGCCCGGCGTTGATCTCCCGCGTCGTGGGGATCCGCCGGGGCGCGGGGGCGCGGTCGCGGGGGTACGGGCGGCGGTCGGCGTCCCGGAGGGGCGCACCGTCCCCGTCGCCACGGGCGGCGCGGCCGTTCCGCCCTGCCGGTCGTTCCGGACGGCGTACGTCCCGAGGCCCGCCAGGAGCAGGAGGGCGACGAACCCGGCGATCACCGGTCCCCTGCCGAACCGGGCGCCGGCCGCGTCGAACGGGAACGCCGTGCGCCGGTTCTCGTGCCGACCGATGAGGAAGGGGACCGCCGCGACGATGACGACGCCTCCCGCGATCGCTCCCCACAGGCCCGCCCGGTCCCGGGCGGAGAAGGGGTGGACGACCCGGTAGCGCTCCCAACGGCCGCCGCGACGGGTGGGACGTGTGCCGGACGCGCCCTGGGGACGGGACGTGGAAGGACCTCTCTCGGCAGACCGCTCTCGGCGGTTCGACGGTGCGGGGGCGGGCCGTTCGCGATCCGGACCGCCACGGCGGCCCGGTCCTCCGACGGCTGCGGGGCGGCAGCCGACACTGCCGCCCCGCCCTTGTGCGTCGTCACCCGGCACCTCCGCCCCCGTCGATGCGTGGGTACCCGACACAACTCGGCCAACCCTGGCGCACCGCGTTGCAAGGGCGATGAAATCCTGTTGAAGCAAGGGCCTTGAAGAACTGCGCGGGCACGGGGCGCACGGGAAGCACGGGGGCGGCGAAGTGGACGAGCGGGCAACGGAGCCGGGCGGGGCACCGGCCGGTGCGGGGGAACGCCTGCGGATCGACCTGCTCGGATCCGTCCGGGCCCGGCGCGGCGGTACGCCGATCGTCCTCGGCCCGGTGCGCAGGCAGGCGGTCCTCGCCGCCCTGGTCCTGCGGGCGCCGGCCTTCGTGACGTACGAGCGGCTCCTCGACGACGTCTGGGGCGCCGAACCGCCCGGAACCGGCCACGAGGCCCTGTCGGCGCTGACCCGGCACACCAGCACGTGGCTGGAGCTGCAGGTCCGCGTGCGGCTCGGCGGCACCTACGCGGCCGCGGGCCGGCACGCCGAGGCCCGCCGGGAGTTCGAGACGGCCCTCGCCCTGCCCGGTGCGGAGAACCACCCCCACGAGTACGGCCTGGCCCGCGACGGCCTGTCGGGCGCGGCGGCGGCGCCCGCGGGGGAAGGCTCCTGACGGCCCGGGACCGTGTGGGGCCCCTGCGCGCCGAACACCGCGCGCGGCGCACAGGGCCCTCCTGACCGGTCGGTCCGGGGCGGCGAGAGCCACTTCTCCGCTCCGGGGCCGGCACGAGCCAGTCAAGCACTCCCCGGCCCGTCGGGGCGATGGGATCCGGGCACAGAAAACGGCCCTCCCGCGAGGCATGGGCACGGTGGATCATCCAAGGGGCCAAGACGCTTCTTGGGCTCACATCTGCGAGGTGAATATCGGATGGGTCCCGGCTGATGCCTGACGGCGGTCCGCCCCGACGGCGTGCCGGTCGTCGCCGCCAACGCCCACGTGCGGCTGGCCGCCACGGCCGTCCACGGTGACGCGCCCGTGTTCCGCCGCGGCTGGTCGTACCACGACGGGATCCGGCCGGACGGCACCCCGGACGCCGGTCTGCTCTTCACCGCGTGGCAGCAGGATCCGCGTACCGCCTTCGTCCCCGTGCAGCGGCGGCTGGCGCGCGGCGATGCTTTGTCCCGTTACCTGGTGCACGAGGCGTCGGCGGTGTTCGCGGTGCCCGGCGGGGTGCGTCCGGGCGGGTTCGTCGCCCAGGCGCTCCTGGAGGACTGATCCCGCTTCCCCGGCCGGGCCGGGTTCCCCGGGCGGCGATCCGCGGCCGCAGCTCGCCGGTGTCGACGCGTGCGGCGAGACGGGCGAGGCCGGTGGCGTCGGGGAGGGCCGTCAGAGGGGCACGATCGTGGTCTCGGTCGCCTTGACGCCGGTCCAGACGGGCACGCCGTCGGCGAGGCCGAGTTCGGCGGCGGCCTGCGGGGTGATCTCGGCGACGAGGTCGGGCGCCCGGTCGGAGGTGACGAGGACGCGGAGCCGGCTGCCGCTGGCGGTGATCTCGCGTACGGTGCCGGGCCAGACGTTGCGGGGACTGCCGGTGGGCCTCTCGCGGTGGAGGGACACCGCCTCGGGCGCGACGATCGCGAGCGCCGGGGTGCCCGGCGGCGGGGGTTCGGCGGCGACCAGGGTGCCGCCGCCGTCGAGGGCGAGGCCGTCGGGGGTGGCGGTGCCGGGCCAGGCGTTGCGGCCGAGCATGCGGGCGACCCACGGGGACCGGGGGTGGCGGGTGACCTCGGCGGGGGTGTCGTCCTGGAGGGCCCGGCCGTCCTGGAGGACGAGGACGCGGTCGGCGAGGGAGACGGCCTCGACGGGATCGTGGGTGACGATGAGGCAGACGCCGCCGAAGCCGGCGAGGTGGGTGCGCAGGGTGTGCCGGACGTGGGCGCGGGTGGTCTGGTCGAGGGCGGCGAGGGGTTCGTCGAGGACGAGGAGCCGGGGGCGGGCGGCGAGCGCCCGGGCGAGGGCGACCCGCTGGGCCTGGCCGCCGGAGAGCTGCGCCGGCTTCCTGTGTCCCAGGTGGCCGACGCCGAGCCGGTCGAGCCAGGCCTGCGCCTCGCGGCGGGCCTCGGTCCGGACGACGCCCTGGGCGCGCAGGCCGTAGGCGGTGTTGGCCAGGGCCGACATGTGCGGGAAGAGCGCGCCGTCCTGCGGCACCCACGCGACGTGGCGGCGGTGCGGGGGCAGCGCGGTGACGTCCTCGTCGCCGAGCCGGAGATCCGCGCGGGCGCGCGGGGTGAGGCCGAGGAGCGCGCGGAGCAGGGTGGTCTTGCCGGCGCCGTTGGGGCCGACGACGGCGATGGTGGTGCCGGGTCCGGCGTCCAGGACGAGCCGGGTGAAGCCGGTGACGTCGGCGTGCAGCGCCCACCGGCCGGCGGCCGGGGAAGCGGGCGGGGCGGCGTCGGCCGACGGCTCCGCCGTGACCGGTCCCTCCACGCCCGGTCCCTCCACGCCCGGTCCCTCCACGCCCGGTTCCTCCACGCCCGGCCTCTCCGCGAAGGGCCCCTCCCCGCCCGGTCCCTTCGCCGGTTCCTCCGTGGTGGCCGGTGGGCGCTTCCGGTCCTGCGGGGTGCCGGTCCAGCGTCCGCGCAGGGCGACGAGGACGCCCATGGCGATGGCGAGGAGCAGGAGGGAGACGGAGGTGGCGGCCTCGGGTTCGTCCTGGAGCAGGAGGTAGACCTGGAGCGGGAGGGTCTGGGTCGTCCCGGGCAGGTTTCCGGCGAAGGTGATCGTGGCGCCGAACTCGCCCAGCGCCCGCGCCCAGGTGAGCGCCGCGCCCGCGAGGACCCCGGGCGCGACCATCGGCAGCGTGACGGTGAAGAAGACGCGGACCGGCGGGGCCCCGAGGGAGGCCGCCGTCTCCTCGTACCGGGGGCGGAGCCCGCCGAGCGCGCCCTCCAGGCTGATGACGAGGAACGGCATGGCGACGAACGTCGCCGCGATCACCGCGCCGGAGGTGTGGAACGGCAGGGTGATGCCGAAGGTGTCCTCCAGCCACGGCCCGAGCAGCCCGCGCCGGCCGAAGGCCAGGAGCAGCGCGACGCCGCCGACGGTCGGCGGCAGCACCATCGGCAGCAGGACGAGCGACCGGACGACCGCCTTGCCGGGGAAGGAGACCCGTGCGAGCAGCCAGGCCAGGGGGACCCCGAGGAGCAGCGAGAGGCCGAGCGCCCAGAAGGAGACGAGGAGCGAGAGCTTCAGCGCCTCGACGGTCCCCGGCGCGGTCAGGTGGCCGGGGAGTCCGCCCCACTCGGTCCGTACGAGGATGCCGATCAGGGGGAGCGCCAGGAAGGCCACGGCCGCCAGCGCGGGCAGCACGAGGGCGAGGGGCGGCCGGGAACTCCCGGCACGCCTCCCGGAGGCGCGTATGCCTGCTCGTTTCATTCGACGGTCCCGGAGAGGTGAGGGCGTGGAGCGGAGGGGCCGCCCGGCTCCCCCGGTACGGGCGGCCCCTCCCGATCGTGGACGATCCCGTACGTTACGGCTTCTGGAAGCCGGCGTCCTGGAGGATCTTCTGGCCCTCGGGCGAGGACAGCCAGGCGACGAACGCGGCGGCGGCCTCGGCGTTCTTCGAGTCCTTCAGGGCGGCGGCCGGGTACTGCGCGATCGCGTTCTGGCCGTCGGGGATCTCGACGGCGTCGACCTTGTCCTCGGCGCTCTCGGCGTCCGTCTTGTAGACGAGTCCGGCGTCGGCCTCGCCCAGCTCGACCTTGCTGAGCACGGCGCGCACGTTGGGCTCCTGGGAGACCGGCTTCACCGTGATCTTCTGCTTGTCGAGGATCTGCTTGCTGTACTTGCCGGCGGGGACCTCGGGGGCCGCGAGGACGACCTTGAGCTTGGTGTCCGCGAGGTCCTTCAGGTCGTCGACCTTGTGCGGGTTGCCCTCGCCGGTGGCGATGACGAGCCGGTTCTTGGCGATGACCGCCGGCGTGCCGGTGTCGGCCTTCACCTTGTCCATGCTCTTGGTGTCGGCGGTCACCAGGACGTCGGCGGGCGCCCCCTGGGAGACCTGGGCGACGAGCTCCTGCGAGCCGGCGAACGAGAAGGTCAGCTTCGTGCCCGGGTGGGACTTCTCGTACGCGGCGCCGGCCGTCTTGAACACGTCGGTCAGGGACGCGGCGGCGAGCACGGTGAGGTTCGCCGCGGGGGCGCCGGTGGCGGAGCCGGAGGCGGAGGGGGTGGAGCCGCCGGTGTCCTTCTTGTCGTCGTCGCCCGACGAGCAGGCCGCGAGCGGCACGAACAGGGCGGCGGTGAGCACGGCGGCGGCGGTGCGGCGTCCGGCGGGGGTGAGACTCATGGGATCGGAACTCCTTGGAGAGGAACGGGGGACGTGCGGACGGGCCGGTCGCGCCGACGGCCGGGGTGTCTCGGGTGCTGCGGGGGACGTGGTCAGGGGCGGCCGGTGCGCACGCCGTTCGACTTCGTCCTGTCGGCGTCCGCCCGGTGCCGTGCCGTGTCCGGGCCGACGCCTGGCAGATGCGCTGCCCGCCCGGGTGTGTGGGGCTGCATGTGCGACACCGTAGGGCGTGATCTCTCTCATCTGCAACAACATCGTGGGACTCTCCGTCGCAGGTGAGGGAGAGGTGGTAGAAACCGACGAGAGGCGCCCCCGGCGGTCTCACCCCTCGGACGGAAGGGTTCCGGCGAGCCGGAGGGGGCCGATCCAGATCCCCGTGACCGCGCTGACGTAGCGGGCTCCGCAGCGGTCGGACGGGACGACGAGCTGCGGGCCGTCCCCGTCGAGGTCCCGGTCGTCCATCCGGGTCGCGAGGAGGACGGGGGCATCACCGAAGTCGGCGTCGATCTCCGCCCACGACAGGAGCGCGTGGTGGCCGTCGCCGCCGTCGACGGCGATCAGGAAGCGGGAGCGCTCCTTGCGGCGGGCGGGGTCGAAGCGGGGGTGCGCGACGGCGACGACCTCCCGCAGGAGGGGCCCGGCGAAGGTGTGGTGCTGGGGCCCGGCGGTGGCGCAGTCGAAGACGACCTCGACCCGGTGCTGCTCCCAGCCCCGGCGCAGGTCGGCGACGGTGAGCGTGGCGGGGCGGGCCACGTCCCCGCGGAGCGCGAAGGATCCGGCGGGCGCGGGCCCGGCGGCGGGCGGGGCCGTGGACACGGACACGGGCGCGGTCGCAGGTGCGGGTGTGGCGGCGGTTGTCGGGTGGGGCGCGGTGTTCGGTCGGCTCATCGTCGGTCCCCTCGCGGCGGTCGGTACGGCGGCTGCGCGCAGTGATACCCGACCGCCGGAGCGGGGAACCGTTTTTGCCATGTGAATCGAGGCGTTCGGCCCGTACCTGTGAGCTTCGTACGAGACGGACCCTCGTCCTTGCCTGGTTCATCGGACCGTGTTCCGTCCCTGCCGGTCGAGGGCGAGCCAGACGCGGTCGCGGGTCACCGGCAGTTCGGTGAAGCGGATGCCCGTGGCGTCCCGCAGGGCGTTGGCGAAGGCGGGGGCGACCGGGTTGAAGGGGCTCTCGCTCATCGACTTGGCGCCGAGGGGGCCGATGGCGTCGGTCGTCTCGGTGAAGTGGACCTCGGTGCGGGGCACGTCGGCGTACTGGGGGAGCCGGTAGCGGCGGAACGCGGCCGTGGTGACCTCGCCGCGCTCGTCGACGCGCACGGTCTCGAAGAGGGTGGCGCCGAGGGCCTGGGCGACCCCGCCCTCGACCTGGCCCCGGCACTGCATCGGGTTCATGACCTTGCCGGCGTCGGCCGCGTGGACGCTGCGCAGGATGCGGATCTCCCCGGAGCCCGGGTCGACGGCGATCCGGAACCACTGGGCGTTGAAGGCCACCGAGCGCGGCGAACCGCCCCAGTGCCCGTCCGCCGCCAGTTCCTCCGCCGCCCCGAGCGCGTGCCCCGCCTCGTACAGTTCCTTCAGGGTGACCGTGCGTCCGGCGCAGTCGACGGACTCGGCGCCGAGCACGCACAGGTGGCGGGCCGTGCCCGTGTGCCGTGCGGCGAGGGTGCGCAGCCGTTCGGCGAGGGAGGTCGCGGCGAGCAGGACGGCCTTGCCGGCGACGACGGTGCCGGCGGAGCCGAAGGCGCCGGTGTCGTGGCGCACGACGTCGGTGTCGGACTGGCGGACGACGAGCCGGTCCTCGGTGGTGTTCAGGGCGCCGGCGGTGATCTGCTGGTGGACGGTGGTGGTGCCGTTGCCGAACTCGGCCGTGCCGACCGCGATGTCGTACGTGCCGTCCTCCAGGAGCGAGACCCGGGCGTCGGCGTAGTGGCCGCCGGGCGGCCCGGTCGCGATCATCGCCATGCCCGTGCCCTGTCCGACGAGCCAGCCCTCGGGGGCGTCCTCCGCGCTGCGGTCCCCGGCGAGGGCGTCGCGCACGACGGAGAGGCACTGGTCGAGCCCGTACGAGGCGATGTGGAGGTCCTCCTCCTCGCCGATCGGGCTGTGCATGCCCTCCCCCGGGCCGATGACGTTCCTCTCCCGGAAGGCGAGCGGGTCCATGCCGAGGCGGCGGGCCAGTTCGTCCATGACGGACTCGACGGCGAAGGTGACCTGGCCGAGGCCGTAGCCGCGGAAGGCGCCGGCCGGGACGGCGTTGGTGTAGACGGAGTAGGCGTCGACCTTCTTGTGCGGGGCGCGGTAGACGGCGAAGGACTCGCCGACGCTGTGGAACATGACCGCCGGGCCGTGGTTGCCGTACGCGCCGGTGTCGGCCACCACCCGCATCCGTACGGCGGTGAGCGTGCCGTCCTGGCGTGCGCCGACCTTGATGCGGATGGTGAACGGGTGGCGGGTGGTCGCGCCGTAGAACTGCTCGGCGCGGGTGTACTCCAGCTTCACCGGTCGCCGCAGTTTCAGCGCGGCGAGCGTCACGATGTCCTCGGTGAGCATCTCCTGCTTGCCGCCGAAGCCGCCGCCGACCCGGCCCGCGACCACCCGTACCCCGTCCTCCGGCAGGCCGTAGAGCGCGCACAGGGCCCGCCGGGTCAGGAACGGGGTCTGGGTGGAGGAGCGGACGGTGAGCCGCTCCCCCGTGCCGTCCTCCTTCGGCTCGAAGTACGCCACGCAGCCGTGCGTCTCCAGGCTGGCGTGCTGGACGCGCTGGGTGCGGAAGGTCTCCTCGTACACGACGTCCGCCTCGGCGAACCCCCGCTCGACGTCCCCGATCTCGCCGTGGACCTCACCGGCGACGTTGTTCTCGACCCGGGCGATGCGCTCCTCCGTCCCCTTGCCCGCGTGAAGGACGGGGGCGCCGGGGCGCATGGCCTCCTCCGGGTCGGTGACGTGCGGCAGCGGCTCGTACGTCACCTCGATCCGGCGGCAGCCCTCCTCGGCGGCCCGCTCGCTGTCGGCGACGACGGCGGCGACCCGCTGGCCGACGTACCGGACGACGTCGTCCAGGACGCGGGTGTCGTCGGGGTCCTCGGTGGGGTGCTCGTGGCGGGCGCTGGAGTACAGGGTCGCGGGGGCGTCCTCGTGGGTGAGGACGGCGTGCACGCCGGGGACGCGGAGCGCGGCGGAGGCGTCGATCGCGACGATCCGGGCGTGCGGGTGCGGGGAGCGCAACAGCTTCATGTGCAGCAGGCCGGGGACCTCGACGTCGAAGGTGTAGCGGGCGGTGCCCGTCACGACCTGGGGGCCGGCGGGCGCGCCGACGTTGCGGCCCACCGCCTTTCCGGCGCACGGGCGTTCGGTGTGCTTCACGCCCCGTACGGCGTCCTCGATCGCCCGGTAGCCGGTGCAGCGGCAGATGTTGCCCTTGAAGGCGCGGGGCAGGTCGTCGAGCTTGCCGTCGTCGTGCGGGGTGTCCCGCTCGGCCTCCAGGGCGGCGGTCGTCATGAGGAAGCCGGCCGTGCAGAAGCCGCACTGGTAGCCCTGCGCGTCGAGGAACCGCTGCTGTACGGGGTGGAGTTCGCCGTCCGGGGAGGCGAGCCCCTCGACGGTGGTGACGGCGCGGCCCTCCGCGCGCACCGCCGGGTACAGGCAGCTGTGGACCGGCTGCCCGTCGACGTGGACGGTGCAGGCGCCGCAGTCCCCCGCGTCGCACCCCTTCTTCACCCCGAACCAGCCGCGCTCGCGGAGGTAGGTGCGCAGGCACTGGCCGCCGCGCGGCTCGTCGTCGAACGCGCGTCCGTTGACGCGGACCTCGAAGCTCATCGGGCGTCCTCCTCCGGTGCGGTCAGTTCGCCGCGGACCTCCTCGGCGAGGCGCAGGCCCATGTGCCGGCGCCACTCGGGCAGTCCGTGGATGTCGTCGAACCAGTCCTCGTCCCGTACGGCGGTGTCGATCGCGGTACGGAGCGCCTCGCGGGCGGGCGGGAGCGGGAACCAGAAGCGGAACGGGCGGGTGGTGGCGGCGGTCACCGTGACCGCCAGCGAGCCGTCCACCGGGTCGAGCGTCCCGATGACCAGCGCCCCGGACCGGCCGAGCCCGTACAGCGAGGCCTGCCGGAAGGCCGTGCGGCACTCCAGGGCCCGGCCGGGCAGCGTCACCGAGCGCAGGAGTTCGCCCTCCGCGAGGTCCTTGACGCCCGCGCCCCGAATGAATTCGGCCACCTTCACTTCGCGCGTGGAGCCGTCCTGCGCCTGGAGGAGGCAGCGTCCGTCGAGGGCGGCGGTGAGCGAGATCATCGGTCCGGCCGGGAGGCCGTTGCACAGGTTCCCGCCGACGGTGGCCGTGTTCCAGATCTTGAAGGAGGCGAGGAAGGCCCGGCAGCACTGTTCGAAGAGCGGCGCCGCGGGGGCGTCGAGGGAGCGCCGTCCGAAGCGGGAGAGCTGGGTGATCGTGCAGGTCGCCGCGATCTCCAGCGAGCCGTCCGGGTGGCGCGTGAGCGGCTCCCAGCCCGTCCGGCTCAGGTCGACGAGCCGGCGCAGGTGCGGCTGGGGCTCGGAGAAGAGGTAGGTCCCGCCGCCCAGCCAGGCGTCCCCGGGGCGCCAGGGCTCGCGCAGGCGCGCGTCCCGCACGTCCGTGATCGTGTTGAGGTCCATCCCGTCCCCGCCTTCCGACCGGCGTCCTCCGACCGGTTCCTTCAGGCCAGTGAAGCCCGGCGGGGGCGCACGGCACGACTGGACGCGCACCCGGAAATCGCCTCCCTCCCGGCGCCCGGCCCTGGAGGATCGTCCAGGAGCTTTTCCCGGCCCATAGCCGGGCATCTACGATGCAGCGACTCGCATTCGCCTCGTGAATGTGAGGGCGGGCCCGTCCCGCGACCGCGCAAGGAGCCCCGCATGCACGTCGACCACCTCCTCCGACTCGACCGTCTGGACCTCTCCCTGGTCTGGGGCGACGAGGCGCTGCTCGGCCAGGAGATCGCCGGGGTGACCGCGACCGACCTGGAGGACCCGGAGCGCTTCCTCCAGCCGGGCGAGGTCGTGCTGAGCGGGCTCGTGTGGTGGAGCAGGGAGGGCGCGCCGGCCAAGACGGACCGCTTCGTGTCGGCCCTGCGCCGGGCGGGGGCGGTGGCGCTGCTCGCCGGCGAGGAGACCCACGGGCACGTGCCGCGCGAACTGGTCGACGCGTGCCGGAGGCACCGCGTCGCCCTCGTCGCCGTGCCCCCGCACACCAGCTTCCGGGCCGTCACCGAAGCCGTCTACCTGCGCCAGTGGGGCGAGCTCAGCCGGCATCCCGCCGACCACCGCGCCCTGCCGGAGAACGTCCGCCTGGACCTCGACCGCGCCCTGGAGGGCGGCGCGACGACCGGCGAGCTGCTCGACCGGGCCTTCGCCCACCTCGGCACGCCCGCCTGCCACCTGCTCACCCCCGGCGGCCGGACCGTGGCCCGCACCGGCGGAGCGGCGGCCCTGCCCGCCCGGGAGGCGGCGGAGGTGCTGCGCGGCGGGCGGGGCACGACGCTGCGCGTCGAGGCCGAGGGCACGGACTTCGACACCTGGTACCTGCACCTGCCGGAGGAGGGGCGGGTGCCCCCGCGGGTCCTCCAGGAGATATCCGAGCTCTTCGGCCGGCACCGGCGCCGCGAGGACCGGCACCGGGCGGCGCGCGCCGCCGCCTCCGCCCGGCTCGTGGAGGCCGTCGGCGCCCTGCGCGCCGACACCGACCGCCTGCGGTCCGCGCTGGCCTCCTGCGGCCTGGCGGACCGGGCCGCCCACACGGTGGTCGTCGCGGCCCTGGAGCCGGACGGGAACGCCGGTGCCGACGGCGTCGCCGCGCTCACCGAGGCGCTCGGCCACCTGCCGTCCGTCGCGTTCGCCGTCGCCCGGGGCGCCGGTGACGAGGCGACGGCCGTCCTCGCCCACGAGGAGGACGCGGCGGAGTGGGTGGGAGAGCAACTGCGCGAGGTGTGGCCGCTGATCCGGGCCTGCCGGCCCGAGAGCGCCTGGCGGGTCGGGGTGAGCCTGCCCGTCACCGCGCCCACGTCGCTGAACACCGCGCTCGCGCAGGCCCGTTACGCCCTCGCGGCGGCCCCCGCCCTGGCCCCGCCGGCCCCGCCGGTCGCCGGGCTCCGCGACCTCGGCGGGCTGGCCCTGCTGCTCGCCGGCGTCCCCGTCGACGTGCGGGAGGTCTACCGCACGACGGTCCTCGGCCCCCTCCTCGGCGCCGGGCGGGGGTCGGGCGCCATGCTCCTGGAGACCCTGGAGGCCTTCCTGGCGCACGACTGCTCCTGGACGCGGACCGCCGAGGCCCTCCACATCCACGTCAACACGGTCCACTACCGCGTCGAGCGCATCGAGACCCTCACCGGCCGGGACCTGTCCCGGCTCGACGACCGGGTGGACCTGCGCGCCGCCCTCCTCTGCCGCCGACCCGGCCGGTGATTCGGCCGGTGATTCGGTCGGTGATTCGGTAGGGGTCAGGTCAGGTCGACGTGCACGCCGGTCGACTTCACCCGGGCGGTGGCCGTGACCCCGACGTCGAGCCCCAGTTCCTCGACGGCCTCGCGGGTCACCAGGGACACCAGCCGGTGCGGCCCCGACTGCACCTCCACCTGGGCGGCCACGTCGTCGGTCCGCACCCCGGTCACGATCCCCACGAAGGAGTTCCGCACCGAGGTCGGCACGTCGTCCTCCGGGACGGCGTGCAGCCCGGCCCCCCGCTCCCGGGCGAAGGCGGCCAGGGCCACCCCCTCGACCACCCGCCGGCCGGCCCCGTCGCGCTCCACGGCCAGTCTGCCCCCGTCCGCCCACCGGCGAACGGTCTCCGAACTCACTCCGAGCAGCCGCGCGGCCTGCCCCATGCTGTACGACGGCATTCCCGCACTCTAGGGGGTGACCGGAGGCCCCCTCGCCTCCGGCCGCCTCGACCGGCCCGACACCGCCTCCTCCCGCGACCGGCGGTACGTCCGCGACGTGTACTGACGCGGGGCGGGGCTCAGCCCGCGGTGATCCGCAGGACGCCGGTGACCGTGCCCTGGAGGTACGCGCCGTCCGGGGCGACGGTGCCGGCCATCTGGAGCGTGTCGTACAGGGATCCGATGCCGACCTGCTGGGAGCGGGTGACGCGGCCCGTCTCCGGGTCGATCTGGACGTAGCGGTACGGGTCGAGGACGCCCGTCCCCCCGGTGCCGGGGATCAGCGGGTCGCGCACGACGGTGTGCAGGGTGTTCGTGGCGGTGGACAGCTTCGGGACGGCCGCCGAGCGCAGGGTGTTGTCCCAGACCGTGGCGCAGCCGGTGCCGTCGGGAAGGATGTCCACCCGGGTCAGGCCGCCGGCGAAGTCGGCCGAGGAGGGCACGGACGGTCCCGCGCCGTCCGGGAGCGCCGGGTACGGGTAGCCGTAGGTGCCGGCGACGAAGACGCTGTTGCCCGCGCCGATCGGCGAGTTCTCGCTGCCGGGGCCGCCGGCGGCCCGGAGGACGGGGATCGAGCAGATCTCGCCGCCGTCGGCGGTGCGGTACACCTTGAGGCGGACGGTGGTGTCGGCGTTGTCGACGATCGCGACGTAGTCGGTGCCGGTCTTCGGGCCGAGGAAGGTCGGGGTGGAGCCGCTGCCCCAACTCAGCAGGCCCGGCTTGCGGGCCCGGCCCCGGTCGTACGCCTGCCGCCAGACGGTCCTCGGCGTGCCGTCGGCGTCCGCGGTGAGCAGGTAGGTGGCGTGGGTGCTGGTGACGGCGGTGCCCTCGGGGGCGGTGGAGATGCTGTTGGCGACGCGCTCCCCGGCCGGGAGCCGCAGGGTGCCGATCCGCCCGGTCCGGTCGTCGGCGAGGCCGACCACGCCGTTGCCGGTGGCGAACCAGACGCGTCCCTGCCAGTCCGGCGAGAGGCCGGTGACCGCGTCGTCGGCGGGGACGGCGGAGGCGAGGGAGAGGCTGCGGTCGACGGAGAGGCGCCAGGTGCCGGAGGCGTCCTTGCGGTGGGCGACGCGCAGGAGGTTGCGGCTGCCGTCCACGACGACGAGCCGGTCCTCGGCGTCCAGGTAGGCGTAGACGCCGCCGAGGAGCGAGCCCTTGGTGAGCCGGAGGGTGGTGAGGGAGGAGCCGTCGGCCGGGTTCAGCAGGTGGACGGTCGGGACCTGGCCGAGGATCGGGGTGCACAGGGCGACCGGGTGGCCGTCGGAGCCGACGAGGACGGTGGGGCAGGCGGAGGCGAGGGCCACCCGCTTCGAGGCCAGGGCGCCCGCGCCGGGGCCCGCCAGCGGGGTGGTGTCCGAGGAGCCGGTGTCCCCGTGCATGGTGGCGGTCCCGGCGGGGCCCGCGTACGGGTTGTGCGGCGGTACGGGGAGGAAGCTCCCCGCGGTGGGGGCCGCTCCGGCGGGGACGGCGGTGGCCGCGAGGGCGAGGGCGGAGAACAGCGCGGCGACCAGGGGCCTGCGGCGGGCGCGGGGGCGCGCGGACGGGAGTGCCATGACGAGGGCGGTTTCCTTCCGGAAGGGGAACGGGCGTGGGGGCGCGTGCGCACGGGCGCGGGGGCGGCCCGTACGGACGGGGGCGGCCCGTACGGACGGGGTCGCGGCCCGTACGGACGGGGGCGGGCCCGTACGGGCGGGGGCGGGCCCGTACGGGCGGTGGGAAGCCCGTACGGGCGGGGTGGTGCGTACGGGCGGGGCGGCGGGCACGGCCGGGCGGGCCCCGCGGGTCCCCCGGATCGGGAACTCCCGGGATCGCCGGGAGGAGGGAGGGACCGGCGGGGCCGGTGAGGAGGGCCGGGCGTCACGCGGCCGGGATCCGGCCGCGGCGGACGGCGACGGGCGCGGAGGGTGACGGGCCGCGGCCGGGGGCGGTGCCCCCGGGGCGGCGCGGCCGGACGCGGTTCCGGCGGGCGCGGAGGGCGGCGGCCGGGGTCAGCGTCCGCTACAGAGGGCGCCGGACGTGCGCGCGAGGTCGACGTGACGTCGTCGCGTGAGGGTCGTCCGGCGGCTCTTCATGTGCATGATCGAAGCAGGTGCCCGTCGGCGGGGTCAAGGCGCACCGGCCCGCGTTCCACGGAGTGGGACGGTGGCGCGGGCTGCTCCAACCCTCGCCCCGGGCAAGGGGGTTCGGCCCCGCGTCACCACGAACCGCCATGACGAGGCCCGCCCCCGTGGGGCCGGCACCCGTTTCGCCCGGCGAACGCCTTTCCGGCCACCATCGGGAGAAGTGCCCGGCATGCCCGTTTCAAGGAGCGGGTTCGCGGCAAGTCGCCCGGCATGATGCAGATCGGGTACACGATGATGACCGAGCAGGCCGGGCCCCGTGAGCTGGTGGGGCACGTGGTCGAGGCGGAACGCGTCGGATTCGACTTCTCCGTGATCTCGGACCACTCCTTCCCGTGGCTGGACTCCCAGGGGCACGCCCCGTACGCGTGGAGCGTCCTGGGGGCGGCGGCGCAGGCGACCTCCCGCATCCCGCTGATGACGTACGTGACCTGCCCGACCTTCCGCTACCACCCGGCGGTCGTGGCGCAGAAGGCCGCGACCGTGCAGCTCCTCTCCGAGGGCCGGTTCCGGCTCGGCCTCGGCTCGGGCGAGATCCTGAACGAGCACGTCGTCGGCGCGGGCTGGCCCTCGGCCGGCGTCCGCCTGGAGATGCTGGACGAGGCCGCCGGGATCATCCGCGACCTGTTCTCCGGCGAGTACGTGACCCATCGCGGGACCCACTTCCAGGTCGAGAACGCCAAGCTGTGGGACGTCCCCGACACTCCCCCGCCCATCGGGATCGCCGTGTCGGGCCCGCACTCCTGCAAGGTCGCCGGGCGCCGGGCGGACCTGGTGATCGCCACGGAGCCGAAGGGGGAGCTGCTCGAGTCCTTCGACGCGCACGGCGGCGCGGGCAAGCCGCGCGTCGGCCAGGTGCCGGTCTGCTACGACCCCGACCGGGAGGCGGCGGTGGCGCGCGCCCACGACCAGTTCCGCTGGTCGCTGGGCGGCTGGGGCGTCAACTCCGAGCTTCCGCTGCCCTCCGGGTTCGCCCAGGCCACCGAGACGGTCCGGCCCGAGGACGTGGCGGAGAACATCCCGTGCGGCGACGACGTCGACGCGTTCGTGGAGGCCGTCCGTCCGTACGCCGAGGCCGGGTTCACCGAGCTGGCCCTCGTCCAGATCGGCGGCGAGCACCAGGAGCCGTTCCTGCACTGGGCGGAGAAGGAGCTCCTCCCGGCCCTGCGCGAGCTCTGAGAACGGGCGGGGACGGGGCACCGACCGTGAGCGAATGGATCTTCTCCGCGAGGGTAGCCGCCGTTCCGAACGAACTGCCCCGTCTCCGACAGGAAGGGCGATCATGCTTCTCTCCTTTCTCCCCGCCGCCGCACCGCCTTCCCTCCTGGCCGCCAAGGGCTCTTCCTCGCTCCTGCTGATCGTGGTCGGAGTGGTGGTGGCGGCCCTGCTGATCGGCGCGTTCTGGTGGGGTTCCCGGCGGGTGGCCCGGCGGAGGCAGGCCCCCGGCGTGGCGCAGCCCCCGGCGGCCGAGGCGAGGCGGGACTCCTGGCAACCGCCGGAGGAGTCCGAGCGGGACCAGGGCCGCTGAGGAGCGGGGCCATGAGGATCTCGGCGAGGATCTCCGAGAAGGCGTCCGCGCCGGCGGGCCACGTGCTCCGGGCCCCCGGCGCCCCGTTCCGGACGGGAGGGCGATCGCTGTGACCCAGGTGACCCCTTCCGTCGGCGAGGGCTTCGCCGCGCCGCTCGGACACGGACCGGCGGACGTGCCGCGCGTCTACCGGCTCCCCGGGGTGTACGCGCCCCAGGGGGACACCGAGCTGTTGCTCGCGAACCTGGCGCGCGAGGAGTTCCGGAGCGGCATGCGGTCGCTCGACCTGTGCACCGGGACCGGCGTCGTGGCGGTCGCCTCCGCCCTGCGGGGCACGCGGGCCACCGCCGTGGACATCTCCCGCGCGGCCGTCACCACGGCCCGTCTCAACGCGCTCCGGCACCGCTGCCGGGTGCGGCTCCTCCGGGGCGACCTGGAGGCCCCGGTGGCGCACGAGCGCTTCGACCTGATCACCGTGAACCCGCCGTACGTGCCCTGCGAGGACCCCGCGCTGCCCGCCCGCGGCAGGAGACGCGCCTGGGACGCGGGGACGGACGGGCGACTCCTCCTCGACCGGGTCTGCGAACGGGTGCCCCGGCTGCTCACCTCCTCGGGGACGCTGCTCGTCGTGCAGTCGTCGCTCTCCGGCGTCACCGCCACCCTGGACGGGCTGCGCCGGGCCGGGCTGCGCGCCCGGGTGGCCGACCGCCTCGTCCAGCCCTTCGGCCCGGTGATGGCCTCCCGCGAGGACTGGTTCGCCGCCCGGGGGCTCGTCCCGCCCGGGACGCGCACCGAGGACCTCGTCGTGATCCGCGCGTCCCGCGCGTGACCCCCCGGCTCCTCCCCGCCGCACCGCCCGCGCATGGGCACGGTCCGGCGGGGCAGCCGCGCAGCAGAGAAACGAGATATCCGATGGGTGGTGTGTGATGTCCCCTTCCCCGGACGCACGGCCCGGGGCCGCGCCCCCGGTGCGGACGGAAGGCCCCGCGCGGGGCGCGCCGACCCTGGTCCGGCCCCTGGACGACGGGCCGATGCTCGTCGAAGGGCCGGTGGACGTCGTCATGCCCGACGGATCGGTGCGGCACTGCGAGCGGCCGACGGTCGCCCTGTGCATGTGCCGGCGCAGCAAGCGGGCCCCGTTCTGCGACACCAGCCACCGCCACCGGCAGCGGCGTCCCCGCCCGGCGGCCGACTCCCCGGAGGACCCGACCCCATGACCGCCGCCCCGCAGATCCTCCGTACGGCCTCCGGAGCACCCGAGGTCCCCGAGGCACGCGGCGAGGTGTCGCGGGCGGTCCGGCGACGGCTGCTCGGCGATCCCGGGGCGCTGCCCGACGGCCCGGAGATCGCGCGCTGCGACCCGTACGGCGAGGACCTCCAGCTCGCGCTGCACCTCTGCTACGCCCTGCACTACCGGGGCTACGACGGTGTCCCCGACACCCTCGAATGGGACCCGCACCTGCTCAGGACCCGGGCGCTCCTGGAGCACCGCTTCGAGAGCGCGCTGCGCCACGACTGCCGGCACCACGGGGACGTGGACGAGGAGCTGGGCGCCCTCCTCGTGGAACCCGCCGAGGCCACCGGCGTCTCCGCGTTCCTCGCCTCGCGGGGGGAGCGGTGGCAGGTGCGGGAGTACGCGGCGCTCCGCTCCGTGTCGCAGCTCCGGGAGGCCGACCCGTACCTCTGGGTGATCCCCCGGCTGCGCGGCCGCGCCAAGGCGGCGATGGTCGCGATCGAGTACGACGAGTTCGGCTGCGGGCGGGCCGAGCGCATGCACGAGCGGCTCTACGCCGAGCTGATGGTGGACCTGGGGCTCGACCCGGAGTACGGGCGGTACGTGGACGCGGTCGGGGCCGAGACGCTGGCGGCCGTGAACCTGTCGACCCTGCTCGCCCTCCACCGGCGGCTGCGCGGCGCGCTCGTGGGGCACTTCGCCGTCGTCGAGGTGACCTCGCCGCCGGCCGCCGCCCGGCTCGCCGAGGCCATGCGGCGGACGGGCGCGGGACCGGCGGCGGAGCGGTACTACGACGAGCACGTGGAGGCCGACGCCGTCCACGAGCAGCTGGTGCGCCGGGAGGCCGTGGGCGGCCTCCTGGAGGACGAGCCGGACCTCGCGTCCGACGTCGCCCTCGGCATCGCGGCGACGGGGTTCCTGGAGGACCGGCTCGGGGCGCACGTGCTGGAGTCCTGGGAGAACGGCCGGAGCGCGCTGCGGGCTCCGCTCGACGCCGTGGACGCCCTCTAGGGATCCTTCGTGGCGGGCGGGGGGTTCGCGCCGTCGCGGCCCCGGAGGGTGCCCGGGAAGTGACCCCGTCGGCTTGGTGGCCGGTCTCAGGCCGGCTTGCGCCAGACGGAGACGTGCTTCGTGGAGTCCTGGGTGAACGGGGTCCCGTCCCAGTCCGCGACGCGGCGTTCGAGCGCGAGCCCGGCGATCCGTGCCATCAGGTCGAGCTCGGCCGGCCAGGCGTAGCGGTGCCGGGAGGCGTCCCGGCGGTAGCGGCCGTCCTCGCCGTCGCGGGTGAGGTGGTGGGAGACGAGGACCTGCTCGACCAGGTCGAAGGTGTCGAAGCCGAGGTGCCGTTCGGAGACGTCGAACGGCACCGCGACCTGTCCGGGCGGCAGGAACCGCAGCGGCGGGACGCCCAGCTCGACGACGAACCGGCCGCCGGGCTCCAGATGACGTGCGGCGTTGCGGAAGCACTCGACCTGCTCGTCCTGCGTGAGCAGGTTCGTGATGGTGTTGTAGACGAGGTAGACCAGGCCGAACCCGCCGGGGACGACGGTGGTAGCCATGTCCCCGACGACCACGGGGAGCGCGTCCTCGTCGACCTTGCGCCGCAGCACCGCCGCCATGTGCTCGGACAGTTCGACGCCCACCACCGGCACGCCGCGTTCCCGGAGCGGGACGCCCACGCGTCCGGTCCCGATGGCGAACTCCAGCGCCCGGCCGTCTCCGGCGAGTTCGGCGAGGAAGTCGAGGGTCGGTCCGAGGACGGCGGCCGAGGACATCTCGGTCTCCCCGGCGTCGTAGCGTTCGGCGGTCTCACGGGTCCACAGCTCGCTGCTCGTCATGACCGGCCACTCTGCCGGGTGCCGGGGGGCGTTGTCGACGCATTTGTCTCCCGGCGCCGCGGGCGGGTGTCAGAGGATTCCCTCCGGGGCCGGGCCGCGGTTCCAGCGCATCCGGGACCACGGCAGGGCGAGGTCGTTCCGGTCGGTCACCTCGCGCGGGGCGAGGTCCTCGATCCGGGCGGCCCCTCCGTGCCGGGCGTGGACGGTGTCGACGTAGCGGTGCCCGGTGTCGGCGGCGACGAAGAGGACCGTGCGGCCGGGGGCGCGGTCGCGTTCGTGGCGGGCCGCGAGGTAGCCGGCGCCGGTGGACAGGCCCGCGAAGACGGCGTGCCGCCGCAGCAGGTCGACGCCACCGGCGAGGGCGGCGTCGAAGGAGATCCAGTGCAGGGTGTCGTACAGCTCGTGGGAGACGTTCCCGAAGGGGATGGAACTGCCGATCCCGGCGATGATGATCTCGGGGTCGGAGACGTGCGCGGAGCCGAAGGTGACGCTGCCGTACGGCTGGACGCCGACGAGTTCGACGTCGGCCCCGCCCCCGGGGACCTCGCGCAGGTAGCGGGCGAGGGCGCCCGTGGAGGCGCCGGAGCCGACCCCGCCGACGACGGTGAGCCGCTCGGTGCCGAGCGTCTCGCGGATCCGGTCGGCGACGGCCCGGTAGCCGAGGTAGTGGACGTCGTCGTGGTACTGCCGCATCCAGTGGTACTCGGGGTGGGCGGCGAGGATCTCGTGGATCCTCGCCACCCGCCGTTTCTGGTCGAGCTTCAGGTCGTCGCAGGGTTCCATCCGTTCCAGGGTCGCCCCGAGGACGGCGAGCTGGACGGCCAGGGTGTGGTCGACGGTCGTCGAACCGACGATGTGGCAGCGCATGCCGTAGCGGTGGCAGGCCAGGGCGAGGGCGTACGCGTAGATGCCGCTGGAGCTGTCGACGAGGGTGTCCCCGGGGCGCACCGCCCGGGTGTCGAGCAGGTGGCGCACGGCGGCGAGGGCGGACACCACCTTCATCGTCTCAAAGCGCAGACAGACGAGCCGGTCGTCGAGCCGTATAAGGTCCGGCCGGCCGATCGACTCCGCGACGTGCTGGTCCATGCGGGAGCTCCTTGCTGGTCGTGAAGGTCCGGGTGACGGGGATGCCGTGGGCGTCCAGGGCGCGCAGACAGGCGTCCACGCGGCGGTGCGGGCCGGGGGCGGCCGGGTCGAAGAGGACGCCCGCCACGGCGCCGCTGTGCGCGATCTGCACCCCGACCGCCCCGGCCCGCCGGGCGATGCCGGTCAGGGCGTCGAACTCGGGGTGGCCGAGGGCCCGTTGGCCCCGGCGGGCGCTGGCGGTGGCGACCGCGCCAAGCAGGCGCGCGTCCCCGGTGGCGACCGCCCGGCGCAGCAGCGCCCGCAGCCGCTCCCCGGCCCGTACGTCCGCCTCGTCGGCGTCCTCGGGATCGCGCACGGGCAGGGACAGGGTGTCCACGGGCGCGCCCCCGCCGAGGGCGCAGCCCACGACGGTCAGCGGGGGCAGGGCGGGGCCGAGGGTCTCCAGGACGCGGCCCTCGCGCTGGGCGAAGAGGACCGGGCGGCCGTCGAGCATCAGCGGGTCGGAGGCGGTCTCGGCCCGTACGGCGAGACGGGCGGTGGTGGCGGGGTCGAGCCGCAGTCCGTACGCGTCCGCGACCGCGCGCAGGGTGGCGAGGACGTCGCTGGTGGAGCTGCCCATGCCCAGGCCCACCGGGATGTCGCCGGTGAGCCGCACCTCCCCGCCGCAGGCGGGGAGGCCGGTCCGCCGCGCGCACTCCGCCACGGCGAGGGCGGCGGCCCCGGCCGCTTTGGTGCGGCCCGCGGGGACGACGGCGACCGCCTCGGGCGGGGTGCCCGGCCGGGGGACGAACACGGCGGCGCTGCCGGGGCCGTCCAGGGGGAGGGTGACCAGGCCGGCGCACCGGCGCCCGGCGGCGTCGAGGAAGACGCCCTGGAGGAGTTCGCCGTGGTGGCAGGGGGCGGATCCGGCGCCGGTGCGGGGGTGGGCGGGTGTCGGACGGGTGGTCGTCGGGCGGGACGTGGGCGTCACGTGCCGTCCGCCGTCCGGTAGCGGTACAGGATCGTTTCCTCGGCGCTGAACTGGGAGAAGGGGAACGGCTCGGCGGAGAGGGCGGTGACGCCCGAGCCGAGGAAGGCGCGGGCGACGGCGCTGCCGGACTGGGCGTAGACGACGAGCGGGACGCCCCGGGTGCGACAGCGCTCCAGGATGGTGTCGAACGAGCCGTTGCCGAGGGTCATGCCGGTGGCGACGACGGCCTCGGCGCGGTCGAGGACCTCGTGCATGTCGGTGGTGACGGGGTCGCCCCACTGGGTGGCCTTCAGGTTGAAGTCGCAGGGCAGGGGGGTGCCGCCGCGCTCGCGGATGGCCGCGACCAGGGGGTTGACGACGCCGATGAGGCCGACCTCGGCGCCCGGCGCGATGTCGAGGAGGCCCGCGATGGCCGCGTCGCGGGCCCGGGCCCGGACCTCGGGGGTGCCGGCGGGCAGGACGACGGGCTCGGCGTCCTCGGCGGCGCGGTGGGGCCGGGCCTCGGAGAGGTAGGCGTCCAGGGCGGCGATCCGCAGCGGGCGGGGGGCCTCGCGCAGCAGGACGTCGAGCGGGGTGCCGGAGGCCTCCCGGCAGATCGCGGGGTCGATGTCGCCGGCCTCGAAGGCGCAGCCGCCGAAGGAGCCGCCGAGGCGGACGAGCACGTACTGGTTGAGGTAGGTGGTGTCGCCGCCGGCCAGGCGGGTGCCGTGGTGGATCCAGAAGACGCTGGTCGCGACGGTCTCGGCGGGCGGCGGGCCGTGGACGCCCGCGAGGACCTCCTCGACGAGCGCGTCGACGGCCGGTGCGGTGGTGACGGGTGTGGTGGCGGGGGTGGTTCGCGTTCCGCTCATGGGTCTCCTTGTCCGGGAAGGGGGGTTCTTACGGAAGGGGTGCCGCGGTCCGGGTGCCGAGGGGGCCCCGGTAGGCGACGACGGGGTGGCCGAGGGCGTCGGTGGTGAGCGCGGCGTCGACCTCGAAGACCTCGGCGAGGCGGTCGGCGGTCAGGACCTCGGCGGGGGTGCCCCGGGCGACCAGGCGCCCGTGGTGCAGGAGCAGCAGCCGGTCGCAGTAGCGGGCGGCGAGCGACAGGTCGTGCAGCGCGACCAGGACCGTCCGGCCGGCCCCGGTCAGGAGCTCCATCAGCTCCAACTGGTGCCGGACGTCCAGGTGGTTGGTGGGTTCGTCGAGCAGCAGTCCGTACGGCTGCTGGGCGAGCGCGCGGGCGATGTGGGCGCGCTGCCGCTCGCCGCCCGACAGGGCCCGCCAGGAGCGGCCGGCGAGCGCGGTGAGCCCGACGCGGTCGAGGGCGGCGGCGACCACCGCCCGGTCGGTCGCGTCCGGCCCGCGCCAGCGGTCCCGGAAGGGGGTGCGGCCCAGGCCGACGACGTCGGCGACCCGCAGGTCGCTGTCGGCGGCCGCGTCCTGTTCGACGAAGGCGACGTGACGGGCGATCCGGCGCGCGCTCCAGTCCCGTACGGGCGCGCCGTCGTACCGGACCGTGCCGGTGTCGGGGGTCCGCAGGCCGGCCAGGCAGCGCAGCAGCGAGGACTTGCCGGAGCCGTTGGGGCCGAGGAGTCCGACGGTCTCCCCCGGCGCGACGTCCACGGTGACGTCGTGGACGATCCGGGTGCCCGCCACCGACCAGCTCAGCGCTTCGGCGGTGATCCTCACAGCTCACCCCGCCTGCGCAGGACGAGGAGGAAGAGCGGGACGCCCAGCAGGGCGGTGATCACGCCGACCGGGACCTCGCGGGGGGCGAAGGCGATCCGGGCGAGCGCGTCGGTCCACACCAGGAACACCGCGCCGGCGAGGGCCGCGTACGGCAGGAGCACCCGGTGCGTGGGGCCGACGAGGAACCGCACCCCGTGGGGGACGATCAGGCCGACGAAGCCGATGGCGCCGACGGTGGCCACGGCCACGGCGGTCAGGACGGCCGTGACGACGAGCAGCAGCAGGCGGGTGTGCCGGACGCCGATGCCGAGGGAGGCGGCGGTGTCGGCGCCGAACGCGAGGCCGTCGAGGGCGTTCGCGCACAGCCACGCGGCCACCAGGCCCAGCGGGGTGACGACGGCGCAGATCACGACGGTGTCCCAGCGGGCGGGCGCCATCGAGCCGAGCAGCCAGTGGGTGACGGCCCGGGTGGTGTCCGCGTCCGCCGAGGCCATCAGGACGAGCGAGGTCAGCGCGGCGAAGAGCTGGCCGACGACGACGCCGGTCAGGACGATGCGGACCGAGTCGAGTCCGGTGCGCCTCAGGAGCAGCAGGAGCAGTCCGAAGGAGAGCAGCGCCCCGAGGAGCGCGCCGCCGGTGATCCCGAGGGTGCCCGCGCCCACGCCGAGGACGATCACGGCGACGGCCCCGGTCGAGGCGCCCGAGGAGACGCCGAGCAGATAGGGGTCGGCGAGCGCGTTGCGGGTGACCGCCTGGAGGACCGTGCCGCAGACGGCGAGCGAGGCGCCGACGAGGGCGGCCATCAGGACGCGCGGCAGCCGCAGGTCCCAGACGAGGGAGTCGATCAGCGGGGGCAACGGCTCGACGTCCAGGCCGAGTCGGGTGCCGAGGGCGCGGGCGAGGCCGGACCACGCGACGTCCGCGGTGCCGATGCGCACGGCCGCCGCGACCGAGCCGGCGAGGACGCCTGCGGCGAGCAGGAAGAGGAGGAGGACCCGCGCGGGAGGAACGGGCGTGGTGGAGCCCGGAGAGGCGGGTCCGTTGGAGCCGGGAGGGACGGGAGCGGTGGAGCCCGGAGAGGCGGGTGCGATGGAGCCGGGAGGGACGGGAGCGGTGGAGCCCGGAGAGGCGGGTGCGATGGAGCCGGGAGGAACGGGAGCAGTGGAGCCCGGAGAGGCGGGTGCGTCGGAGGCCGGGGCGGGGCCGGGAGGGAGGGGCGCGAGGGGGCCCGGGGTGGGGCCGGGAGGCCCGTCCGTCGCTCCGTCCCCGGTCGCCTTCCACCCCCTGGCCGCCGGGAGCAGCAGGTCCGGCGGGGGCGTGAGGTCCTCCGGGGGCGGGGACTTCGGGGACGCCGGGCTCTCGCGGGTCGTCGGGTCAGCGGGCACGGCCGAGCTTCCCCATGCCGTCCGCGAGGAGTCCGAGGGTGTGCACGGAGCGCACCGAGGGGTCCAGTTCGATGCCCGGGACCTCGATGATCCTGTCGTCGCGGACGGCGGGCAGGCGGGAGATCACCGGGTGCCGGGTCATCGTGGCGCGCTTCTCGGCGGCGCTGTCGCCGGGCCGGCCGCGCTCGGAGAGGTCGCCGATCATGATGACGTCCGGGTCGCGCTTCGCGACCTCCTCCCAGGAGACCTCCGGCCAGTCCTCGGCGATGTCGTCGAAGGCGTTCTTCGCGCCGATGATCCGGCTCATCTCGCTGGGCAGGCTCGTCCCGCCCGCCACGTACGGCATGCCGTTGAAGACGGAGTAGAGGTAGACCACGGTGGGCCGGTCCCCCTCGCGGGGCGTCTTCGCGCCGGTCTTCGCGGCCGCGGCCACGGCGGCGCGCTGGCCGGCGGCGAGCCTCCCGGCGCGGTCCTCGACGCCGAAGACCCGGCCCAGGTTCTCGTAGTCGGAGAAGAGCAGTTCGAAGGGGGTCCGGCCGGCGGGGTTCCGCTCCGGGCAGTCGACGGCGCTGACGAAGGTGGGGACCTTCAGGGCGTCCAGCTCCTCGCGGGTGCCGGCCCGGTCCTCGGTGTAGAGGTCCGAGGAGCCGGCGACGACGAAGTCGGGGGTGGCGGCGCGCAGTTGTTCGCCGGTGGCGATCTTCGGCGCGATGACGGGGACCCGGGCGTAGGCGGCCCCGTACCGGGCGGGGATCTTCGTCTTGAGGTTGGCCGTGCCCGCCATCCGGTCCTGGAGGCCGAGTTCGAGCAGGGTCTCGGTCGAGGTCTGGTCGAGGGCGACGGCCCGGCTCGGGGGTCCGGAGAGGCTTATCGGGCGGCCGCAACTGGTCAGGGAGACCGTCTCGGCGGAGGCCCGGCCGGAGGGAGCGGCGCCCTTCCCCGGGCCGTCGACGGCCGCCGAGGAGCAGCCGGCGGTGGCGAGGACGAGGGTGAGGGCGATGCCGAGGCGGGCGGGGTGGCGCATGGGGTGGTCTCCGGTCTGGGAGGGCGGGCGTGGTGGCGCACCGGGCAGGAGTGCCGCGTTCGAAGGGTACTGTAATGGAAATCATTTCCAGTAACGACCCCCGGGCGGTTTCCCGAGCCGCCCTGCCGCCCCCGAGGAGCCTCCACGCCGTGACCACCACACCCACCCCCGCAGCGGCCAAGTCCCCCGTCCCGCCACCGCGTTCGGTCCTGCGCGAGCTCGCGTTCCTGCGCCTGTGGGCGGGCACCACCGCCTCCGGGCTCGCGACCTGGGCCCTGCCCTTCGTCCTCGGACTCGCCGTGCTCCACCGCGACCTCGGCGCCGCCGGCCTCGGGCTCGTCCTCGCCGCGCGCACTGCCGGGTTCCTCGTCGCCGTCGCCGTCGGCGGAGTCCTCGCGGACCGGCACTCGCGCCGCGCGGTCGTCCTCTGGTCGGCCCTCGCGGCGGCGTTCGCCGCGCCCCTCCTCGCCGCCGGACTCGGCCGCTCGCTCGTCCTGATGACGGCGGCGGCCGCGCTCGCGGGGGCCGGACAGGGCGCCTGCCGCCCGGCGTTCCAGGCGCTCACGGCCGAGACCGTGGACCCCGAACGGCGCCAACAGGCCAACGCGGCCATGACCCTGGCGGTGCGGAGCTCCACCCTCGCCGGGCCCGCCCTGACCGCGCTGCTCGCGGCCGTCCTCGACGTCCGGGCGCTGCTGCTCGGCATCGGCCTGCTGTGGCTGGTGGCCGCGCTCGTCCCGGGCGGGGGGGCGGCCACGGCGCCGCCGGTCGCCGAACCCGGTCGGCGCACGGGGTTCCGCGCCGAGTTCGCGGAGGGCATACGCGAGGCGCGCAGGCACCCCTGGTTCCTGGCCGGACTCGCCGCCCTCGTCGCGGTCGTCGCCCTCGGCTACTCGGCGACCAGCGTGGCCCTGCCCCTGATCAGCCGGGACCGCTACGGCACCACGTGGGTCCTGGCCTCGGCCATGACCGCGTACACCGTGGGCGCGCTCGCCGGGGCGCTGGTCGTCGCCCGGTGGCGGCCGCGCTCCCGGGGCTGGGCGGCCCTCGCGGGCCTGGCCGCGTACGGCTTCGCGCCGCTGAGCCTGATGCTGCCCGTGCACCCGGTCGCGGTCGTCGTCGCGTACGCCGTCGCCGGGATCGGCATCGAGCTGTTCAACGTGCCCTGGTTCACGGCCACTCAGCGGGAGGTGGCCCCGGACAAACTGGCCCGCGTCTCCTCGCTGGACTTCCTGGTCTCCTACGGCCTCGCGCCGGTCGGCCTCGCCCTGATCGCCCCGGCCGTCGGGGCGTTCGGCGCCGCTCCGGTGCTCGCCGTGTGCGCCGCCGCCTGCTTCCTCGTACCGGCCGGTGCGGCGCTCGTCCCCACCGCCCGCCACTTCTCCCGTACGGCTCCGAAGCCGGCGGACTGATCCCCCGTCACCGCACGCGCGGCGCGCCGGGAGGGACGCTCCCCTCCCGGCGCGTCCGTCAGCCGTTCCCGCCGGCCGCCACGGCCCCCTCGGCCGCGTCCTCCTCCGCCCCGGGCTCCGGCTCCCAGCGGAGCAGGTCGCCCGGCTGGCAGTCGAGGACCTCGCAGAGGGCGCCGAGGGTGGTGAAGCGCACCGCCTTGGCGCGCCCGTTCTTGAGCACGGCGAGGTTGGCCGGGGTGATGCCCACGCGTTCCGCGAGCTCGCCCACCGACATCTTGCGCCGGGCCAGCATCACGTCGACGTCCACGACGATCGGCATCAGATCACCTCGGCGAGCTCGGCCCGCATCCGCGTCGCCTCGGCCTCGCGCTCGACGGCCTGAGCGAGCAGCGTCCGCAGTACGAGCACGATCAGGGCCACGCCCAGGACCGCCAGGCTCGCCCCGCAGATCAGGAGCACGACGCCCGGGGCGACGGCCTCGCCGGGCGCGAGGAGCACGGCGAACGCGAACACCAGGGCGGCGCCCGCGGCGAAGGCGCCGGTGACGACGTCCACGTAGCGGAAGGCCGCGTGCGAGAACACCGTGCCGCGCCGCACCATCGTCACGAGCCGCCACACGCAGACCAGGACGGTCTGCGCCGTCAGCGCGCCCAGGACCAGGAGCACGAGCATCGGCGTGCGCAGGTGGGCGTACTCCGGCCGGAGCCCGTTCAGGTCGGCGGCCAGGAGCGGCACCATCACCGCCTCCACGAAGACCGAACCCGCGAGCAGTCCCACGAGCACGGCCCGCAGGGCGAGCACCGTCAGCTTCCCCATGACATCCCCTTCGATCGAAAACCGATAACAAGCTATCGATTTTCGATAGGTGTAGCAAGGGGGACGGTCCTCAGGGTTCGTGGCGGACGAGCAGGAGGGCGACGTCGTCGGTGCGGTGCGCGGGGTCCTTCACGTGCCGGATCAGGCCGTCCGCGAGGGCCTCGAGGTCCTCGGTCCGGGACCGCGAGAGACGGCCGGACAGCTCCGCCGTGGCCGTGCCGATGTCGACGCCGGGCGTCTCGACGAGGCCGTCGGTGTAGAGGGCGAGGACCGAACCGGGCTCCCAGGGCACCTCGGTGGTGGCGTACGCGACGTCCGGGGCGATCCCGAGGAGGAGGCCCGGCGGGGCCTCCAGGAGGCGGGTCCGGCCGTCGGGTCCGCGCAGGAGCGGCGGCGGATGGCCCGCCGTGGCGAGCCGCAGGCGGTGGCGGGCCGGGTCGAGTTCGACGATCAGGCAGCTGGTGAAGCGGTCCGGGTCCAGGTCGTTCAGGAGCCGGTTGGTGCGGTCGAGGACGTCGCCGGGGGACGCGCCGGCCGTCGCGTGCGCGTGGACGGCGGTGCGCACCTGCCCCATGAGGGCGGCGGCGTTCGGGTCGTGCCCCTGGACGTCGCCGATGACGGCGATGAAGGTGCCGGGCGCGGCGCGGATGAGGTCGTAGAAGTCGCCGCCCACGTCCATGCCGTGACCCGCCGGCAGGTAGCGGGCGGCGACCCCGACCCCCGGCAGCGGGACCAGGCCGTGCGGGAGCAGGCTGGTCTGGAGGCTGTGCGCGAGGGAGTGCTTGGCGTCGTAGAGCCGGGCCCGGGCGAGGGCCTGGGCGATGAGGCCCGCCAGGGAGGTGAGCATGGCCCGTTCGGCCGCCGGGAAGGGACGCGGCCGGGCGTACGAGAGGATCAGGGAGCCCACCGGGCGGCCGGAGGCGATCAGCGGCAGGAACGCCCAGGCGGAGCGGTCCTCGTAGCGCGGGGCGTGGGGGTGGGCGCGGTACAGGTCCTCGGGGCCGGTGAAGAAGACGGGGACGCCGGTGGCGAGGACCTGGGCATCGGCGACCGGCGCCGTCAGGGGCGTGCCGTCGTACCGGTCCACGAACTCCCGGCTGTAGCCGCGGTGGCCGATGATGCGCAGCCGCCCCTCGTCCACGCTCATCAGGACGAGGCCCTGCGGGCCGAAGGCGGGCACGATCTGGTCGGCGACGAGTTCGACGACGTCGCGGACGCCGGCCGCCTCCGCCAGGGTCGCCGCCATGTGCATGAGGTGGTAGACGGCCCCGGCGCCCACGGGCTCGGCGTGCCGAGGGGGCGGGGCCGGGCCCCTGGAGGGGACGGACATGTCGGAGGTCCCGTACGCCTCGGAGGTCCCGGAGGTCCCCGGCGGGGCCGTCGCACCCGCGCCGGGCTCCCTTCCGGCCCCCTCCCCCGCACCCGTCGCGGAGGGTCCCGCCACCAGGGTGATGTGGACGCTGATGCCGGTGGCGTCCGGGTACAGCTCGAACAGCAGACAGGTCGCCGGCTGCCGCACGACGGTGAACGACACCGGCTGGCGGGCGACCACCGCCGCGCGGTAGCGGTCCTCGAAGAGGGGGTCGTTCAGCCAGAGCAGCACCTCCCACGGGCGCTTGCCGAGCAGTGCCGCCGCGCCCGCCTGGAGCAGCTCCGCGGCGGCGGTGTTGAGGAAGGTGAGGCGTCCGTCGAGGTCCAGGGCGCAGCACCCGAAGGGGAGGCGTTCGGCGAAGTGGAGGGCGGACCTGGCCAGGACGGGATCGGACTCCGGGGGCCGGGCCGGGTGCACGACGCGCGGCTCGGAGGGGTACGACGCCGATCCCCGCTCGGCCGCCCGGCGCAGCAGGCCGGCCGCCCGGAGGCCGCAGGCGTCGAGCGCCCCGCGCTCGCGCTCGTCGAGCCGGGGCGGGTGCCAGACCGGCCACAGCAGGACGATCCCGCCCCACACGGCGGTGTCGTCGGCGATCGGGGCGGCGGCGAGGAGGAAGTCGTACGGCAGCACGATCCCCAGGCGCGGGTAGCGGCGGGCCATCTCCTCCTGGCCGCCGAGCCAGACGAGGCTCCGGTCGCGCATGGCGTCGACCACCGGGATCGGCGCGTCGGCCGGGATGCGGACCCAGGGGGCGGCGATCTCCTGGGAGACGCCCGACACCAGCGCCAGGCGCAGCATGCTCTCCCCCGGGACCCGGAGGTAGACGAGGCCGACCGAGGCCCCGGCGTCGCGCATCACGTCGGCGAGGACGGCGTCCAACCGCCCCGAGCCGAAGACGTCCTCGGCGTCCGCGGGCTCTCCCATATCCGGACCCTACGCCGGGCCCGTCCGGGACGCTCGACGGGACCGGCCCACCGGTGGACCGCGGCGGGCGAGCCCCACGGAAGCTCAACTTAGGTTAGGCTCAGCTAAGTCCCGATCGAAGGGTGAGGGGGGTGCGGACCCATCCGCTTTTCGCGTTCTTCCCGAAGAGCGCGAACGATTCCACGGCGACGGCACGGAACGGCGGCGCGGACCGGGCCACGGACGGCGGCGCGGCCGGTGGTCCGTCCCGCCGCGGAGCCCGTCCGCCGGGCCGGGGCGCCCGGGGCCGGGCCGCTTCGCGCGGTCCCCGTCCGACCGGGCGCCGCGAGACGTTCGCCGGGACGCACGACCGGGGGCCCGTGCCGGCAACCCCGCGCCCCCACCCTGGGACGGCGTTCCGCGGCCCCCTCCCCGGGGCGACGCCCCCCACACGTACGGAGAGAGACGGAAGAACATGACCGTAAGGGTCGCGGTGGCCGGTGCGAGCGGCTACGCGGGCGGGGAGCTCCTCCGCCTGCTGCTGTCGCATCCCGGCGTGGAGATCGGCGCGGTGACCGCGCACAGCAGCGCGGGCCGGACGCTCGGCTCCGTACAGCCGCAGCTGGCCGAGCTCGCGGACCGGGTCCTCGACGAGACCTCGGCGGCCGCCCTGCGCGGCCACGACGTGGTCTTCCTGGCCCTGCCGCACGGGCGGTCGGCCGCGTACGCGCGGGAGTTGGACCCCGGCACGCTGATCGTGGACTGCGGGGCGGACTTCCGTCTGCGCGACCCGGCGGCCTGGGAGCGCTTCTACGGCTCCGCGCACGCCGGGACCTGGCCGTACGGCCTCCCGGAACTCCCGGGCGCCCGGGAGGCGTTGAAGGGCGCCACCCGGATCGCCGTGCCCGGTTGCTACCCCACGGCGGTCACGCTCGCGCTCTTCCCCGCGCACGCGGCCCGGCTCGTGGAGCCGGAGGTCGTGGTCGTCGCGGCCAGCGGGACCTCGGGCGCCGGACGGGCCCTCAAGCCGCACCTCCTCGGCGCCGAGGTGATGGGCTCCATGACCCCGTACGGGGTCGGCGGCGGCCACCGGCACACCCCCGAACTCGTCCAGAACCTCTCCGGGGCGGCCGGTGAGCGCGTCACCGTCTCCTTCACCCCGACGCTCGCCCCCATGCCCCGGGGCATCCTCGCCACCTGCTCGGCGCGGCTGCGCCCCGAGGCGCTCGCGGCGGGCCCCGAGGCGGTGCGCGAGGCGTACGCGTCCGCCTACGCCGACGAGCCGTTCGTCCGGCTGCTGCCGCCCGGGCAGTGGCCCTCGACGGCCGCCGTCCTCGGCTCCAACACGGTCCAGGTGCAGATCGCCGTGGACCCGGACGCCGGCCGGCTGATCTGCGTGAGCGCCGTCGACAACCTGACGAAGGGCACCGCGGGTGGCGCGGTGCAGAGCATGAATGTCGCCCTCGGCCTGCCGGAACGGCTGGGCCTGCCCACGAATGGAGTCACTCCGTGAGCGACGCACGCACAGCCACCGGTCCGCAGACGACGAAACCCGCACCTCTGCGCTGTACGGGCGGAGATGGGGGCGCCTCCCAGGCGTCAGCTCTGGGGGAGAACGGAGAAGCACAGTGAGTGTGACCGCTGCACAGGGGTTCCTCGCCTGCGGCATCGCCGCCGGCATCAAGGAGTCCGGTGACCGCGATCTGGCCCTGGTGGTGAACCGGGGGCCGTCGCGCGCCGCCGCCGGCGTCTTCACCTCCAACCGCGTCCAGGCCGCGCCCGTGCGCTGGACCCGGCGCGCCCTGGCCGACGGCCGGATATCGGCCGTCGTCCTCAACTCCGGCGGCGCCAACGCCTGTACGGGACAGGCCGGCGCCGTCGACGCGCGTCTGACGGCCGAGCGGACGGCGGGCGCCGTGGACGTGGACCCGCACGAGGTCGCGGTGTGCTCCACCGGTCTGATCGGCGTGCGGCTGCCGATGGACCGCGTCACCGCGGGCATCGCCGCCGCCGGCGGGCTGCTCTCCCCCGACGGCGGCGAGGACGCGGCCGTCGCGATCAGGACGACGGACTCGGTCCACAAGACCGCCGCGGTGACCCGGGACGGCTGGACGGTCGGCGGCATGGCGAAGGGCGCGGGCATGCTCGCCCCGGGGCTCGCGACCATGCTGGTCGTCCTCACCACCGACGCCGACGTGGACGCGGAGGCGCTGGACGGGGCGCTCCGCGCGGCGGTGCGCACCACCTTCGACCGGGTGGACTCGGACGGCTGCATGTCCACCAACGACACCGTCCTGCTCCTCGCCTCGGGCGCCTCCGGGACCGTCCCCGACCCGGAGGCCTTCGCCGGGGCCGTGCACGCGGTCTGCCTGGACCTGGCCGGGCAGCTCGTGGCGGACGCCGAGGGCGCCTCCAAGGAGATCGAGGTGCACGTCGTCGGCGCGGCCTCCGAGGAGGACGCCGTCGAGGTGGGCCGGTCCATCGCCCGCAACAACCTCCTCAAGTGCGCCCTGCACGGCGAGGACCCCAACTGGGGCCGGGTGCTCTCCGCCATCGGCACCACGTCCGCCGTCTTCGACCCGGACCGGCTCGACGTGGCGATCAACGGCGTCTGGGTGTGCCGGGACGGCGCGGCGGGCGAGTCCCGGGACGAGGTCGACCTGTCGGACCGGCGGATCACGATCACCGCCGACCTGCGCTCCGGCGACGCGTCGGCGGTCCTCTGGACCAACGACCTGACGGCCGAGTACGTCCACGAGAACAGCGCGTACAGCTCATGAGCGGGCCCGGGACGACACGGACGGGGACGCTCCCCCACGCGCGGCCGGGCGACGCCCCGGCCGGAACGGCCGCCCCGGCCACCGCCGCCGCCGCCTCGGCCACCGCCACCGCCGCCGCTTCGGCCGCTCCGGCCGCCTCGGCCGCCGACGCGGTCACCGCCGCCGCCGACCTGCCCTGGGCCGAGGAGCTCAGGGGCCGGACGATCGTCGTCAAGTTCGGCGGCAACGCCATGGTGGACCCGGCGCTGCACCGGACCTTCGCGCAGGACGTCGTGGAGCTGTGGCACGCGGGGCTGCGGCCGGTCGTCGTGCACGGCGGCGGACCGCAGATCAGCGCCATGCTCGACCGCCTCGACCTGGAGGTCCGCTTCGAGGCGGGCCTGCGGGTGACCACGCCCGAGACCATGGACGTGGTCCGCATGGTGCTGACCGGGCAGGTGCAGCGGGAGCTGGTCGGCGCCCTCAACGCCCACGGCCCCTTCGCCGTGGGCCTGTCGGGCGAGGACGCGCACACCATGACCGCCGTGCGGCGACCCGCGTGGGTGGACGGCAGGCCCGTGGACATCGGCCTCGTCGGCGAGGTCGTGGCCGTGGAGACCGCCGCCGTGCGCGCCCTCCTGGAGGCGGGCCGCATCCCCGTCGTCTCGCCCGTCGCGCGGGGCGCGGACGGGGAGGTCTACAACGTCAACGCCGACCTCGCGGCCTCCGCGCTCGCCGTGGCCCTCGGCGCGGACCGGCTCGTGGTCCTCACCGACGTCGAGGGCCTCTACGCGGACTGGCCCCGCAGCACCGAGGTCGTCGCCCGGCTGACGGCCGGTGAACTGGACGCGCTGCTCCCGGGCCTGGCGAGCGGCATGCTCCCGAAGATGGAGGGCTGCCTCCGGGCGGTCCGGGCGGGCGTCCGCGCGGCCCGGGTCGTCGACGGCCGGGTGCCGCACGCGCTCCTCGGCGGCGTCTTCGCCGCGGACGGTCCGGGCACCACCGTGGTCCCCGACCCCGACCCCGACCCCGACCCCGAACCGGAAACCGCCCCCGTACCCGCTCCCCCGTCCGAGGAGGACGACGCGTGACCGCCGCCGACAGCACCAGGACGCTCACGGACCGCTGGCGCGCGGTCATGATGGACACGTACGGCACTCCCCCGCTGGCCCTGGTCCGGGGCGAGGGCAGCACCGTCGAGGACGAGTCGGGCCGTACGTACACCGACTTCACCGGCGGGATCGCGGTCAACACCCTGGGCCACGCCCACCCGGCCGTCGTCGCGGCCGTCCGGGAGCAGGTCGGGCGGCTCGGCCACGTGTCGAACCTGTTCGTCGCCGAGCCGCCCGTCGCCCTGGCCGAGGAGCTGCTCCGGCTCTTCGGCAGGCGGGGCGGGGTCTTCTTCGCGAACTCGGGCGCGGAGGCGCTGGAAGCGGCCTTCAAGATCGCCCGCCGGACGGGCCGCCCGCACGTGGTCGCCGCCGAGGGCGGGTTCCACGGGCGCACCATGGGCGCCCTCGCCCTGACCGGTCAGCCGGCGAAGCGCGAGCCGTTCCTGCCGCTGCCCGACGGGGTGACGCACGTCCCGTTCGGGGACGTCGGGGCGCTGCGCGCGGCCGTCACGGAGGAGACCGCGGCGGTCGTCCTCGAACCGGTGCAGGGCGAGGGCGGGGTCGTGCCCGCGCCCGAGGGGTACCTGCGGGCAGCGCGGGAGATCACCCGGGCGACCGGCACGCTGCTCGTCCTGGACGAGGTGCAGACCGGCATCGGCCGGACCGGCCACTGGTTCGCGCACCAGGCGGACCGGGACGTGGACCCCGACGTGGTCGCCCTCGCCAAGGGGCTCGGCGGCGGGCTCCCGATCGGCGTCACGGTGGCCTTCGGCCCGGCGGCCGGGCTCCTCGGCCCCGGCCAGCACGGCTCCACCTTCGGCGGCAACCCGATCGCGTGCGCGGCCGGGCTCGCCGTCCTGCGGACCGTCGAGGCCGAGGGGCTGCTCGCCCGGACCGTACGGGCGGGCGAGCGGCTGCGCCGGGGGATCGAGGAGCTGGGGCACCCCCGTGTCGCCGGGGTGCGGGGCGCCGGCCTCCTCCTGGGCGTCGTCCTCACCGAGCCGCGGGCCGTCCCGGTCCAGCGGGCGGCCCAGGACGCCGGCTTCCTGGTCAACGCGGCGGGCCCGGCCACCGTACGGCTCGCTCCCGCCCTCACGGTGACGGACGAGCAGATCGACGGTCTCGTGGGGGCGCTGGCGAAGGCACTGGACGCCTGAGCGCGACGGAAGGGCGGGCCCGGAGCCGTACAGGCGCTCCGGGCCCGCCCTTCGTCGTGCCGAGGCACTGTTCAGCGACCTTTTCCTTTGGGAGGTAAACACCTGGGCGCGAGAAGGCCCGATCGGAGCCCGCGATCCCCTTCGGCCATGGCGCGTCGCCCCCTCTTGCGCGGCCTTCGATCACGATCCGCCACGGGCGCACGAGGCTGCCGCCACGCGCTGGAATCCCCCTTCCCACCTGCGTTCTCCTGCCGGCCGGGCCGCTTTGCCGCACCTCGGCACCCCCTTACGGCCATGACCGCCGAGAACCGTCACACCCTTCCTGAAAGGAACCTTCCGGCTGATTTACGAGCCAAAACGATCAATAAGCGTGTCCAGAAAGGCACTTGGTGACACCTCTCACAAGCCGAGGAGCTTGTGTTTACCGCCGTAGGCGTGAGGTAGACGGCCCCTCGCAGCGCCGACCGGTCATTACGGGATCAGGTCGATCATTTTCCTGAATGGGGAGAACATGCCGAACGGGATACTCCGGGTGGCCGGTCACGTGCCGTCCCGAGTGGTGGACAACCACAGGATCAGCGACTGGGCGGGGACCGACGAGGACTGGATCGAGGAGCGCACCGGCATCCGCGAACGCCGGTACGCGGACCGCGAGTCGGCGACGTCGGACCTCGCCGCGGCCGCGGCGTCCCGGTTATGGGAGACGCCGTACGAACCCCACGACGTCGACGCCCTGATCGTCGCGACCACGACCCCCGACCAGCCCCAGCCGGCCACCGCCGTCTTCGTCCAGGAACGGCTCGGCCTCGGCGCCGTGCCCGCCTTCGACCTGAACGCCGTCTGCTCCGGCTTCCTGTACGCCCTGGACGTGGCGGACTCGCTGCTGTGCGCCCACGACGCGTGGCGCAACGTCCTGGTGATCGGAGCGGACACCTACTCGACGATCATGGACCGGACGGACCGCAGGACCGTCAGCCTCTTCGGAGACGGGGCGGGGGCCGTGCTGGTGGGGCGCGTCCCCGACGGGTACGGCATCCACGCCAGCTCCCTGCTCGCGGACGGGACGACCACCGACCACGTACGGGTCGAGGGCGGCGGCTCGCGGCGGCCGGCCGCCACCCTCCGGGACCCCGGCGCCCACCACTTCCGCATGAACGGCCGGGCGGTCAAGGACTGGGCCGTCCAGCACGTGCCCAAGGCCGTGCACCAGGCGCTGGACGAGTCCGGCGTGGGCCTCGGCGACATCGACCGCGCCGTCTTCCACCAGGGCAACCTGCGGCTGGTGCACACCCTCGCCGACACCCTGGGCATCGACTCCCGCAAGGTCGCGGTCACCGCCGACCGCTACGGCAACACCGCCGCCGCCTCCATCCCGCTCACCCTCAGCGAGAGCCACCGCGCCGCGCCCCTGCACCGGGGCGAGCGCGTCCTGATGGCCTCCGTCGGCGGCGGCATGACGGCCGCGGCCTCCGTCATGACCTGGTACTGAGCCCCGTCCGGCCGCACCGCCGCACGCCGCCCCCGCGTCCACCCCTCACGCAGTCAGGAGACACCCATGCTTCCCACCGTCAGCCACGGCAACGGCGTCCGCGTCTACGACACCGAAGGCCGGGAGTACCTCGACGGCTGCTCCGGAGCGATCAACACCAACCTCGGCCACGGGCTCCCCGAGATCACCTCCCGCATGCACCGGCAGATCGACGCCATCAGCTTCGCCTACCGGACCCAGTTCACCTCCGAGCCGCTGGAACGGCTCTCCGCGCTGCTGACGGAGCTCGCCCCGGGCACCCTCGGCAACCCGGTGTACTGCAACTCGGGCTCCGAGGCCGTCGAGGCCGCCCTGCGCCTGGCGACCCTGTTCCACTCCCGGGCCCACCGGCCCTTCAAGTGCGCGGTGCTGACCGAGGAGCCCAGCTACCACGGGATGACCGCCGGCGCGCTCGGCGCCTCCGGGCACCCGGCGCGCAAGGACGGCCTCACCCCGCTCCTCGCGAACCAGGCCACCGTCGCCAAGGTGCGCCCCCGGCAGGGCGACATGCGCGCGGACGTCGAGCAGTGGGAGCGGGCGGTCGAGGAGATCGGGCCGCAGAACCTGGCCGCGGTGATCGTCGAGCCCGTCGGCGGCGCGTCCTCCGGAGCCGTACCGTGCGACCTCGCCGTCCTCAGGAGGCTGCGGGAGCTCGCCGATCAGCACGGCTTCCTGCTGATCGCCGACGAGGTCATGACCGGACTCGGCAGGACCGGCACGTGGTTCGGCTGCGACCACGCCGGGATCGTCCCCGACGTGATGGTGCTCGGAAAGGGCGTGACCGCCGGATACGCGCCGCTGTCCGCCGTCCTGGTCCGCGACGAGGTCGCCGCCGCCTTCGAACAGCCTCTGGGATCGGTGGTGTTCGGGCACACGATGGCCGGCGCGCCGCTCGCCGCCGCCGCCGGCCTGGCGACCGTGGAGTACCTGAAGGAGCACGACGTCCCCGCCCTCGCCGCCCGGTCCGGCCGCCACCTGCGCACCCTCCTGGAGGGCCTCGTCGACCGCCACGCCGTGGTGCGCGACGTCCGCGGCCGCGGCCTGCAGCTCGCCCTCGGCCTGCACGCCACCCCCGGGCGGTCCCCCGGGACCGCCCACGACCTGGTCCTGACGGCGCGCGACCACGGACTGCTGCTGTACCCCGCCGGGGTCAACGCCCTGACGGAGTCCGTGATGGTGGCGCCGCCGCTGAACAGCACGGAGGCCGAGCTGGAGGAGCTGGCGGTCCGTCTGGACCACAGCCTCACCGCCCTCACCCCGGCGCCCGCCGCCCGGGCCGGCGAACTCGCCGCCGCCCGCTGACCCGCCCCTCCGTAAAGAAAGCCCCTCCTTACCGAAAGCCCCTTCGCACCGAAAGGCAGACCATGCTCCAGCACTTCACCGATCCGGCCCTGCGCACGCGGTACGCGGACCTCGCCGCCGCCACCGTCGCCAAGCGCGCCGACGACTGCAGGGCCGAGCGCGTCCTGGACCGGGAGTCCTGGCAGGAGGTGAGCGACGCCGGCATATGGCGGCTGGCCGTGGACCGGGAGTGGGGCGGCGACGGCGGCACCTGGTGGGACTTCACGGCGGCCTTCGAGGGCGTCGCGGCGGGCGGCCGCGACCTCGGCTTCTCCCTGTCCATGGTGGCGCAGGCGGGCCTGATCCGTTCCCTGCTCACCTACGGCAGCGACGACCAGAAGGGCTACTGGCTGCCCCGGCTGCTCTCCGGGGAGGTCGGGGCCACCGCGCTGACGGAGACCACCGGCGGTTCCGACGTCACCCGGATCAGGACGGCCGCCGTCCGCGACGGCGACGCCTACCGCCTGAACGGGCACAAGGACCACATCACCAACGGTCCCGTCGCCGACGTGGCCCTCGTCCTGGGCCGCGTGCCCGAGCAGGGCGCCCGGGACATCACCCTCTTCATGGTCGACCTCCACGCCGAGGGCGTCAGCCAGGGCCCCGTGGAGCGGATGATCGGCAACCACACCAGCCCGACCGGACCCATCGCCTTCGACGACGTGCGGGTCGACGCCCGGAACCTCGTCGGCGAGATCGGCGCGGGCATCGAGGCGATCTACAACACCATCGCCCTCGACCGGCTGCTGTACGGGGTCCTCGCCGCGGCCTACCTCGACCCCCACCTGGACGAGGTGCTCGCGTACGCGCGCCGCCGCCAGGCGTTCAAGCAGCCGATCGCGGACCACCAGTACGTGCAGGGCCGGATCACCGACGCCAAGTTCGCCATCGAGGCGGCCCGGTACGTGTCCTACGGCGCCCTGGACGCCCTGCTCAGCGGCGACCCGCAGGCGTCCCTGCTGTGCTCCACCGCCAAGTACCACGCCGGCGAGACCCTCCGGCTCGGCACCGAGACCGCCCTGCGCGTCTACGGCCACCTCGGCTACATGGACGGCCCCGCCGCGCACGCCCTCCAGGACGCCCTGGGCACCCTCATCGCCGGCGGCACCGCGGAGATGCAGCGCAAGAACGTCTTCAACCAGATGCGGGCCCTCGCACCGGCCTCCTGACCCCTGCGCCGCCCGAAGCCCCTTCGCCACCCGACCGAAAGGCAGTCATGTCCGACACCACCACGTCACCGCGTCCCGTGCTCGACTCCCTCATCGGCGCCTCGGCCACCCGCCACCACGTGGTCGGGCCCCGCGACTCCGCCACCGCGTGGGAGAACGACGTGGACGTCCTCGCGACCCCCGTGCTGCTGTGGCTCGGCGAGGTCACCGCCATGGACGTCCTGCGGGAGGAGATCACCGCGCCCTGGATGACCCTGGGCCTGAACCACGACTCCGCGCACGTGGCGCCGACGCCCGTCGGCGAGGAGATCACCGTCACCGCCACGCTGACCGAGGTCGACGGCAAGATCCTCACCTTCGCCGTGGAGGCGCGGGACAGCCGTGCCGTCATCCTCCGCGGCGTGCACGGACGGGCCGTGGTCAACCGCGACGCGTTCGAGAAGAAGCTCGCCGAACGCGCCTGACCCCACCGCCCCGAGGGGGCCGCGTGCGGCGCGGCCCCCTCGGGGCGGGACCCGTGCCGGAACTCGTACCGGAACCCGTGCCAGAACTCGTGCGAAAGGACCTCCCGTGCCCCAACTCGTCGTCGGCAACGTCACGAGCGAGTACATGTTCGCCAGCCCGCTCACCTCGTTCGGGCCCAGGGGAACCCTCAAGCAGCACGCCGTCTCCACCCGTACGGCCTGGCTGCTCGAGGACGGCGACGCGATGCTCGCGCACCGGCGGCCGACGCCCGACTTCCGGGACTACCTCGTCTCGTCGCTCGGCCTCGACCCCGCCGCCCCGACCTTCTTCACCCCCGACGGGCCGGACGAGGGCACCTTCCTCGACGCGCGCACCGCCCTGGCCGAACCGCTGGTGGAGCGGCTGCGGGAGAGCGTGCGTCCGGACTGGACGCTGACGCCCTACCTGTACGACCGGACCGTCGCCGAGCTCGCGGGCCGGCTCGGTCTGCGCGGGACGGACTCCGCCTTCTTCGCCCAGGGCGGCAGCGACTTCTTCAACAGCAAGTCCTTCTTCCGGGCCTGGTCGACCGGCACGGGCGTCCCGGTGGCCCGGGGAGAGGTCTGCCGCAGCCGGGGGGCCACCGCACGGGCCGTGCGCGAACTGCTGCACCACACCGGCAGCGTGATCGTGAAACAGGACTTCAGCGCCAGTGGATACGGCAACGTCCTGTTCACCGTCGACGCCGGGGTCCCCTCCATCGGGGCCTCCGCGAAGCACGTCGTCGGCCCGCTCTCCGGCCTCCGCGAGATCGAGGCGGCGCTCGCCGACTCCTTCCCCGTCGTGGAGGAGGTCCGCGACTTCCCCACGGGCCTGCGCCCGAGCGAGGCCGTCGTCGAGGTCTACCACCCCCACAGCCGCACCCTCTACAGCGAGCTGTTCCTCCCCGACCCGCCCGGTGAGCCCGTCCTCCTGGACCACGGCGACATGCGCATGGAGCCGGTCTGGAACGGCTTCGCCATCCCCCCGGTGGCCCTGGACCCCGCGGCGGAACGGCGGATGCTGGACGCGTCGCTGGCCATGGCGCGGACGATCCGGGACCTCGGCTACCGCGGCTACCTGAACTGCGACTCCATCGTCACTCCCGAGGGCGAGGTCCTGTTCAACGAGGTGAACGCGCGCGTGGGCGGCTGCACCCACGTGCACGCGGCGGCCCGGCGGCTCCTCGGCGACGACTACCTGGACGGCTACACGGTGCTCACCCGCAACGACCTGCCGGTGCGGGACTTCGCCAAGCTCGCCCTGGCCGTCGGGCGCGCCCCCCGGCTGAACCCGGACGGGGAGAGCGGCGCCGTGGTGCTCGTCGACGACAGCCCCTACACCCACACGGTGGAGTACCTGGTCTACGACCGCGAGCCCGGGGCGGCCGAGGAGACGGAACGCCTGCTGCGGCACGTCGCCTCGACCCTCTGAACAGCCGTCTCCACGTCGCGGGGCGGGGGCGCCGGCCGGGCCGGTGCCCTCACCCCGCCTCTGCGTCGGCCGTCCGCCGCTTCTGCGTCTCGCGCATCCGCTTGACCTTGGCGATGCTGCCGCACGCCCGGCCGTTCTCGCCCGCGTACATGCTGCACCAGGTCCGCGTGTTGTTCCGCGACTGGTCGTAGAAGACCCACCGGCAGTCCGGGCAGGCCCTGAGCCGGCGCCAGCGCTCGGCGAGCACCAGACCGGCCGCCTGGCGCAGGACGGCGTCGACCGGGGCGGCCGGTCCTTCGAGCCGCAGTTCCCCCTCGCCGATGCGCACCGTCTGCGGTCGCCGGGCGAGCCACTCGTCCAGCCTCCGCGTGCCGTGCTCGTCCACGTCGGCCCGCAGGTCGTCACGGAGCCGGAGCAGGTCGGCCAGTTCGTCGGCGCGCGGACGCGGCAGGCGGGGCAGCTCCCGCGCCCAGTCGTCCGGGGACGCGGCGAGGTCCGGCAGGTTCTCCGTCTCCTGCCGTGTGTCGTTGGGGATCACCCAGGTGTTGAGGAAGGACCTCATGTCCTCCACCTGCGGTCCGGCCACCGTCGTTCCCGTGCTCTTTCCCATGCGTAAATAATAGTCGGTAAACAAGTTTTGACACCCGGGCAAGCGGTTACCGGTAAAAACTATGAGTGGTAACACAGCGCCGGTCGCGCGGCCCACCCCGACCTACCGTGATGTCCTGTGCCGCGAGGGCGGCACCGCCTGGTACGTCGCCATGGGGCTGATCCGAACCCCTGTCGCCATGGCTCCCCTGGCCCTGGTCTTCCTGGGCCACAGCACGGGATCGTTCTCCGCGGGCGGCGTCCTCGCCGCCTCGCACGCGCTCGGCGAGGCGGTCGGAGCCCCCTTCATGGGACGCGGCTTCGACCGGCGCCCCTTCCTGGGGCAGCTCCGCTTCGCCCTGCTCGCCGAGGCGCTCGTCTTCGCCGCCGTCGCCGTCCTGGCGGGGCACACTCCCCTGGTCCTCCTGGTGGCCCTGGCCTTCGCCGCCGGAGCGGTGGCGGCGGGCGTCCCCGGCGGCATGCGCGCGCAGCTGTCCGGGACCACCCCGGAGCACCTCCGGCACACCGCGCTGGGGCTGGAGAGCGCGCTGAACCAGGCCGTCTGGGCCGCCGGTCCGGTGCTGGCCTCGCTGGTGTCCACCCAGGTGTCGCCGCGGATCGCGCTCCTCCTGATGGCCGTGGTCTCGGCGGCCCCCCTGGCCTTCGCCGGACGCATCCGGCACGCCGCTCCCGACGCCCGGGAGGACGCCCCCGAGCCCGCGGGGACGCTGAGCGTCGTGAGGATGGCCTGGCCCACCGTCCTGCTCGCCGCGGCCATCATGTTCCTGGTCGGCGCGATGGACGTGGCCCTGCCGGCCCGTCTGGAGTCGACGGGCCAGCAGCTGGCGCTGACCGGCGTCATCACGGGGGCGTTCGCCCTGGCGAGCATCGCCGCCGGACTGGTCTACGGGCGGCGCACCTGGCCGGGCTCCCCCGGGACGCAGACCCTCTTCCTGCTGCCGGCCATGACCGCGGTGCTGACGCTGTGCGCCGTCACCGGCCGGCTCTGGGCGTTCTTCGCCGCGTTCCTGCTCGGCGGCCTCTTCTACAGCCCGCTCATGATCATCCGGAACCTGGCCCTGCAGAACCGCCTCCCGCAGAACGTGTGGGCCACGGGCTTCTCCCTCCTGTACGCGGCGGGCGGCCTCGGCTACGGGGCTGCCGCCCTTCTGACGGCCGGCCTCGTCAAGGCCACCACCCCGGTCGTCACCATCGTCGTCTGTACGGCGCTGACCACGGTGATCGGCCTGGTGGCGGGCATCGGAGAACGCCGGGGGGCCGCGCCGGGCGGCACCTCGAAGGAGGAGGGCGCGCGGGACGACGCGACGGTCCGGTAGGAGACGAGCGCTCCGGCGCCGCTCGCGTGCCGGGCGGCGCGGCCGGGAGTCACGGCTTCCTCCCCGCCGTCGCCTCGCGTCCGTCCACGAAGGTCGCCACGACCTCGATGTCCCCGATCCGGGAGGGATCTACGGCGTGCGGGGCGTCGCCGAGGACGACGAGGTCGGCGCGCTTGCCCGGGCTCAGGGTCCCCGCGCTGTCGTCCCACCGGCAGGCGTGGGCGCCGGCGACCGTGTAGGCGTACAGGGCCTCGTCGACGGTGATCGCCTCCTCGGGGCCGATCGGGCGGCCGGAGAGGGAGGCGCGCTCGACCATGAACTGGATCGCCCGCAGCGGCGATCCGTCGGTGACGGGCCGGTCGGAGCTGCCGACGAGCGGGACGCCGTGGTCGAGGAAGCCGCGTCCCCGGTACATCCAGGGCGCCCGGCGCGGGCCCATGACCGCGGCGTAGTCGTCGCCGAAGTACCGCAGGAAGTTGGGCTGGACGACGGCGCTGAGGCCGAGCCGGGCGAAGCGCGGGAGCTGGTCGGGCCGGATCAGACCGGCGTGCTCGATCCGGTGGCGGGCGTCGGGACGGGGCCTCAGCTCCTGGGCGCGCTCCAGGGCGTCCAGGGCGAGGTCGGCGGCGCGGTCCCCGATGGCGTGGACGGCGAGCTGCCAGCCGGCGAGGTGTCCGTCCACGATGAGGGAGGCGAGGTGCTCGGGGTCGGCCTGGAGCTGCCCGGTGCCGTCCGTGCCCTCGTACGGCTCGGTGAGGGCGGCCGTGCGGGCCATCATGCCGCCGTCGGTGTAGATCTTGAGGGCGCCTACGGAGAGCCAGTCGTCGCCGAAGCCGGTGCGCAGGCCGAGGTCGAGGCCGCGGGGGATGCCGTCCCGCTCGTGGGCACCGAGCGGCTTGAGGGTGTCGGCGCCCGGCATGAGCTGGACGCGCAGGGGCAGCCGCCCCCGGTCGCGCAGGAGTTGGTAGGCGCCCAGCTCGGCGGGGCTGTGGCCGAGGAGTCCGCCGCCGATGCCGGCCTCGGCGCAGGCGGTGACGCCCTCGGCGAGGCAGGCGCGGCCGGCGTGCTCGATGGCGTCGGCCAGCTCCTCCTGGGCGTACGGGAGGCGGAGCCGGCGCACGGCGCCCATCGCGCTCTCCACGAGGAGGCCGGCGTCGTGGGGGACGTCGGCGGGGAGCAGGTCGAGGACGGCGCTGTTGACGACGCAGGCGTGGCCGGAGGTGTGCATGAGGAAGATCCGGTGGCCCGCGGCGACCCGGTCGAGGTCGGCGGCGGTCAGGTGCCGGCCGAGGGCCCGCTGGTCGTAGCCGCCGACGTGGATCCACGCGCCGGGCGCGGCCGTGCGGGCGACCGCGTCCGCGACGACGGCGAGGGCGTCCTCGATCCGCTCGACGCCGGCGAGGCTCGGCGAGGCCGCCTTCAGGCCGGTCCACGCCAGGTGCACGTGGCTGTCGATGAAGCCGGGCAGCACGGTGGCGCCCTGGAGGTCGACGACCTCGCGCGCGGGTAGGCCGCTCACGGCCTCGTCGAGACCGACGATCCGGCCGTGCCAGACGCCCAGGTCGTGGGCGACCGGGTGGTCGGGGTCCATGGTGAGGAAGCGCGCGTTGGTGAGTCGGGTGCACAGCATCATGGGCGGGTCCCGTCCCTGGGGTGGCTTCGAGGGGTCGCGAGGGGCCTCAAAGGGCCTTGGTGAGCACCGTGCCGTCGGTGTCCTCCGCGTCGTACCGCCGGGGCGCGGCGGGCACCATGAGCGGGGTGCCGGTCTCGGGGTCGTCGATGATCCGGCAGGGGAGTCCGAAGACGTCCTCGACCAGTTCGGCGGTCATGACGGCGGCCGGGTCGCCCTGGGCGGCGATGACGCCGCCGGGGCGCATGACGACGAGGTGGGTGGCGTAGCGGCAGGCCTGGTTGAGGTCGTGCAGGACGGCCACGACGGTGTGTCCCTTGCGGGCGTGGAGTTCGGCGCACAGGTCGAGGACCTCGACCTGGTGGGCGATGTCGAGGTAGGTGGTGGGCTCGTCGAGGAGCAGGACGGAGGTCTGCTGCGCCAGGACCATGGAGAGCCAGACGCGCTGGCGCTGGCCGCCGCTGAGGTCGTCGACGGGCCGGTCGGCGAGGTCGAGGACGCCGGTCTGGCGCATGGCCTCGGTGACGGCCGTCTCGTCCTCGGCGGACCACTGCTTCAGGAGCCGCTGGTGCGGGTAGCGGCCGCGGGCGACGAGGTCGCCGACGGTGATGCCGCCGGGCGCGCTGGAGGACTGCGGGAGCAGGCCGAGGCGGCGGGCGACCTCGCGGGAGCGGTACGAGGAGATGGCCGCGCCGTCGAGGTAGACCTGTCCGGCCTTGGGGGTGAGCATCCGCGCGAGGGCCGAGAGGAGGGTGGACTTGCCGCAGGCGTTGGGTCCGATGATGACCGTGAAGGAGTGGTCGGGGATGTCGACGCTGAGGGACGTGGCCACCGTCCGGCGGTCGTAGGAGAGCGTGAGGTCCTCGGCGCGCAGCCGGGGCCCGGGGTGATTCGTTGCGGTCATGCGCGGCTCTTTCGCGACTCGGTGATCAGCAGCCAGATGAGGTAGGTCCCGCCGAGGGCGCCGGTCGCCGTGCCGACGGGGAGGAGCGCGGGCGCGAAGGCCCGCTGGACGGCGAGGTCGCTCAGGGCGAGCAGGAGGGCGCCCATGAGGGCGGAGGGCAGCAGGGCGGGCGCGGGCGACCCGGTGAGCCGGCGCACCACCTGGGGGGCGGCCAGGGCGATGAACCAGATGGGGCCGGTGACGGCGGTGGCGAAGGCGGCGAGGGCGACGCCGACGACGAGGAGCGCCGTACGGGTGCGCCGGACGTTCACGCCGAGCGCGGTGGCGGTGAGGTCGCCCATCTCCACCATGGCGAGGCGGCGGGAGAGGAGGAGGGCCGGGGGCAGCAGGACGGCGAGGGCGAGGCCGATGGCGTTGGCGTGCGTCCAGGTCCGGTTGCCGAGGCTGCCGATCAGCCACGCCTGGGCCTCCAGGGCCTCCTGGAAGGTGGCCCGGGTGATCAGGTACGAGTTGACGGCGAGGAGCAGGGCGCTGACGCCGACGCCGATGACGACGAGCCGGAACCCCTGGAGTCCGCGGCCGATCATGAGGAGGTGGACGGCGAGGGCGGTGGCGAGGCCGCCGGCCAGGGCGCCGAGGGCGATCTGGGTCATGCTGCCGTGCAGGAGGACGATGACGACGAGGGCGCCGACGGCCGAGCCGTTGGTGAAGCCGATGATGTCGGGGCTGCCGAGGGAGTTGCGGGTGAGGCTCTGCAGGATCGCCCCGCTCACGGCGAGGGCCGCGCCGACGAACACCGCGGTCAGGACGCGGGGCAGGCGGAGGGTGTTGACGACGAAGTCGGCGGCCCCGGAGTCGTTGCCGGTGAGGGCGCGGAGGACCTCTCCGACGGTGAGCGGGAAGTCCCCGGTGGTGAGGGTGGTGCCGACGACGAGCACGAGGGCGGCGAGCAGCAGGGCGGTGACGGCGACGGTGCGGCCCCGCACGCGCAGGGAGACGGCGCCGCGGCCGACGCGGACGACCCGGCCGCCGACGACGCGGGGCGCCGGGGCCTTCGCCTCTCGTACGGGAACGCTCACAGCATGACCAGCTTCCGTCGGCGGCAGAGCGCGATGAACAGGGGGGCGCCGATGAACGCGGTGACGATGCCGACCTGGACCTCGCCGGGGGCGCCGAGGACGCGGCCGAGGACGTCCGACCCGATGAGCAGGACGGGCGCGAGGAGCGTCGCGTACGTGAGGACCCAGCGCTGGTCGGGGCCGACGACGAAGCGGGCGATGTGCGGCACGGCCAGGCCCACGAAGCCGATCGGTCCGGCGGCGGCGGTGGCGGCCCCGCACAGCAGCATCACGGCGAGGGCGGCGAGGAGTCGGGTGCGGCCGACGTTCACGCCGAGGGCGCGGCCCACCTGGTCGCCCATGGCGAGGGCGTTGAGGGAGGGCGCGAGGAGGAGCGCGACGACCAGGCCGGTGGCGACGAACGGCAGGATCAGGAGGACGACGTCCTGGTAGCGGCCGGCGAGGGAGCCCACCGTCCAGAAGCGGAACTGGTCGAAGGCCTCCGGGTCGAACAGCAGCACGCCCCAGTTGAAGGCGTACAGGACGGCGGTGACGGCCGCGCCGGCGACGACGAGCCGGTCGGGGGTGGCGAGCTTCCGGCCGGAGGAGCCGAGGAGGTGGACGCCGACCGACGCGGCGGCGGCCCCGGCGAGGGCGAACCAGACGTAGCCGAGGGGCGAGGCCACGCCCAGGAAGGCGATGGCCACGACGACGCCGGCGGAGGCGCCCAGGTTGACGCCGAGCAGTCCGGGGTCGGCGAGCGGATTGCGCGTCAGGGCCTGCATGAGCGCGCCCGACAGGCCGAGCGCCACGCCGACCAGGAGGCCGAGGAGGGTGCGGGGGACGCGGTAGTCGTGGACGATGACGGAGGCCTCGGAGCCGTCGGGGTGCCACAGCAGGTCCCAGGTGGAGGCGAAGGGGATCCCCCGGGTGCCCACCCAGACGCTGAGCAGGCAGACGAGGAGCAGCGCCCCGAGCGTCACGAGGAGGCCCAGGCCGCGCAGGGCGACGGTGGCCGGGCGCACGGGGGGCGCGGTGGGCCCGTCGGGGCCGCCGGTCCTGCCTCCGGACGCCGTCTGGATTTCGACGGACAACGGCCACTCCCCCTGACGGCGGTTCGCGCCCCCGTCCGGCCGTGGGCCCAAGGCGGATGCGCCGCACGTGACTTGACGTGCCGAACAGGTCAACTTAGGTGAGCCTAACCGCATCGCCCCGACGGGTCAACGCGACCTCCGGACCGGCGGGAGCGCGCGCACCCCCGGCACCCTGCGACGTCTCGCCGACCCCCTTGGCAGCCCCCCTCATTAAGCTAGCCTTACCTAACCATCCCTCGCTTCGTGGAGGCTCCGCATGCCCGCTGGAGGACCAACGGGAGGCCACGTCCTCCGCAGAGCGCTCGGCGACCAGCGCCGCCGGGTCGGTGGGGCGTCGCTCCTCGCCATGGCCCACCAGGCGTGCGAGGCCCTCGTGCCGGTCGTCATCGGCCTGACCATCGACGAGGCGGTGGGGACCGGGTCCGCCGGGGCGCTGCTGCGTCGGCTGCTCGTCCTCGCCGTGCTCTTCCTCGTCCTCTCCACCTGCTACCGGATCTCCGCCCGGTTCGCCGAGGGGGCGGGCGAGAGCGCCGCGCACCGGATCCGGCAGGACCTCGCCGCCCGGGTGCTCGACCCGAGGGGCGGCGCCGACACCGGCCGGCTCCCGGGCGCGCTGACCGCCGTCGCGACCGGCGACGCCCGCCGGGTCGGCTCGGTCGCCTCCGCCCTGCCGTACGCGCTGTCCGCGCTCACCGGACTCGCCGTCAGTGCGGTGGCCCTGCTCCGCACCTCCGTCCCGCTCGGGCTGCTCGTCCTCCTCGGCGTCCCGCCCCTGCTGTGGATCGGCCACCTCATCAGCCGCCCGCTGGAGCGGCGCAGCGAGGCCGAGCAGGAGCACGCCGCCCACGCGTCGGGGGTCGCCGCCGACCTGGTGGCGGGGCTGCGCGTCCTGAAGGGCATCGGCGCCGAGGGCGCGGCGGTGGCCCGGTACCGGGAGACCAGCCGCAGCTCGCTGGCCTCGGCGCTGCGGGCGGCGAACAGCCGGGCCTGGCACGACGGGGCCATCCTCGCCCTGACCGGCGTCTTCATCGCGGTGATCGGTCTGGTCGGCGCCCATCTGGCGATGCGCGGCACGATCAGCGTGGGCGACCTGGTGGCGGCCGTCGGCCTCGCCCAGTACCTCCTGGGCCCCTTCCAGCTCCTCACCTACGTCAACGGCGAGTTCGCCCAGGCCCGCGCCTCGGCCGACCGGATCGCCGAGGTGCTCGCCTCGCCCCCGGCCGTCGCCGCCGGGACGACCCCGCTCCCCTCCCCCGTCGCCGGACGGCTGCGGCTGCGGGGCCTGACCCACGGCGCGCTGCGCGGCCTCGACCTCGACGTGGCGCCCGGCAGCGTCGTCGGCGTGGTCGCCCGGGACCCGGCCGCCGCGAACGACCTGCTGCTCTGTCTGGGCCGCGAACAGGAGCCCGCCGGGGGGAGCGTGGAGCTCGACGGCGTCCCGCTGTCCGACCTCGACCCCGGCGAGGCCCGCCGGGCGGTCCTGGTCGCCCACCACGACGCCGACCTGTTCGAGGACAGCCTCCTCGCCAACGTACGGGCCGGGGCGGGCGACGGGGCGACGGACGTCGGTCCCGCGCTCGCCGCCGCCGCGGCGGACGACGTCGCCGAGGCCCTGCCCGACGGCGTGCACACCGTCCTCGCCGAGCGGGGCCGCTCGCTCTCCGGCGGCCAGCGCCAGCGGGTCGCGCTCGCCCGCGCCCTGGCCGCCGACCCGCCGGTCCTGGTCGTCCACGACCCGACCACGGCCGTCGACACGGTCACCGAGGCCCGCATCGCCGCCCGGCTGCGGGAGCTGCGCCGGGGCCGCACCACCCTCCTGGTCACCACCAGCCCGGCCCTGCTCGCCGGGACCGACGTCGTGGTGGTGCTCGACGGGGGGCGAGTGACCGCCGAGGGCAGCCACCCGGAGCTCGTCGCCTCCCACGCGACGTACCGCTCGGCGGTGCTGGCATGACGGCCGGCCCCGACGCGACCGCGCCGGGCCCCGGCGCGAAGGACGAGGACGAGGACGAAGGACGGACGATGAGCGGATCCGGCACGCCCGACAGCGCGTCCGCACCCACCGGGACCGGTACGCCCGAACGTACGCCCGCGACCGGCGTGCCCGAGCGGGCCCTCCTGCCCACCGCGACCGGCGCGCAGACCCTCGCCGTGGTCCGCGGGCTGCTGCGCCGCCACCGGCTGCTCGCCGTGACCTCGCTGACCGTCCTGGTCGCCGGCACCGGCGTCGGACTCCTGACCGCCCCGCTGCTCGGCCGGATCGTGGACCTGGTCGTGGACCGCGCCGGCACGGCCGCGCTGACCGTGCCGATGGCGCTGCTCCTCGCGGTGGCCGTGGCCCGGGGCGTGGCGACCGCCGTCGGCAAGTCGCTGGTGGCCCGGCTCGGCGAGACGGTCCTCGCGGACCTGCGGGAGCGGTTCATCGCGCGGGCGCTGCGACTGCCGCTGGAACGGGTCGAGAAGGCCGGTTCGGGCGACCTGACCGCCCGGGTCACGGGCGACGTCACGCTGATCGCGCGGGCGGTCCGGCAGGCGCTGCCCGAGTTCGCGAACGCCTTCCTCACCATCATCCTGACCTTGGTGGGCCTGACCGTCCTCGACTGGCGCTTCCTGCTCGCCGTCCTCGTCGCCGTCCCGGTGCACGTCCTGACCGTGCGCTGGTACATCCCGCGCGCCGCAAGGATCTACGCCGAGCACCGGGTGGCGACCGGCGCCCTCCAGCACCAGCTCCTCGACAGCGTCGGGGGCGTCCGCACCGTACGGGCGTTCCGTCTGACCGACCGCCACGCGGACCTGCTGGAGAAGCGGTCGGGGGCGGCCGTCGACCTCGCGGCGAGCGGCATGCGCCTGGTCTCCGGCTTCTTCTCCCGCCTGAACGCCGCCGAGTTCCTCGGCATGGCCTCGATCCTCGTCACCGGCTTCCTCCTTGTCGACGCCGGGTCGGTGAGCATCGGTACGGCCACGGCGGCGGCGCTCTACTTCCACGGCCTGTTCAACCCGATCAACGCCGCGCTCTTCCTCATCGACGACGCCCAGTCGGCCGGGGCGAGCCTCGCCCGGCTCGTCGGCGTGTCGAGCCTGCCGGCCGAGCGGGAGCCCGAGGGGCGCCCCGCCGTGCCCGTGGACGGCTCGGTCAAGGTGACGGGGCTTGGCCACGCCTACGTGGACGGCCACCCGGTGCTCCACGAGGTCGACCTCGACGTGCGGTGCGGCGAGCGCGTCGCCCTGGTGGGCGCCAGCGGCGCGGGCAAGACCACGCTCGCCAAGCTGATCGCGGGCGTCCACGAGCCGGCGTCCGGCACGATCGCCCTGGGGGGCGTGGACAGCCGCGAGCTGGGCCCCGCCGGGGTGCGGCGGGCCGTCACCCTGATCAGCCAGGAGGTCCACGTCTTCTCCGGTCCCCTCGCCGAGGACCTGCGCCTGGCCCGGCCCGGGGCCACGGACGGGGAGCTGCGCGCGGCCCTGGACCACGTCGGCGCCCTGGAGTGGGCCGACGCGCTCCCCGAGGGGCTCGCGACGGTCGTGGGCGAGGGCGGTCACCGGCTCACGGTGACCCAGGCCCAGCACCTCGCCCTGGCCCGGCTCGTCCTCACGGACGCGCCCGTCGCCCTCCTCGACGAGGCGACCGCCGACGCGGGCAGCGCCGGAGCCCGGGTCCTGGAGGCCGCCGCGCTGCGCGCCCTGGAGGGACGTACGGGTCTGATGGTGGCCCACCGGCTGCCGCAGGCCGCCACGGCGGACCGGATCGTCGTCCTCGACGGGGGCCGGGTCGTCGAGACCGGCACCCACGACGAACTGGTCGCGGCGGGCGGGCACTACGCCGAGCTGTGGTCGGCCTGGTCCGACAGCCGCCGCGAGCCGACCGGCGTACGGGACTGACGGAACGGACGCGAAGGGCCCCCTCCCGTGCGGGAGGGGGCCCTTCCTCTGTCCGCGACGGGTCCTCAGCCCCGCCCGGACGCCGGGCTCGCCGGGCGCAGGTCGGTCCAGCGGGTCTCCCCGTACTCCACGCGGGCCTCCCTGGCGTCCTCGTGGACCGGGACCGGGAAACGCCCCTGCGGTTCCTCGAACGGGCCGGTGGTCATGCGTCGTCACGCCCCGTGGGCAGGGCGGTGAACAGCTCCGAGAGCGGCTGTTCCGGGTCGGTGACCGCGGCGCGCAGCAGCCCCTGGAGTTCGTCGGCGAGCCGCCGTGCCTTGGCGGCGCCGAACAGGTCGGTGGCATGGATGAGGCCGCAGTGGACCGGACCCTCGCCGAGCGGCTCGTAGAAGCCGAGGGTCAGCCGGGCCCGCGTGGAGCCGGTCGGCACGGTGTCGAGGGAGCCGACGCCGCCCTCCAGGCGGTCCAGGTCCGCCTGCTCGTGGTGGATCACCATGACCTGCGGGCCCTCCGGGGGCAGTCCGGCCGCCCGGGCCACCTCCTCGAAGGGGACCTCCTGGCGGTCGAGGGCGCTCAGGGTGGTCTCCCGCACCCGGGAGAGCAGTTCGGCGAAGGTGGGGTCTCCGGCCGTGTCGGTGCGCAGCACGAGCGTGTTGAAGAAGCAGCCCACCAGGTCCGCGAGCCGGTCGTCCGCGCGGCCCGCGACCATCGTGCCGAGCGGCAGGTCCGTGCCCGCGCCGTGGGCGGTGAGCAGGGCGGCCAGGGCGGAGTGCAGGACCATGAACATGCTGGTGCCGGTCGTGCGGGCCAGTTCGTCGACGGCCGCGTGCAGCTTCTCGTCCAGGACGAAGCCGACGTGGCCCGCGCCGGGCGCGGACGCGTGCGGGGCGTCGGCCGGGAGGGCCAGCGCGGCCGGCGCGTCCTTCAGGACCTGCCGCCAGTACGCGAGCTGGCGGGCCGCCCCGCTCTCCGGGTCGTCCGGGTCGCCGAGGACCTCGCGGGCCCAGCGGGCGTAGTCCCCGTACGCGACGGGCAGCGGCTCCCAGTCGGGCGCCCGGCCCTCCGTACGGGCCGTGTAGGCGGAGGTCAGGTCGCGGAAGAGGGGGACGACCGACCATTCGTCGACGGCCAGGTAGTGCAGGGTCAGGAGCAGCGCCTGGCGTCCGTCGGGGCCGGTCAGGAGGTGGGCCCGCAGCGGGGCCTCGCGGTCCGGTGCGGGCGCTCCCGCGGCCAGTTCGCGCAGGCGGGCCTCCGGGTCGGCGCTCTCCTCCCGTACGAGGGCGGGCGGTGCGGCGTCCACGAGGTGCAGGACGCCGTCGCGTTCGGCGAAGGCCGTGCGCAGCGGCTCGTGGCGGGCCGCCACGTCGGCGAGCGCGGCCGCCACGGCGTCCGCGTCCAGGCCGCCGGGCGAGCGGAGCACCAGGGCGTGGTCGAAGGCGGGGGCGCGGCGGTACGCGTCCCACTGGAGGCGCTGGACGGGCGCGGCGAGCCGGGGGCCCTCGTGCTCGCCTGCGGGCAGGAGCGCCGGGCGGGCCGCGGCGGCCCCCTTCAGCTTGGCCTCCAGACCGTCGACCGTCAGGGCGTCGAAGACGTCGCGGATGCTCAGCTCGACGCCGAACTCGGCGCGGATGCGGCCCAGGAGCCGCATCGAGGCCATGGAGTGGCCGCCGAGCGCGAAGAAGTTGTCGTGGACGCCGACCCGGTCGAGGCGGAGGACCTCGCGGAAGAGCGCGGCGAGCCTCTCCTGCGTCGCGTTCGCCGGGCGGGTGTCGCCGGTCATGGCGGCCCAGTCCGGCGCGGGCAGCGCCTTCCGGTCGAGCTTGCCGTTGGGGGTGAGGGGCAGCGGGCCGTCGAGCGGGACGACGAGCGCCGGGACCATGTACTCCGGCAGGACTCCGGCCACGTGGGCGCGCAGTTCCTGCGGGTCGGGCTCCCCCTCCCCCGCCTCCGGCACGGCGTAGCCGACCAGGCGCACGATGTCGCCGTCGCGGTCGGGCACCACGGCGGCCTGGGCCACCGACGGGTGGGAGGTGAGGGCCGCCTCGATCTCGCCGAGTTCGATGCGGAAGCCCCGTACCTTCACCTGGGTGTCGACGCGGCCGAGGAAGTCGACGTTGCCGTCGGCGCGCCAGCGGGCGCGGTCGCCGGTGCGGTACATGCGGCTGCCGGGCGGGCCGTACGGGTCGGCCACGAACCGCTCCGAGGTCAGCCCCGGCTTGCCGAGGTAGCCGCGCGCGAGGCCGCGTCCGGAGACGTACAGCTCGCCCGCGACGCCGGGCGGGACCGGCCTGAGGTGCTCGTCGAGGACGTAGCAGCGGGTGTTGGGGTCGGGCCGGCCGATGGGGACCCGGCCGGACGGGCGGCCCGGGTGCTCGCGGGCGGGCCACAGGGTGGAGTTGACGGTCGCCTCGGTGAGCCCGTACGCGCAGATCAGGTGGGCGGTGGTGCCGAAGCGCTCGAAGAGGTCCGGCGGCACGGTCTCGGTGCCGACGAGGACGGTCGATCCCTCGGGGAGCGCGCAGCCGGGCGGCAGGGCGGAGACGAGGGACGGCGGCAGGATCATGTGGGTGATCCGCTGGTCGGCGAGGAAGTCGGTGAGGGCGGGGCCGGCGACCCGGGCCTCGTCGGTGATCAGGACGAGCCGGCCGCCGTGGCAGAGGGCCATGGCCAGTTCGAAGACGAAGACGTCGAAGCCGACGGAGGCGAACTGCAGGACGCGGCTGTCGCGTTCCAGGCCCATCCGGTCGACGGCGGTGGCGACCAGGCTGGCGATCCCCTCGTGGGGGACGACGACGCCCTTGGGGCGGCCGGTGGAGCCGGAGGTGTAGATGACGTACGCGGCCGTGTCCAGGACGGCGGGGCCGCTGCCGAGGGGGGCGTCCGGCAGGTCGCGCAGGGCGGTGGCGGTCTCCGGGTCGTCGAGCAGCAGCACGGGGACGCCCGGCACGGCGGGGATCTTGCCCGCGACCGGTTCGGTGCCGACGACCAGGGCCGCCCGGGAGTCCTCGATCATGTACGCGAGGCGGTCGGCCGGGTGGACCAGGTCGAGCGGCAGGAACGCGGCGCCCAGCTTCATGGCGGCGAGGACCGTGGCGACCGTGTCGGCCGAGCGGGGCACGGCCACGCCGACGACGCTCTCGGCCCCGACGCCCCGGGCGGCCAGGAGGGCGGCGACGCGGTCGGCGCGGGCGTCGAGCTCGGCGTACGTGACGGAGCGGGAGCGCTCCACGACGGCGACCGCGTCGGGGCGCTCGGCGCGCCGGCGGGCGAAGAGGGCGGGGAAGGTCTCCTCGTCGACTTCGCGGGCCGTGGCGTTGAACTCCTCCAGGACGAGGTGCCGTTCGGCGTCGTCGAGGAGTTCGGCCCGGGAGACGGGCCGGTCGGGTGCGGCGGCCAGGGCCGCGACGAGGGTGCGGAGGCGTTCCCCGATCCGCTCGGCGGTCTCCCGGTCGAAGAGCTCCGTGGCGAACTCCAGGCGGCAGCCGAGCGAGCCGGGGCCGCCGTCGGCCGGGGTGTGCTCGGTGAAGGAGAAGACCAGGTCGAACTTGGCCGAGCGGATGCGGAAGGGGAGGTACGCGGCGCTCAGGCCGGGCAGGTCGAGGGCGTCGCCGGTGCGGGCGTGGTGGCCGACCATCACCTGGAAGAGGGGATTGCGGGAGAGGGACCGGGTGGGGTTGAGCTTCTCCACCACGGCCTCGAAGGGCACGTCGGCGTGGGAGAACGCGGCGAGGTCGGTCTCCCTGACGCGGGCGAGGAGTTCGGTGAAGCTCGGGTCGCCGCTCAGGTCGGTGCGGAGCACCAGGGTGTTGACGAAGAAGCCCACGAGGTCGTCGAGGGCCTCGTCGCCGCGGCCCGCGATGGGCGCGCCGAGCGGGATGTCCGTGCCAGCGCCCAGGCGGTGCAGGAGGGCGGCCACGGCGGCGTGCACCACCATGAACATGCTGGTGCCGGTCGTCCGGGCGAGCCGCCGCAGCCCCTCGTGGACCTCGGGGTCGAAGGCGACGTCGAGTGCGGCGCCGGTGAAGGCGGGGCGGGCCGGGCGCGGCCGGTCCGCGGGCAGCTCCAGCTCCTCGGGGGCGCCGTCCAGGACCGTGCGCCAGTGCTCCAGTTGCCGGGCGGCCCGGCTGTCCGGGTCGGCGGGGTCGCCGAGGAGGCGCTGCTGCCACAGGGCGTAGTCGGCGTACTGGACGGGCAGCGGCTCCCACTCCGGTGCCGTGCCGGCGGTCCGGGCCGCGTAGGCGGCGGCGAGGTCGCGGAGGAAGGGGCGGTCCGACCACTCGTCGGTGGTGATGTGGTGGAGCAGCAGGACCGCCGCGTGGTCCTCGGGGCCGAGCTCCACGAGCGCGGCGCGCAGCGGGAGTTCGGCGGCGAGGTCGAAGGGCCGGTTGACGGCCGTGTCGACCAGGCCGGGCAGCTCGTCCTCGGTGGCGGTGAGCCGTTCGACGGCGGGCCGTGCCTCCACGGCGGGCAGCACCCGCTGGAACACCCGGCCGTCGCGCTCCGCGAAGACGGTGCGCAGGGCCTCGTGCCGGGCCGTGACGTCGGCCAGGGCGGCCTCCCAGGCGTCGGCGTCGAGGGGGCCGCGCAGCCGCAGGACGAGGGGGAAGTTGTAGGCGGCGGAGGTGCACTCGATCTGCTGGACGACCCAGAGGCGCTGCTGGGCGTGGGAGAGCGGCAGCTCGTCGGGGCGCTCGCCCGCGGTGAGGGCGGGCCGGGCGGGACCCGTGGCACGGTCGACGCGCTCGATCAGCTCGGCGACCGTGGGGGCCTCGAACAGGTCGCGGATGGCGAGTTCGGCGGCGAGCGCCGTGCGGGCGCGGCTGACGAGGCGGGTGGCGAGGAGCGAGTGGCCGCCGAGGTCGAAGAAGTCGTCGTCGATGCCGACGGCCTCCGCGGGCAGTCCGAGGGCCTCGGCGAAGAGGTCCCGGAGGGTCTCCTCGCGCGGGGTGCGCGGGGCGCGGCCGGTTCCTCCGGCCCGGGCGAGGTCGGGGGCGGGCAGGGCGCGGACGTCGAGCTTGCCGTTGACGGTCAGCGGCAGGGTGTCCACGGCGACGAGCGCGGCCGGGACCATGTAGTCGGGCAGGGCGGCCTTGAGGTGGGCGCGGAGGGCCTGCGGCTCGAGGGCGTCCTCCTCCGGTACGTAGTAGCCGACCAGGCGCTTCGTGCCGGTGTCGGTGTTCACGACGACCGCCGCGTGGGCGACGCCGGGGTGGGAGGACAGGGCCGTGGCGATCTCGCCGAGTTCGACGCGGTAGCCGCGGATCTTGACCTGGTCGTCGGTGCGGCCGAGGAAGTCGAGGAGTCCGTCGGGCCGCTGCCGCACGAGGTCGCCGGTGCGGTACATGCGCTCGCCGGGCCGCCCGAAGGGGTCCGCGACGAAGCGTTCGGCGGTGAGGCCGGGGCGGTCGTGGTAGCCGCGGGCCAGGCCGGTGCCCGCGATGTACAGCTCGCCGGGGCAGCCCGGCGGGACCGGGCGCAGCATGGGGTCGAGGACGTGGGCGCGGGTGTTGCGGATGGGCCGGCCGACCGTGGGGGTCGCGCTGTCGGCCGTCGAGCCGCCGAGGGTGTTGATGGTGTACTCGGTCGGCCCGTACAGGTTGTAGCCGTAGCAGCCCTCGGTGTCCCGCAGCCGGTTCCACACGGTGTCGGAGACGGCCTCGCCGCCGAGCAGGACCAGGGCGGGCCGGTGCCGGTGCTTCCCGGCCGCCTCGTCGCGGTCCCCGTCGTGGTCCTCGTCGAGCAGGCCCTCCTCGACGAGGAGCTGGGCGTAGGTGGGGGTCACGTTGACGACGTCGATCCGGTGCCGGTCGCAGTAGGCGACCAGGGCCTCGGCGTCGCGGCGCAGCTCCTCGTCGCAGACGTGGACCTCGTGGCCCTCGACGAGCCAGAGCAGCTCCTCCCAGGACATGTCGAAGGCGAAGGAGACGGTGTGCGCGATGCGCAGGCGCCGTCCGCCGGCCGAGGCGACGGCCGGGGCGAAGATCTCTTCCCGGTGGTTGAGCTGCATGTTCGTCAGGCCCCGGTAGGGGGTGACGACGCCCTTGGGGCGGCCGGTGGAGCCGGAGGTGTAGATGACGTACGCCGGGTGTTCCAGACGGTCCGGGACGTCGTGGGCGAACGCGGGCCGTTCGGCGTCCGCGAGCGGGCCGCCGTCCAGGGCGTCGAGTTCGGCGGCCACGGCCGGGTCGTCCAGGAGGAGTCCGGGCGCGTCCGCGCCCAGGGCGGCGGCGACGGCCGTGGTGGAGACCAGGCAGAGCGGGCCGGTGTCCTCGACCATGAGGCGCAGCCGGTCGGCCGGGTGGTCGAGGTCGAGCGGCAGGTAGGCGGCGCCGGTGCGCAGGACGGCGAAGAGGGCGGCGACCATGTCGAGGGAGCGGGGCAGCGCGAGCGCCACGACCTTCTCGGGTTCCGCGCCCCGGGCGAGCAGCAGCCGGGCGATCCGGTTGACGCGCGCGTCGAGTTCGGCGTACGTGAGGGAGCGCTCGCCGAAGACCAGGGCGGTGTCGTCGGGGGTGCGGGCGACCTGGGCCGCGAGCAGGTCGGCGACGGTCTCGTCCGGCACGGGCTCGCGCCCGGCGGCGGCCCCGGCCGCCAGGGCGGCGCGCTCGGCCGGGAGCAGCAGGTCGACGGCGGCGGTGCGGACGGTGGCGGCGTCCGGTCCGGCGAGGAGGTCCGCGAGCCGTTCCAGGACGGCCGTGAACCGGTCGAGGACCGTGGTGGCGGCCTCGGCGTCGAACAGGTCGGGGCGGGCCGCCAGGGTGACCCGCAGCCGGGCCCCGGGGGTGACGATCAGGGTCAGCGGGAAGTGGGTGCCGTCGACGTTGGAGACGCCGGTGATGCCGTGCCGCCGCCGGAGCGCGGCGGCCCGGTCCTCGCCGTCGGCGGAGCGGAGCACGAAGAGGGTGTCGAAGAGGCGGCGGTGGCCGGTCTCCCGCTGGAGGGTGCCGAGGCCGACGTACTCGTACGGCATGACGGCGGCGCGCTCGGTCTGGAGGCGGCGCAGCAGGTCGAGCAGCGGCTCGTCGGGGGCGAAGGCGGTGCGGGCCGGGACGGTGTTGAGGAACATGCCGATGATGCCGGCGGCGTTCGGCAGGTCGGCGGGGCGGCCGGCGACCGCCGTGCCGAAGGCGACGTCGGGGCGGCCGGTGACGGCGGAGAGGACCAGGCCCCAGGCGGCGTTGAGGACCGTGTTGGGGGTGAGGCCGTGGCGGCGGGCGGCGGCGCGCAGCCGGTCGCTCGCCTCCTCCGTGAGGACGGCGTCGAAGTCGGCCGGGATGACCGGGCCCGCGTCGCGGCCGGTCGGGGCGACCAGGGTCGGTTCGTCGAAGCCGGCGAGGGCGCCGCGCCAGGCGTCGACGGCCTCGGCGGTGTCCTGACCGGCCAGCCAGGCGAGGTAGTCGCGGTACGAGCCGGGGGCGGGCAGCCCGGTGGGGTCGCCGCCGTTCTCGTACAGCGTGAACAGCTCCTCCAGGAACAGCCAGGCGGACCAGCCGTCCCACAGGATGAGGTGGTGGGTGACGACGAGCCGGTCGCGTCCTCCGGGCAGGCGGATCAGGCGCAGGCGGCACAGCGGCGGGGCCGACAGGTCGAAGCGCTGCCGGCGGTCGGCCGCGAGGAGTTCCTCCACGCGCGCGTGGCCCTCGTCGGCGGGGAGCGCGGACAGGTCGGTCTCGGTCAGCGGGATCTCGGCGCCGTCGACGACGAACTGGACGGGCCGGGGCAGGCCGTCGCTGGTGAATCCGGCGCGCAGGCCCTCGTTGCGGTCCAGGAGCGCCCGGCAGGCGGCGCGCAGCCGGTCGGCGTCGAGGCGGTGGTCGAGGTCCAGGGTCTCCTGCGACAGGTAGACGTCGAGGGCGTCCCCGGCGTCGTAGGTGGCGTGGAAGTACATGCCCTCCTGGAGCGGGGAGAGCGGCCAGACGTCGGTGACGGGCAGTCCGGCGGTCTCGGCGACGCGGGCGGTCTCCTCCTCGGTCAGGTCCGGGCCGCCGAGCGGGGCGGCCGGGGCCGGGGCCGGGGGTTCCTGGGAGGTGCCCGCGGTGGCGGTGAGCCGGTCGAGGAGGGCCTGGAGGGCGGGGTCGACCTGCTTCTGCTGCGCGAGGACGGCCCGGAGCGCGGCGGCGGCCTGTCCGGCGTCGGTGGCGGAGACCGTGACGGCGGGGGGCTCGGTGTCTTCCCGGGGCTCGGTGCCTTCCCGGGGTGCGGGCTCGGGCTCGGCCGGTGGCGCCGCCGCGAGCGCGGCGGGCGTGCGGTGCTGGAACACGTCGCGCGGGCTGATCGTCAGTCCCCTCTCACGGGCCCCGGTCGCGACGGCGATCGAGGTGAGGCTGTCGCCGCCGAGCACGAAGAAGTCGTCGTCGGCGCCGATGTCCTGGATGCCGAGGACGGCGGTGAAGACCTCGCACAGGGCGCGCTCGCGGGCGTCGCGGGGCGCGCGTCCGCCCGCCCGGGGGGCGGTGGACGGCGAGGGCAGGGCGTTCTGGTCGAGCTTGCCGCTGGGCGTCAGGGGCAGCGCGTCGAGGACGACGACGGCGCTGGGCACCAGCGGGGCGGGCAGGGCACCGGCGAGCGCGTCGCGCAGGGCTCCGGCGTCCGGCGCGGGCGCGCCGGGGGCCGGGACCGCGTAGCCGACGAGGGCGCCGTCGCGGACGACCACGGCGGCGCGGGCCACACCGGGGAGGTTCGCGAGGGCGGTCTCGATCTCGCCGGGTTCGACGCGGTTGCCGCGGATCTTGACCTGCCGGTCGGTGCGGCCGAGGTACTCGACGGCGCCGTCGGCCCGGCGGCGCACGAGGTCGCCGGTGCGGTACATGCGGGTGCCGGGCGCCCCGAAGGGGTCGGCGACGAACCGCTCGGCGGTCAGGCCGTGCCGGCCGTGGTAGCCGCGCGCCAGCTGGACCCCGGCGAGGTACAGCTCGCCGGGCACGCCGTCCGGGACGGGCCGCAGGAAGGGGTCGAGCACGTGCAGGCGCGTGTTCCAGACGGGCCGGCCGATGGGGACGGCGGGCCCGTCGCCGCCCTCGTACGGGAAGTGGGTGACGTCGACGGCGGCCTCGGTGGGCCCGTACAGGTTGTGCAGCGGTACGGGCCCCCGGCCGGGCCGGGAGGTGAGCTCCGCCCAGCGCCGGGCGTCGGGCCCGGTGAGCGCCTCGCCGCTGCAGAACACCCTGCGCAGGGGCGCCGCCCAGTCGGGGCCGCCGGGGGCGGCCGCCAGGGCCTGGACGAAGGCGGCCAGCATCGAGGGGACGAAGTGCAGGGTGGTGATCCGCTCGGCGCGGATCAGTTCGGCCAGGTAGCCGGGGTCGCGGTGGCCGTCGGGGCGGGCGAGGACGACGGTGGCGCCCGTGGTCGGGGCCCAGAAGAACTCCCACACGGACACGTCGAAGCTCGCCGGGGTCTTCTGGAGGACCCGGTCGTCGGCGGTGAGCCCGTACTCGCCCTGCATCCAGGCGAGGCGGTTGACGATCGCCCGGTGGGTGACGGCGACGCCCTTGGGGCGGCCGGTGGAGCCGGAGGTGTAGATCAGGTACGCGGGGTGGTCGGGGCCCGCCTCCGTGCGGGGCGCCTCCGTGCGGGGCGCGTCGGGGACTTCTTCCTCGCGGTCCACGAGGACGGCGTCGAGGCCCGGGACGCCGGGCAGCCGGCCGACCGCTCCGGCGGTGGTGACGACCGTGCGCGCGCCGGAGTCGGCGAGCATGAACGCGACCCGGTCGGCGGGGTAGTCGAGGTCGACGGGCAGGTAGGCGGCGCCCGCCCTGTGGACGCCGAGGAGGGCGACCATCAGCTCCGCCGAGCGGGGCACCGCGACGGCGACGAACTCCTCGGGTCCCGCGCCCCGGGCCCGCAGCCGCCGGGCGAGGGCCTCGGCGCGCCGGTCGAGTTCCGCGTACGTGAGGGTGGTGCCCTCGTCCACCACGGCGGGCGCGTCGGGGGTCCGGGCGGCCTGTGCGGCGAAGAGCGAGGCGAGGGTGGCGTCCGGGTCGGGGAGCGGACGGTCGGTGGCGTTCAGCCCGGCGATCCGCTCCGCCTCCCGGTCGGAGAGGAGGCCGATCCGGGCGGTCGGGCGGCCGGGGTCGGTGACGAAGGTGCGCAGCAGCGCCTCGAAGCGGTGCGCGAGGACGGCGACGGTCAGCCGGTCGACGCGGTCCGGGTCGTGGGTGAAGCGGAGCGACAGGTGTCCGTCGCGGGGCTCGGCGACGAGCGCGAGCGGGTAGTGGACGGCGTCGAGCACCTCGGTGCCGGTGACCAGGGGGGTGGCGGCGGGCGGTCCGGCCGGGTGGTTCTCGAACACCACGAGGGTGTCGAAGAGTTCGCCGCCGCCCGCGAGCCGCTGGATGTCGGCGAGGCCGAGGTGCTGGTGGTCGAGGAGCGCCGCGTGCTCGTCCTGGACGCGCCGGAGCAGCTCGGCGAGGGGTTCGCCGGCGCGCAGGCGGACGCGGACGGGGACGGTGTTGACGAAGAGGCCCACGGCCGCGTCCAGGTCCTCGACCTCGGTGGTGCGGCCGGAGACGGTGGTGCCGAAGACGACGTCCCGGCTGCCGGTCAGACCGCCGAGGAGCAGGGCCCAGGCGCCGTTGAGGACGGTGCTGGGGGTGAGGCCCTCGCGGCGGGCGCGGGCGGTCAGCTCGGCGGTGAGGGCCTCGGGCAGGCGCACGTCGACGCGCTCGGTGCGGGTGCGCGGGGTCGGCGCGCCGTCCCCGGCGGGGGTCCCGGCGAGGAGGGGCAGCCGGGTCGGTTCCTCCAGGCCGGCCAGCGCCTCGCGCCAGGCGTCCCGGGCGGCGTCGCGGTCGCGCGCGGCAAGCCAGGCCAGGTAGGGGCGCGGGTCGGCGGGCAGGGGCAGGGTCTCCCCCGCGTACGCGGCGGTCAGTTCGCGCAGCAGGACGGTGACGGACCAGCCGTCGGCGACGACGTGGTGCAGGGTGAGCAGGAGCCGGTGGCGGTGCCCGTCGCGGATCAGGGTGGCGCGCAGCAGCGGCGGTGCGGCGAGGTCGAAGCCCCGGTCCCGGTCCTCCCGCAGGATCTCGTCCAGGGCGGTGCGGGTCGTGTCCGCCTCGTGCCACGGGAGGGCGGTGCGGTCCGCGAGCCGCTGGACGACCTCGCCGCCGGGCAGCTGCCGGAAGGAGGCGCGCAGCAGCGGGTGGCGGTCGAGGAGGAGTTGGAGGGCGTCGCGCAGCCGGTCCGGGTCCACGGGCTCCGCGAGGTCGAGGAGTTCCTGGACCACGTACAGGTCGTCGGCGTCCTCGTCGTACACCGCGTGGAAGAAGAAGCCCTCCTGGAGCGGTGAGACGGGCAGGGCGTCCTCGTCGAGGGCGGCGGCCGGGAGCGGCGCGGGCCCTTCGGCGACCGGGGCGGCGTGCGCGGCGAGGGCGGCGACCGTGCGGAGCCGGAAGACGTCGCGCGGGGTGAGCGCGAGGCCGGTGGCGCGGGCGCGGTTGACGAGCCGGATGGCGACGATGCTGTCGCCGCCCAGTTCGAAGAAGCTGTCGTGGACGCCGACCGACGGCAGGCCGAGGACTTCGGCGAAGAGCGCGGCGAGCGCGGTCTCGGCGGGGGTGGTGGGCGCGTCGTCGCCGGCCAGGGCGGTCCACCGGGGCTCGGGCAGGGCGCGGCGGTCGAGCTTGCCGTTCGGGGTGAGCGGCAGGGGTCCGTCGAGCCGGACGAGGGCGGAGGGGACCATGGGGGCCGGGAGGGTCCCGGCGATCCGGGCGCGGGCCCCGGCGACGGCGGCGTCGGCCTCCTCGGCGTCCGTGCCGGCCGCGGCCACGAGGTAGCCGACGAGGCGCTTGACGCCGCGGTGGTCGTCGCGGACGAGGACGGCGGCCTGGGCGATGCCGGGGCAGGCCATGAAGGCGCTCTCGACCTCGCCGGGTTCGACGCGGTGGCCGCGGATCTTGATCTGGCCGTCGGCGCGGCCGAGGAACTCCAGGTTGCCGTCGGCGCTCCAGCGGACCCGGTCGCCGGTGCGGTACATGCGGGCGCCGGGCCCGTCGGCGTACGGGTCGGCGACGAAGCGCTCCGCGGTGAGCCCCGGGCGGCCCAGGTAGCCGCGGGCGAGGCCGCGCCCGCCGACGTACAGCTCGCCCTCGGCGCCGACCGGGACGGGCCGCAGGGCCGAGTCGAGGACGTAGGCGCGGGTGTTGGGGTCGGGGCGGCCGATGGGGGCGGGCCCGGGGCGGTCGGCGTCGGCGGGCCAGAGCGTGGAGTTGACGGTGGCCTCGGTGAGGCCGTAGGCGACGACGACGCGGACGCGTCCGGCCCAGCGGGCGACGAGTTCGCCGGGGACGGCCTCCGTGCCGACGACGAGGACGGAGCCGTCGGGCAGGTCGCACTCGGGCGGCAGCGCGGAGACGAGGGAGGGCGGCAGGATCATGTGGGTGGCGCGGTGGCGGGCGATGTAGTCCGTGAGGGCCGGTCCGGCGACGCGGCGCTCGGTGGGGACGAGGATCACCCGGCCGCCGACGCACAGCGACATGACGAGGTCCCAGACGGTGACGTCGAAGCCGGCGGAGGCGAACTGCACGATCCGGCTGTCGGCGGTGACGCCGATGCGGTCGGTGGCGGTGGCGATCAGGCTGCCGACGCCGTCGTGGGAGACCACGACGCCCTTGGGGCGGCCGGTGGAGCCCGAGGTGTAGATGACGTACGCGGCCCCGTCGAGCGGCACGGGGACGGCGGGGTCCGTGGGGTCGAGGGCGTCGCGTGCGGCGGCCGTGGCCGGGTCGTCGAGCAGGACGCGGGCGACGCCGGGCGCGTCGGGCAGGGCGTCGGACAGCTCGCGGGTGGTGACGACCGTGCGGGCGCCGGCGTCGTCCAGCATGTAGGCGATGCGGTCCCGGGGGTGGTCGGCGTCGAGCGGGAGGTAGGCGGCGCCGGCCTTCATGACGGCGAGGAGGGCGACCACCAGGTCCGGGGAGCGGGGCAGGGCGACGGCGACGACGTCCTCGGGGCCCGCGCCCCGGGCGGCGAGGAGCCGGGCGAGGCGGTTCGCGGCGGCGTCGAGTTCGGCGTACGTCAGCTCCTCGTCCTCGCAGACGAGGGCGACGGCGTCGGGGGCGAGGCGGACCCGCTCGGCGAAGGCGGCGGGCCAGGTCGCCTCGGGCGCGGGCCGGGGTGCCGTGCCGAACTCTTCGAGCAGCAGGGCGCGTTCCTCCGGGGAGGTCAGCTCGATGTGTCCGACGGGCCGGTCGGGGTCCTCGGCGAGGGCCTCCAGGACGGCGAGGAAGCGCCGCCGGTGCTCGGCGAGGGCCCGCTCGTCGCAGACGTCGGCGTCGGCGTCGAGGTGGATCCGCAGGCGGCTGCCGCCGGAGTCCCCGAAGGTGAGGGCGAGGTCGCCGACCGGGCCGAGCCAGTGCGGGACGAACTCGGCCTCGGCCCCGTCGAGGCGGACGTCGGGCCGGGGCAGGACGTTGACGGTGGGGCCGACGAGTTCGCGTACGCCGTCGGTCAGGCCGAGGTCCCTGGCGAGGTCCTCGGCGCGGTAGCGGCTGTGGGCGAGGAGTTCGGAGACGCCGGTGGCGACGGCGTCCAGGAGCCGGGCGGCGGTGGTGTCGGGGCGGACGGCGAGGCGCAGCGGCAGGAGGTTGGACACCATGCCGGGGACGTCGCGGGTCGCGGGGTCCCGGCGGGCGGTGACGGGCAGGCCGAGGACGAGGTCCCGTTCGCCGGTGGCGCGGTGCAGGTGGACGGCGACGGCGGTGAGCAGGAGGCGGGAGAGCGGGACGCCCGCGTCGGCCGCGCGGGCGCGCAGCGCGGCGACGGTCGCGGGGTCGAGGAGGACGGTGTCGTGGACGCGGCGGCGCATGGGGGCGGTGGCGCGCGGGACGAGGCGGACCGGTTCGGGCCGGTCGGCCATCCGCTCCCGCCAGTGGGCGCGGTCCGCGGCGTACTGCTCGGAGGCGGTGTACGCGGTGTCGGCCGCGACGAGCCGGGCCAGGGACCAGTCGGGGGCCGGGGCGGCGTCGCCGAGGGTGTGGAGGTCGGCGGCGCGGCGGGTGATCAGGGCGGCGCCCGCGCCGTCGACGAGGAGGTGGTGGTAGCGCTGGTACCACCAGACCCGGTCGTCGGCGAGCCGGAGGAGGGCGTGGGCGAACGGCGGGCCGCCGGCCGGGTCGGCGGGGCGGTCGCGGTCGGCCTCCATCCAGCGGTGGGCGGCTTCCTCGGGGTCGGCCTCGGTGCGCAGGTCGACGCGGGCCACGTCGACGGGGAAGCGGACGGGCACCTGGCGCGGGGCGCCGTCGGCGCCGGCGTCGGTGATCCGGACGTGCAGGCTCTCCGCCTCCTCCACGGCCCGCCGGACGGCGGCCGCGAGGCGGTCGGTGTCGATGTCTCCGTGGAGTCTCAGGACGAACGCGATGTGGTAGGCCGAGCCGTCCGGCTCGATCTGCTGGGCCAGCCAGATTCCGGACTGTCCGCCCGTGAGGGGCAGTCCGGCGGCGGTCGTCCGGTCCGACTCGACGTCAAACATCGTTCGCGAGTGCCTTTCCCTGGTGGTGCGTCGGTGGGGTGGAGCGGGGCGGCCCCGTTCGCACTCCGCCCGTCCGTCGGCCGGGGACGGGCCGGCGACGGACGGGCGGAGGGGCGAGCGGCGGCCGTCGGTTACTTGACGGCCGTCAGGAGCGGCTCGATCTCGTCGATCGCGTAGGGGATCGAGAGGACCGTGTTGAAGGAGAAGGCGGCGCCGATGTCCGGGTCCTGGTAGGGCACGAACAGGTCGCGCTTCTCCTGGTTGACCTTCAGCTTCTTGTAGAGCGGCTCGGCCTTGATGCGGTCGTTGGCCCCGGTGCTGGAGGTGACCCAGACGAGGCGGTCGGTGTCGAGCACGTTCAGCTTCTCGGCGCTGAGCTCGGCCACGTTCCAGCCCGGCTTGGCGAGGGCGTCGATCTCGGGCTTGAGCGTGAAGCCGAGCTCGGAGAAGAAGATCGCCTTGGGGTCGGTCCTGGTGAAGGCCGAGTACTTGCCGGCCTCGAAGCTGTCGGCCACGGTCAGGGTCTTGCCGGCCCACTCGGGGTGCTTGTCCCGGACGGCCTTGAAGCGGGCGTCGACGTCGGTGATCAGCTTCTCGGTCTCGGGGCCCTTGCCGAGCGCCTTGCCGATCTGACGGGTCATGACCTGCCAGGGGGCGCCGTAGTCGGGATGCTCCTTGGGCTGGGCGACGACCTTGGCGATCTTGGAGAGGGTGTCGTACTGCTCCTTCTTCATGCCCGAGTACTGGGCGACGATCAGGTCCGGCTTCAGCGCCGCGATCTTCTCGATGTTGTACTCGTCGCGCTCACCGACGATCTGCGGCGAGGTCGAGCCCCACTTGTCCTTGGTCCACGGCCACTTGCCGTACGGCTTCTCCTTGAACCAGTCCACCGAGCCCACCGGCTTGACGCCCAGGGCGAGCACCGCGTCCTGGTCGGAGAGGCCGAGCGTGACGACCTTCTTCGGCTCGGCGTCGATCGTCGTGCTGCCGTACTTGTGCGCGACGGTCACCGGGAAGGCCCCGGCCGACGACGTGCTCGCGCCCGGCTCGCCCGAGGGCTCGGCGCCGTCGGTCTTCTCCGTGCCGCTCCCACAGGCGGCCAGAGCGAGCGCGGCGACGGCGGCGACGGCCACGCGGGGGACGTTCCCGGCGAACCGCGCCAGGGCGGGGCGTGTACCAGTGGACACGTGTGTTCCTTTCACGGGGACTTCACGGTGCTGCCGCGCACGTCCGGCACGAGGTGCCGCCGGCGGTGCGGGGCGGTGTGGGGGGTGGAAGCAAGGGGGCGCCCGGGGCTGTACGACCGGCGCGGCCTGAGCCGTACGACCGGTCCGGTCCGAGCCGAAGGACAGGCCCTAGCGGCCCGTGCCGATGCCGCCGGCGATCGGGCGGACCGGGTCGGAGGAGTCCTCCAGTCCCCGTTCGAGGATCGACTCCAGGATCTCGCCGACCCTGATCGCGGTGTTGGAGAGCAGCGACGACGTGATGCCGTGGGTGTGCTCGGTGCCGCCCTGGAGGTAGATGCCGCAGCGCAGTTCGGGGTCGGTGGCGACGCGGTAGTCCCGCTCGACGCGGACGCGGCCCTGCTCGTCGCGGCGGCAGCGGTCCGCGACCTCGCCGAGGAGGCCGAGGCCGTCGGCCTGCAGGTAGCCGGTGGCGAAGACCACGACGTCGGCGTCGAGGACGCTGTCCTCGCCGGTGACCAGGTGGGCGACGGTGGCGCGGACGCCGTCCGGGTGCTCCTCGACCCCGGTGAGGCGGGAGACGTTGATGAAGCGCAGCCGCTCGGTGCCGAGGACCTTCTCCCGGTAGGCCTGCCGGTAGAGGTCGTCGATGAGGTCGATGTCGACCACGGAGTAGTTGGTGTTGCCGTGGTACTCCATCAGCTTGCGCTTGACGGCGTCGGGCGCCGTGTAGTACTCGTCGACCGCCGCGGGGTCGAAGATGCGGTTGGCGAAGCCGCTGTCGTCGGCGGGGCTGTAGCCGTAGCGCGAGAAGACGGCGCAGACCTCCGCGTCCGGGAAGCGGCGGTGGAGGTAGGCGACGTTCTCGGCGGCGCTCTGGCCGGCGCCGACGACGACGAAGCGGGTGGGGTCGGTGCCCTCCAGGCCGTCGACCTTGGCGAGCAGCTCGGAGTTGTGCCAGACGCGGTCGCCGCGCTCGACGCCCTCGGGCATGAGGGGGCGCAGTCCGGTGCCGACGACGAGGTTGCGGGCCCGGTGGACCACGGTCTCGGTGCCGGAGCGGGCCGTCACGTCCAGGTACTCGATCAGGCCGTCGCGGACGACGGGCTCCACGGAGACGACCTCGTGGCCGTAGGAGACCATGTCGTCGACCTTGGCCGCCGCCCACTCGAAGTAGTCGTGGAACTCGACGCGCAGCGGGAAGAGGTTCTTGTGGTTGACGAAGTCGATCAGCCGGCCCTTGCTCTGCAGGTAGCGCAGGAAGGTGTACTCGCTGCTCGGGTTGCGCAGGGTCACCAGGTCCTTGAGGAAGGAGACCTGCATGGTGGCGTCGTCGATGAGCATGCCGCGGTGCCAGCCGAAGCCGGGCTGCCGCTCGAAGAAGTGGGCGGTGACCGTGTCCTCTCTTCCGACGCTCGCGTTGTGCTCGCTGAGCGCGATCGCCATGGCCACGTTGGACGGCCCGAAGCCGATTCCTATGAGGTCGTGGATCAGCGGTGCGTCGTCAGGAAGAGCCTGAGACATGTCACTCCCATCGTGCGGGACAGCCGCCTGTCAGGCGTGCTGTCAGGCGTGGGGAACGGCGGAGTCCGGGCACGACGACACCACGGCACCGCCGACCGAACTTAGGTAAAGCTAACCTGATCTGGCCGGGCTGTCGACGGGACGAATCGGACACCGACCACCCCGGACCAGCCAACTGGCCGGTAAATTCGCCCCGTTGCATCCTTAGGTTAGGCTTGCTTTACTGGCGGGCGATCCACCGCTCTCCCGAGGAGGAACTTGCCCATGCGGGTCGTCATGTTCGGTTATCAGACCTGGGGCCATCGCACCCTGCAGGCGCTCCTGGACTCCGAGCACGACGTCGTGACGGTGGTGACCCACCCGAAGAGCGAGCACGCCTACGAGAAGATCTGGAGCGACTCCGTCGCCGACCTGGCCGAGGCCCACGGCGTTCCCGTCGTCATCCGCAACCGGCCCGACGACGAGGAGCTGTTCCGGCTCCTCAAGGAGGCCGACCCGGACATCATCGTCGCCAACAACTGGCGCACCTGGATCCCGCCGCGCGTCTACACGCTGCCCCGGCACGGCACGCTGAACGTCCACGACTCGCTGCTGCCCAAGTACGCCGGCTTCTCGCCCCTGATCTGGGCGCTCATCAACGGCGAGACCGAAGTCGGCGTCACCGCCCACCTGATGGACGAGGTGCTCGACGCCGGCGACATCGTCCTGCAGCGGGCGGTCGCGGTCGGGCCGAAGGACACGGCCACCGACCTCTTCCACAAGACCGTCGACCTCATCGCCCCGGTCACCGTCGGCGCGCTCGACCTGATCGCCTCGGGGCACACGGAGTTCACCCCGCAGGACCGGTCGCAGGCCACCTTCTTCCACAAGCGGGCCGAGGAGGACGTCCGGATCGACTGGACCTGGCCGGCCGAGGTCCTGGAGCGCCTGGTGCGCGCCCAGTCCGCGCCGTACCCCAGCGCCTTCACCTTCCACCGGGGCAGGCGCCTCGAAGTCGTCTCCGCCGTCGTCTCCGAGGGGCGCTACGGCGGCACCCCCGGGCGGATCTTCTACCGGGAGGGCGAGGGCGTGGTGATCGTCGCCGGCGCCGACGCCCGCACCGGCCGCAACCACGGCCTCGCGATCACCCGCGTCCGGACCGAGGACGGCCGGGAACTGCCCGCCACGGAGTACTTCACCTCCATGGGCGGCTATCTGACCGCCCGTCCCTGACGGCCGGTCACCGAGAACACCGGTCCGCCCCGGACGGTCCCGGGGCGGACCGGCACATTGGGGCGACATTGGGTTAGGCAAACCCAACCCCCTCGACCCGTACGGTGGTTCGGGCCGCCCGTACGGCACGTGGACAGCGAGGAACAGCGATGGAGCACCCGGTCTTCTCCGGCACCGCACACGACCCGAGCGGGGCGCGGTTCGCCGTCGTCGGCATATCGAACATGCCGACCGACTGGGCGCAGGTGCTCAGGGGCCTCGCGGGCGGGGACCTGACGCTCCTCACCGCGCCGCCCGTCCCCGAATCCGTCCCCGCCTCCGCGTCCGTCTCCGTCGGGACCGCGGACCGTCCGGCCGCCGGGCCGCCCTCCCTGAGCATGACGCCGCCCAGCGTGCTCGACCTCAACGCGTACCTGATGTACGCGCTCGGCAAGGCGGCGCGGCGCCGGCTCCAGGAGCGGCTGACCGCCCGGGGGCTGAGGCTCTGGCACCTCACCGTGCTCGCCCTCCTCTCCGACCTGGGCCCCCAGATGAAGACCGTCCTCGCCGCGCGGCTCGACATGAACGCCAGCGACCTGGTGCGGATCGTCAACGACCTCGTCAGGACGGGGTACGTGGAGTGCGACCGGGACCCGGAGGACCGGCGCCGGGTCGTGGTGCGGCTGACCTCCGAGGGCGGGTCCGCCCTGGCCGAACTCGGCGCGGACGTCGCCTCGGCGGACGACGAGCTCCTCGCCCCCCTCGACGCGGAGGAGCGCCGGCTGCTCTCCTCGCTGCTGCGGCGCGTGCACGCCCACCTGGAGGCGGGAGCGAGGACGGCCGCGCGCCCCTGACGCGGGGTGCGCGGCCGTCCGTGCCCGGCAGGCGCCCTCAGCGGCGGCTGCGGACGAGCAGGTGGAGGAAGTACGGCGTGCCGATGACGGCCGTCATCATGCCGGCGCCGAGCTGGGCCGGCGCGATCACCGTCCGGCCCACCAGGTCCGCGGTGCAGACGAGCGCCGCGCCGAGGAGCACCGCCACCGGCACCACGCGCACGTGCCGGCGGCCCACCAGGGCGCGGGCGGCGTGCGGGGCGACGAGCCCGACGAAGCCGATCGTGCCGGCGGCGGCCACGGCGGTGGCGCTGAGCAGGACGCTCAGCGCGAGGAAGCCCAGGCGCCCGCGGCCGAGGTCGAGCCCGAGGAGCCGGGGGGTGTCCTCGTCGAGCGAGACGAGGTCGAGCTCCGCGCGCCGCAGGAGGGCCACGACCAGACCCGCCGCCAGGACGGCGGCGAGGGGCAGCGCGTCGGGCAGGGTCCGCCCGTAGGTGGAGCCCGACAGCCAGGTGAGCGCCTTCGTCGCGTTGAACGGATCGGTGAGGACGATGAGCAGGCTGATCAGGGCGGCGCTCGCGGTGGCGACGCCGAAGCCGACCAGGACCAGCCGGTTCTGCTGGAATCCGCCGCGCGCGGCGAGGCCGAAGACCAGGACGGAGCCGAGGGCGGCGCCCGCGAACGCTGCTCCGGCCACGCCCCAGGAACCGGCCGACGGCACCGTGGTGACGAAGAGGACGGCGCCGAGCGCGGCGCTGTGGGAGACGCCGAGGATGCCGGGCTCCGCGAGCGGGTTGCGGGTGACGGCCTGGACGAGCGTGCCGGACAGGGCGAGGGCCGCGCCCGCCAGGAGCGACGCGACGACCCGGGGCACCCGGGTGTCGAGCACGAAGGAGACGGTCCGCCCCGCCCGGCCCTGGGCCCAGTTCACGACGTCGCCCAGGAGCAGCTTGGAGTCGCCGAGCAGCACGCCGGCGACGACCACTCCCACGACCACGGCGACGAGCGCGCCGGTGGTGACGAGGAAGACGGTGCGGCTCCTGATGCGCAGCCGGTCGACCGGCGGGGCGCCTGCGGTGTCCTTGACCCTGATGGCCAGGACGATCAGGAAGGCGCCGCCGACGAAGCTGGTGACGACGCCGGTGGGCACGGCGACGGCGACGTCCGCGGGGACGAGGGCGCGCAGCAGCACGTCCGAGCCGAGGACGAGGGCGGCGCCGGTGAGGCCCGCGACCGGCAGGCCCGTACGGGAGCGGTGGAGCCGCTGGGCCCGGCGCGCGAGGCCGCGGACGAGCGCGGGGGCGCACAGGCCGACGAAGCCGATCGGTCCGGCGAGCGTGACCGCGGCCGCCGAGAGGAGCGCGGCGAGGACGACGGCCGTGACCCGGGTGGAGCGGACGGGGACGCCGAGGCCGCGGGCCGCGTCGTCGCCGAGGGCCAGGGCGTCGACCCGGCGGGCGAGGAGGAGCAGTCCGGCGAGGGCGACGAGGGCGACGGGCGCCATCTGCAGGACGCCGTCGAAGCCGCTCTGCGCGATGCTGCCCTGGTTCCAGTCGTAGAGCCCCTCCGTCTCCCTCGGGAAGAGGAGGAGCAGGCCCTCGGCGACGGCGGTGAGGCCGAGGGTGAGGGCGCTTCCGGCGAGGACGAGGCGGACGGTGCCCGCGCCGAGGCCGGAGAGGCCGAGGACGACGGCGGCCGCGGCCAGGCCGCCGGCGAAGGCGACCCCGGAGGTGGCGAAGAGCGGGAGCGAGACGCCGGTGACGGCGGCGATGCCGAGCGCCAGGTAGGAGCCGGCGTTGACCGCGAGGGTGTCGGGCGAGGCGATGACATTGCGGCTGACGGCCTGGAGGGCGGAGCCGGCCATGCCGAGGACGGCGCCGACGAGCAGTCCGGCGACCGCCCTGGGCAGCCGGGAGGCGACGACGACGGACGCGTCGGCGGGGTCGGCCCGGCCGGTGAGCGCCTTCCAGACCTCGGCGCCGCCGACGGCGGCCGTGCCCTGGGTGACGTCGACGAGGGCGAGGCCCGCGACGAGGAGGACCAGTGCGGCCGTCACCGCGGCCGCGCCCCTCCGGGACGTGACCGTCGTCGGACGGGTGGAGGGTGTGGTTGCGGTGACGGCCATGGTGTTACTTCGTCAGCTCCGTGACGGCGGAGTCGATGTACCGGTTCATCGACGCGGGACCGCCGAACATCCAGATGCCGTCGGGCAGGCGGTGGACGTTGCCCTTCTTGACGAACGGCAGGGAGGTCCAGACCTTGTCCTTGGTGAGGACGCCGGTGAAGGGGTTGCTGGTGGGGTCCTGGTCGTTGCCGATGTAGGCGAAGTGCACGTCGCCGATCGTGGTGAGGCCCTCGACGTCGGTGGCGCCGAGGCCGTAGGCCGGGTCGCCCTTGACGGTCCAGGCGTTCTCCAGGCCGAGCTTCTCGTTGACGGCGCCGATGAGCGAGCCGTCGGTGTACGCCCGGAGGGAGACCTGGTTGGCGTTCAGGTAGCCGTCGGTGAAGGCGTACTTCGCGCCGGCGAGACCGGCGGCGGCGAGCTTCTTCTTCCCGTCCTCGATCTTGGCGTCGAAGTCCTTCTTGAGCCGGTCGGCCTCGGCGGTGGTGCCGGTGGCCCGCGCGATGAGGTCGAGGTTCTCCGTCATCCGCCCGATCGGGTCGGCCCCGTCGGCGGCCTTGAGCTCCAGGACGGGCGCGACCTTGCGCAGCTGCTTCACGGCGGCCGGCGGCAGGTCGCTGGTGGCGACGATGAGGTCGGGCGAGAGGGCGGCGACGGTCTCGACGCTCGGCTCGCCGCGGGTGCCGATGTCCTTGGCGTCGTTCTTCAGCGGGGCGGCGGTGTCCCAGGCCTTGTAGCCCTTGACGTCCGCGACGCCGACGGGGTCGACGCCGAGGGAGATCAGGCTCTCGACGACGTTCCACTCGGTGCCGACGACCTTCTCGGCCGGGCCGTCGAGGACGACCTTGGCGCCGGTGGAGTCGGTGAGGGTGATGCTCTCGGCGGTCTTCTCCGCCTTCTTGTCCGCGGCGGGCTCGGTGGTGCCGCAGGCGGTCAGGGCGAGGGCCGCGGCGGTGGCGGTGGCGGCGGTGAGGAGGAGGCGTCTCATGACGGGGTCGTGAGCCTTTCGCTTCGCGTGTGGTGCCGGCCGACGGCGCGGGTGCGCAGCCGGCCGGTCAGGGGGTCGGTGTCGACCTCGATGCGGATGCCGTACGTGTCGGTCAGCCGCTCCGCGGTCAGGACGTCCTGCGGGGAACCGTCGGCGACGACCCGTCCGGTGTGGAGGAGCACGATCCGGTCGGCGACGGCGGCCGCCTGGTCGAGGTCGTGCAGGACGGCGCCGACGGCGATGCCGTGGTCGTCCGCCAGGTCGCGGACGAGGTCCAGGAGTTCGACCTGGTAGCGCAGGTCGAGGTAGGTGGTGGGCTCGTCGAGGAGGAGGACGCCGGTCTCCTGGGCGAGGCAGCTCGCGAGCCAGACCCGCTGGAGCTGTCCGCCGGAGAGGTGCTCGACGCCCCGGTCGGCGAACTCGGCGACGCCGGTCAGGGCGAGGGCGCGGTCCACGGCGGCGCGGCCGTCCGGGTCCGCCTTCCCCCAGCGCCCCCGGTAGGGGTAGCGGCCGAACTCGACCACGTCCCGCACGGTCAGGCCGCCGGGCGTGGGGCGCCCCTGGGTGAGCAGGGCGACGTGGCGCGAGAAGTCGCGGGGGGACAGCGCGAGGCCGTCGGTGGCGTCGTCGATGACGAGGGTGGCGGTCCGGGGCCTCTGGAGCCGCGAGATCGTCCGCAGGAGTGTCGACTTCCCGCTGCCGTTCGGTCCGACGAGGACGGTGACCTCGCCGGGCCGCAGGGTCAGCGCGGCGTCGTGGACGACGTCGACGCCCTCGTAGGCCACGGTGACTCCCGTGGCCGCCAGTTCGTGGCCGCGGGGACGACCGTCCGCGGATCTCTCTTCTCCAGCTCGCACAGCCGTAGGTTAGCCTAACCTAAGTGTTGGGCGAAACGGGGGGTTGCGTCCGCGTGAGCAAGACGAGAATCAGCCAATTCGGCAGCGTGAAGCCCGGGGTGGGTAGGGGGTTCCCGGAGAGGACTTCCCCCTTCCGGACGGAGCGATCGACCGTGTGCACTGCCGAGGACTACCCCGTACGGGCCGCCGCCCGGGCGCGCACCCCCGCCGGCCTCGACGCGCGGCTCGTGCGGTGCCGGGCCTGCCCGCGCCTGGTGGCGTGGCGGGAGGAGACCGCCCGCGTCGGGCGCGCCGCGTTCCGGGGCCAGGAGTACTGGGGGCGTCCGGTGCCCGGGTTCGGCCCCCCGGACGCCGCCCTGCTGATCAGCGGCCTGGCGCCCGCCGCGCACGGCGGGAACCGGACCGGCCGGATGTTCACCGGCGACCGGGCCGGCGACCTGCTGTACGCGACGCTGCACGAACTCGGCCTGGCCTCGCGGGAGACGGTCACGGGCCCCGACGACGGTCTGGAGCTGTACGGGGTGAGGGTCACGGCGCCGGTGCACTGCGCCCCGCCCGACAACCGCCCCACGCCCGGCGAGCGGGACGCCTGCCGCCCCTGGCTGGCCCGCGAGGCGCGGCTGCTGCGCCCGACGCTGCGGTCCGTCGTCGTCCTGGGCGGCTTCGGCTGGCAGGCGGCGCTGCCCGCCCTGGCGGAGGCCGGCTGGCTCGTGCCCCGGCCTCGCCCGAAGTTCGGGCACGGCGTGCGGACGGTCCTGGCGCCGGCCTCCCCCGGGGACCCCGCGCTCACGGTGTTCGGCAGCTACCACGTGAGCCAGCGCAACGTGTTCACCGGGCGGCTCACGCGGGAGATGCTGCGCGAGGTGCTCGCGGAGGCCGCCCGCACGGCGGGCCTTCCGGTGACGGAGTGACCGGTTCGGGCGAGAGGCCTCCGGCACCCGGACGACCGGCCCCGGAGGACCCGCGCCCGGGCCCGCCGGGCGTCACACGTCCTGGACGCGCCGGAAGGGCCGGTCCGCCTCCAGTTCGAACGCGAGCTCCAGGAGGGTCCGTTCGGCGCCGGGACGCCCCGCGAACATGACGCCGACGGGCAGCCCGTCCTCCGTCGCGCCCACCGGCAGCGAGAGGGACGGCGTGCCCACGACGTTGTCGATCGGGGTGAACGCCACGTACGCCAGGATCCGCTCGATCAGCGTCGGGTACGGGACGTCCGGGGCGAGGTGGCCGAGCCGGGGCGCGGGGTGGGCGAGCACGGGGGAAAGGACGAGGTCGAGGCCGCGGAAGGCCGCCGCGTACGCCTCCTTGGTGCGCCTCAGCCGTCGCAGGACGCCCGGGGTGCTCCGCCAGTTCTCCAGGTAGGTCGCGCGCAGGCCGCGGCTGAGGCCGTCCATGCGGTGGCGGTCGAAGTCGGCGCCGAGGGTGCGGCCCGTGGTGCCGAGGAGGAAGGAGAGGAAGCCCCAGTAGGTGAGGAAGTCGTCGGTGAAGCGGGGGTCGACGGCGATCTCCACCGGCTCCACCACGTGGCCGAGCCGTTCGAGCCGCGCCACGGTCTCCGTGACGGCGGCCCGGGTCGCGGCGTCGGAGGCGACGCCGGTGGGCGAGTCGAGGAGGAAGCCGACGCGCAGCCGGCGCTCCGAGGGGCCCTCCACCAGGCCCAGGGGCGGCATCTTCGGGTTGCGCCAGTGCTGCTCGGCGGCGGCGAGGAAGGCGGCGGAGTCCCGTACGGAGCGGCTGACGATCCCGTCGGAGACGATGTCGAGCGGGAGTTGGCGGCCCTGGGCGCTGGGCACGACCCGGCCCCGGCTCGGCTTGAGCCCGACGAGCCCGCAGCAGGCGGCCGGGATCCTGATGGAGCCGCCGCCGTCGTTGGCGTGCGCGATCGGCACCGCTCCGGCGGCCACGAGCGCCGCGCTGCCGCCCGAGGAGCCGCCCGCCGAGTGCGCGGTGTTCCAGGGGTTGCGGACGGGCTCGGCGCCCTCGTACTCCGTGGAGGGGCTGAAGCCGAACTCGGGGAGCCTGGTCTTGCCGAGGACGGTCACGCCGCTGCTGAGGAACTGGCGGGTGAAGGCCGCGTGCCGGCGGGCGGGCCTCGGCGTGAAGGCGGCGCTGCCGTGGCCGGTGGGCAGCCCCCGGTAGTCGGTGTTGTCCTTGACGAAGGTCGGCACCCCGGCGAGGAGGCCCGCCCCCGGTCCGGGCAGCGGGTGTTCGGCGTGCGCCTGGACCGCGCGGAGCCGGCCCTCCACGGCCCGTACCCGCTCGGCCGCGTCCCGGGCCGCCTCGGCGGCGCTCACCTCGCCCCGCCGGATCGCCGCCGCGAGGCCCACCGCGTCGTGGTCTCCCAGGGCGTCGTCCCGGAAGGCGTGCACCGTGGTCCGTTCGTCGAAAGTCGTCACCGCTGCCCCAAGTGCCCGTGTGTGGTCGGTTGGCCGCCATCATCGCGTACCGACGGGTAACAGGCGAGCACCGGAAGGAGGGCGAGTTCTTTTCACCCGCCCTGAAAGACAGATGGTTAGGTTAGGCTAAGCTAACTGAATTTCACGCGCCCGGCCCACGGCCGTCGCGGCAGGGAGGGACACAGCCATGGGACTGCCGGCCATCGATTCCTACGCCATGCCGGACCGGTCGGCCCTCCCCCGCTCCAGCGCCCCCTGGTGCATCGATCCGGCGCGCGCCGCCCTGCTCGTCCACGACATGCAGAACCACTTCGTCGGGCGCTTCCCGGCCCGGCAGCAGCCCGTCGTGGACCTCGTCGGCAACATCGTGGCGCTGCGCGAGCTGGCCGGGGCCCTCGGCCTGCCCGTGGTCTTCAGCGCCGAGCCGACCGTGCAGCGCGGGCTCGCCGCGGACGTCTGGGGACCCGCGATCGGCGACGGCCCCGGGGACGCCGCGATCATCGAGCCCCTCACCCCGCGCCCCGGCGAGCACCTGCTCCCCAACGCCCGGCAGAACGCCTTCCTCCGCAGCCACCTCGGCCGGCTGCTGCGCGAGGAGGGGCGCGACCAGCTCGTCATCTGCGGGGTCTACGCCCACCTCGGGGTGCTGCTGACCGCCGCCGACGCCTTCATGAACGACATACAGCCCTTCGTCGTCGCCGACGCCGTCGCCGACTACTCCGCCGAGGAGCACGAGATGGCCCTGCGCTGGGCCGCGCGCAGCGGGGTGGTCTGCACGACCGACGACCTGCTGCGGGGTCTGCTCCTCGGCAGGAACCGGCGCGACGCGTGACGCGGGTGGCGCCCCCTCGGAAGGGGGCGCCACCCGCCGGGCCCTCTAGGAGGCGGTGCGCTCCAGGACCCAGAGGCGGTGGTCCCAGCCGACGTCCGCGCGGGAGCGCACGGCGAGGCCCGCGCTCCCGGCGAGCGCCGCGATCTCCTCGGCGTCGCGCACCCCGGAGCCGAAGGCGCACTTGAGGCGCAGGTGGTGCAAGACCGCCTCCATGTCCTCCGGGTCGCCGGTCGCGACCTGCTCGACCAGGAGCAGGGTGCCGTCCGGCGCCAGCGAGGCGGCGGCCTCCGAGAGGGTGTGCACCGCGTCCTCGTCGTCCTGCCACTCCAGCTGGCGCGACATCAGCAGGGTGCGCGTGCCGGCCGGTACGGCGCCGGAGCCGGCGACAAGGTCGATCCGGGGCAGCAGCTCCTCGTCGATGATCGCCTCGCGCAGCACCCTGAGCACCGAGGGCATGGCGACGATCCGCGCGCGCAGCTCCGGGAACTCCTTGACCAGGGTCTCGACGACGGTCGCGACCCCGTGGCCGGTGGCGGTCAGCTCGGTGACGGCCGACCAGTCGTGGGCGCGCAGCACGCCGGGGGCGATCCAGCGGGCCTCGTCCTCGACGGCGGCGCGGGCGGTGTCGGCGATTCGGGACTCCCGGGCCATCTCCTCGGTCAGGGTGCGCCCGGCGAGGGTGCGGTAACCGGCCTTCCCGGTGCGGACGGTGTGCAGCAGACCCGAAAGGGAGGCGTCGAACGCGGCCTCGGCGCCCTCCAGGTGGTACTCCTCCGCCGAGTGGTCGTCCTCGACGAGCTCCTCGCTGATCGGGGTGAGGCTGTAGTGGCCCTCGCCGTCGGTGGCGAGCAGCTCGATCCCCACGAGGTAGTCGAGGAGGGCCCTCAGGGTGGCGGGGTGGGCCTCGGCACTCCGGGCGATCTCGGCGGCGCTCCGCACGCCCCGGTCGACGAGGTCGAAGACGCCGAGGGTGACGGCGGTCCGGATGGCGTAGGGGGGCGCCAGGTCGGTCAGCTCGTGGAGGCGCTCGTGCGCGGCGTCCTCGTCCTCCTCCGTCACCACGGGGGCTTCGGGCAGTTCCTCGGCCGAGGCGGAGACGGAGGCGGAGGCGACGGGGACGGCGGGCGCGGTGCGGCGCCAGTACCCCGTGATGTGGGTCTGCTCGCGCGGGACCTGACGCTCCGTCGCCAGGTGGCGGCGGATGCCCTTGAGGGTGACGGCCTCGCCGGCGACCCAGGCGAAGACGGTGCCGGGCGGCCACTCGGCGGCGCGGACGGCCTGCTCCAGGAGGTCGGTGGTGCCGGCCGGGGCGCCGTCGCGGGAGAGCCAGACGATCTCGGCGTCGGCCTTGGTGGGCAGCTCCTGGCGGTGGCTGTCCTCCCCGACCTCGATGAAGACGCGGGCCTTGGTGCCCTCGGGCATCTCGGCGAGCCAGCGGCCGATGGCGGGCAGGGCGGTCTCGTCGCCGACGACGAGGATCCAGTCGGCGCCCTCGGGGTGGCTGTGGGACATCTTCGGTCCGGCGATCCAGGCGCTGTCGCCCGGGACGGCGTTCTCGGCCCAGGTGGAGGCGACGCCGCCGTCGTGGCGGACGAAGTCGAAGTCGATCTCGCCCTTCTCGGGGTCGTGGCGGACCGGGGTGTAGTCCTTGGCGACGGGCCGCCCGTCCGACCAGTCGAGGCTGCTCACCTGCTGCCGGGGCAGCACGAGGCGCCCGGTCTCGTCGGCGAAGAAGAACTTCACGTGGTCGTCGAAGCCCTCGGTGCGCAGGGCGGGGAGTTCCAGGCCGTCCTTGACGAAGGCGTCGAGCTGGGGCCCGCCGAGGGTGAGGCGGCGCATCCCGGGGGTGATGTTCTCGGCGCGCAGCACGGTCAGCTCACGCAGCACGATGGGGAAGGTAACGACCGAGCGGGGGCTGCGGGTGGGCATGGGTACTGCTCCTTCGTACGCGGCGCTGGGGGTGCCTTGTAGGTCCGGACGGACCGGTGGGCCGGGCGGGCCGGCGGCGCGGCGCGCCCGGCCCACCCGGCCCGTGCGGGTGGTGAGGTGCTCCCCGGGGGGAGCGGGGGTCACTTGCCGGCGACGGCCCCGGCGAGGATCGGCGTCAGCTTCTCGACGATCCAGGGGGCGCTGAGGGCGTCCGGGTAGGCGACGGCGGAGGAGAGGGTGTTCTCCGAGGGGATGACCGCGTAGTGCTTGCCCTTGACGACCTTCAGGGACTGGAACAGCTTGTTGCTCTCCAGCTCCTTGGCGCTGAGCAGGCCGTTGTCGCCGAAGGGGTACGTCATGAGGAGGACGTCGGCCTCCAGCTCGTCCAGGTTCTCCAGGCTGACGGCGTTCTTGTCGGCCTTGTAGCTCTTGGCCTTGTCCGTCTTCTCGAAGCCGAGCTGCTCGAAGACGCCCGGGTCCTGGTCGGCGTAGGACATGAAGGTGATCTGCTCGGGGTGGACGACCGCGTAGGTGTACGTCTTGCCCTTGAACTCGGGGTGCGCGGCGGCCGCGTCGGCGGTGGCCTTCTCGTTGGCGGCGATGACCTTCTCGGCCTCGGCGGTCAGGCCGAGCGCCTTGGCGGCGGTCTTCAGGCGCTCCTGCCAGGTGAGGGTGTCGGAGTGCGCCTTGTCGGTGAAGGTGACGACCGGGGCGATCGGCGAGAGCTTGGCGTAGTCGGTGTCCATCGACCAGGTGTTCATGCCGAGGATGACGTCCGGCGCCTCGGCCGCGATGGCCTCGTAGTCGGTGCCGTCGGTGTCGTCGTACGTCTTGAGCTTGCCGGCGCCGAGCTTGGTGATCGCGCGCTGCTTGTACTCGGGGACGGGGCCGCCGTCCTCGGCGTCCGGGGTGATGACCGGGACGATGCCGAGGGCGAGCGCGATGTCGGTGTCGCCGTCGGAGACGGTGGCGACCTTGAGTGGCTTCTTCTCGACCTCCGTCTTGCCCCAGGCGTTGGGGAGCGTGACCGGGAAGGCGGCCTCGGCGGCGCCGGTGCTCGCGCCGCCGGACGGCTTCTCGCCGGCCTTGTCGTCCTTGCCGCCGCAGCCGGCGAGCAGGGTGGCGCACGCGACGGCGGCGATCAGGGTACGGGCGGTGGAGCGCCGTGCGAGCGGTCCGGCGTGGCGGTTCATGGTCAGTTCTCCTGCGAGTGGTGACGGCGGCCGAGGGGGAAGATCTGCGGCCTGGCGGTGTGGGGGTGGGGCACGACGACGCACGCGAGGCCGAAGACCTCGGCCACGGTCCGTTCGTCGAGGACCTCTTCGGGCGGGCCCTGCCGGACGACGCGTCCGTCGCGCATGGCGACGATCGTCGAGGCGTACAGGGCGGCCTGGTTGAGGTCGTGGGAGACGAGCACGATGGTCTTGCCCGTCTGTTCGTTCAGGTCTGCGAGGAGGTCCATGACCTCGATCTGGTGCGCGACGTCCAGGTAGGTGGTGGGCTCGTCGAGCAGCAGGGTCGGGGTGTCCTGGGCGAGGGCGAGGGCGATCCACACGCGCTGGCGCTGGCCGCCGGAGAGCTGGTCGACGGGGCGGTCGACGAGTTCGGCGGTGCCGGTGGCCCGGAGCGCCTCGGCGATGATCACGTCCTCGTGCTCGTCGCGGCGGCGGCCGAACCGGCGGTGCGGGTGGCGTCCGCGCCAGACCAGGTCCCCGACGGTGATGCTCTCGGGGGCGACCGGGGACTGCGGCAGGACGCCGAGCCTGCGCGCCACCTCGCGGGTGGGCAGGCGGTGGATGTCGGCGCCTTCGAGGAGGACCGATCCGGCGGCCAGGGGCAGCAGTCGGGCGATGGACTTGAGGAGGGTGGACTTGCCGCAGGCGTTGGGGCCGACGAGGGCGGTGATCCGGCCCTTCTCGATCCGCAGGGACAGGTCCTCGATGACGGGCGTCCTGCCGTATCCGGCGCTGATGCCACGGGCTTCGAGCTGGTGGGGCGCGGTGGCCTCCGGGCTCTCGGTCTGCGGTGTCACGGTGTGGGTCACGAGGCTCCCTGCCTGCGTCGAAGGATCAGCCAGACGAAGTAGGGGGCGCCGAGCAGCGCGGTGAGGACGCCGGTGGGCACCGGGCTGATCAGGGGGGCGTGCTGGGCGAGGACGTCGGCGCCGAGCACGATGAGGGCGCCGACGGCCGGGGCGAGGAGGGTGGAGCGCTCGGGCCCCACCAGGCGTACGGCGATGGGGCCGCTGACGAGGGAGACGAAGCCGATGGGGCCGACGACGCTGGTGGCGAGGGCCGCGGCGGCGGCGCCGAGGAGCAGGACGCCGACGCGGGAGGCGGTCACCCGGGTGCCGAGGCCGGAGGCGAAGTCGTCGCCCAGGGTGAGGGTGGCGAGGGGCCGGGCGAGGAAGAGCGCGGCGAGCGCGCAGGCACCGAAGCCGACGGCGAGGGTGGTGACGCCGTCCCAGTCGGCGGCGTTGGTGCTGCCGACCGTCCAGCGCATGGCGATGGCGATGGTCTGCTGGTCCGCCACGGTGAACAGGTAGTTGGTGTAGGCGGTGCAGACCGCGCTGAGCCCGATGCCGACGAGGACGAGGCGGTACGTGTCGACCCCGCCGCGCCAGCTGAGCGCCTGGACGGCGGCGACGAGGACGAACGAGCCGATGACGGCGGCGACCGGGACGCCGAGGGTGAAGGCGGCGGGTGCGTAGAGCAGCGCGGTCGCGGCTCCGGCGCCGGCTCCGGCGGAGATGCCGACGATGTCGGGGGTGGCGAGCGGGTTGCGGATGAGCCGCTGGTAGAGCGAGCCGGCAAGGCCGAAGAGGGCTCCGGCGAGGAGCGCGGAGAGCGCCCTCGGCATCCGCAGCTGGAAGATCATGTAGTCGGCGAGGCCGTCCCGCAGGCCGAAGGCGGCGGGGAGGACGTCGGCGGGGTCGAGCCGGCCGATGCCGCCGAGCAGAACGGAGGCGGCGGTGAGGCCGAGCAGCGCGAGGGTGAGCACGGCGGCGGTCACGGCGGCGCGGCGGTCGCGGGCGCGGCGGTCGGCGCGCAGGTGCGCGACGACGGCGGGCGTGGTCGGGGAGTCCGGCCGCGGGGACCGGGTGTCGAGTGCGGTCATCACATCCGCACCAGGTCGCGGCGGCGGGCCAGCCAGACGAAGAAGGGGGTGCCGACGATGGCGGTCATGAGGCCCACCTGGACCTCGCCGTGGTCGAGGACCAGACGGCCGGCCGTGTCGGCGCCGGTGAGGAGGACGGCGCCGACGGCCATGGAGATCGGCAGCGACCAGCGGTGGTCCGGACCGACGAGGAGCCGGGCGCAGTGCGCGGCGACCAGTCCGACGAAGGCGACGGGGCCGACGGCGGCGGTGGCGGAGGCGCAGAGCAGGACGGCGACGGCCGCCGCGATGAGGCGGGCGCGTTCGACCCGGACGCCGAGGGCGCGGGCGGTCTCGTCGCCGAGTCCGAGGATGTTGAGGGTGCGGCCCAGCGGCAGGGCGAGGAGCAGGCCCACGATCACGAAGGGCATGACCTGGCTCAGGACCTCGGCGCGGCCGGTGAGCTGGCCGACCGACCAGAAGCGGAGGTGGGCGAAGGCCTCCTTGTCGCGGACGACGAGGAGGGTGATGAGGGAGGACATCACGGCGGCCATGGCGACACCGGCGAGGACGAGGCCGACGGCCGAACTGCCGGCGTCGGTGCGGGTCCCGATGAGGTAGACCAGGGCGGCGGCCACGGAGGAGCCGAGGAGGGCGAGCCAGAAGTAGCCGCCGGCGTCGGTGACGCCGAGGAACATGATGCCGAAGACGACGAACATCGAGGCGCCCTGTTCGACGCCGAGGATGCCCGGGTCCGCGAGGGGGTTGGCGGTGAGCGCCTGCATGACGAGGCCGGAGGCGCCGAGCGCCGCGCCCACCGCGAGGCCGAGGAAGGTCCGGGGGATGCGCTCGGTCCACAGGACGTGGGTGTCGAACGCCTGCTCCCCGGGGTGGAGGAGGATGCGCACGACCTCCAGGGGCGAGATGTCCCGGGCTCCGAGCCCGATGCCCGCGACGAGGGTCACGAGCACCGCCGCGACGGCGAGCACGGCGACGGCCGTGCCCCGGGAAGCCCGGGTACGGACCCGCGGCACGCCCCGATTCCCTTCCGGCGGCGGGGCTTTCACCACCGGCGCGGGCGGTTGTGTCATCTGTTGTCCTTGTTCTCACGGCTCGTACGGCGACTTAGGTTACCCTTGCCTAACCTTCGGGGATCCAACCCGGAGGCCGACCGATCACATCGAGGGGCCGGAGTGCGTCCGGCCCGGTACCACGGGGGGTGGCCCGCATGGCCGACGGCACGACACGGGTGGTGGGCGAGGACGCCATCACGGCGACGGGGCACCCCACCCACGTGCACGACTTCCACCAGTTCCTGTACGCGCCGCTGGGCCGGATCACGGTCACCACGCCGGACGGCACGCACGAACTCACCGCCCCCCTGGGCCTGTGGCTCCCGGCCGGGACCCCGCACGGCGCCCGCTTCGACCCCGACTCCCTGGTCCTCGCGGAGTCGTTCGACCCCGCCGCGCACCGGCTTCCGCACGCCCGGACCACCGCGATCCGGATCGACGACGAGACCCGGCGGCGCCTGCTCGCCCGGACCCGCGGAGCGGGGTCGGAGGCCGACGACGCGGCGATGTTCGCCGCACTGACCTGCGTCCGGACCCGCCGGGAGGTACGGCTCCCGCTGCCCCGCCCGACCAGCGAGGCCGCCCTCGCCGTCGCCGGCACCCTGCTGCGCAGGCCCGACGACCAGCGCACCGCGACGGAGTGGGCCGAGAGCCTCTACGTCAGCTCCACCAGCCTGCGGCGGGCCTTCCGCGCCGAGACCGGGCTGCCCTTCTCCGAGTGGCGGACCCGGGTGCGCCTCAACCACTCGCTCGAACTCCTGAACCAGGGGCACCAGGTGGGCGCGGTCGCCGCCAAGGTCGGATTCACGAGCACGAACGGCTACATACTGGCGTTCCGGCGGCACTTCGGGCGCACCCCGGGCGCCTGGACCAAGGAGTGCGCGGACCGTTCGACGGGGTGAGGCGGGGCGGTTCCGGACGCCTCCGCGGCACCGGGAGGGGCCCCGGGGAGTGACTTGACAGTCACTGACCTCTAGGCGATTTTAGGTAAGCCTTACCTAAACGCCCGCTTCCCGGGCGCCCCACCGAAACGAACCGACGGCCCCCCGCGCTCCGCCCCACCGGGCGAGCGCACGCGGGGCCGCACCGGCGCGAGGAGAGACCCATGACCGCGACCAACCCCTTCGAGGACGACGACGCCCGCTACTTCGTGCTCGTCAACGCCGAGAACCAGCACTCCCTCTGGCCGGCCTTCGCCGAGGTGCCGGACGGCTGGACCGTGGTGCACGGCGAGGACTCCCGGCAGGGCTGCGCCGCGTACACCGAGGAGCACTGGACGGACCTGCGTCCGGCGAGCCTCGCCGCCCGTTCCTGAAGCCGCCGCGTCCCGGCCGGTCTCCCCGGCCGGGAGGGGCCCGGCCGCGTCACCCGAGGGCGCGGACCAGGATCCGGGAACCGCGCGCGGGGTCGAGCGAGGCACGCCACACGGGCGGCGCCTCCTCGCCGCCGCCGGGGGTGAACCCGTACCGCAGGAACAGCAGTCCGCTGCCGGTGGTCGCGGTGAACACCCGGGTCGCGCCCCGCGCGCCGGCCTCCCCGAGGGCGGCGTCGAGGAGCGCGGAGCCGATGCCCCGTCCCTGGTGTCCGGGCGCCACGCAGAAGTTGTAGAGCACGGCCGCCGGGCCGCCCCGCGCGTCGGTGCGGGCACGGAGGCCCACGCAGCCCGCCAGGTCTCCGCGTCCGGCCTCCACGACCAGGAAGTCCGTGGCCGCGAGGGCCAGTTCGGCGGCCGTCCGCTCGCGCAGGGAGCCCTCGCGCACGAACGGCCGGGACAGCCGGCGGACGGCCTCGACGTCGCCGCTCCCGGCGGTCCGGACGACGGCGGCGGGGGCCGGCGGAAGCTCCGGGCAGGGCAGGGCTGTGCTCAACGTCTTCTCGCTCTCTGGTCACTGACATTCCGGCAGGCCGCGGTGGCGGCACCCGCCTGTTTGACTCCACGATAATGATTTAGGTAAGCCTTACCTAACCAATCTTGATCCATCGGACCGGAAGAGGACCCAGACCATGGCCGACGCGGCCGGACAGCAGACCTTCGCCCTGGAGCGGCTCGTGCGCGACGTCGCCGACGTGCTCTACGTCGAGGCCGAGGAGGTCGACCCGGACGAGAGCCTGCTCGACCAGGGCCTCGACTCGATCCGGCTGATGAGCCTGGTGGAGACGTGGCGCGCCGACGGCGCCGAGGTCGGCTTCGTCGAACTCGCCGAGCGTCCCACCCTCCGCGAGTGGGCCGCCCTGCTCGGGCAGTCGTCGGGAGCGCCCCGTGCGAGCCGCTGATCTCCTCGTCGACATCGGCCCGCTGCGGACCAGCCGGGACTTCCGGGCGATCTTCATCGCCCGGATCGTCTCCCTCTTCGGTCTCGGCATGGCCACCGTGGCCCTGTCCAAGCAGGTCTACGCCCTGACGGGGTCCAGCTTCGGCGTCGCCGTCTCCAGCATGATCATGAGCGTCACCGTCCTGGTGGGCTCCCTCTGGGGCGGCTGGGCGGCCGACCGCATGGACCGGCGGAAGCTGATCCTGTGGGCCCGCTCCTCCGCCGCCCTCGCCTTCGCCGGCCTCGCGGTCAACGCCTTCACGCCCGACCCGCACCTGTGGGCGGTCTACCTGTGCGTCGCGTGGGACGGACTCGCCACCGGAGTGAGCGTCACCGCCCTCATGGCCGTGGCGCCCACCCTGGTCCGCCCCGACCAGCTCCCCGCCGCCGGCGCCCTGATCTCCCTCACCGGTGAGATCGGCTCGGTCGCCGCCCCGTTCCTCGGCGGCCTGCTGCTCGCCCTGGCCGGCCCCGCGCCGGTCTTCGCCTTCACCGCCGTCACCACCGGCGTCACCACCCTGCTGCTCCTCCGGCTGCGACCGCTGCCCCCGGTCGAGGACGACGAGGACGACGACACCGAGGACTCGGGCTCGCCGCTCGCGGCCTTCCGGTACGCCGTGCGCAACCGCGTCGTCGGCGGCCTGCTCGCCCTCGGCGGGATCAACGCGCTGTTCAACATGCCGGTCGTCCTCTTCCCCGAGATGGTCGACAAGCGGTTCGGCGGCGGCGACGTCATGCTCGGCCTGCTCTACACCGCCCCGGCCGTGGGCGCGATCCTCGTCTCCGCCACCAGCGGCTGGATCACGCGCGCCGCCCGCCCCGGACGCCTGCTGCTCGTCGCCGCGTTCACCGGCGGCCTGGCCATCGTCGGCTTCGGCCTCAGCGGCAGCGCCGCCGTCGCCTTCGCGGTGCTGGCCGTGGGCGGCGCCGCCGGCACGGTGTACGAGATCCTCGAGTACGCCCTCGTCCAGCACAACACCCCGGACCGGCTGCGCGGCCGCATGGTCAGCGTCCTCACCTCCCAGGGCACCACGGGCGACATCGTCGGCGACGTCGAAGTCGCCCTGGTGGCCAAGTGGTTCAGCCCGGCCGGCGCCGCCGTCGTCAACGGCGTGGTGTGCGCCGCGGCGGCCCTGGTCGTCGCCGTCACCGTCCCCGGCCTGCGCAAGGCCACCCTCCCCCGCGAAGAGGAGGAGGAGTCCGGGGACGACGGCCCGCCCGCCCCCGCCCCGGTCTCCGTCGGCGCGGCCCCCGCCCCCGCCGGAGACGCCCCGTCGGCCACCGGCTGACACCGACCGGGCGGGGCGCCGCCGGTGCCACCGGCCCGGCGCCGCCCCGGCGCCCCGCCCCCCTTCTCCCTCCTCCCCCTCTCCGTCCCGTCCCGCGGCCGGCCCCGAGCCGCCGCGGGTGACCCCTGGAGCAAGACCCATGACCGAGCGTGCCCTGCGACGCCTCGCCCTGACCGGGGCCCAGACCGGAGTCTGGTACGGCCAGCGGCTCGACCCCGACTCCCCGGTCTACAACGTCGGGCAGTACGTCGCCGTCGACGGCGCGCTCGACCCGGACCTCTTCGCCACGGCCCTGCGCCGGGTCGTCGGGGAGTGCGAGGCCCTCACCGTCCGCTTCGAGGAGGACGAGAACGGGCAGCCGTCCCAGGTCCTCGCCGACGCGCCCCCGAGCGGCCCCCTCGTGGAGGTCGTGGACCACCTCGGCGCCCCGGACCCGGAGGCCGCCGCGCTCGCCCTGATGCGCGCCGACATGGCCGCGCCCGCCGACCCGGCCACCGCCCCGCTGTTCGGCTTCGCCCTGCACCGGGTCGCCCCGGACCGCACCCTCTGGTACCAGCGCGTCCACCACATCGCGCTCGACGCCTACGGCTTCTCCCTCCTGTCCCGCCGCACCGCCGAGGTCTACACGGCGCTCGCGCGCGGCGAGGAGCCCGCCCCCTCGCCGTTCGGCCCGCTGTCCGCCGTCGTCGACGAGGAGGCCGCCTACCGCGACGGCGAGCGGTACGCCGCCGACCGCGCGTACTGGCGGGACCGGCTCGCGGACCGCGGCGACCACGAGCCGCTGGCCGGCGCCTCCTTCCCGGCCGCCCCCGACTTCCTGCGCGCCGGGGCCGCGCTCACGCCCGAGGCCACCGCCGGGGTGTTCGCGCTCGCCCGCGCCGCGAAGGCCACCTGGGCGGACGCCGTGACGGCCGCCTTCGCCGCCTTCCTGCACCGCTCGACCGGCGACCGGGACGTGCTGCTCTCGCTGCCCGCGATGGCCCGCCTCGGCTCGGCCTCCCTCTCCGTCCCCGCGATGGTGGTCAACGTGCTGCCGCTGCGGGTCGCGGTCCGCCCGGACCTCCCCCTGGCCGAGCTGGTCGCCGAGGTCGCCGCCGGCGTCCGCGACCTGCGCCGCCACCAGCGCTACCGCGCCGAGGACATCCGCCGCGACCTCGGTCTCGTCGGCCGCGACCGGGGCCCCCTCGGCCCGATGGTCAACGTCAAGGCCTTCGACAACGCCCTGGACTTCGCCGGCGCCCCCGGCACCGTGCACAACGTGGCCGCCGGACCGGTCGACGACCTCACCCTGGCCGTCCGCCACGACACGGCCGCCGGCCGGATCGCCTTCGAACTCGACGCCAACCCGCGCGCCTACGACGCCGAGGGCCTGAACGCCCGCTGCGCCGAGTTCGTCCGCTTCCTCACCGAGGCCGCCACCGCAGGCCCCGGCACCCCCGTGGGCCGCCCCGACCTCCTCGACGACGCCCTCCTGGAGACGCTCGCCGCGCAGGCCGCCGCGACCGCCCGCGAGGTGGCGCCCGGCACCGTCGTCGAGGCCTTCGCCGCGCAGGCCCGGAAGCACCCCGAGGCCGTCGCGCTCGTCGCGGGCGCCGAGGAGCTCACGTACGCGCAGCTCGACGCCCGGGTCGACCGGCTGGCCCGGCTGCTCGCCGCGCGCGGCGTCGGCCCCGAGCGGTTCGTCGGCATCGCCCTGCCGCGCGGCGCCGACCTCGTCGTCGCCCTGCTCGCCGTGCTCAGGGCCGGCGGCGCCTATCTGCCGCTCGACCTCGAATACCCGGCCGAGCGGCTGGAGTTCATGGTCGAGGACGCGCGCCCGGTGTGCGTCCTCACCACCCTGGCCGCCGCGGCCGACGCCCCCGACGTGCCCGGCACCGAGACCCTCGTCCTGGACTCCGCCGACGCCCTGTCCGCCCTCGCGGACCTGGCCGGTGAGCCGGCCGAGCCGCTTCCGGCCCCGGACGGCGACCACCCGGCGTACGTCATCCACACCTCGGGCTCCACCGGCCGCCCCAAGGGCGTGGTGATCCCGCACTCCGCGCTCGCCAACTTCCTGCGCATGCAGGCCCACGAGCTGGCCATGGAGCCCGGCGACGGGCTCGTCGCCGTCACCACCGTCTCCTTCGACATCGCCGCCCTGGAGATCCACGTCCCGCTGATCAGCGGCGCGGCGGTCGTCCTCGCGGGCCGCGACACCGTCCGCGACCCGGCGGCCCTCGCCGCCCTGGTCGAGGCCCACCGGCCGACCGTGATGCAGGCGACGCCGTCGCTGTGGCACGCCCTCCTGGAGGAGGGCGCCCCGAGCGCCCTCGCCCGCACCAAGGTCCTCGTCGGCGGCGAGGCGCTGCCCGCCGCCCTCGCCGAGCGCCTCGCCCGCACGGCCGCCTCGGTCACCAACGTGTACGGGCCGACCGAGGTGACCGTCTGGGCCACCTCCTCCGTCCTCTCCCCCGCGCACACCGGCACCCCGGACATCGGCCTGCCGTTCTGGAACACCCGCGCCCACGTCCTGGACTCGGCGCTCCGCCCCGTCCCGCACGGCCGCCCCGGCGAGCTGTACCTGGCGGGCGACCAGCTCGCGCGCGGCTACCTCGGCCGCCCCGCGCTCACCTCCGAGCGGTTCACGGCCGACCCGTACGGCCCGCCCGGCTCCCGCATGTACCGCACCGGCGACCTGGTGCGCCGCCGCCCCGACGGCGTCATCGACTTCCTGGGCCGCGCCGACGACCAGGTGAAGGTGCGCGGCTTCCGCATCGAACTCGGCGAGATCGAGACCGCCCTGACGGACCGCCCCGAGGTGGACCGGGCCGTGGTCGTGGTCCGCGAGGACATACCCGGCTCCCCGCTCCTGGTCGGCTACGTGACCGGCGCGGGCGAGGCCGCCCCGGACGCGGCCGGGCTGCGCGCGGCCGTCGGCGAGCGCCTTCCCGCGCACATGGTGCCGTCGGCCGTGGTGGTCCTGGACGCCTTCCCGCTCACCGCCAACGGCAAGGTCGACCGGCGCGCGCTGCCCGCGCCCGACCTGGCCGGGTCCGCCGCGACCGCCGGCCGGACCCCCCGCGACGCCCGCGAGGAGATCGTCGCCGGGGCGTACGCGGACGTCCTGGAGCTGGCCTCGGTCGGCCCCGAGGACGACTTCTTCGACCTCGGCGGGCACTCCCTGCTCGCCGCCCGCGTCGCCGCCCGGCTGCGCACCGCGCTCGGCGCCGACTGCGGCGTGCGGGACGTGTTCGAGGCCCGTACGCCCGCGGCCCTGGCCGAGCGGCTCGCCGCCCGCACCGCGACGGGCGCCCGCCCGGCCCTCACCGCCGGGCAGCGGCCCGGGACGCTTCCGCTGTCCGACGCGCAGCACCGGCTCTGGTTCCTGCACCAGCTCGAAGGCCCCAGCGCCACGTACAACATCCCGTTCGTGGCCCGGTTCGGCACGCTCCTGGACCCGGCGGCCCTGGACGCGGCCCTCGGGGACGTGGTGGCCCGGCACGAGGCGCTGCGCACGGTCTTCGCCGAGCGGGACGGCGAGCCGTACCAGCGGATCCTGTCCCCGACCGACGCCGGGGTGCGGCTGCGCGTGGAGGAGACCGCCACGGACCGCGTCGACGCGGCCGTGGAGACGGCCCTCGGCCACCTCTTCGACCTGTCGGCCGAGGCCCCGGTGCGGGTCACCCTGGTCCGCGACACCGGGCGCGGCGCCGACGCCCTGGTGATCCTCCTCCACCACATCGCCGGCGACGAGTGGTCGATGGGCCCCTTCCTGAACGGCCTCGAACACGCCTACGCGGCCCGGCTCCGGGGCGAGACCCCCGAGTTCGCCCCGCTGCCGGTGCAGTACGCCGACTTCGCTCTCTGGCAGCGCGAGGCCCTGGGCGACCCGGCGGACCCGGAGTCCCCCGCCGCCCGCCAGGCCGCGTACTGGCGCGAGGCGCTCGCCGGGCTCCCGGCCGAGGCGACCCCGCCCGCCGACCGGCCCCGGCCCGCCGAGCCCGACAACGCGGGCGGCATGGTGCACCACGAGGTGCCCGCCGTGCTCGCCTCCGGCATCCGCCGCCTGGCCCGCGAGTCCGGCACCAGCGTCTTCATGGTCGTGCACGCGGCCGTCGCCACCCTGCTCCACCGGCTCGGCGCGGGCGACGACATCCCCCTCGGCAGCCCCGTCGCCGGCCGGTCCGACCCGGCCCTGGACGGTCTCGTCGGCTTCTTCGTGAACACGGTGGTGCTGCGCGCCGACCTGTCCGGCGACCCGACGTTCGCCACCCTCCTGGAGCGGGTGCGCGGCGCCGACCTGGCCGCGCTCGACCACGCCGACCTGCCGTTCGACGCGGTGGTGGAGGCCGTCAACCCGGAGCGTTCCCTCACCCGGCACCCGCTCTTCCAGACCATGGTGTCGCACAGCACCGTCACCCAGGACGTGCGCGCCCTGTTCGGCCTGGACGCGGCCGTGGACCGCACCGACCCGGGCGTCACCAAGTTCGACCTCGACGTCACCTTCTCCGACAGCGCCCACGGCGACGAGCTGGACCTGGAGGTCTTCTACTCGTCCGCCCTGTACGACCGGGCCACGGCCGACGCGCTCGCCGCCCGCCTGCTGCGCCTCCTGGAGCAGGCCGTCGCCGCCCCGGAGACCCCGGTCTCCGCGTACGAGCTGCGCTCCGCGGAGGAGCGGGCGCTCCTGGAGCGCTGGAACGACACCGCCGTCGCCCACCCCGCCGCCACCGTCGTGGAGATCCTGGCCGAGCGCGTCCGGCAGACCCCGGACGCCGTCGCCCTGGTCTGCGGCGACCTGCGCCTCACCTTCGCCGAGCTCGACGACCGGGTCGCCCGGCTCGCGCTGCTGCTCGCCGGGGAGGGCGTCGGCCCGGACGCCGTCGTGGCGCTCGCCGTGCCCCGCTCGGCCGAGTCGGTCGTCGCCGCCTTCGCCGTCCTCAAGGCCGGCGGCGCCTACCTGCCGCTCGACCTGGACCACCCGGAGGAGCGCCTGGCGTACATGCTGGGCGACGCCGCGCCCGTCTGCGTCGTCACCACCCGGGCCGTGGACGGGCGGGTCCCGGACACGGCCGGCGCGTCCCGGCTCGTCCTGGACGACCCGGAGGTACGGGACCGACTGGCGGCCGCCGAGGGCCCGGCGCCCCGCGCGCCACGGCCGGACGACCTGGCGTACGTCATCTACACCTCCGGCTCCACCGGCCGCCCCAAGGGCGTCGGCCTGCACCACGCCGGTCTGACGAACCTGTACCGGGACCACGAGCGGCAGCTCTACCGCCCGGTCGCGGAGCGGCTCGGCCGGCGCGTGCGGGCCCTGCACACCGCCTCGTTCTCCTTCGACTCCTCGTGGGAGCAGCTCCTGTGGCTGATCGCGGGCCACGAGCTGCACGTCCTCGACGAGTACGGGCGCCGCGACGCGGACGCCGTCGTCGCCCACGTGCGGGAGGCGCGGATCGACGCGCTCGACGTCACCCCGTCGTACGGCCGCCACCTGCTCGACGCGGGCCTGCTCACCGGCGACCACCGCCCCCCGCTGTTCCTCCTCGGCGGCGAGGCCGTGCCGCCCGCCCTGTGGACGGAGCTGCGCGCGGTCCCCGACGTGGAGACGGTGAACTACTACGGTCCCACCGAGTTCACGGTGGACGCCCTGGTCGCCCGGGTCACCGACTGCGCGACCCCCGTGGTGGGCCGCCCGCTCGACAACACCCGGGCGCACGTCCTGGACGCCCGGCTGCGGCCGGTGCCGCCCGGCGTGCCCGGCGAGCTGTACCTCGCGGGCGTCCAGAACGCCCGCGGCTACCTGGGCCGTCCGGTGCTCACCTCCGAGCGGTTCGTGGCCGACCCGTACGGCCCCGCCGGCTCCCGCATGTACCGCACGGGCGACCTGGCGCGCCGCCGCGCCGACGGCCTGATCGAGTTCCTCGGCCGCGCCGACGACCAGGTGAAGATCCGCGGCTTCCGCGTCGAACTCGGCGAGATCGAGGCCGAGCTGACGGCCTGTGAGGGCGTCGCCTCGGCGGCCGTCCTGGTCCGCGAGGACGTCCCGGGCGTGCCGCGCCTGGTGGCGTACACGACCGGCGGCGCCGACCCGGACGCGGTGCGCCGCGCGGTGGCCGAGCGCCTGCCCGCGTACATGGTCCCGGCGGCGGTCGTCGCCCTGGACGTCCTGCCGGTGAACGTCAACGGCAAGCTGGACCGGGCCGCCCTGCCCGCGCCCGCCGTGACGGCCGCCGCGCCGTCCCGCGCCCCGCGCGGCGCGACGGAGGAGCGGCTCGCCGAGGCGTTCGCGGAGGTCCTGGGCCTCGCGTCGGTCGGCGCCGAGGACGACTTCTTCGCGCTCGGCGGCCACTCCCTGCTCGCGACGCGCCTGGTGGCCCGGGTACGGGCGGCGGGCCGGGCCTGCTCGGTGCGCGACGTGTTCGAGGCGCGGACGGTCGCGGCGCTCGCGGCCCGGCTCGCGGAGCGGACCGCCTCCGAGCGGCCCGCCCTCGCCCCCGCCGTACGGCCGGAGCGGCTGCCGCTCTCGTACGCCCAGCGGCGCCTGTGGTTCCAGTACGACATGGACGGCGCGAGCTCCACGTACACCGTCCCGCTGGCCCTGCGGCTGCGGGAGCGGCCCGACGCCGACGCCCTGCGCGCCGCGTTCGACGACCTGGTGGCCCGCCACGAGGTGCTGCGGACCGTGTTCGCGGAGGCCGACGGCGAGCCGTACCAGCGGATCCTGGCGCCCGGCGAGGCGCGGGTGCCGTTCACGGTCCGCGAGGTGGCCCCGGAGGCGCTCGCGGACGCGGTGGAGGCGACGGTCGCGGAACCCCTGGGCCTGGAGGACGAACTCCCGCTGCGGGTCACGCTGTTCGGCACGTCCGGCGACGAGCACGTGCTCGTCGTCCTGCTGCACCACATCGCGACCGACGAGTGGTCCACCGGACCGCTCCTGACCGACCTGGACACCGCCTACACCGCGCGCCTCGCGGGCCGGGCCCCCGCGTTCCCCGAACTCCCCGTCCAGTACGCCGACTACGCCCTCTGGCAGCGCGAACTCCTCGGCGACGCGGCGGACGCCTCCTCCCTGGCCGCCCGCCAGTCCGCCTTCTGGCGCGACGCCCTGGCCGGGCTGCCGGAGGAGCTGGCGCTGCCCACCGACCGGCCCCGGCCGGCCGTCCCGACCCACCGGGGCGACACGGTCACGTCCGAGCTCCCGGCCGAGCTCGTGGCCCGCCTCGACCGGCTGGCGGCGGACTCCGGCGCGACGATGTTCATGGTGGTGCACGCGGCCGTCGCGGCCCTGCTCCACCGGCTCGGCGCCGGGGACGACGTCCCCCTCGGCACCCCGGTCGCGGGGCGCGGCGACGGCGCCCTCGACGGACTCGTGGGCTTCTTCGTCAACACGGCCGTCCTGCGCACCGACCTGTCCGGCGACCCCTCCTTCACGGAGCTGCTCGACCGCGCCCGTACGGCGGGCCTCGCGGTCCTCGACCACGCCGACCTGCCCTTCGACGCCGTCGTGGAGGCCGTCGCACCGGCCCGCTCGCTCGCCCGCCACCCGCTGTTCCAGACGATGGTGGCGTACGAGGGCGGCGGCCCGGACCTGTCCCGGCTGCTCGGCACGGACGCCGGGGAGTTCCCGGTGCGGGGCGGCGCGGCCAAGTTCGACCTGGAGATCCTGTTCCGGCGCACGCAGGGAGCGGGCGGCGCCGGCATGACCTGCGGCGTGCGCTACGCGACCGACCTGTTCGAGCGCGCGGGCGCCGAGCGCCTGACGGAGCGGCTCGTCCGCCTCCTGGACGCCGTGGCGGCCGCGCCCGAGGCGCCGGTGTCCTCGGCCGCGTTGATGGACGGAGACGAGCGGCGGCGGGTCCTGGAGGAGTGGAACGCGACCGACCGTGTCGTGGACGGCCCCCGGACGCTCGCGGACCTCGTGGCGGCGGGCGCGGCCCGCGCAGAGGGCCCGGCGCTCGTCTTCGAGGACGAGGAGCTGTCCCGTACGGAGTTCGACGCGCGGGTCAACCGCCTCGCCCGGCTCCTGATCGGCCGGGGCGTGGGACCGGAGTCGGTCGTCGCCGTGGCCCTGCCCCGCTCGCTCGACCTGCTGATCGCGATCCACGCCGTCGTCCGGGCCGGTGGCGCCTACCTGCCGCTCGACCTCACCCTGCCCGCCGACCGCCTCACCCACATGACGGACACCGCGCGTCCGCTGTGCGTCCTGACGGACCTGCCGTCGCTCGGCGCGCTGCCGGCCGGCGTGGAGACCGAGCCGGTGGTCCTGGACGCACCCGAGGTGCGTGCGGAGCTGGACGGTCTCGCGGACACCGGCGTCACGGACGCGGACCGGCGGGCTCCCCTGCTGCCGCGCCACCCGGCGTACGTCATCTTCACCTCCGGCTCCACCGGACGCCCCAAGGGCGTCGTGGTCGAGCACGAGGCCATCGTCAACCGGCTTGCCTGGATGGAGGGCACGTACCGGCTGACCCCGGCCGACCGGGTCCTCCAGAAGACCCCGACGACGTTCGACGTGTCCGTCTGGGAGCTGTTCTGGCCGCTCGCCCAGGGCGTGCCGCTCGTCGTCGCCCGGCCCGAGGGCCACCGGGACCCGCAGTACCTCGCGGAGCTGATCCGTGGGCAGCGGGTCAGCGTGCTGCACTTCGTGCCGTCGATGCTCCAGGCGTTCCTGGACTCGGTGGACGTGGCGGACTGCCCGAGCCTGCGGCTCGTGGTGTGCAGCGGCGAGGCGCTTCCGACGGACCTCGTGGACCGGTTCCACGCCTCCGCCGGGGGCCGCGCGGTCGCCCTGGAGAACCTCTACGGCCCCACCGAGGCCGCCGTGGACGTCACCGCCGCCACCGCCCTCCCGGGCGCCACCACGGCGTCGGCCTCCATCGGCTCCCCCGTCTGGAACACCCGCGTCCACGTCCTCGACGGACGTCTCGCCCCCGTCCCTGTCGGCGTGCCCGGCGAGCTGTACCTCGCCGGCGTCCAGCTCGCCCGCGGCTACCTCTCCCGCCCCGACCTGACGGCGGAACGATTCGTCGCGGACCCGTACGGGCCCGCCGGCTCCCGCATGTACCGCACGGGCGACCTCGTCGTCCGGCACGACGACGGGCGGCTCCAGTACCTCGGCCGCACCGACGACCAGGTCAAGCTGCGCGGCCTGCGCATCGAACTGGGCGAGATCGACGCGGTCGTGGCGTCCGCCCCCGGCGTGGCGCACGCGGTGACCCTGGTCCGCGAGGACCGGCCCGGCGTGCAGCGGCTCGTGGGATACGTCGTCGGTACCGGCGACGGGCCGGTCGCCGTGGACGCGGTGCGCGCCCACGCGGCCTCCCGCCTGCCGGAGTACATGGTCCCGAACGTGTTCCTGGAGATCCCGGCCGTTCCCCTCTCCCCCAACGGCAAGCTCGACCGCCGGGCCCTGCCCGTGCCGCCGGACGCCGTCGCCGGGCCCTCGCGGGCGCCGAGGGACGCGCGCGAGGAGATCCTGCTCGGGATCGTCGCGGCCGTGCTCGGCCTGGAGACGGCCGGTGTCGAGGACGACTTCTTCGACCTCGGCGGCCACTCCCTGCTCGCGGCCCGCGCGGCGAGCCGGATGCGGTCCGCCCTGGGCGTGGAGTGCTCGGTGCGGGACGTGTTCGAGGCGCGGACGGTCGCGGCGCTCGCGGCCCGGCTCGCGGAGCGGACCGCCTCCGAGCGGCCCGCCCTCGCCCCGGTCGTACGGCCGGAGCGGCTGCCGCTCTCGTACGCCCAGCGGCGCCTGTGGCTCTTCGACAGCGTCCGGGGTCCGGGGACCGCGTACAACGTGCCCTTCGCGGTCCGTCTCGACGGGTCCGTGGACGCGGCGGCCGTGCGGGCCGCCGTGGAGGACGTGGTGGCGCGGCACGAGGTGCTGCGGACCGTGTTCGCGGAGGCCGACGGCGAGCCGTACCAGCGGATTCTGACGCCCGGCGAGGCGCAGGTGCCGTTCGCGGTGCGCCGCGTCCGCGCCGACGTCCTGGCCGCCGAGGCGGAGGCCGCCTCCCGGTACGTCTTCGACCTGGCCCGGGAGATCCCGGTGCGGGTGACGCTGCTCAGCGCCTCCGACGAGGAGCACGTCCACGTGCTCGTCGTCCTGCTGCACCACATCGCGACCGACGAGTGGTCCACCGGGCCGCTCCTGGCCGACCTGGACACCGCCTACGCGGCCCGCGCCGCCGGCCGGGCGCCCGAGTTCACCGAACTGCCCGTCCAGTACGCCGACTACGCCCTCTGGCAGCGCGAACTCCTCGGCGACGCCGAGGAGTCGGACTCGACGGCGGCGCGCCAGACCGCGTACTGGCGGGAGGCGCTCGCCGGTATCCCGGAGGAGCTGGGTCTGTTCACCGACACCCCGCGTCCGGCCTCGCCGACGCACGGCGGCGACGTGGTCCCGTTCGACGTGTCGGCCGCGACGGGCGCCGGGCTCGCCCGGATCGCCCGTGACTCCGGCGCGACGATGTTCATGGTGGTGCACGCGGCCGTCGCGGCCCTGCTCCACCGGCTCGGCGCCGGGGACGACGTCCCCCTCGGCGCCCCGGTCTCCGGGCGCGGCGACGAGCAGCTCGACGGGCTCGTGGGCTTCTTCCTGAACACGCTCGTGCTGCGCGCGGACGTGTCGGGCGAGCCGACGTTCGCGGAGCTGGTCGACCGGGTGCGGGACGCCGGGCTCGCGGGCTTCGCCCATGCCGACCTGCCGCTCGAAGCGGTGGCGGAGGCGGTGGGCGCGGCCCGTTCCCAGGCCCGCAACCCGCTGTTCCAGGCGATGGTGACGTACCACTCGGTGTCCACCGAGGTCTCCTCGCTCTTCGGGGTCGCGGCCCGTGAACTGCCGGTGGAGATCGGCGGGTCGAAGGTCGACCTGGAGTTCGCGTTCGGCGGCTCGGAGGACGACGGGCGGATCGAGGGCGGCCTGCGGTACGCGACCGACCTCTTCGGCCGGCCGGGCGCCGAGCGGCTCGTGGAGCGGCTCGTCCGCCTCCTGGACGCCGTGGCGGCCGCGCCGGGCGCGCCGGTCTCCTCCCTGGACCTGATGGACGGGGACGAGCGGCACGCCCTGGAGGGCTGGAACGCGACCGGCCGTGCCGTGGACGGCCCCCGCACCCTCGCGGACCTCGTGGCGGCGGGTGCGGCGAAGGCCGAGGGTCCGGCGCTCGTCTTCGAGGACGAGGAGCTGTCCCGTACGGAGTTCGACGCGCGGGTCAACCGCCTCGCCCGGCTCCTGATCGGCCGGGGCGTGGGACCGGAGTCGGTCGTCGCCGTGGCCCTGCCCCGCTCGCTCGACCTGCTGATCGCGATCCACGCCGTCGTCCGGGCCGGTGGCGCCTACCTGCCGCTCGACCTCACCCTGCCCGCCGACCGCCTCGCCCACATGTGCGAGACGGCCCGGCCGGTCGCCGTCCTCACCGACGCGGCCTCGGCGCCGGACCTTCCGGCGGGGCTCGCGGCGGAGCGGATCGTGCTCGACTCGGCCGCCGTGGCGGCGGAGTGGACCGGCGCGGACGCGCACGCGGTGACGGACGCGGACCGGCGGGCTCCCCTGCTGCCGCGCCACCCGGCGTACGTCATCTTCACCTCCGGCTCCACCGGACGCCCCAAGGGCGTCGTGGTCGAGCACGAGGCCATCGTGAACCGCCTCCAGTGGATGCAGGGCGCGTACGGGCTCACGCCCGTCGACCGGGTCCTCCAGAAGACGCCGACGACGTTCGACGTGTCCGTCTGGGAGCTGTTCTGGCCGCTCGCCCAGGGCGTGCCGCTCGTCGTCGCCCGGCCGGACGGGCACAAGGACCCGGAGTACCTGGCCGAGGTGATCCGCGCACAGCGGGTCAGCGTGCTGCACTTCGTGCCGTCGATGCTGGCCGCGTTCGTCGCGGGCGTGGAGATCGCGGACTGCCCGGGTCTGCGGCTCGTGGTGTGCAGCGGCGAGGCGCTTCCGACGGACCTCGTGGACCGGTTCCACGCCTCCGCCGGGGGCCGCGCGGTCGCCCTGGAGAACCTCTACGGCCCCACCGAGGCCGCCGTGGACGTCACCGCCGCCACCGCCCTCCCGGGCGCCACGACGGCCTCCGCCTCCATCGGCTCCCCGGTGTGGAACACCCGCGTCCACGTCCTGGACCACCGGCTGCGGCCCGTCCCGGTCGGCGTGCCCGGCGAGCTGTACCTCGCCGGCGTCCAGCTCGCCCGCGGCTACCTCTCCCGCCCCGACCTGACGGCGGAACGATTCGTCGCGGACCCGTACGGGCCCGCCGGGTCCCGCATGTACCGCACGGGCGACCTCGTCGTGCGGCACGACGACGGGCGGCTGCAGTACCTCGGCCGCACCGACGACCAGGTCAAGCTGCGCGGCCTGCGCATCGAACTGGGCGAGATCGACGCGGTGCTCTCCGGGGCGCCCGGGGTGGCCCGTGCCGTCTCGGTGGTCCGCGAGGACCGGCCGGGCGTGCGCAGGCTCGTCGCCTACGCCGTCCCGGCGGGCGACGGACCCCTCGACCCGGACGCGCTGCGGGCGCACGCGGCGACGCGGCTCCCCGAGTACATGGTCCCGGCCGTGATCATGGAGATCCCGTCCGTGCCGCTCTCCCCGAACGGCAAGCTGGACCGGCGCGCCCTGCCGGTGCCGCCGGAGCCCCGCCGGGCGGCGACGGCCGCCCCGGCCGTGCCGGTGGCCGCCACCGAGACGCCGGCCGAGCTGCTCGCGCGGCTGATGGCCGAGGTCCTTGGGCTGCCCGCGGTGGGTCCCGACGACAACTTCTTCGAGCTGGGCGGCGACAGCATCGTCTCCATCCGGTACGTCAGCCAGGCCCGCAAGGCCGGGTTCACGGTGACGGCCCGCCAGGTGTTCCAGCACCCGACGCCGGCCGGTCTGGCCGCCGTCGCCGCGCCCGCCACCCCGGCGGGCAAGGCTCCGGAGCGTCCGGTCGAGCAGGCGACGGGCCCGTTGGTCCTGCCGCCGGTGGCGCACTGGTTCGCGGGGCGCGGCGGCGCGTACCGCAGGTTCTGCCAGGCCCGTCTGGTGCTGCTGCCCGCCGGGGTGCGGCACGCGGACCTGGAGACGGCCCTCCAGGCGGTCCTGGACCGGCACGACGGGCTGCGGCAGGTGCTGACCGTGGCGCGGCCCGGCGTGTGGAGCGCCGAGGTCGCCCCGGTGGGCGCGCTGACGGCCGCGGCGGTGCTGCGGACGGTGGACGCCGCCGGGCTCGGCGCGGAGGCCCTGCGGGAGCTGGTCTCGCGCGAGTCGGACCGGGCCGCGGGGGAGCTGGACCCGGAGTCCGGCCGGACCGTGCGGGCCGTGCGCCTCGACGCCGGTCCCGGCGAGCCGGGCAGGCTGCTGCTCGTCGCCCACCACCTGGTGGTGGACGAGGTGTCGTGGCAGATCCTGCTGCCGGACCTGCGGGCCGCGTGCGAGGCGGCGGCGGAGGGGCGGACGCCCGCCCTCGACGCCGTGCCGACGGCGCTGCGGACCTGGACGGCGGGGCTGCTCGCCGAGGCGCAGAGCGCGCGCCGGACCGCCGAGCTGAACCGGTGGCTCGCCGAGTCCGCCACCGGCGGGCGGCTCCTGACGGACCGTGCCCTCGACCCGGCGCGGGACACGGTGGCGACCGCGCGGCGGCTCACCGTCCGGCTCTCCGCCGAGCGCACCGAGCCCCTTCTGACCGCCGTGCCGCAGGCCTTCCACGGCACGGTCAACGACACGCTGCTCACCGCGCTCGCGCTCGCCGCGGGCGACTGGGCGGCCCGGCACGGGAAGCCGGCGAACGGGCTGACCGTGGACCTCGAGGGCCACGGCCGGGAGCAGGACCTCGTCCCGGGCGCCGACCTGACCCGTACGGTCGGCTGGCTGACCAGCGTGTACCCGCTGCGGCTCACCGCGGACTCCTACGACGCGCGTGCGGTCGTGGGCGGGACGCAGGACGCCGGGGCGGCCCTGAAGGAGATCAAGGAGCGGATCCGCGGGGTCCCGGACGGCGGGATCGGCGCCGGGCTGCTGCGGTACGCCAACGCCGCCACCGCCGGGCTGTTCGACCCGGAGGACCGCCCCGAGATCCTGTGGAACTACCTGGGCCGGCAGACCGCCGCCCGGCAGTCCGCCTGGGGGCCGGCCCAGGAGGCCGACGCGCTCGCCGTCGGCCCGGAGCCGGAGGCCCCGCTCGCGTACCCCCTCCAGGTGGACGCGGAGGTGGAGCAGGGCCCGGACGGGCCGGAGCTGGCCGCCTCCTTCCTGTGGGCGGGCGACGCCCTGTCCCAGGACACGGTCGCGGCGCTCGCGGACGGCTGGACGGCCGCCCTCGACGCGCTCGCGGCCTGGGCGGCGGGCGGGGTCACCGCCGGGCACACCCCGTCCGACCTCGACCTGCTCGACCTCGACCAGAACCAGATCACCATGCTCGAAGAAATGTGGAGGGCCCAGCAGTGACGCAGGCTCGTATCGAGGACATGCTGCCGCTGTCCCCCCTTCAGCAGGGCATGCTGTTCCACTCCGTGTACGACGACGGGGCGGCCGACGTGTACACCGTGCAGGTGTCGGTGGGGCTCGCGGGCCCCGTCGACGCCGACCGCCTGGAGCGGGCGGCCGCGGCGCTGCTGCGCCGGCACCCGAACCTGCGGGCCGGCTTCTGGCACGAGGGGGTGCCGCAGCCGGTGCAGTTCGTACCGGCGGAGGTCCCCTTCGCCCTGGAGCGGGTGGACCTGACGGAGGGCGGCGCTCCGGGCCGGTCCGGTGCTTCGAGCGCCTCGGGTGCTTCGGTGGAGGACCGGCTCGCCGGGCTGCGCCGGGCCGAGCTGGCCCGCCGCTTCCAGCTCCACCGGCCGCCGCTCCTTCGCCTGGTGCTCGCCCGGGTGGGCGGGGACGACCACCGCCTGGTGATCACGGTCCACCACATCCTGGTCGACGGCTGGTCGATGCCGCTCCTCGTGGGCGACCTGCTCGCCCTGTACGCGACGGACGGCGACGCCTCGGGGCTGCCGCCGGTGCGCCCGTACCGCGCCTACCTGAAGTGGCTGAAGGAGCAGGACGCCCCGGCGGCCGAGGCCGCCTGGCGCGGGGCGCTCGCCGGGGTCGAGGAGGCGACGCTGGTCGCGGAGCCCGACCCGGCGCGCACCCCGGTCCGGCCGGGCGTGCGGTCCCTGGAGCTGTCGGAGGAGGCCACCGCCCGTCTGACGGCGGCGGCCCGCCGTCTCGGCACCACGCCGAGCACCCTGATCCAGTGCGCCTGGGGCCTGCTCGTCGGCGGTCTGACGGGCCGTCGTGACGTGCTGTTCGGTCTGACCGTGTCGGGCCGTCCGGACGAGATACCCGGCGTCGAGTCGATGCTCGGCCTGTTCATCACGACCGTGCCGGTGCGGCTGTCGGTCCGCAACGAGGAGACCGTCGAGGGGCTGCTCCGCCGCTTCCGCGACGAGCAGAACGCCCTCCTGGCCCACCACCACCTGGGGCTGCGGCTCATCCGCAAGCAGAGCGACGCGGGCGAGCTGTTCGACACCCTCGTCGTCATCGAGAACTACCCGGTGGACCCGGCGGCGCGCGAGACCGTCGCCGCCGGGGTGCGGGTGACCGGGGTCGAGGCGGAGGACGCCACCCACTACCCGCTGACCCTCGCGGTGTCCCTGGACGAGCGGGCCCTGCTGCGCCTGGAGTACCGCCCGGACGTCTTCGACGACCGGCGCGCGGGCCTGATCGCGGACCGCCTCGCCCACGTCCTGGACCGGATCGCGGAGGAGCCCGGCACGGCGGTCGGGGCGCTGCCCCTGCTGCCCGAGGCGGAGTCGGCGCGGGTGCGCGGGAGCTGGCCGGGGACGGTGCGGGACGTGCCGGCGGGCACGGTCGCGGACGTGTTCGCGGAGCGGGCGGCCCGTACCCCCGACGAGGTCGCGGTGGTGTGCGGCGGTGCGTCGCTCACCTTCGCGGAGGTCGACGCGCGGTCCGCGCGGCTCGCGTCGCTGCTCGCCGCGCGGGGCGTGGGCCCCGAGTCGGTGGTGGCGCTCGCCGTGCCGCGCTCGGCGGAGACGGTGGTGGCGATCCTCGCCGTCCTGCGGGCCGGCGGCGCGTACCTGCCGCTCGACCTGGACTACCCGGCGGACCGGCTCGGCCTGATGATCGACGACGCGCGTCCGGTGTGCGTGGTGACCACCGTGCGCGGTCTGGAGCTGCTGCCGGAGGCCGGTGACGGGCCGGAGCGGCTCGTCCTGGACGCGCCGGAGACGGCCGCCGCCCTGGCCGCGGCCCCGGCGGAGTTCGCCTCCCCGGCCGTCGCGGACGGGCACCCGGCGTACGTCATCTACACGTCCGGCTCGACCGGGCGTCCCAAGGGCGTCGTCCTCACCCACGGCGGTCTGTCCAACCTGTACGCCAACCACATCGCGGACGTGTTCGGCCCGGTGGTCGAGGCGACCGGCGGGCGGCGCCTGCGTGCCCTGCACACGGCGTCGTTCAGCTTCGACACCTCCTGGGAGCAGTTGTTCTGGCTGGTCGCCGGGCACGAGCTGCACGTCCTGGACGAGGTGGGCCGCCGGGACGCCGAGTTCGTCGTGTCGTACGTGCGGGAGCACCGGATCGAGACGATGGACGTCACCCCGACGTACGCGCTCGGCCTGCTCGACCAGGGCCTCCTGGACCCGGCCGCGCACCGTCCGGCGCTGCTGCTGCTCGGCGGCGAGGCGGTGCCGGAGGCGCTGTGGTCGGCGGTGCGGGCGGCGACCGGTGTGATGTCGGTGAACCTGTACGGGCCGACCGAGTACACGGTCGACGCGCTCGCGGCGGACCTGGCGGCCTCGGCCACCCCGGTGGTGGGCCGGCCGATCGGCAACACGCGCGCGTACCTGCTCGATTCGGCGCTGCGGCCGGTGCCGGCCGGGGCGACGGGCGAGCTGTACCTCGCGGGGCACGGCATCGCGCGCGGCTACCTGGGCCGGTTCGCGCTGACGGCGGAGCGGTTCGTGGCCGACCCGTACGGCGCCCCGGGGTCGCGGATGTACCGCACGGGCGACCTGGCGCGGCTGCGCGCGGACGGGGAGATCGAGTACCTGGGCCGGGCCGACGACCAGGTGAAGATCCGGGGCTTCCGGATCGAGCCGGGCGAGGTCGAGTCCGCGCTCGCGGCGGTCGACGGGGTCGGCGCGGCGGCCGTGGTGGTCCGCGAGGACACGCCGGGGGTGAAGCGGCTCGTCGGCTACGTGACGGGCACGGCCGACCCGGTGGCGGTCCGCGAGGAGCTGGCCGCGAGCCTGCCCGACTACATGGTCCCGGCGGCGGTCGTGGTCCTGGACGCGCTGCCGTTCACGGTCAACGGCAAGCTGGACCGGGCGGCGCTGCCCGCGCCGGTGTTCGGCGGCTCCGAGGGGTCGCGGGCGCCGAGCGGGGAGCGCGAGGAGGCCCTGTGCCGGGTCTTCACCGAGGTCCTGGGGCTCGCGTCGGTGGGCGTGGACGACGACTTCTTCGCCCTGGGCGGCGACAGCATCGTCTCCATCCAGCTCGTGACCCGGGCCCGCAAGGAGGGCCTGGTCCTGACCCCGCGCGACGTGTTCGAGCGGCGGACGGTCGCGGCGCTCGCGCTCGCGGCCCGGACGCCGGAGGAGAAGGCGGCGTCCGCCGCGGCGGTGGACGCGGACGCCCCCCTGGTGGAGCTGGACGAGGCCGGCCGGAAGGTCCTGGAGCAGGTCTTCCCGGGCGCCGAGGAGGTGCTGCCGCTGGCTCCGCTCCAGGAGGGCCTGTACTTCCACGCGCAGTACGACGACCGGGCGCTGGACGTCTACCTGATGCAGAACTTCGTGGAGCTGCGGCACGCCGTGGACACGGCTGCGCTGCGCTCGGCGTTCGACGCGATGCTGCGCCGCCACCCGAACCTGCGCTCGGCGTTCTGGCACGAGGGCCTGCCGGGTCCGGTGCAGGTGGTTCCCGCCGCGTGGGAGCTGCCGTGGGAGGTGCGCGACCTGACGGGTCTCGACCGGGCCGCGCAGGACGAGGCGCAGCGGGAGTTCTCGCTGGCGGACGCGGCGACCCGGTTCGACCTGTCGGCGCCGCCGCTGATGCGCGTGACGCTGCTGAAGTTCGCCGAGGACCGCTGGATGCTGTGCGTGACGCAGCACCACATCCTCACCGACGGCTGGTCGGAGTCGCTGTTCTTCGAGGAGCTGTTCGCGCTGTACGGGGCGGGCGGGCGCGAGGAGATCCTGCCGCCGGTCACGCCGTACCGGGAGTACCTGCGCTGGCTGGCGGGCACCGACGGGGAGGCGGCGCGGGCCGCCTGGCGCGACCACCTGTCGGGCCTGGACCAGGCGACCCTGGTGGCGCCGGCCGATCCGACGCGGCAGCCGGTGACCGCCGAGGTGGTGGACATCGCGCTGGGCGAGGAGGTCAGCGACCGGCTGCGGTCGTTCGCGCGGGGCTCCGGCGTCACCCTGAACACGGTCCTCTCGGCGGCCTGGGCGCTGTCCCTGTCCGGGATGACCGGCCGGGACGACGTGGTGTTCGGCGCGACGGTCTCGGGCCGTCCGGCGGACGTGCCGGGCGTCGACCAGATGATCGGCATGTTCATGAACACGCTGCCGTTCCGGGTGACGCTGCGCCCCTCGGAGACGCTGCGGGACCTGCTCGTGCGGATGCAGGGCGAGCACGCCGACCTGCTGCCCCACCACTACCTGGGGCTCGGCCCGATCCAGCAGGGCACGGGGATCGGCCAGCTCTTCGACACGCTGTACGTGTTCCGGAACACGCCGCTCGACGACGCGGCGCGCGAGGAGGCCGTGGAGCGGCATCAGATCGGGTGGACGCACAGCGTCGACGGCACGCACTACCCGCTGACCCTGGCGGTCACGCCGGAGCGCTCGCTCGAACTGAGCCTGGCCTACCGGCCCGACCTGTACGACCGGGAGACCGCCGAGCGGCTCGCGGGCCGGCTGCGGCTGCTCGTGGAGCAGTTCGCGGCGGGCGGGGCGACGCCGGTGGGCCGGCTGCGGACCCTGGAGAGCGCCGAGCGGGCCGAGCTGCTCGCCCTGGGCGACGACACCGGGCACGACGTCCCGGACGTGCCGCTCGTGGACCTGTTCGCCCGGCAGGCGGCGCGGACCCCGGAGGCCACGGCGCTGGTCTTCGAGGACGAGCGGCTGACCTACGCGGAACTCGACGAGCGGGCCAACCGGCTCGCCCGGGCGCTGATCGCGCGCGGGGCCGGTCCCGAGCGGACGGTGGCCCTCGGTCTTCCGCGCTCGGCGGACTTCGTGGTCGCGCTGTTCGCGGTGCTCAAGGCGGGGGCGGCGTACCTGCCGCTGGACCTGGACCACCCGGTGGACCGCCTTGCCGCGATGGTCGAGGACGCGGTGCCGGTCTGCCTGGTCACCGTGGACACCGTGAAGGGCCGGGTCCCGGTCGTGGACGGCGTGCCGCCGCTCGCCCTGGACGATCCGGCGGTCGCCGCCGAGCTGGCGGCGCTGTCCGGCGGTCCGGTCGCGGAGGAGGAGCTGACCGGGCCGCGCGACGGCCGCCACCCGGCGTACCTGATCTACACCTCGGGTTCGACCGGCCGCCCCAAGGGCGTGGTCGTGCCGGGCTCGGGTCTGGTCAACATGCTGCTCAACCACCGGGAGCGGATCTTCGACCCGGCGGTGAAGCTGGCGGGCGGGCGCCGGATGCGGGTCGCGCACACGGTGTCGTTCGCTTTCGACATGTCGTGGGAGGAGTTCTTCTGGCTGGTCGACGGGCACGAGGTGCACGTCATCGGCGAGGAGTTGCGGCTCGGCCCGGCGGCCCTGACGGCCCACTACGACCGGGTCGGCATCGACGTCGTCAACGTCACCCCGTCGTACGGGCAGCAGCTGGTCGACGCGGGCCTGCTCGACGCGGACCGGCACCGCCCGGCGCTGGTCCTGCTCGGCGGCGAGGCCGTGCCCGACTCCCTCTGGACGCTCCTGGAGGAGACCGGGGGCACGATGGGCTACAACCTGTACGGGCCCACCGAGTACACGATCAACGCGCTGGGCGCCGACGTGGAGATGAGCGTCTCGTCCTGCGTGGGCCGCCCCATCTACAACACCCGCGCCTATGTGCTCGACAGCGCGCTGCGGCCGGTGCCGCGCGGGGTGCCGGGCGAGCTGTACCTGGCGGGCGCGGGTCTGGCCCGGGGCTACTTCGCGCGTCCGGCGCTGACGGCGGAGCGGTTCGTGGCCGATCCGTTCGGCGAGCCGGGCACGCTGATGTACCGCACGGGCGACCTGGTGCGCTGGCGCGGGGACGGGCAGATCGACTACCTGGGCCGGGCCGACCACCAGGTGAAGATCCGCGGCTTCCGGATCGAGCTGGGCGAGATCGAGTCGGCGCTCGCCGCCGCTCCGGGGGTGGCCGCCGCCGCGGTGGTCGTGCACACCGGGACCAACGGCGTGAAGCGGCTCGTCGCGTACACCGTGCCCGCCTCGGACGCGGTGCGCACCGACCCGGAGGCGGAGACGGCGGCGCTGCGCGCCCTGCTCTCGGCGACCCTGCCGGAGTTCATGGTGCCGTCGGCGTTCGTCGAACTGGCGGCGCTGCCGCTGACGGTGAACGGCAAGGTGGACCGGGCGGCGCTGCCCGCCCCGGTGTTCGCGGACGCGGGCGGCGGCCGGCCGCCGAAGGACGCCCGCGAGGAGCTGCTCTGCGGGATCTTCGCGGACGTGCTCGGTCTGGAGCGGGTCGGCGTGGAGGACAACTTCTTCGAGCTGGGCGGGCACTCGCTGCTCGCGATGCGGCTCGTGGGGCGCATCCGCGACGAGCTGGGCGTGCCGGTGCAGGTGGGCACGGTGATGTCGGCGCCGACGGTCGCGGACGTGGCGGCCCGGATCGGGTCGGACTCGCGCCGGGACGCGCTGCGGGTGCTGCTGCCGCTGCGCGAACGGGGCACGAAGGAGCCGCTGTTCTGCTTCCATCCGGCGTCCGGGTTCAGCTGGCAGTACACGGGCCTGCTGCGCCACCTGGACGCGGACCGGCCGCTGTACGGCGTGCAGTCGCCGGGCCTGGCCGGGGAGCTGCCGGACGCGGCCGACGTGGCGGAGCTCGCCGAGCTGTACCTGGCGGCGATCCGGGAGGTGCAGCCGGAGGGCCCGTACCACTTCGCGGGCTACTCCTTCGGCGGGACGGTGGCGCACACCCTCGCCTCGATGCTCCGGGAGCGGGGCGAGGAGGTCGGCTTCCTGGCGCTGCTCGACGCCTATCCGCCGGAGCGGGACGACTGGTCGTACCTGGACGGGCCGGACTGGCGCGAGCGCCTGGAGCGGGAGGAGAACGGCTTCCTGCTCTCGGTGGCGGGCCTGGGCGCGGAGGAGTCCGGCCGGGGCGGGGTGACGCGGGAGGAGGCCGTCGCGGCGATCCGGGACAGCCAGGGCCTGCTCGCCGGGTTCGACGAGGAGCTGCTGCGGGCGATCGTGGACACCAACGTGCACTGCGTGCGGCTGCTCTCGCGCAGCACGACCCGTCACTTCGACGGCGACGTGCTGTTCTTCACCGCCTCGCGCACGACCGCGCCGGAGGACGCGCCGGGCACGGTGTGGCCGGCCTACGTGTCGGGCGGGTTCACCGAGCACGTCCTCGACCGGGGTCACGACGAGCTGATGGCCCCCGAGGCGCTGGCGGAGATCGGTCCGCTCCTGGACGGGGCGCTGAGGGCCGTCGCGGAGAAGCGGCCGGTTCCCGCGCGGGCGGGGGCGGTTCGGAAGGCCCCGGAGCACGGACGCCTTTGAACGACCCCCGGGAACCGATGGGCAACCAGCGAGACTTAGGCTAGGCTTACCTAAGTACGAGGAGAGATCGTGACGGATATCAACGGACCGGGCAGACCCGGACCGGGCGGGAACCGGCCGGACGGCGCGATACCGGACGGCGCGGCGCCGGGCGGCGACGCGTCGAACGGTACCGGCATCAGCGCCGGCACCGGTACCGTGTCGAACGGCACCGGCCCGCGCGGTGAGTTCGCGGGCCGCGTGGCGCTGGTCACCGGCGCCGCCCAGGGCATCGGCGAGGCGGTGGTGCGCGCCCTCTCCGCGCGCGGAGCCACCGTCGCGGCGACCGACCGCTCGGAGCGGGAGCTGAAGCAGAGCGTCGCCCGGCTGGACGAGGACGCCGACCGGGACCCGGCCGCCGGGCCGGTCGTCCCGTACCGGCTCGACGTCACCGCGCCGGACGACGTGGCGGAGACCGTGGAGCGCGTCTCCCGCGAACTCGGCCCCGTGGACATCCTGGTGAACGTCGCCGGGGTGCTGCGGACCGGCCCGGCCGTCGAGACGACGGACCGCGACTGGGCGGACGTCTTCGCGGTCAACACGACCGGCGTCTTCCACCTGTCGCGCGCCGTCGTCGCCGGCATGGCCGCCCGGGGCTCCGGCTCCGTGGTGACCGTCGCCTCCAACGCCGCCGGGATCCCCCGCGCGGACATGAGCGTGTACGCCGCCTCCAAGGCGGCCGCCGTGGCCTTCACCAAGTGTCTGGGCCTGGAGGTGGCCGCCCGGGGCGTGCGCTGCAACGCCGTCTGTCCCGGTTCCACCGACACGCCGATGCAGCGCTCCCTGTGGGACGGCGACTCCGTCCCGGACAGCGTCCTCGACGGCGACCTCGCCGCCCACCGCACCGGCATCCCCCTGCGCCGCATCGCCCAGCCGGAGGACGTCGCGGAGGCGGTCGTCTTCCTCGCCTCCGACCGGGCCCGCCACATCACCATGCAGGACCTCTACGTCGACGGCGGCGCCACCCTGCGCTGACGGCCCGCGCGGTGCGGACCCCCGGCCCCCGGGGGCCCGCACCGCCCACCCACCTCACCGAACCAAGGAGCCCACCCGTGTCGACGGTCCCCCAGGTCGCCGCGCACCCGCCCGCGTCCGCCCCCATACCCGCCCCCGCGCCCGCCCCCCTCGTCGCGCCCGCCGCCGCGCCCGCCGCGGCGCCCGTGCGTGCCGCCACCCCCAGCTCCTCGGCCGTCGGCGCCGCCACCGGGCTGCTCGACGCCTTCCGCGCCGGCGACCGCTTCCTCGCCACGCCCACCCGGACCCTGCTCGCCCACGGCGTGCTGAGCGAGGTCCCGCACGGCACCGACCCGATCGCCGAGCGGGTGGCCGACACCCTCGCCGAGGCCCGCGCCGGACGCCACGCCGCCCCCGTCGTGATGGGCGCCATCCCCTTCGACCAGGACGCCCCGGCCGCGCTCGTCGTGCCCGAGACGGTCCGCACCGGACCGGCCCTCGCCTCCGACCCGCTCGTCGCGCTGCCCGCCGACGCGCCCCGCGCCGGCGCCTGGACCGTCCGCCCCCACCCGGCGCCGGAGGACTACGCCAAGGGCGTCGCCGCCGCCGTCGACCGCATGTGGAACGGCGAGTTCAGCAAGGTGGTGCTCGCCCGCACCCTGGAGGTCACCGGCCCCGACGAGCTGGACATCGCCGCCATGGTCCGCCGGCTCGCCCGCCGCGACCCGTGCGGCTACACCTTCGCGCTGCCCACCCGCCCCGGCCGCACCCTGCTCGGGGCCAGCCCCGAACTCCTGGTCTCCCGGCGCGGCGACCGGCTCGTCTCCAACCCGCTGGCCGGCTCCACCCCCCGCAGCGACGACCTCGCCGAGGACGTCCGGCGCGCGGCGGCCCTCCTGGAGTCCGCCAAGGACCTCCACGAGCACGCGGTCGTCGTCGACGCCGTGCACCAGGCGATGGCCCCGTACTGCTCCACCATCGACGTCCCCGCCCGGCCGTCGCTGATCCGCACCGCCGCCATGTGGCACCTCTCCACCACGGTCACCGGCACCCTCGCCCACCCCGAGGTGTCGGCCCTGGAGATCGCCTCCTCGCTCCACCCCACCCCGGCGGTCTGCGGCACCCCGACGCCGCTGGCCCGCGAGGTCATCCGCGAGACCGAGCCCTTCGACCGCGGCTTCTTCACCGGCATCGTCGGCTGGGGCGACGCGGACGGCAACGGCGAATGGGTCGTCACCATCCGCTGCGCCGAGGCCGAGGAGCGCATGCTGCGCCTGTACGCGGGCGCCGGCGTCGTCGCCGCGTCCGTGCCCGAGGACGAGACCGCCGAGACCGCCGCGAAGTTCCGCACCTTCCTGCACGCCGTGGGAGCCGAGCTGTGACCGCCCCGACCTCTCCCCTCCCGGCCGCCGCGCCCAGCGCGCCCGCCGCGTCCGCCGCGGAGCCGTACACCACCCCCACCTGGCCGGCGGAGTTCGCCGAGCGGTACCGGGCGGCCGGCTGGTGGGAGGGCATCACCTTCGGGACGATGCTCCGCACCCGGGCCGGGGCCCACCCCGACCGCGTCGCCGTCGTCGACCACGCGGGCCCCGGCGGCGCCCGGCGCGCCTGGACCTACGCCGAACTCGACCTGCGCGCCGACCGGCTCGCGGCCGGCCTCGCGGCCCGGGGCATCGGCGCCGGCGACAAGGTCGTCGTCCAGCTGCCCAACGTCGCCGAGTTCCTCGAAGTGGTCTTCGCGCTCTTCCGCCTCGGCGCGCTCCCCGTCTTCGCGCTGCCCGCCCACCGCGAGTCGGAGATCTCCTACTTCTGCTCCTTCACCGGGGCCGCCGCCTATGTGATCCCCGACGTCCACGGCGGCTTCGACCACCGCGCCCTGGCGACCGCGGTCCTCGCCCGCTCCCCCAAGCTGCGGCACGTCTTCGTCGTCGGCGAGGACGCCGGGCCCTTCGAGGCGCTCGCCGACGTCCCGGCCGAGCCCGTCGACCTGCCCGACCGCGACCCCTCGGAGACGGCGTTCCTCCAGCTCTCCGGCGGCAGCACCGGCGTGCCCAAGCTGATCCCCCGGACGCACGACGACTACGTCTACTCGCTGCGCGGCTCCGCCGAGATCTGCGCGCTCGACGAGGACAGCGTGTACCTGTGCGTGCTGCCCGCCGCCCACAACTTCCCGCTCTCCTCACCCGGTTCGCTGGGCACGCTGTACGCGGGCGGACGGGTCGTCATGTGCCCGCAGCCCGCCCCCGACGTGGCGTTCCCGCTGATCCAGGACGAGGGCGTGACGATCACCGGCCTCGTGCCGCCGCTCGCGCTCGTCTGGATCGACGCCGCCCCCGGTTCCGCGTACGACCTCTCCACCCTCGACGTGCTCCTGGTGGGCGGCGCCAGGCTGGCCGACGAGGTGGCCCGCCGGGTCCGGCCCGCCCTGGGCTGCACCCTCCAGCAGGTCTTCGGGATGGCCGAGGGCCTGGTCTGCTACACCCGGCTCGACGACGACCCGGACACGGTCGTCACCACCCAGGGCAGGCCGATCTCCCCGGACGACGAGATCAGGGTCGTCGACGACGAGGACGAGGACCTGCCGGTCGGCACCACCGGCCACCTGCTGACCCGGGGGCCGTACACGATCCGCGGCTACTGGAACGCGCCGGACCACAACGCCCGCGCGTTCACCGAGGACGGCTTCTACCGGACCGGCGACCTCGTCCGGCTCACCCCGAGCGGCCACCTGGTGGTCGAGGGGCGCGCCAAGGACCAGATCAACCGGGGCGGCGAGAAGATCGCGGCCGAGGAGGTCGAGAACCACCTCCTGGCCCACCCGTCGGTGCACGACGCCAACGTGGTGGCCGAGCCCGACCCGTACCTCGGCGAGCGCAGCTGCGCGTACGTGATCCGCCGTCAGGGCGCCGAGGAGGTCAAGGGCCTGGCCCTCAAGCGCTTCGTCCGGGAGCGCGGCCTCGCCGCCTACAAGGTCCCCGACCGGATCGTCTTCGTCGACGCCTTCCCGACGACGGGCGTCGGGAAGATCTCCAAGAAGGACCTCCGCGCGGAGAGCGCGGGCGCCTGACCGCCCGCCTCCCGCACACCCGCCCCACCCTCTTCGAAACGGACCGTCATGAGCCTCCCCGCCGTCCCGCCCTACCCGATGCCCCGCCCCGGCGACCTGCCGGCCAACCGGGTGGACTGGACCGTCGACCCGGACCGTGCCGTGCTCCTCGTGCACGACCTCCAGAACCACTTCCTGGCCCCGTTCGACCACGGCGCCGAGCCGCTCACCGCGCTGCTCGCCAACCTGAACCGGCTCCGCGAGGAGGCCGCCCGGCTCGGCGTGCCCGTCGTCTACACCGCCCAGCCCGGCGGGCAGACGCCCGAGCAGCGCGGTCTCCAGCAGGACTTCTGGGGCCCCGGCGTCCCGGACGACCCGCGCGCCGTGGCGATCGCGGACGCCGTGGCGCCCGAGCCCGGCGACATCCGCCTCACCAAGTGGAAGTACAGCGCCTTCGTCCGCACCGACCTCCTGGAGCTGCTGCGCGAGCAGGGCCGCGACCAGCTCGTGGTCACCGGCGTGTACGCGCACATCGGGGTCCTGATGACGGCCTGCGACGCGTGGATGAGCGACATCCAGGCCTTCGTCGTCGCGGACGCCGTGGCCGACTTCTCCGAGCGCGAGCACAGGATGGCCCTGGAGTGGGCGGCGGGCCGCTGCGCGGTGGTCACGACCACCGAACAGGTATTCTGACCTGTCATGTTCTACGAGGAAGTCCCGGGTCACCCGGGGGTGGTGACGGCCACCGTGTCGGAGGCCGCGGCACCGGCCCGCGCGCTCGCGTCCGTGCTCGACGACGAGGAGCGCGCCCGGGCCGCCCGGTTCCTGTTCCCGGCGGACGCGGACCGGCACCGGGTCGCCCACGTCGTGCTGCGGCTCGTCCTGGGCCGCCACGTGGGCGAGCCCCCGGAGCGCCTCGTCTTCCTCCGGCAGCCGTGCGCCGGCTGCGGCGGCCCGCACGGCAAGCCGTACGTCCAGGGCCACGACGTGCACTTCTCGCTCTCCCACTCGGGGGACCGGGTCCTGGTGGCGGTCGCGCCGGTGCCGGTCGGCGTGGACGTCGAGACGGTCCCGGCGGACGGCCTGGTACGGGACCTGGTCGGCGCCCTCCACCCGCGCGAGCGGGCTGAGCTGGAGGCCCTCCCGGACTCCGACCGGTCGGCCGCGTTCGCCCGCTGCTGGGCCCGGAAGGAGGCCGCGCTCAAGGTCTCGGGCGTGGGCCTGGCCCGGGGCGCCGTCGAGCCGTACGTGGGCGCGGCCGTCCGGCCGGCCCCGGTCCCCGGCCTCCGCCTCACCGACCTGCCCCCGCTCGACGGCCACGCCGCCGCCCTGGCCCTGCTGACTCCCTGACGCGTCGCGCGCCTCTCCGCCACCCCCGCGCGGCACGTTCTTCACCCGCATGGGCCACCGGCTTCCGGGCACCCGGGGGAAGGGCTTCTGTGGGGGATCACGCGACGGAGAGGGAACCAGCCATGGCTTCTGGAGTGTCACGGGCGCCCGCACCGGGCCCGGGAGAGACGTCGACGGTCACCACCGCCGTCCCCGCCCGCCTCGACCGCCTGCCGTGGTCGAAGTGGCACTGGATGATCGTGATCGGCCTCGGCACCGTCTGGATCCTGGACGGCCTCGAGGTCACGATCGTCGGCAACGTCGCCGGCCGCATCGCCGAGGACGGCAGCGGCCTGGACATCACCGCCGCGCAGATCACCGGCGTGGCCGCCGCCCTGTACGTGGCCGGCGCCTGTTCCGGCGCGCTGTTCTTCGGCTGGCTGACCGACCGCTACGGCCGCAGGCGCCTCTTCATGGTGACGCTGGTCGTCTACCTGGTGGCGACCGCGATGACGGCGCTGTCGTTCGAGTCCTGGTGGTTCTTCCTCTTCCGGTTCCTCACCGGCTTCGGCATCGGCGGCGAGTACGCGGCCATCAACTCCGCCATCGACGAGCTGATCCCGTCGCACTACCGCGGCCGGGTCGACCTCATCATCAACGGAAGCTACTGGCTGGGCGCGATCGGCGGCTCGCTGCTGTCCATCGTGATGCTGGACACCGACATCTTCCCGAAGGACCTCGGCTGGCGGCTCAGCTTCGCCCTCGGCGTGGTCCTGGGCCTGGTCATCCTGCTCGTGCGGCGGCACGTCCCGGAGAGTCCGCGGTGGCAGTTCATCCACGGCTACGGCGACGAGGCGGAGGAACTCGTCGACTCCGTCGAGAAGGAGATCGAGGCGGAGAAGGGCGTCCGGCTGCCCCCGCCGGACCGCGAGATCACCATCCACCAGCGCAAGAGCATCGGCTTCGGCCTGATCGCCAAGACGGTCTTCCACTCCTACCCGCGCCGGGCGGTCCTCGGGCTCTCGCTCTTCATCGGCCAGGCGTTCCTCTACAACGCCATCACCTTCGGCTTCGGCACCATCCTGATCACCTTCTTCGACGTGCCCACGGGCAGCACCGGCTACTACTTCGCCGTGATCGCCGCGGGCAACTTCATGGGGCCGCTGCTCCTCGGCAAGCTCTTCGACACGGTCGGCCGCCGGATCATGATCTCGTCGACGTACCTGCTCTCCGGCGTCCTCCTGTTCGGCACCGCCTGGCTCTTCGACCGGGGTTCGCTGTCCGCCACGACGATGACGGCCTGCTGGTGCGTGGTGCTGTTCTTCGCGTCGGCGGGCGCCTCCAGCGCGTACCTGACCGTCTCCGAGATCTTCCCCATGGAGACCCGCGCGATGGCCATCGCGTTCTTCTACGCCCTCGGCACGGCGGCCGGCGGCATCAGCGGCCCGCTGCTCTTCGCGGACCTGACCGCGTCCGGGGTCGTGGGCGACACGGTCCTCGCCTTCCAGATCGGCGCCGGGCTGATGTGCGCGGCCGGCCTCGTGGCCGCCTTCCTGGCGGTGAACGCCGAGCGCCGCTCCCTGGAGGACATCGCGGAGCCCCTGTCGACGGCGCGGCCGGCCCGGGACACCCCGGCGGGCACCTGACTTCAGCCGAAAGGGGTTTGGATCCACCGTTTCCGCGTATGCGTTCGATGTAAGCGTGCGATAAGCACGGAACGGGCCGAACGGCACACGCGAAGGAGACGGGCACCATGGGAATCGTCGCTTGGATCATCATCGGACTGCTGGCGGGCCTCATCGCGAAGGCCCTGACCCCGGGGCGCGACCCGGGCGGGTTCATCATCACCACGCTGCTCGGCATCGCGGGCGGCCTGCTCGGCGGCTGGCTCGGCAAGGTGATCTTCGGCGTCGACTCCGTCGACGGCTTCTTCGAACTGTCCACCTGGATCGCGGCCATCGTCGGCTCGGTGATCCTGCTCCTGCTCTACCGCCTCTTCACCGGCAACTCGCGCCGTCACGCGTAACGGCGTGAGGACCGGTCACCCGGCCCCGCACCGCTCCGCGCACGACGCGCGCACGGCCCGTCCACGGGCCCCGCGACCGGCCCCGCCCTCGGCCCCGACGAGGACGGGGCCGACGCACGTCCGGCGGCCGGCGGCCCGCGCCCCCGACCCGTCCGCTACCGTGGGGCGCGCTCCCCGCCCGGGGCACGCCGTGCCCGGGCGCTTCCGTCCGCACACGCCGAGGAGGTCCGCGTGTCCCCCGTCCCTCCCGTCGGCGCGTGCGCGGACCACGGTGTCATACCACCGCTCCCGAGGACCCCGGTCCCGGCCGGCCGTCCCCCGCTTCCCGGATCTTTTCCGGAAAGCCGGGGGATTTCTGTTATCGGCCCGGCGCCCGGTGGTCTCCCATGTGTTGGCCCCCGAGGACGACCGGAACAGGCAGGGTGATTCGAGCATGAGTACACAACAGCTCACGGAGCTGGTCAGGGCCGCGCAGAGCGGGGATCCGCAGGCGCAGGACCGACTGCTCGCCCACCACCTGCCGCTGGTCTACAACATCGTGGGCCGGGCGATGAACGGTCACCACGACGTGGACGACGTCGTGCAGGAGACGATGCTGCGGGCGCTCGCCGGGCTCGGCGGCCTGCGCGCCCCGGACGGCTTCAGGTCCTGGCTGGTGGCCATCGCGATGAACGTGGTCCGGAGTCACTGGCACCGCCAGCAGAACGGTTTCGTCACGGGCGGCCTCGACGACGCCCGCGACCTCCCCCAGCCGGGCGCCGACTTCGTCGGCCTGACGGTGGTCCGGCTGAACCTGTCCGGCCAGCGGCGCGAGACCGCCGAGGCGACCCGCTGGCTGGAACCGGACGACAGGGCCCTGCTGTCCCTGTGGTGGCTGGAGTGCACGGGCGACCTCACCCGGCACGAGGTGGCCTCGGCACTCCAGCTCTCCCCGGAGCACACGGCGGTGCGCGTCCAGCGCATGAAGGCGCAGCTGGACGCCGCCCGCGTCGTCGTCCGGGCGCTGACGGAGAACCCGCCGTGCCCCGACCTGCGGTACGAGCTCGGCGGATGGGACGGGCGCCCGTCCGGGCTCTGGCGCAAGCGAATAGCCAGGCACGCCCGCGCGTGCGTGCACTGCGCCGGCCTGTCCCACGGCCTCTACCCCGCCGAGGGCCTGCTCGCGGGACTGCTGCTCGTCCCCCCGGCCGGACTCCTGTTCGCGACCCTCCGCGAGCGGGCGGGCTTCGACCTCGCCGCAGCGGCCGGGTCCCCCGCCGGACACCAGACCGGGTACGAACCGGTGGGATCTCCGGCGTACGGGCACGAACCGGCCGAAGCGTCCGGATACGCGCACGCGACCACGGAAACGCCCGCGTACGCCTACGAACCGGCGGAGACCGCCGCGTACGCCTACGAGCAGACCGGGACGACGGGACACGAGCAAGCCGGGACAACCGGATACGAACCGACCGGATACGAGCCGGCGGGGGCGCCCGGGGCGAGCCCCTCCCCCGTCCTCGGGGCCCGCAGCGCCCGCAACGCGCGCCGCCGCAGGCGACAGCAGCAGCAGAGCGGGCGCCGCCGCGTGGTCATCGCCGCGGGCATGGCGGTCGCCGCCGTCACCGGCGGGGCCTTCACCCTGGTCAACGGTCCCGACGAGGACGACCTGACGGCCCTGGACGCGCCGCGCGCCTCCACCGTGGACCTCACGATCTCCGCGTCGGCCCCGGCCCCGGCCTCCACGACGTCCACCGCTCCGGCCCCCGTTACCCCGACGGCCACGCCCTCGGGCACGCCGCGCCCCAGCAAGAGCGTCTCCGCCAAGCCCAAGGCCAAGCCCTCGGCCTCGGCCCCGACCACCGCGCCGACCACCGCCCCGCACACCCCGCGGCCGACCGCGGACCGGCCGACCCGGAGGCCCACGCAGGCACCCGTCACCAAGAGGCCGACGGCCCCGAGCAGTCCCACGGCCACGAAGCAGGACTCCGGCCACACCTCCGTCGAGGAGCAGGTGATCGCCCTGGTCAACGCCGAGCGGGCCAAGGAGGGCTGCGGCGCCGTCACCGGGAACTCCCTCCTGGCCCGGGCCGCCCAGGGCCACTCCGACGACATGGCCGCGCGGGACTTCTTCGACCACACCAACCCGGACGGCGCCGGGCCCGGCGAGCGCGTCACGGCCACCGGGTACGGCTGGTCGACCTACGGCGAGAACATCGCGATGGGCCAGCAGACGGCGGAGCAGGTGATGGAGTCCTGGATGAACAGCCCCGGCCACCGCGCGAACATACTGAACTGCTCGTTCAAGGAGCTGGGCGTCGGCCTGCACACGGGCGACGGCGGGCCCTACTGGACGCAGGTCTTCGGCGCGCGCTGACCACGGGGTCCCGCGCCGGGCCCCGCGCCGGAGTTACGGTCGGCGGCATGGTTGGTGATCGTCAAGGGTGGCTGCGGTGCCTGCTCGGCGGGGCCGTGTTCGTCGTGGGGATGGCCGGCACCACGCTGCCGACGCCGCTCTACCCGCTCTACCAGGAGGAGTTCGGGTTCTCCGAGCTGACCGTGACCGTGGTGTACGCCGTGTACGCCTTCGGGGTCATCGGCGTGCTGCTCCTCGCGGGCAACGCCTCGGACACGGTCGGCAGACGGCCGACGCTGCTGTGGGGCCTCGGGTTCGCGGTGGCGAGCGCCGTCTGCTTCCTGTGCGCCGACGGCCTGGGGTGGCTGTACGCGGGCCGGCTGCTCTCGGGCCTGTCGGCGGGCCTGTTCACGGGCGCCGCCACCGCCTACGTCATGGACCTGGCCCCGCCGGGCGGCGCGTCCCGGGCGACGCTCGTGGCGACGGCCGCCAACATGGGCGGCCTCGGCTGCGGCCCCCTGCTCGCCGGGCTGCTCGCGGAGTACGCCCCCGGGCCGCTGCTGCTCCCGTTCGCCGTGCACCTCGTCCTGGCGCTGCTGTCGGCCGTCGTCGTCCTGCGGCTGCCGGAGACCGTACGGGAGCGCCGGCCGCTGTCCGCCGTACGGCCCCGGTGGCCCGCCCTGCCCGGGCCGGTCCGCCGGGTGTTCGTGCCGGCGGCGCTCGCCTCCTTCGTGGGCTTCGCCCTGTTCGGGGTGTTCACCTCGGTCAGCCCCGCCTTCCTCGCCCGCTTCCTGCACGTGGACAACCACGCGGTGACGGGTCTGGTCGTGGCCCTCGCCTTCTTCTCCTCCACCGCCGGGCAGCTCGTCGTCGGCCGCGTCGGGGTGTCCCGGTCCCTGCCCCTGGGCTGCGCCGTGCTCTTCACCGGCCTGGCCCTCCTGGCGGGCGCGCTCGCCGCCGACCTGCTCGTGCTCGTCGTCCTGGCCGCCGTCGTCGGCGGCACCGGACAGGGCCTGACCTTCCGCGCGGCCCTGTCCGCCGTCGCCGGGGCCGCGCCGGAGGACCGGCGCGCGGCGGTGATCTCGACCCTGTTCCTGGTCGCGTACACGGGCATCTCGCTCCCCGTGATCGGCGTCGGCCTGCTGACCGGCCCGCTCGGCCTGGAGCGGGCGGGCCTGGTGTTCACGGGCTGCATGCTGCTGCTCGTCGCCTGCGCGGGGGCCTACCTGCTCCGGCGTCCGGTGCGGACCGGGACGGAGTGACGGGCCGACGGGGAGGTCGTGGCTTCAGGAGAGGATTTCGACGTACCCGTCGGTCCCGTGCACCCGGATCCGCTGTCCGTCCCGGATCAGCCGGGTGGCCCCGTCGACGCCCACGACGGCCGGCAGGCCGTACTCCCGGGCGATCACCGCGCCGTGGGTCATCAGGCCGCCGACCTCCGTGACCAGGCCCGTGATGCCGACGAACACGGGTGACCAGCTGGGGTCCGTGTAGGCCGTGACCAGGATGTCGCCCGCCTCCAGGTCGGCCTCCTCCATGTCGAGGACGACGCGGGCCCTGCCCTCGACGGTGCCGGCGGAGACCGCCAGGCCGACGAGGGCGCCGGCCGGCACGTCGTCCCGCCGGTACGCCCCGCTGAGCGCCTCGCCGTCCGAGGTCAGCACCCTGGGCGGGGTGAGCGCCCGGTGCGCCCGGTACGCCTCCTCGCGCCGCCGGACGAGCTCCTCGTCGACCCGCCGCGTGCGCACGGCCTCGTGGAACTCCTGGAACGTGAGGTGGAAGACGTCCTCCGCCGCGGAGAGCACACCGGCCCGTACGAGGCGCCCGACCTCTTCGAGGAGGGCCCGCTTGTAGACGGCGTAGCGGCTGACGATGCCGTACTTCGGGTACTCGCGGTATCCGGCGAAGGTCCGGACCCGGTCGATCATCCGCTGGGTCTCGGCGGCCTTCCGCTCCCCGTCGGGCAGGTCCCGCAGCCGGGCCAGGACCTCCCGTTCCTTCTCCAGGGCCGTCCGCCGGCCCTGCTCGAAGCGCCGTTCGGCGGCGCCGGGGCCGAAGTTCCTGACGTTGTCGAGGATCGCGGGCAGGAGCGCGGCGGGGCGCTCGCGCCAGCGCGGCCTGGTGATGTCGATCTCGCCGACGCAGCGCATGCCGTACCGGTCGAGGTAGGCCTCGACGGCGTCGCGCGCCCCGGCCCCGCCCGGGAGCTTCGGCAGCCCGTCCAGGAAGTCGTCGCCCTCGACGCGTTCCAGGAACGCCACGACCTCCGGGTGGGGACGGATCGCGTCCGCGACGTCGAGCAGGGCGAGGCCCATCTCCGAGGTGACGTTGCCGGGGGCGGAGAGCGTGAGCGCGTCGGCCGCGTTCTTCTCGCCCAGCCACTCCTCCAGCTTGTCGTTGAGCCACCAGGTGGCTTCCATGCCCGCCATGAGCGCCCGGAAGCTCAGCGGGTCGGAGAGGACCCGCTTGTGCTCCTCGAAGGCTTCGAGGAGGAAGTCGAACAGTTCCGGTCCGGTCTTCGTCCGGATGTCGCGCTCCAGGGCGGCGACGGACGCCCGGCTGCGCTCGACCAGCGCGGCGACGATCGCCGGGTCGGCCTCGATCGGGGCGGGCGCGGGTGCCCCGGGACCCGCGGGCGCGGCGGGGTCCGCGTCCGGGAGCGGCAGGGGGAAGTCGTCGCGGTCGAGGACGGTCTCCAGGGCGTCCCTGATCAGCGGGTCGCCCTTGCCGACGACGTCCAGGAGGGCGGCGCGGCTCGCGGGCGAGGCGAGGCGCCGGGTGACGTCGACGAAGAGCCGCCCGCCGGCCTCGTGCATCGGGACCATGGCCGTCAGCCGCCACATGGAGTGCCCCAGGGTCTTCATGGCGTCGGTCATCATCTGCTGGTGACCGACCGAGACGTAGACGTGGTTGTCCCGGTCGTCGGCCTCGGGGACGGGGAACAGCGTCGTGATCGGCCGGCTCTGGACGATCCGGAAGTCGTCGTCGACCAGACACCACTCGACGTCCTGCGGGCGGCCGAAGTGCGCCTCGATCCGCCGCCCGAGCCGCACCAGCCGCAGGACCTGCTCGCGCGTCAGCGCCGGCCGCTCCCGCCGCCGCGCGTCGACCTCCACCTCCCGCGTGCCGCCGCCGGGCAGGGGCTGGAGGACGCGGTGCTTGGCGGCGATCGTCCCGGCGACGACCTCGTCGTCCCGCACGGTGAAGACGTCCGGGTTCACCAGGCCGGAGACCAGGGCCTCGCCGAGCCCGAGGCCGGCGTCCACCGTGGCGACCCGCCGGTCGCCCGTGACGGGGTCGGCCGTGAAGAGGACGCCGGCCGCGTCGGGGAAGGCCATCCGCTGGACGACCACGGCCATGCGGACCGTGCGGTGGTCGATGCCGTTGCGCCGGCGGTAGGTCACGGCCCGCTCGGTGAACAGCGAGGCCCAGCAGCGGCCGACGTGCCGGAGGACCTCCGCCGGTCCCACGACGTTCAGGTAGCTGTCCTGCTGGCCGGCGAAGGAGGCCGTCGGCAGGTCCTCCGCCGTGGCGCTGGAGCGGACCGCGTAGGCGTCGTGCGCGCCGAACCGGGCGAGCGCGCCCGTGATCGCCTCCGCGACGTCCTCCGGGACGGCGACCGCCTCGACGGCCCGGCGGACCTCCGCACTGAGCGTACGGGTCGCCTCCCGGTCGTCCGGGTCCAGGCGGGACAGCCGGTCGAGCAGGCCGTCGAGCGACGGCGCTCCCGCCAGGGCCCGCCGGAAGGCGTCCGTGGTCACGCAGAAGCCGGCCGGCACGTGGACGCCGTCGATCCGCGACAGCGCGCCCAGGTGCGCGCCCTTGCCCCCGACGACCGCGACCTGTGTCTCGTCGATCTCCTGGAGGTCCCACACGTACCGCGTGCCCATCGTGCTCCTCTTTCCGCAGGTCGTGGCCGAGGCCGACGATTCTGCGGCACGACCGGGGCCTTGCCGCAAGCCCCCCGGTGCGCTATAAGTTGAGCACGGCGAGGAGAGCGATCTCCTCGCCTTTGTCGTTCCCCCTCCTCCCCCTCCCGCCTTTCCTTCTGCTTCCCCTCCGCGCGGATCAGGACGGCCGGGGCGTTGTCAGTGGGTCGCTATAGCTTGGGAGTTGTTCGAGAAGCTGTGCGAGAGGGGGCGGACTCGTGGGTGTCCGGCATGCGTTGAGAGTCGTACTGGTCGATGTGAACGCCGAGGTGGTGGCGGCCTGGCGGTCCGCGTTCGCGGACACGCCCGAGGTCGAGATCCGGCGGGGCTCCCTCCTCGACGTGGACGTCGACGCGTGGGTCTCCCCCACCAACGCGAAGGGGCGGATGGACGGCGGGGTCGACGCCGTCGTCAAGCGGTACCTCGGCGCCGGCATCCAGGTGCGGGTGCAGCGGGCGATCCGCGAGCGGTTCGGCGGGAGCCTGCCGGTGGGCAGCGCGGTCTGCGTCCCGTCCGGGGCCGCCGTGCCCCGGTACCTGATCTCGACGCCGACCATGCGCCAGTCCTCGCAGGACGTCGGCGAGACCATGAACGTGGCCCTGGCGTGCGCGGCCGCGTTCCAGGCGGTGCACCTGCAGAACCGGGTGGAGCCCGGCAGCGTCCGGTCGGTGGCGCTGGTGGGCCTGGGCGCGCAGACGGGGCGGGTGCCCGCGCAGGTGTGCGCCAATCTGATGTGGACGGGATACACCCTGTTCCACGACCACGGGTTCGCGGACTACGACGAGTTGAGGGCCGCGGTACTGGGGCAGCTCGACGACATCCGGGGAGCGGGGTCCGCGCGGCGGGTCCGGATCGACGTGCCGCGGCAGCCTTCCTTTCGCCGCTGATCCGAAGACTCCCCGGACACCGCGGGCTCCGCAGACCGAAGCCGCCTCCACCGCCTCCGTACCGAACCCCGGGAGTTCCGCCCCCATGAGTGACACCGACGTTCCCGCCGCGGGCGATCCGCTGCGCCTGACCGAGCTGTTCGGCGGCGGTGGCGAGCCGTGGCTTCCGCTGCTCGGGCCGGTGATCGAGGCGCAGCCGGGGGCCGCCGACTTCATCGGTCCGAAGCGGAGCCCGGAGGTGGTGCCGGTGCGCGAGTTGACGTTCCAGGCGCTGAAGCCGCACCCGCCGCACAAGTGGAAGGTGGTCGTCTTCGGGCAGAACCCGTACCCGAGGGCGGAGAGCGCGACCGGCATCGCGATGTTCGACAACACCTTCGGCGACTGGAAGGACAGCCAGTTCGGCCGGGTGGTCAGCATCCGCTGCGTCATCAAGGCCGCCGCGATGTGGAAGTACGGCATCGTCAAGAAGACGCCGATCGCCGACGTGCGGGCCCTGTTGGAGAAGGAGGACACGGTCCGGCCGCCGGAGTGGTTCCAGGCGATGCTGACCCAGGGCGTGCTGCTGCTCAACGCGTCGCTCACGGCGAGCGCGGACGGGGCGGTGCCGACCGAACGGCACACGGCGTTCTGGCGGCCCGTGGCCGAGCAGATCGTCGAGGAGGTCCTCCGGGCCAAACAGGAGGCCGGGGAGGAGGACCGGGGGGTGGTGTTCGCCTGGTGGGGCGCGCACGCCCGGAGTCTGAAGAGGGTCGTCCAGCGGCTGGAGAAGAAGTACCCGGGGGTCGAGGTCCGGCACCTGGACCACTCGAACCCGGCGGCGCAGGGGGACGTCTTCTGCGAGGGCGACCACTTCGCCCGGGTGAACGACGCCCTGGCGGCGGTGGGGGCCGAGCCGGTCGACTGGCTGCCGAGGAAGGGCTGGGACCGGGAGGCGGCGGGGGCCGGCGGGCCGGAGGGCGGTGGTGTCGCCGAGCGGATGGGGGCGTTCATCGCCTCGACGATGGAGCTGCACCAGCTCTATCTGGAGCGGCTCACGAGCGTCAAGGACGAGGGGCTCGTCCTGCCGCCGGTCACCGGTGTGTTCGACACCCCGCTGATGGACTTCCGGAAGGCCGTCGAGCCGGTGTCGGGGGTGCTCCGGAACCTGGACCGGCACGTCGAGCGGTCGAGTCTCTTCGGGGAGGCGAAGGCCGCGTCGGCGGAGGACGTCGGCGGGCTGTCCGCCGACGCGATCGCGGCGCTCCACCTGTACACGTGCGAGTCGGCGTTCTACCGGGAGATCAACGCCGTGCTGCGTTCCCCGGACCGGGAGCGGCTGGTGCCGTACCTGCCGTACCTGCGGCTGCTGTTCTCGGCGGTGGCGGAGCTGCCGGCGCGGAGGCAGCCCCTGTGGCGGGGGGTGGCCCTCGACCTGCGGTCGCAGTACCCGGTGGGGCGGACGGTGACCTGGTGGGGCGTGTCCTCGTGCACGTCCGAGCCAGCCGTGGCCCGGGGGTTCCTCGGGAACCGGGGGAAGCGGACCCTGTTCGAGGTGACGCCGGCGCGGGCGGTGGGGATCCGGCGGTTCTCCGCGTTCACCGGCGAGGAGGAGTACATCCTCACGCCGGGAACGCAGTTGGAGGTGACGGAGGTGAAGGCCGAGCGCGGCGGCCTGTGCACCGTGCGGCTGACGGAGCTGGAGGGGCGGGGCCTGGTGTCCTGAGCGGTCCGGCCGTTCAGAGCAGCCCGACGGTCCGGGGCGGGGCGTAGACGTGGCGGGCGAGGTGTTCGCCGCCGCAGCGCACGTCGTGGTCCCGGCGCGGGCCGGGTTCCTGCTCGGCGGCGATCCGCTCCCGGTGGTGGGCGCAGGTCGCGCAGGCGGGGTCCCAGTCCGGCAGGAGGTCGCGGTGGCGGGCGGCGAGGTGGGCGCCGAGCGCGATCTGGGTGGTGACGGTGCTGTCGAACGGGTCCCAGTCGACGCCGCGTTCGCCGGTGAGACGGAGTTCGGCGATCCGGTCGCCGACGTTCCGCATGGTTCGGTAGAGGTCGGCGCACTCGTCGCAGTCCCACATCCAGGGCGGAGGCAGGGGCCACTCGTGGCCGGGGTCGATCTCGTCCGGGCTCATGGAGGGCACGATAGTCCGAGAGGGCCGGGGCCCCGGGCCGTTTCCCCGATACAGGGGGCTACCGCCCGGTTCCGGGGGCGCGGCGCCCCGGGACACGCTATGAAGTCCTCCGGACCGCCGCCGGCGGATCGCCCGGCTCCGCCGCGGGTCGCGCCGTGCGGGGCGGGCGTTCGCGCGGCCGGGCTACAGGTCCTCGCAGAACGTGCGGGCCCGGTCCAGGTCCTTCTTCACCGTCGCGTCGAACTGGAAGACCATGGAGAACCGTTGCCGGGAACCGCGGACGGCCTCGGCGAGCGGCTTGTACCGGGCGTCGCCCAACGCCGCCGAAGCGGAGAGCGAGTCGGCCGCCGCGTAACGGTTGACGGCGATCTCGCCGGTGGGGCCCTTCTCCGTGTACTTCGCCGGGTCGAACCCGTCGAGCGCCCGGCACGCGGCGCGCGCGTCCGCCTCCGGACCTCCCCCGGCGGAGGCGGTGTCCGCGCTCAGCATCCAGGCGGCGCCCGTCCCCGCGACGCCCAGCAGGAGTCCGGCCATGAGGGAGAGCACCACCGTCCTGGTGCGGTCGGGGGGCTGTGCGGGGACGGCCGGGGCGGTGTGAGGCTGTTGTGGCTGCATGCGGCCACAGGCTAGCGGGCCCGCTCACCGTCCCGGCAAGGGGACGGCGGCACGGGAAAACGGCCTCACCGGAAGGGGGGGGCGGTGAGGCCGTTCGGTTCCCGTGGGAAGGGGAAGGGAGGGGACCGTCACTCCATGGGGGCGAGCATGCCCTTGCGGAGGCGGGCCAGGTTGCGGGAGAGCAGCCGGGAGACCTGCATCTGGGAGATGCCGAGCTGCTTGCCGATCTCCGACTGCGTCAGTTCCTCGACGAAGCGGAGGTGGAGCAGCAGGCGGTCCCGCTCGCCGAGTTCGGCGACGAGGGGGGCGAGCGCGTGGAAGTCCTCGAAGAGGGCGAGCGCCGGGTCCTCTTCTCCTATGAGGTCGGAGAGCATGGCGCCGCCCTCCTCCCCCTCGCCGCCGACCGCGGCGTCGAGCGAGGTGGAGTTGTAGCCGTTGGAGGCGATCCGCGCCTCGATGACCTCGTCCTCGGAGAGGTTCATCAGGGTCGAGAGCTCCGCCACGCTCGGCGACCGGCCGAGGCGGGAGCTGAGCTCCTCCGTCGCCTTGGCCAGCTCCACGCGCGCCTCCTGGAGGCGGCGGGGAACGTGGACGGCCCAGGAGGTGTCGCGGAAGAAACGCTTGATCTCCCCCACGATGCAGGGAACGGCGAAGGTGGTGAACTCCACCTCGCGGGAGATGTCGAAACGGTCGATGGCCTTGATCAGCCCGATCGTGCCGACCTGGACGATGTCCTCCATGTCGTCGCCGCGGGCCCGGAAGCGACCGGCCGCGTAGCGCACGAGGGACATGTTCATCTCGATCAGCGTGTTGCGGGCGTACTGGTACTCGGGGGTTCCCTCCTCCAGTACCGCCATCCGGTCGAAGAACACCTTCGACAGTTCGCGCGCGTCCTTCGGCGCCACCTTGTCGGGGGCTTCGAGTACGGGAAGGCCCCCCACGATCTTCTCGGCCCCGGTGTTCGTCTCGGTCAGCACTGTGGTAGGCACTCCGATGACCCCCTCTTTCGTCGACAACCAGTCTTCCCCCGGACGGCCCGCATACCCCGGCTCTCACGGAGCATGCACACGTTTTCAAAAAAACTTCTCCGAGGGGGTGCCGACCCTCCGCCGGGGCGGGATCAGACGAGGGAGAGGCGCGCCCTGACCCGCTTCCCGTAGGGATGCGGCTCCACGCTGACGCTCTCGCAGACGGCGACGACGATCTCGACGCCGTGCTGCCCGACGCGGCCGGGATCGTGGCCCCGGGGGACGGGAGAGGTCTCCAGGCCGTCGAGGACCGAGATCTCCAGAGCGTCCTCGAACAGTTCGAGCAGCAGGCGGCAGGGCCCGGGCGCGTGGCGCACGGCGTTGGTGACCAGTTCGCTGACCACCAGGCGCGCGAGGTCGACGCGCTCGCGGGCGACCGGCCGGCGTCCCGTGGCCGGGGAGGCGGTGAGGAAGTCGGCGGTGAAGTCGCGGGCGGACGCGACCATGCCGTCGTCGGCGTCCGTACCGTCGTAGTCGACACTCGCGTACAGCAAGGGCCCCTGTGTCGCGCGCTCCGCGGCGATCGCGTCCGTCATCGACCTGCCTCCCCTCACACGGCTCGGTGCCGTGCTCCGTACCTCATCCTGCGCACCTTCCCTCCTTTGCGTTTTCCACACCGTCCGCATCCGGGAACGCGGACACGACCGTACTCACACGGCGGGAGGGCCGGGAAGGCCTTCGCTCTCCTCGCCGTCGACCGCGCGCCACCGGGCGGGGTCGCGGCCGTGCCAGTCCAGACAGAGTACGAGAACGTCGTCCGGCAGTCCGCCGGGGGCCTCCTCGCGCAGGGCGCGGACGACGGCCCGGGGGGTGTCGGCGCAGCTCGTACGGCGGGTCCGTTCGATCGCGCGGCCCACCGAGCGGTCGAGATCCGCGTCGCCGGGCGGGGGCTCGCCCCGGTCGCAGGCGACGAAGACCAGCCGGTCGCCGGGGAGGACGCGGAGGCGCTGGGCGGCGTAGACGGTGTCCTCGAACATGCCGAGGGGGAGCTGGCGCTCCAGGTCGATCCGCCCGGTCGCCCCGCCGCGGTCCCGCCAGACCGTGGGCGAGCCCGCGTCGACGACCCGCACCTCGCCGGTCGCGCGGGTGAAGCTCAGCAGGAGGGCGGAGAGGGACCGCTCGCCCCGGTGCTGCCCGTAGAGGGCCTGGTCGGTGAGGCTGGCCTGGCCGACGAGGTCGAGGCCGGCGCGCCGGGCGTTGCGGATGGCGTTCAGGGCGAGGTTGCTCACCAGGGCGGACGGGGTGCCGGGCCCGGTGCCGTTGGCGACGACCAGGGTGAGCTCCTCCTCGGTCGCGCACCAGTCCAGGACGTGGCCGCCCGAGGTGTAGGAGGGCTCCCAGTAGGCGTGCAGGTCGAACTCCGCGCCGGTGCAGGCCTGCCCGGGGAGCACGTCCCACTGCATCTCCGCCGGGACGCTGAGGGCGTGGGCCCTGCGCGTCCGGTGGTACAGGTCGGTGTGGCGGTCGGCGACGCGCAGGGCGTGTCCCAGCGTCTCGGCGACGTCGGCGAGCTCCTCGATCGCCGCGGGAGTGGCCCGGTCCGGGGGCAGGACGACCACGAGGACGCCACACCGTTCGCCGCGAACCGTCACAGGAAGGCATGCGGTCGCCGTGGGCCCGTCACCACCGAAAAGATATGGTTGCTGTGTGGAAAGAGCGCGACCTGCGGGTCCCGGCCCCACGGCCACGTGCCGCATCCCGGCCGGAGCCTGCACGGGCTCGACGGGTCGCAGTGACGTGAGCCCGTAGTCGACGAGCAGGAGATCGGCGGAGAGCGCGGCGAATCGCCGTGCCAGATCGACACGGAGGGAGTCCAGGAGGCGGTGTGGCGGCGCCCCGCGCAGAGCGCGTTCCACTGGCACGTGTCGATCCACCGAACCCTTACCGCCTTCTGGAGAGATGTGGAGATGACCGGCGCGTCGCATGGCCGACGCCTTCCGCCCCGGACGCCTGAGGAGTGTCGGTAGCCATGGACACGAACCCCGCCCCGTCCCAGCGGGAGCCGCAGGAGACGGCACAGGCCGCCCGGGAGCTCATCGAGCTTCTGGAGGTGCTGTGGGAGCGCGGCCGGGACATGGTGTCGTCGACACCGGTGTCGGCGTCTCAGCTCCGCGTGCTCTACAGCCTCGACCGCGAGGAGGGCATCAACCTCCGCGCCCTGGGAGAACTGCTCGGTTCGGCGCCGCCCTCGGTGAGCCGCATGTGCGACCGCCTGGAGGCGCTGGGGTTCGTGCAGCGGCTGCCCAGCGCCGTCAGCCGCCGGCAGCTCGAACTGCACCTGACCGTCCGCGGCAAGGCGTACCTGCGCGACCTGCGGGTCCAGCGGGAGGAGGCTCTGCTCGCCGTCATCTCCGACATGCCCCCGACGAGCCGGAAGGCGCTGCTGCGCGGTCTGACGGGCTTCCAGGACGCGCTGGACAAGGAGAGACCGTCGGCGCCCCCGGTCCACGGGGGCGCGCCGCTCAAGGACGTGCGGTCCGCCTGACCCCCGCGCGCCGCGCGCGCCGTCCGGTCACGTAGCCCATGTCCCACTGGTCACCCTCTGCTCCCCCACGACGTGTCCACTCCGGACACGAGCCAGGTGTTGCCCCAAGGATACAGTTGCCGCACGGCAACTGTTGACACTGGGTGCACGGGCGGACCCGGGGAACCGGGTCAGGCGTCGACGGGCTCCGGGGGGCCGGAGTCGTCCCCCTCCTGCCGTCCGTACCAGTCGAGACAGACGACCAGTGCGTCGTCCTCCAGCGGGGCGTCGCCGTGGTAGGCGGCGAGTTCGCGCAGGACCGCGCCCGGGACCTGTGAGGACGGCAGCAGCTTCGTGACGGTGAGCGCGCGGGCCAGCGCCCGGTCCCCGTAGGTCTCCCCGTCGGGGGAGGCCGCGTCGTACACCCCGTCGCTGCCGAAGAGCAGCCGGTCCCCCGGGCGCACCGCGAGGCGCTGCGGCGTGTAGACGGTGTCCTCGAACATCCCCAGGGGCAACTGGGCCTCGAACGAGACGGATTCGACGGAGCGGTCCCGCAGGCGCCACAGGCGCGGCGATCCGGCGTTCACGGCCTCCACCTCGCCCGTGGCGAGGTCGAAGCGCAGCAGGAGAACCGAGAGGAAGGCCTCGCCGTGGTAGTGCGCGTACACGGCCTGGTCCGCCAGGGCCGCCTGGTCCGCGAGGCCGAGGCCGGCGCGGCGGGCGTTGCGGAGCGCGTTGATGGCGAGGTTCGTCAGGAGGGCGGCCTCGATGCCCTCCCCCATCCCGTTGGTGACCGTCAGGGTCAGGTGGTCGGCCGAGGCCGACCAGTCGTAGTTGTCCCCGAAGATCGCGTAGGCGGGTTCCAGGTGCGCGCCGAGGGCGAACTCGGGGCGGGAGCAGGAGCGGCCCGGCAGGAGCTGCCACTGCATCTCGGCCGCCAGCGTCAGCCGGGTGGCGCGCCGCGCGAGGTCGTACAGGTCCGTGTCGCGCTCGGCCACCAGGATCTCGTGGCCGAGCGCCCCGCAGACGTGCCGCAGCTCGGGCAGCAGGGGCACGAGGTCGACGCCCGCCGGCAGGGCGACGGTGAGGACGCCCATCCGGTCCCCCCGGACGGTGACCGGCAGGTGGACGGAGACGGCGTCGGTCTCACGGGTGACGTACGGCTCCTGGGCGCCGAAGGCGCGGCCCTGCGGGCTGTCGTGGATGAGGACCGGCGGGGCCGCGTGGGGCACGCGTTCGACGAGCTGGAGCGAGCGCAGCGCGTAGTCGGCGAGGCGGAGCTCCACCCGCAGCGCTCCGCACTGCTTGCGCAGGGCGTCCGTCACGACGCCCACCAGCAGGTGCGGAGCGGCCCGGCGCAGTGCCTGCTCGACACCGGTGATCTCGTCCACGTGTTCCGGCTTCTCCTTCTCGTCTCCGTCCATGCTGCGGTCCCGTCCGTCCGGCGGGGCCGCGCCTCCCCCGGCTAGACCTCGTGCCCGGCCGCGACGAGCGCGTCCGCCACGTCGGGGTGCAGGGGCGTGGTCATCGTCACGCCCGTGATCTCCAGGATGCGGCGCACGGCCGGGGTCGGCGCGGCGAGGTGCAGGTCGCCCCCGGACTCCCGCGCGTCCCGGCCCGCCCTGATCAGGACGTTCAGGCCGGAGGAGTCCATGAAGTCCAGGGCGGAGAGGTCCAGGACGAGGTGGCGGCGGCCGTGCAGGAACTGGTTGGCCAGGTGGTGGTGGAGGAAGGTGGCCGACTCGATGTCGAGCTCGCCCCCCACGGAGAGGACGGCCGTGTCGTCGTCACGGACCTCCACCTCGATGTCCAGATTCACTTCGCGCTCGGGCATGCTTCCTGCTTTCCACGGATGGGGATGATGGGCGGTCGGGCGTGCGGTCAGGTGACGCGCACTCCGATCAGGCACGTGTCGTCGTCGGTGTCGGACTTGCTGTGGGTGAGCAGCAGGTCGAGGCGCCGCTCCAGGCCGTCGGCGGGCGTCTGTGCCGTGGCGAGGAGTTGGTCCAGGGAGTCGTGCACGGAGGTGTCCCGCCGCTCGACGAGGCCGTCGGTGTACATCAGCACGGTGTCGTCGGGCTCCAGCTGGATCTCCGCCTCCTCGTACTCGGCCTCGGAGAGGGCGCCGAGCAGCAGTCCCTGGAGCAGCGGCAGGGTGCTGGCCCGGTCGCCCCGTACGAGCACAGGAGGGAGGTGTCCCGCCCTGGCCCAGCGCAGGGTGCGGGTCGTGGGGTCGAAGACGCCGCAGACGGCGGTGGCGGTGACCTGGGCGGTGAGGTGGTGGGCCACGTTGTTCAGCCAGGACAGGAGCTGTCCGGGGCCCGCCCCGGTGACGGCGAGGCCGCGCAGGGCGTTGCGCAGGACGACCATGCCGGTGGCGGCCTCGATGCCGTGGCCCGCGATGTCCCCGACGCACAGCAGGATCTTCTTGGACGGCAGCACGACGGCGTCGTACCAGTCGCCGCCGACCAGGGACTCGGTCTCGGCGGGCCGGTAGCGCACGGCGACGTCGAGGCCCGGGGCGTCGAGCGGGGCCTTGGTCGGCGGCATGATGGCGTGCTGGAGCTGGAGGGCCAGCCGGTTGCGTTCCGCCGACTCCTGCTCGGTGAAGGCGAGTTGGTCGCGGGTGGCCGCCAGGGCGACCTCCGTCCAGTGCTGCGCGGAGATGTCCTGGTAGGCGCCCCGCACGGCGAGGAGCCGCCCGTCGATGTCGAGGGAGGGCTCGGCGATCACCCGGATGTGGCGGGTCACGCCGTCCCCGCGGAGCATGCGGAAGGCCGTCGAGCTGGCCCGCCGCTGCTGGAGCACGGCCTGGAGGAAGCGCCCGATGGCGATCGCGTCGTCGGGGTGGGCGTGGACGGTGAGGTCGCGCAGGGAGACCGGCCCCTCGGTGAGGTCCCGCCCGAAGAGGTCGAAGAGCTGCCCGTTCCAGGTGATCTCCCCGGTCAGGACGTCCTCCTCGAAGCCGCCGATCCGGCCGAGGCGCTGGGCGTGCTGGAGCAGGCTGGCGAGCCGGGCGGTCTCGTCCTCGATGCGCCAGATGAGGAGCACGCTGTCGCCGTGCCGGCTGATGCTGAGGTCGGCGACGGAGGCGAGCGGCACCTGGTCCACGAGGGCGGTCAGCCGGGTCCGCCGGGCGCGGAAGGGCTCCCCGGTGGCGTAGACGCGCTCGATCCGCTCGAAGAGCTCGTTCTCGCCGGCCGTGGTGGGGTACGCCTCCAGGAGCAGGGCCCCGTCGACGGCGCCGCGCGAGCGGCCCGCCGGATCCTGGAAGTGCTCGTTGGCGTGGCGGATGCGGAAGTCCCGCAGGCGCCCCTCGTCGTCCAGGTGCGGGGTGAGGACCAGGGCGGGGTCGTAGAGGCCGTCGGCGAGCTCCATGAGCTCCGACGCCCCGGCGGCCCCGGGCGAGAGCGCCCGCGTCCGCACCGGCTGCACGGGGAGGGTCTCCAGGGTGTGGGCGCACAGTTCGGCCAGGGCCTCGATCTGGCGCTCCACCGCCTGTGGCTGGGGCTCCAGCGGCCGGGGCCAGCAGATCTCCAGGACGCCGTGGATCCGCCCGCCGGTCCCGGCGGGCACCGCCACCCGGCCGCCGTCGGGGTGGCGCGCGTGGCCGATCGTGGGGACGCCGGCGGTCGCGAGCGAGGGGAACCGGACGGTCCTGCGGGCGGTGAGGGCCTCCCGGGCCACGGTGGCCACGCCGGGCGGCACGTACCGCCAGCGGGCGGGCTCGTCGGGGCCGAAGCCCGCGTGGCCGCAGAGGGTCAGGGAGGCGTCGGGGCCGGTGGTCCAGATGGCGACGGCGGTGGCGCCCAGGGGTGCGAGGGCGTGTTCGAGGAGGGACTCGGCGACGGCCTGGCTGTCCCCGGCGTTGAGCGCGGCGCTCTCGGCCGTGCGCAGGCGCACGGCGACCGATCCGCCGGCCCCGGCCGACCCGTCGGCCCCGGGGTCCGGCTCCGGCCCGTCCGCCTGCCGTACGCCCCTGACGAAGTCGTCGGCGACCTCGGCGACCCGGTCGTGGGCGGCCTGGTTGATGATGTCCGCGGCCAGTTCCAGCTGGGAGAGCCCGGCCTGGGCGGCCAGGTCGGCGAGCTGCTTCGCGGCCTGGGCCGGGCCGCAGCCGAGCCGCTCGACGATGACGCCCTTGGCGAGTTCGACCAGGGCGCGTCCCTCGGCCGCGGCGTGCGCGGCGCGCACCTCCCCGCGCAGCCGCTCCACCGTCGCGGCCAGCCGGCCCACGGTGGAGTGGTCGTCCGCCGGGTGCCGCTCCTCCTCCCGGGCGGGAGGGGGTGCGGCGGGCCCGGCCGGTGTCGGAGCGCCGTCCCCGTGGGGACCGACGGCGGGGTACCCGCCGTGGCGGTGGGGAGCACTCATGACGCGGCCTCCTCGGGGACGGCGGCCGGGGCCGCGGGCGGAAGGGAAGGGAGAGGGGTGACGGAACGGGGAGGGGCCGGGCGGGGCCCGCGGTCCCTCAGTCGTTCAGCCACCGGCGGATGCAGGCGATGAGGTCGTCGGCGTCGACCGGCTTGGTCACGTAGTCGCTGGCGCCGGAGGCGAGGCTCTTCTCGCGGTCCCCCGGCATGGCCTTGGCGGTGACCGCGATGACGGGCAGCCCGGTGTGGGCGGGCATCTGCCGGATCTTCGCGGTGGCGGTGTAGCCGTCCATCTCCGGCATCATGACGTCCATCAGGACGAGGTCGATGTCGGGGTGCGCGGCGAGCGCCTCGATGCCCTTGCGGCCGTTCTCGGCGTGCAGGACCTTGATGCCGTGCAGCTCCAGGATGCCGCTCAGGGCGTAGAGGTTGCGGGCGTCGTCGTCGACCACGAGGACCGTGCGGCCGTGCAGGGTGGTGTCGATGGTCTGCGGCGCCGGGGGCCGGTGCTCGCCGCGCACCAGGGGCACGACGTCGCCCGGCTGGTCCGCGGACAGGTGCAGGGCGATCCGCTCGCGCAGTTCGTCCAGGCTGGAGAGCAGTTCGAGGGGGCGCAGGCGGGCGCGCGTCTGGAGGGCCCGCTCCTGCTCGGGGGTGAGCCTGCGGTTGTTGTGGGCGAGGACGGGCACGGTGCGCAGCGCCTCGTCGCCGTCCATGGCGTCCAGGAACTGCAGGGCCTCGCCGTGGGCCATGTCGACCTCGAGCACGACGCAGTGGAAGGGCTGGGTGGCGAGGGCGGTCGCGGCCTCCTGGGGACCCACGGCCGTGATCAGTTCGATGTCCTCGCGGTCCGCGCGGTCGCGGCCGGCGGTCAGCTCCACGACGGCGTTCTCGGCGACGAGCGAGAGCAGTCCGCGCGGGCGCTCCTCGATCACGAGGAGGCGGCGGGTCTGCCGGGCCGGCGGGGCGGCGAGCAGGGCGGGGCGGGCGGCGGAGGCGTCGGAGAGCGCCGCGGGCTCCTCGTCCTCGTCGGACCGCAGAGCCGGGGCGTGGGCGGACTGCTCCTTGAAGTCGGCCCGGGCGACCGGCAGGTAGAGGGTGAAGGTGCTGCCCTCGCCGGGCTCGCTGGCGACCGTGAGGGCGCCGCCGAGCAGGTAGGCGATCTCCCGGCTGATGGACAGGCCGAGGCCGGTACCGCCGTACTTCCGGTTGGTGGTGCCGTCCGCCTGCTGGAAGGCGCCGAAGATGGCGTCCAGGTGCTGGGCGGCGATGCCGATGCCGGTGTCCTTGACCCGGAAGGCGACGACGGGGCCGCCGCGGTGGACCGTGGCGGGCAGCTCGTCGTCCGCGGCGGGCTCGATGCTCAGCTCGACGCTGCCGCGCTCGGTGAACTTGACGGCGTTGGAGAGCAGGTTGCGCAGCACCTGCCGCAGCCGGGAGTCGTCGGTGACGAGGTCCACGGGCACGCCGGCGGCGGTGGAGACGGTGAAGGTGAGGCTCTTCTGCGAGGTGAGCGGCCGGAACGTCGCCTCGACGTAGTCGAGGAGGCGGCGCAGCGCCACCCGCTCCGGGTTGAGGTCCATCTTCCCGGCCTCCACCTTGGACAGGTCGAGGATGTCGTTGATCAGCTGGAGCAGGTCGGATCCGGCGGAGTGGATGATGCCGGCGTACTCGACCTGCTTGGCCGTGAGGTTGCGGGTGGGGTTCTGGGCGAGCAGCTGGGCCAGGATGAGCAGGCTGTTGAGCGGGGTGCGCAGCTCGTGGCTCATGTTGGCCAGGAACTCGGACTTGTACTTGGAGGCGAGGGAGAGCTGCTGGGCGCGGTCCTCCAGCTCCTGCCGGGCCTGCTCGATCTGGAGGTTCTTGGCCTCGATGTCGCGGTTCTGCGAGACGAGCAGGGCCGCCTTCTCCTCCAGCTCGGCGTTGGAGCGCTGGAGCTCCTCCTGCTGGACCTGGAGCTCCTCGGAGCGCGCCCGCAGCTCGTCGGCGAGGCGCTGGGACTCCTCCAGGAGTTCGTCGGTGCGGGCGTTGGCGACGATCGTGCTGAGGTTGACGCCCACCGTCTCCATGAGCTGCTCCAGGAAGTCCCGGTGCACGGAGGTGAAGGGGGTGAAGGAGACCAGTTCGATGACGCCCAGGACCTGGTCCTCGACGACGATCGGGAGCACGATCAGGCTGCCGCCCGAGGCCTGGCCGAGGCCGGAGGAGATGTACACGTAGTCGCCGGGGACGTTCTCGGCGGCGATGGTGCGGCGGCTGCGGGCGGCCTGTCCGACGAGGGACTCGCCGAGGCGGAAGCGGTCGCGGCTGTCCGCGGGGCGTCCGTAGGAGCCGACCAGCTTGAGCTCGACGCCCTCCGTGCCGTCCTCGGCGAGGTAGAACGCGCCGTACTGGGCGGAGACCAGCGGGGTCAGCTCGTCCATGACGAGTTCGGCGACGACGGCGAGGTCGCGGTGGCCCTGCATCAGCTCGGAGATCCGGGCGAGGCTGGACTTGAGCCAGTCCTGCTCCTGGTTGGCCCGGGTGGTCTCGCGCAGCGAGCCGACCATCGCGTTGATGTTGTCCTTGAGCTCGGCCACCTCGCCGGAGGCGTCGACGGTGATGGAGCGGGTCAGGTCGCCCTCGGCGACCGCGCTCGCGACCTCGGCGATGGCGCGCACCTGACGGGTGAGGTTCCCGGCCAGCTCGTTGACGTTCTCGGTCAGGCGCTTCCAGGTGCCGGAGACGCCCTCGACCTCGGCCTGGCCGCCGAGGCGGCCCTCGCTGCCGACCTCGCGGGCGACGCGCGTCACCTCGGCGGCGAAGGAGGAGAGCTGGTCGACCATGGTGTTGATGGTGGTCTTCAGCTCCAGGATCTCGCCCTGGGCGTCGACGTCGATCTTCTTGGAGAGGTCGCCGTTGGCGACGGCGGTGGTGACCTGGGCGATGTTGCGGACCTGGCCGGTGAGGTTGTTCGCCATCGAGTTGACGTTGTCGGTGAGGTCCTTCCAGGTGCCGGCCACGTTCGGCACCCGGGCCTGGCCGCCGAGGCGGCCCTCGGTGCCGACCTCGCGGGCGACGCGCGTCACCTCGTCGGCGAAGGCCGACAGGGTGTCCACCATCGTGTTGATGGTGTCGGCGAGGGCGGCGACCTCGCCCTTCGCCTCCACGGTGATCCGGCGGGAGAGGTCGCCGCGGGCCACGGCGGTGGCGACCTGGGCGATGGAGCGCACCTGGCCGGTGAGGTTGGACGCCATCACGTTGACGTTGTCGGTGAGGTCCTTCCAGGTGCCGGAGGCGCCCCGGACGGTGGCCTGGCCGCCCAGGTTGCCCTCGGTGCCGACCTCGCGGGCGACGCGCGTCACCTCGTCGGCGAAGGCCGAGAGCTGGTCGACCATCGTGTTGATGGTGTTCTTCAGCTCCCGGATCTCGCCGCGGGCGTCGACGTCGACCTTCTTCGAGAGGTCGCCCTTGGCGACGGCGGTGGCGACGTGCGCGATGGAGCGCACCTGCGCGGTGAGGTTGCCGGCCATGGAGTTGACGGAGTCGGTGAGGTCGCGCCAGGTGCCGGAGACGCCCTTCACGTCCGCCTGGCCGCCGAGGATGCCCTCGGTGCCGACGTCGCGGGCCATGCGGGTGACCTCGTCGGCGAAGGAGGAGAGCTGGTCGACCATCGTGTTGATGGTGTTCTTGAGCTCCAGGATCTCGCCGCGGGCGTCGACGTCGATCTTCTGGGAGAGGTCGCCCTTGGCGACGGCGGTGGCGACGTGAGCGATGTCACGGACCTGGGTGGTGAGGTTGCCGGCCATCGCGTTGACCGAGTCGGTGAGGTCGGCCCAGGTGCCGGAGACGCCGGGGACCTCGGCCTGGCCGCCCAAGGTGCCCTCCGTGCCGACCTCGCGGGCGACGCGCGTCACCTCGGAGGTGAAGAGGGAGAGCTGGTCGACCATGCCGTTGAAGACACCGGAGATCTCGCCCAGGAGCCCGCCCGCCTCGTCGGGCAGACGGGTGCCGAAGTCCCCGTCGCGCACGGCGGTGAGGCCGGCCAGGAGCTGGCGCAGCTCCGCCTCTCCCACGGCGGCCGGTCCCGGCCGCCGCGCGGCCGAGGAGCCCTCGATCGTCGTCTCAGACATGCCTCATCCTCGTTCGCTCGCCAGGCACCACGGTGGGCCTGAACACAACCACGGCCGCAGGTCGGGCCGCCGCTCCCCCGGTACGACTCCGACCTCGACCGTTGTCATACGACAATAAACGACGACCCTACTCCCCCGTGATCGTCGCGAGGAGGGCCGTGGGGAATCAAGCGGCCGGAACGCGCCGGCGCGGAGGGGAAGGGCCGGGTCAGGGGTGTCGTGCACTCGCCACCGCGCTCCGCCTCCCGATCGCATACAACGCGGGGGCCGGGGTAAGCGGCGCATCGAACCGGGCGGTCGGCGCCCTGATGGCGAGGGGAGACCCACTGTGTTGATGGCCCATCCCGCGGTGTTGAGCAACCTGATCGAGCAGTACGAGACGCTGAGGGTGCTGCACGCGGAGGACGGAAGCCCCGAGGTGCGCCGGCGCATGGACGACATCGCGTACACGCTGTGCGTCTCCACCGGGACGCGTGACGTGGACACGGCGCTGATCGCCGCCCGTCACCGGCTGCCCGGTGCGCGTCCCGAGGACGATTCGGTGCTGATGGCCTGATTCAGCACGACGGAGACCCGGCACGCCCCTTCGTGGAGGGCGTGCCGGGTCTCCGTCGTGCCCGGCACCTCCGGGCACACGGCCGCGCCCGCCACCGGTGTCGGTGGCGGGCGCGGTCGGTGCCGGCGGACGGGTTACCAGCGGTACCAGCGGCCCGAGCCGCCCTTGGGCCGGGCCACGAAGCCGAGCAGCCAGAGGACGAGCACGATCACGGCTATCCACCAGAGGGCCTTCACGGCGAAACCGGCGCCGAAGAGGATCAGCGCGAGCAGAAGAACCAGAAGAAGAGGAACCATTTCTACCAACCTCCGAATTTTCACGTACCCGCCGCCCGCTTCTTTTTTCACCGGTGAGGTCGTTCCCCCGGATCCTTCCGGGGAATTCCGACCGGCTGTCCCGGTTTCCCGGTGGGCGACGGAAAGTCTTCGAGTCAGGACGGAGGGGGTGGCTCCGGGAGACCGGAGCCACCCCCTCCGCCACGTCAGATGCGGCCGCCGATGAGCCGGGAGAGCGGGCCGCGCGAGCGGCGTCCGGCCCGGCGCCCGAGGGCGTACGCCCCGGTGAGCGCGGCCGCGGCACCGACGGCGGTGCTGCCGGTGAGCGCCTTGCGGTCGCGCACGGCGGTCCACACGAGGCCGCCGGCGCCCCGGACGGCGTGGGCCGCCGCGAGGGTCTTCTCCGCGAGGGGCGCGGGGAGCGCGGTCAGGGTTCCGCCGTTCCCGGTGCCGTCCGCGGAGATGTCCGAGCCGTCCCCGCGGGGCCGGTTCTCGTTGCTCTTTTCCGATGCGCTCATGTGTTTCGTGTAGCCGGGCCGGGCGGAAACAAACCCCCCTCGCCGGGATTTCGCCGATCCGCCGCTCACCATTCGAGATCCTCGTCGGGGCCGACACGGGCGAAGGAATGGGGCGCCCGGGGACCGGTGATCTCCACGCGCAGCCCGGGGCGGACGTCGTCCGCGCCGGGCAGCACGTCGAGGAAGTCCCGTCGCCCCTCGTCGGGGACGAGGTACACGGCGCTCAGCACGTTCCGGCCGGGCTCCCCGGCCGGGTGCGCCCGCCGGGGCGCGCGCAGCACCGCTTCCGTCGCCGCGCGCGCGAGCGTCTCGTGCAGCTCCCGGGCGGCGCGGGCCGCCGTGTCGTCGGCGCCCCCGGCGGCCGGGCCCCCCGGCGCCTCGTCCGCGTACAGCTCGACCCCCCACTCGTGCATGCCCGTCAGCCGGCCGAGGGCCTCCGACAGGCCGCTCTCCCCCTCTTCGAGGAAGCGGCGCACGCCCGACTCCCCGCGGCGGACGGTCGCGAGCCGCAGGGGGACGGTGGTGGTCCGCCGGCTCGTGGCGCCCACCACGGCGTAGTGGGCCCTGGCCACCACGGCGAGCCAGTCGAGGTCCTCCAGCCGTTCGCGCAGGGGCGCCTCGGCGAAGTCGGCCGCCGGGACCGGCTCGACGACGGCGGTGAGGCCCCGGTGCTCGACGGTCGTGAGCCCCCCGCCCAGGGTCACGTCGGGCGGGGGGTCGGTGGGCGGTCCCTGGGCGTCGGCGGACCGGACGACGGCGTACACGTACAGCAGCGGTTCGTCGGTCATGACTCCTGCCTCGCTTCCGTACGGCCCGGGAGCGCGTCCTCCCGGCGGGTCTCGGCGAGCGGTCCCACGGGATCAGCCCGCCTCGACGAAGCTGTACGGGGGCAGCGGGCCCATCACCTGTTCCCTCAGGTGCTCGTGCTCCTGGTGGAGGGCGCGCACGGCCCCCAGGAACTCGTCCTGCCGGTCGCGCTCCACGAGGAACGACAGGTCGGCGAGGTGTCCGGTGGCTCCCGGGCCGCGCACCACCGCCGCCGCGTAGGGGGCGAGGGTCCGCTCGACGAGGGCGACGTCGGTCTTGCGGCGCTCGGCGACGGCCCGCGCGAGCAGTTCGTCGAAGACGGGCCCCTCCTCGCGGTCCCCGCCGTCCGCCGTACGGCCGGCGGCGTGCCGGGCCGTCAGGTCGGGGGCGTCGGCGAGCACCGCGTGGCGCACCGCCTCCTCGTCGTGGTGCACCTTGAGGTTGAACTCGTCCTTGCCGGCGAGCGTCTTCAGGCGCTCCAGGTAGACGTCGTGGTGCTCCTCCAGGACCGCGGCGACGGTCGCGTCGTCGGGCGAGATCCTGCCGAACCGCAGGGGCAGGACCGGGCCGTCCTTGCCGGCCTCGATCACGACGTGCTGGTGCGCGAGGAGGTCGCGGCGCTGGGCCTCCGCCTCGATCCTCGCGTCGCTGCACAGGGCCACCAGATCGCCGCCGCGCACGGCGCGCACGGGCCGCGGGGGGTCGCCGATGCCCTCGATGCCGTCGGGAAGCTTCCGGTCGGCGGGGGCGATGCCGTAGACGTACGTGCTCATTGCTTCTCCTCCCGGTGGGTCGGAGTGCGGCGACGCGGCCCGCCACCGCTGCTCCTGCTGCTCTTCTCCCCCGGCTCCTCGGCCGCCGACCTGCGCTCCGCACCGCTCTCCGACGGACGGGCCGTGGCTTTCTTCCGTTCCGTGTTGCCGGACGCCCGCGCGCCAAACGGGTTGAAAGGGGACCGACTTGGGGGCCGGGACCGGTCGAGTGCCTTCACCCGGGTCAGCGCGGCGACGCCGAGGGCCGCGAGCAGGACCTGCGCCGACCACTCGGTCCAGTCCGGTCCGGAGGTGTGCGCGAGCCCCGTCGCCCGCGCGAGCGCGGTGCCGAGGAGCGCCGCCGCGACGCCGACGACGACGGTCCACAGGATTCCGATGTGCTGGCGCCCGGGGACGACGAGCCGGCCCAGCACCCCGATGGCCACTCCGATGACCAGGGCGCTGATGACGCCTGAGACCTCCACGGCCGCCTCCTCGGTTCGAACGGTGTTCCCGACCCGCCTGCCCGCCGGGCGCGGCTCCACGCCCCCGTCCGCCCCGGAACGCCGCGAACGGCCCGTTCCCGGACGATCCCCCCGCATCGGCTCCGCCCTCGTGGGCAGGCGCGAGGGGAACGCCCGTATCCCCGTACCCCCGTGGAAGGACTTCCCGTGACACGTACCGTCGCCCAGGTGATCGTCGACGCCCTCGCCGACCTCGACGTCGGCCACGTCTTCGGCGTGGTCGGCGACGCCCTCAATCCCCTCACCGACGCCATCCGCACCACGGACGGCGTCGACTGGGTCGGCTGCCGGCACGAGGAGGCCGCCGCCTTCGCCGCCGGGGCGCGGGCCCAGCTCTCGGGCCGCCTCGGCGTCTGCATGGGAACGGTGGGACCGGGCTCGGTCCACCTCCTCAACGGGCTGTACGACGCGGCCAAGAGCGGCGCCCCGGTCCTCGCGATCTGCGGTCAGGTCCCGCTGTCCGAGGTCGGCGGCGACTACTTCCAGGAGGTGGACAACGACCTGCTGTTCCGGGACGTGGCCGTGTACCGGGCCACCGTCACCTCCCCGTCCCAGATGCCGAGGCTCCTGGAGTCAGCCGTCCGGGCGGCCGTGACCCGCGGCGGCGTGGCGGTCCTCACGGTGCCCGGGGACCTCGGGGACCAGGAGGTCGAGGACGACCGTCCCGTGCGGTTCGCGCTCCCCCGCCCGGCCGTGACCCGTCCCGACGACCCGGCCCTGGCCGAGGCCGCCGGGGTGATCGACGAGGGCTCGCGGGTCACCCTGCTCGTGGGGCGCGGCGCGCAGGGCGCCCGGGAGGAGGTGCTGCGCCTCGCCGAGCACCTCTCGGCCCCGATGGTGCTCACCCTCAAGGGCAAGGAGGGCTTCGAGGCGGACAATCCGTACGAGGTCGGCCAGACGGGCCTGATCGGCAATCCGGCCGCCGCCCACGCCATGGACGCCTGCGACACCCTGCTCATGCTCGGCACCGACTTCCCGTACCGCGACTGGTATCCGGAGGACTGCCGCGTCGTGCAGATCGACCTGCGGGAGGAGCGCCTGGGCCGCCGCGTGCCGGTGGACGTCGGGCTCGCCGGGGACGTCGGGGCCACGCTGCGGGCCCTGCTGCCGCTGCTCGCGCCGGTCGGGGACCGCGCGCACCTCGACGACGCCCGCGAGCGGTTCCTGAAGTGGGAGGAGGAGCAGGCCGGTCTGGCCCGTCCCGACCACGACAAGCGGCTCGTGGGGCGGGTGCGGGCGATGTTCGACAACCGGGACCACGAGATCCGGCCCGAGGCGCTCGCCGCGGCCGTGGACCGGCACGCGGCCGAGGACGCGGTCTTCACCTCCGACACCGGCATGGCCACCGTCTGGCTCTCGCGCTTCGTGCGGATGCGGGGCACCCGCCGGCTGCTCGGCTCCTACAACCTGGGCTCCATGGCCAACGCCATGCCCCAGGCGCTCGGCGCCCAGCTCTGGGACCGCGACCGCCAGGTCGTGGCGTTCTGCGGCGACGGCGGTCTGAGCATGCTCCTGGGCGACCTGATGACGCTGCGGTCCGAGCGGCTCCCGGTCAAGCTCGTCGTCTTCGACAACCGCCGCCTCGGCATGGTCAAGCTCGAACAGGAGCAGGCCGGCCTCCCGGAGTTCGGCACCGTCCTCGACAACCCGGACTTCGCCGCCGTCGCCGAGGCCGTGGGCCTGACCGGCATCCGCGTCACGGATCCGGCGGACCTGGACGACGCCGTGCGCCGGGCCTTCGCCACGCCGGGGCCGGTCCTCCTCGACGTGCTGACCAACCCCGAGGAGGTCGCCGTCCCCGGGAAGCCGACCGTCTCCCAGGGCTGGGGCTTCGCCATCGCCAAGATCAAGGAGAACCTGCCGTCGGGCGGCAACTGACGGGGTCCCGACACGGCGGCGCGTCGGGGCGGCGGTTCGCGACCGTACGTCCTGACGGCCCGTCGCCTCCGGGACGGCCGGTCCCGGAGGCGACGGGCCGTCAGGCGCCCTGTGCCGGAGCCCCCGGCCCGTGCACAATGCGTCCGGGACGCCTGTAGAAGCCGGTTTGCCGGGGGGGCTCATGTGGTGGTGGTTGGGTTCGGGCACGTGGGTGACGGTGGGCGTGACGACGCTCGGTTTCTGGGTGTCCCACTTCCGGCTCCGCGCCTACCGCCCCCTGCGGACCGCGCCGGAGGACGTCACCCTGGGGCCGTACGCGTACGCGTACCTCGGCGAAGGCCCCCGGCGCACCGCCCAGACGGCGCTGACGGCGCTTTACCGGGCGGGCCTGATCACCGTCGTGGGGGAGCGGATCGTCCGCGTGGACGCGCCCGCGTCGGCCGCCACCGGGACCGGCTCGATCGATCGTGACCGTGATCCCGGGCGTACGCCCGATCCCGTCGAGGCCGCGGCCCTCGCCCTGTGCCGGCCCGGGCGCGGCGCATACGGGGTGAAGACGGAGCGGCGCGTCAAGAGGAGCGGGGCGGTGCGCCGGGTCGGTGCTTCCCTGGGCGAGGAAGGCCTGCTCCTCCACCCCGGACGCGCGGCCCGGCGGAAGGAGTGGGAAGAGGCCGCGATACCGGCGGCCCTCACAGCCGTCCTGCTGGGGGAGGTCGCCCTCCTCGTGTGGTCCACCGGCCACCGCTCCGACGCGGGGTGGGTGGCGGCCCTGTCGCCGGTCCTCGGGGTGGTCTCCCTGGCGTCGCTCCGCTTCGCCCGCCGTCCCCCTGAGCGCCTCACCGAAATGGGCCGCCGCCTCGTCGAGGCCCTCCCGCTCCGGCCGTCCGGCGCCGACCGGGCCCTCTACGAGGTCGCCGTCCAGGGTACGGAGGCGGATGCCATGCCGCAGGACCTCCGCCGCGCCCTGCGCCGTCCGGCCCCGTCGGCCTACCGGCCGGACGACTCGCCGGGGCTGGGGGGCGGGGCGCTCTGAGCCGTTCCTTCCGGACGGGCGGCCCCGCCGAGATCCGGGCGGGCGCCGACGCGCCTCCGTAAAACAATAGCCATGCACATGGCATCCATGCACCGTGTCTGACCTGGGCAAAGGGTCACCGGATCCCACGCCCGGCTTTCCGCTCGGGGCGTAGAGGCGGGCCGGCGCAGTCGAGGGCGCCTTCCCTCAGCCCTCCGCCCCGTCGTCTTCGGCCGCCCCGATCTCGGCCCACACCGTCTTTCCCTCGGCCGAGTAGCGCATGCCCCAGTTGTCCGCGAGGGTGGCGCAGATGAGCAGGCCGCGGCCGCCCTCCTCGACCGCCTTGGCGTGGCGCAGGTGGGGAGCGGCCTGGCCGGCGTCGCCGATCTCGCAGACCAGGGTGGTGGTGTCGGTGATGAGGCGGAGGGTGACCGGGGCGGCGCCGTAGCGGATGGCGTTGGTGACGAGTTCGCTGACGACGAGCGTCGCCGTGAACGGGTCGGCGGGGTGGTTCCACTTCCGGAGCTGCTCCTCGACGTGCCCGCGCGCGACGCCGACGGCGGAGAAGTCGAAGGGGATGCTCCACTCGGCCAGTTCGTGCGGCGACAGGTGCCGGGTGCGGGCGACGAGCAGGACGCGGTCGGGGGCGAGGAGCCGGGCGACGTCGTCCGCCATGGCCTCCGGGGGGCGTCCCGGGTGGGCGAGGGCGTTCACCAGGTCCTCCGTGCGCGTGCCGCCCTCGCCCGGCGCCATGCAGAGGGTGCTGCCCTCGGGGAGGACCAGCGAGGCGCAGGCGAAGGGCGGTCCCTCCGCGCCGAGCAGCGGACCGTCGTCGACCGGCCGGGTGTCGACCGACCCGTCGGGGCGGACGACGGCGAACAGCGAGGTGCCGGCGCGCGCGATGTCGAGCCGTCCGCCGACCGGGTCGTGGACGGCGACCGTGCAGCTCGCCGTCGCACCGTCTCCCCCGGGCCCGGTCTCCTGTTCCCCGGCGAGCCGGAGGGTCGTGGCGTGGAGGCGGGCGAGCAGTTCGTGGGGGTCGAGGTCGAGCGTGGTCAGGCTGTAGACGGCGGTCCGCAGCCGGCTCATGGTGGCGACGGCGCTGAGTCCGGCGCGGTCGACCTGGCCGACGACGAGCGCCACCCGGGCCCCCGAGAGGGGGATGACGTCGTACCAGGAGCCGACGCCGCTGCCGTCGGGCTGGTTGCGCCGGGCGATGTCGACGGCCCGCTGGGTGGCCTCCTCCTGGCGCAGCGGCCAGCTCTGGAGCGCCGTCATGACGATGTGCTCGCGGGTGAAGCGCAGGGCGTTCTCCAGGCAGGTCGCCGTGCGGGTGGCGATGCCGTCGGCCAGTTCGAGGTCGTCCTCGTCGTACGGTTCGGCCCCTTCCGCGCGCTGGAAGACGACGGCTCCGAAGACCTGTCCCCGGACGAGCAGCGGGGCCACGATCCTCGTGCCGCCGGAGCCGTCGTCCTGCTCCGGGGGGAACAGCCGGGGTTCCGTCGGCAGCACCTTCCCGAAGATGCCGGGGAGCAGGAGGGCGCCGGCCGCCGGGATCCGGGGGCCGGCGTCCGTCCCGCCGGTCGCGGTGCAGCGGAGCAGGGGGGCCGGGTCGTGGGACCGGAGGCCGGGCTCCCTTCCCCTCAGTACGGCGTCGGTGAGGGCGACCACCACCGTCTCGGCGAACCGCGGCACCGCGACGTCGACGAGTTCCCGGGTCGTGCGCTCCACGTCCAGGCTGGTGCCGATCCGTTCGTGGGCGTCGTGCAGCAGCCGGAGGCGGGCCTGCGCCCGTTCGCGTTCGGTGACGTCCGTGCTGGTGAGGACCACGCCCAGGATCCGTCCCGCGTCGTCCTGGAGGCGGTGGGCGGAGACGGAGAAGACGTGCTCGCTGCGCGGGTCGGTGTACGGGCGTCCCGTGACCAGGTGGTCGAGCGCCGGCCGGCCCGTGGCGAGGACCTCCCGGAGCATCTCCTCGTCGACCTCCACCCCGAGGGGGGCGTACGCCTCCGCCGCGGGCAGGCCGACGATCCGCTCGACCGGGATGCCGCGGACGCCGACGCCCACCGTGTTCACGCGGACGACGCGCAGGTCCGTGTCGAGGACGTGGAGGCCGATGTCGGACTGGGTGAAGACGGCGTCCAGGACCGCCTCGTCCCACGGGTCCGGGGTGCCGGGGCCGGGGCGTCCGTCGGGGTCCGCGTTCATTCGTCCCTCCTCGGTGGCGGGCATGTCAGGCCAGGGCGGTTCTCAGCGCGGACCAGGCGACCTTCGGGTCGGAGAGGCCGTGGTACATCGGCGGGATCTCCTTGTCGACGTCGAAGTGGTGGTAGACGGCGATCATGGCGGAGCGGACCGAGTACTCGACGGTGAAGACGACGTCCTCGGGGATCTCGACGAACTGGCCGAGGAAGGCGAAGTTCCGTGCCCCGTCCGGGACGACGAGGGGGCGGTCGGAGGCGGCGCGGCGCTGGAACTGGGCGTCGGCGTACGGCATCTGGACGGTGGTGACCCGGGTGGTCTCCCGGACCTCGTCGGCGATGTCGTCGAAGCCGAGGTGGCCGAGGAGCTCGTCGAGGACCTCGGCGCCGGTGCAGTCGTCCATCTTCTTCGGCACGTGGTCGCCGGGGACGTCACCGAAGAGGGCGTAGCCCCACAGCGTGTACGTGTCCTCCTCCTGGTCGCGGAAGTGGGGCTGGGCCGGCACCACGACCGAGAGCAGCCAGCGGGAGTCCTTCCAGGTCATCAGGGCGCCCTCGCCGGGGACGTTGCCCGTGTACTCCTGGATGCGGTCCAGGAGGACGCGGCCGGTCGTGGTGAGGGTGAAGGACTCCCACTTGGTCTCGTCGATGTTGCCGCAGAAGACGTGGGGGCGCCCGAAGTCGGGGGCGTTCTTGGCGACCGACTCCCACAGGCGCCAGGAGCCGTCCCGCTTGTCGCGGACCAGTTCGGGGACGGTGGTGTCGTCGCCGTAGGTGGTGTCGGCGGTCATCGAGCCGAGGGTGAGGAAGGCGTAGTCGTCCTCGCCCAGCTCGATCGTCCCGGCCCCGGCGCCGCCCCTCTCCAGGTGCAGGCGGGAGAGGCGGCGGGCGGCGGGCCCGGAGAAGTCGGCGTCGGCGACGGTGACGCCGAAGTCGGTGCGCACGCCCCGGGCGGTGAGCCACTCCTGGAGGGGGCGGACGACGGAGTCGTACTGGTTGTACCTGCTGCGCCGGACTCCGGACAGGGTGTGGATGCGGTCGAACTCCTGGACGAAGGCGAGGAAGTACCGCTTGAGCTCGACGGCCGAGTGCCAGGTCTGGAAGGCGAAGGTGGTGCGCCACATGCACCAGAAGTGGGTGGTGAAGAAGTGCGGCTGGAAGAAGTCGTCGATGCTCCGGGCCCCGATCAGCCGCTCGGGCAGGGCGAGCAGCCGGGTCATGTCGGCGCGGTCGCGGGCGTCCAGGCCGAGCCGCGAGGCGTCGGCGATCGTGCGGTCGCCGTTGATGATCCGGGCCCTGGCGTGCGTGGGGTGGGCGGTGTTGAAGGCGCGCGTCTCCTGTCGCACCGAGACCGCCGGGTCGTCCAGGGTCGGGATCGTCTCCAGGAGGTTCCACAGGCACACGTAGTGCTCGTCCTCGAACATCCGGCCGCCCCGGGTGACGTAACCGCCCGCGCGCGTCGGGGCGGGGGCGCCGTCCAGCGAACCGCCCGCGATCGGCAGCTGCTCCAGGATCCGCACGTTCTCGCCGGGCACGCCCGCGTCCCGGACGAGGAAGGCGGCCGCGGCGAGCGAGGCGATGCCGCCGCCGACCAGGTGGACCTTGGAGCGCTTCGATGCCGGCACGGGCTGACCTCCGGTTTCGGTGAAGGGACGCGGCGCGGGCGGGCGGTCGGTCGGGCACGGCCCCGGTGTCGACCCTCCCCCGGGGCGGCGGGGCGGGCGAGGCGGCGGGGCCCGTACGGGTGAGGAACGCCCTTGCCCCGTCGCACGCGCGCACGACGGGGCAAGGCCGGGGCCGTACCGGTTACGAGGCCGGGACGGTGTCCTGGAAGGCGGTGCCCGCCGAGCGGTAGGCGGCGACCTTGGCGGCCACCTGGGCCGGGGTCAGGACCTGGTCCTTGACGTGCAGGACGTAGTCGACCTTCTGGTCGTAGGAGCGCGGGGTGGTCGAGGTCTGGCCCGCCAGGTCGATCAGCCACTGGTTGAAGTTGATCGACATCGGGCGCTCGGGCAGGTAGCGGGCGTCGTGCCGGCCGAACTCCTGGCCGTCGACGTAGTACACGATGCTGTTGTTGTCGACGGTCAGGACGAGGTCGTGCCAGCCGTTGTAGCTGGTCCGGGACTCGGAGTGCTGGTTGACGGCCTCCCAGGGGTCGGGCCGGTAGGTCTCCCACGAGGTGGTGTAGAGGATGTTGGCGGGCTCGCCCCAGCCGCCGTTGGGCAGGTACTCGAAGTCGTACTCGGCGTAGTCGTCGGCCATGGGGGCCTTGAGGTCGTTGATGGTGAAGAAGGTCTGGACGACCCGGTCGCCGTCGGGGCCCGACACCGGGGCGTCGGAGAAGCGGACCCGGGCGGCGTAGGTGCCGTTCTTGAACTTCGTCGCCTGGGTGAGGACCTCGGTGTGCTTGGTGGACTCGCCCGTGCCCGCGGTGGAGGTCCGCAGGTTCATGATCGAGTTGGTGCCCTCCTTGGCGAAGGTGACGTTCTCGGGGGCCCAGGTGGCGCCGGGCACGCCGGGTCCGCCGGCGTTGGAGCGGACGCTCCAGCCGTGGGCGCCGATCGCCGGGTCGGTGTGGCCGGTGTAGTCGAAGTCGTCGAAGAGCGCGGCGCCGGTGGGCGGCGGGGTGGTCGGGTCGGTCGGCGTGGGCGTCGGGGTGGGGTCGTTGCCCGCCGGGGCGGTGCCCCAGACGGGGACGCCGCCGACGGTCGCGGTGACCTTGGTCCAGTTGGCGTAGGCGGTCTGCGCCGGGCCGAAGGAGTAGTCGTCGCTCTGGTTCAGCGGCTGCCAGTTGGAGCGGTGGAAGCGCAGCTGCATGTCGCCGGTGTCCGCGCCGGGGGCGAGCGTGCCGGCCCCGGCGGTGAAGCCGACCTCCAGGTAGCGGTCGGCGGTCGCGGTGGGGTTGGCCAGGGTCCCGAAGGTGCCGGTGACGTTGGCGCAGCCCTTCACGGCCCAGGAGCAGGCGTAGGTGTACGAGGCTCCCGCGTCGGCCTTGAAGTAGTAGCGGACCTTGACCTGGCTGAGCGGGACGCCGGTCGTGCCGGTGTTGACCACCTTGAGCCAGGGCTCGACCTGGTCGCTCCCGGTGGCGCTCTGGCGGTACTGGACGGTGACGGCCTCGCCGGCGGCGGCGGCCGGGAGGGCGGTGAGGGCGGTGGCGCCGAGCCCGGTCACGGCGGCGACGGCGAGCGCGGCGCGGAGGCGCGGGGTGCGCGTCCTGGTCTGGTCGCTCATGGGGGTTCCTCTCCTCGGAGGTGTCAGGGGTGGGGGACGGGGGTTGCGGTGGAGAGACGGCGCGGCACCCCGAGGGCGTCGAGCCGGGTCCTGTGGTGGCGCAGGCGCTCCTGGAAGCCGGGCCAGTCGTGGCGGCCGGTCCAGACGACCTCCGCGAGGGCGCAGAGCCGGGGGAAGGTGAGGTACTCGGCGTGCGCGGCGGTGGGGACGTACTCGGTCCACAGCTGGACCTGGGAGCCGAGGACCCGGGCGGCCTCCTCGGGGCTCCAGTCGGCCGGGGCCGGGTCGTTGCCGTGGACGGTCCGCAGGTCGACCACCTCGCCGGCCTGGCCCGGCGGCTCGGCGGGGCTGGTGGACTGGGGGTAGTCGAGGTAGGTGGTGCGGTGGGGCGCCATGACGACCTGGTGGCCGCGGCGGACGGCGGTGCGGCCGTGGTCGGAGTCGCGCCAGGGCATGACGGTGAAGTACGACGGGAGGTCGGCGCCGTTCTCGGTCCAGCTCAGCGGCCGGCGGCCGGCCCGCAGGAGGTGGCCCCCGATCTGCTCCATGAACCAGCCGTGCAGGGCGTCGGGGCCGGACAGCCCCTCCTCGGCGACCCGCCGGAGGGCGTCCGGGGAGGTGTGCCACTCGGTGGTGGGGCACTCCTCGCCGCCGATGTGGACGTACGGGGAGGGGAAGACGTCCATCACCTCGTCCAGGACCGTGCGGCAGAAGTCGAGGGCCGTGTCGTGGACGCCGAGGATGGTGTCGCACACGCCCCACCGGTCCCACACGTCATAGGTGCGGCCGGGGGTGTTGCCGAGTTCGGGGTGGGCGGCGAGGGCGGCGCGGACGTGGCCGGGCATCTCGATCTCGGGCACGACGGTGATGCCGCGCTCCGCCGCGTACGCGACCAGGCCGGTGAGTTCGGCGCGGGTGTAGGCGCCGCCGTGGGGCGCCCCGCCGATCTCGGTGAGGCGGGGCAGGGCGGCGACCGGCATGCGCCAGCCCTGGTCGTCGGTGAGGTGGAGGTGGAGGACGTTGAGCTTGTGGAGGGCGAGGAGGTCCACGTACCGGCGCAGGTAGGAGACGGGGCGGAAGCGGCGGGCGACGTCGAGCATGGAGCCGCGCCAGGGGAAGCGGGGGGTGTCGGTGATCTGCACGCAGGGGACGGTCCAGGCGACGCCGCCGACGGGCTCGTCGGCGAGGGCTTCGACGGGCAGGAGCTGGCGGAGCGTCTGGACCCCGGCGAGGAGGCCCCGGAGGCCGGCGGCCCGGAGCAGGACGCCCCCGGGGCCGACGGTGAGGCCGTAGCCCTCCTCGCCGAGGCCGGTGAGGGCGGGGTCGAGGGCCAGGACGACGGAGCCGTCCGGGCGGGCGGGCAGCGGCAGGCCGGTGGCCGGGCCGAGCAGGGTGCGCAGCAGCCGGGCCGCGCCCTCGGCGCCGGGGGTGACCTTGAGGGCGGTCGCGGCGTCGAAGGTGAACCGGCCGGGCAGCGGCGAGAGGTGGGTGGGTTCGGGGAGGAGGCGGGGCAGGGGCATCGCGGTGCGTTATCCCTTCACGGCTCCGCCGGTCATTCCGGCGGCGACCCGGCCCTGCAGGACCAGGAAGAGGACGAGGACGGGCAGGGCGAAGAGCGTGGAGGCGGCCATGGTGGCGCCCCAGTCGGTGCCGAAGACGTTGGAGAAGGACGAGAGCCACACGGGCAGGGGGCGGTCGTCCTGATCCTTGATGATCAGCATGTTGGCGAAGGCGAACTCGTTCCAGGCGGTGATGAATCCGAAGAGCGAGGTCGCGAGGAGGCCGGGGGCGAGCAGCGGGAGGGTCACCCGGCGGAAGGCGGCGGCCCGGGTGCAGCCGTCGACCTGCGCGGCCTCCTCCAGTTCGGCCGGGACGCCGGCCAGGAAGGAGCGGAGGGTCACGACGGTGAAGGGCAGGGTGATCATGAAGTAGATCAGGCTGAGGGTCACGAGCCGGTCGAGCAGGCCGGCGTCCCGGGCGATGACGTACATCGGGATGAGGAGCGCCTCCCAGGGCGCCATCTGGGCGGTGAACACCATGAGGAGGAAGGCGCGCCGGCCGCGCCAGCGCATCCGGGCGACGGCGTAGGCGGCGGCGAGGGCCACCACGAGGGCGAGCAGGACGCAACCGGCGGTCACGAGCAGGCTGTTGCGCCAGAAGGTCCAGAAGCCGTCCGCCGCGACGGCGTGTTCGAAGTGCTCCAGGGTGACGGAGAGGGGCAGGAATCCGGGGGTCTCGGACTGGATGTCGCGGGTGGGCCGGAAGGCGGTGAGGACCATCCAGTACACCGGGAAGACGGCCAGCAGGAAGACGATCACGGCGGCGGTGTTCAGGGGGAGCCGCCGCAGGGCGCGCGGGATCACCGGTCGGCCTCCTGTCGGAGCATCTGGCGGAAGTAGGCGATCAGGACGGCCACGAGGATGAGGACGGTGAGGGTGGAGACGGCCGCCCCGAGGTCGTAGCGGTGCAGGGACTGGGCCACCCGGTAGGCGTAGACGGGCAGGGTGGTCGTCGCCTCGCCGGGGCCGCCCTTGGTGACGGCCCAGATCTGGGCGAAGCAGCGGAAGACCCAGATGACTTCGAGGCAGAGGACCAGGCCGAAGATCGGCCGCAGGAGGGGCAGGGTGACCGAGCGGAAGATCCGCCCGGCGCCGGCCCCGTCGAGCCGGGCCGACTCGTACAGCTCGGCGGGGACGGTCAGGAGCGCCGAGTGCAGGGTGATGGCGACGAAGGGGACCGACTGCCAGACCACGAGCAGCACCAGGACCGTGAAGGCGGCGGGGCCGTCGGCCAGCCACGAGTAGCCCTCGAAGGACTCGAACCCGAGGCGGACCAGGACCCAGTTGACCACGCCCAGGCGGGAGGCGAAGAGCCACTGGAAGACGGTCGTGGTGGCGATGACCGGGCTGGCCCAGGCGAGGACGAGCCCGCTGGTCACCAGGATCCGCATGCGCCGGCCGAGCCGCTGCGTCATCAGGGCGACCAGGGTGCCGATCACCATGATCAGGACGACGTTGACCAGGGTCCACCAGAGGGTGCGCCGGACGACCTCCCAGAACACGGGGTCGGCCAGAACGGTCCGGTAGTTGTCGAGCCCCACGAAGCCGGCGCCGCCGCGGATGAGCTCCCCCATGCCGTACTCCTGGAAGGAGATCAGCAGGTTGCGGACGAGGGGGTAGCCGAGGAGGAGCGCTCCGCCGAGGACGGTCGGGGCGACGAGGAGGTAGGGCCGGAGGGCCGGCCCGTGGGGGCGTCTCACGAGCCGAGGGTCCTCGTGATGCTCTCGGACGCGGTGCGCGCCGCGGCGGCGGGGTCGGTGCCGGTGAGCACGGCGGTCATGTACTGCTTGATCGGGTTGGTGGCCTCGACGGCCGCCCACTGCGGGGAGTTGGGGGTCGCCCGGCCCTGGGCGGCGCCCGCGGCCATGACGGCCGTGCCCTCGTCGTCCTGGACGACGCGGGCGAGGGAGGTGCGGTTGGGGACGTAGCTCATGGTCCTGGCCATGTCCGTCTGCCACTTCTCGCCGGCCAGCGCCTCGACCACCTCGTAGGCGGCGTCGGGGTGGGTGGAGGCCTCGGGGACGATGAAGTCGGAGCCGCCGGTGAAGACCGCGCCGGGCTTGCCGGCCGTGCGGCCGGGGAGGGGGAAGAAGGCGAGCTTGCCCTTGAGGGCGGGGTTGATCTCCTCGACGATCTTCGCGCCGCCGGGGACGGCGATGATCTGGGCGACGTCGCCCTTGGCGAAGACCTCGGCCTGCGGGGGCTTGGACTCGTCGGCGTCCTTGGGTCCCTTGCCGAGGGCCTGGAGCTTGCGGTAGAAGTCCATGCCGGCGAGGGCCTGCGGGGTGTCGAGCGCGCCCTTCCACTTCCCGCCGTCCCGGACGGCGAGGTCGCCGCCGGCCTCCCAGACGAAGCCGGAGAGGGTGTACCAGTTCTGGCCGGGGAGGTAGATGCCCTGGGTCTTGCCCTTGTTGAGCTTCGCGGTGGCGGCGAGCCATTCCTCCTGGGTCTTCGGCGGGGTGACGCCGGCCTTGGCGAAGAGGTCCTTGTGGTAGATCACGACGCGGCTGGCCCCGTACCAGGGGATGCCGTACTGCTTGCCGTCGACCTTTCCGGGCTCGGCGAGTCCGGGCAGCCAGTCGGCGCCGTTCAGTTCGGCGACCTTGTCGCTGAGGTCCCGGACGCCGCCGCTGGCCGCGTACTGGGCGACCTGGGTGTTGCCGACCTCGATGACGTCCGGGGCGTCCTTGCTGGCGAGGGCGGCCGTGACCTTCTCGCCGATGCCGTCCCACTCCTGGATCTGGATGTCGAGGTCGATGCCCTCGTGCTCCGCCTCGAAGCCGGTGCGGAAGCGGTCGAGGAAGGCGTCGGTGACGCTGTCCTTCATGATCCAGACGGTGACCTTCTCCGGCCCTCCGGAGGCCTTCGGGTCGTCCGAGCCGCTACAGGCCGTGGCGGCGAGCACGACGGTCACCGCGAGGGCGACGGTTCTGCCGAGGGGACGGATGTTCACGGGCACCTCGCTGCTTGTTTGACCAATTGGTCAAGTGGTCAGGTGTGTGAGCAGAAGGTGGCACGGTCCGTTCCGGCCGTCAATCCCCTGGAAAACATGTGCCGTTCACTCGGCGACAGGTCAAGCCGCCGGGTTACCATCGCACTTACCAGTTGACCAGTCAGGTTCAACTGATCAGTCAGGGAGAACGGCATGAAGGACGGCTCCTCCAGCGGAGTCCTGAAGCGGGAGCGGGTACGGGAGCACCTGCTCGGCCTGATCGAGGCGGGCGGCCCGGGCGACCCCATCCCGTCGGAGCGCACCCTCTGCGCCGCCCTCGGCGTCTCCCGCCCCACCCTGCGCGCGGCCGTCGACGAACTCGTCGCCACGGGCGCGCTCGTACGGGAACACGGCCGCGGCATGTTCGTCGCCCCCGCCAAGATCGTGCAGCAACTCGCCCCGGACGAGGCGGCCTTCGCCGTGCCCCGCGCCTCGGGCAGCTGGTCCAGCACCGTGCTGGAGTCGGCCACGATCCGGGCCGGCGCCCGCATCGGCCGCCGGCTCCGCCTCTCCCCCGCCGCCGAGCTGCTCTACGTCGCCCGCCTCCGGCTCGTCGACGGCTCGCCCATGGCCATCGAGCACCTGCACATCCCGGCGGACCTCGTCGGCGCCGCGCTCACCCCGGAGGAGCTGGAGGCGGGCGACCTCTACGACCACCTGCGGGAGCACCACCGGGTCCGGGTCAAGGAGGCGACCCAGTCGATCGAGCCGACCGTCGTCAGCGAGGACGAGGCCGCGCTCCTGGACGTCCCCGTCCTCTCCCCCGCGCTCCTCATCGAGCGCCTCACCCTGGACGCGGAGGGCCGGCCCGTCGAGTACGTCCACTCGGTCTACCGGGGCGACCGCTACCGCATCGTCTCCCGCCTGGACTTCACCCGCGACGGCGTCGTGACCTCCTCCACCGAGGGGGATGCATACTGACCCGCGACGGACGGCACGGCGGGGAGGGGCGGGCATGGAGCTCAAGCGGGAACGGGTGCGGGAGCACCTGCTGACCGTGATCGACGGCCGCCGCCCCGGCGACGCCATCCCCTCCGAGCGCACCCTCTGCGCGGTCCTGGGCGTCTCGCGCCCCACGCTCCGCGCGGCCGTCGACGAGCTGGTGGCGACGGGCCTGCTGGTACGGGAGCACGGCCGCGGCATGTTCGTGGCGCCCGACAAGGTCACGCAGGAGCTGGTCGCCGAGAACCGGGGCGCGGGCGCGCCCCGGAGCCGGGGCGACTGGACGAGCACGGTGCTCGATCTGCGCACGGTACGGGCCGGCGCCCGGATCGGCCGGAAGCTCGCGGTCTCCCCGGCGGCGGAGCTGGTGCACGTGACCCGCCTCCGGCACGTCGACGGCGCCCCGATCGCCCTGGAGCACCTCCACGTCCCCGCCGACCTGGTCCCCGGCCTCACCGCCGCCGACATGGAGGGCGGCTTCTACGCCCACCTGCGCGAGCGGCGCGGCATCCGCACGGCCCACGCGGTGCAGTCGATCGAGCCGACCGTCCTGAGCGAGGAGGAGGCCGTGCTCCTGGACGTCCCCGTCCTCTCCCCCGCCCTGCTCTTCGACCGGATCACCTCCGACACGACCGGCCGCCCCGTCGAGTACGTCCGCTCCCTCTACCGCGGCGACCGCTACCGCATCGTCTCCCGCCTCACCCTGGACACCCACCTCCCCGACCACCCGGCCCCGGGGGCGGGGCGGACGGGGGCGTGGTGGGGGACGGTGGAGTGAGCGGACCGCGCCTCCCACGCCCCGGACGCCGAGGGGGTATCCGGAGACCGGGGCCGCCGGGCGTCCAGGGGGTGTCTTGTCGATCGGGCCGGATCAGGGAGCGGTGTCCGGTGCCGTGCATCGCAAGGCGGAGGAGGGAGGCAGGGCGGAGCCCTGGCGAGTGACGACAACGCGGCTGGGGGTGCCCCCATGACCAGGACCACGCCCCCGCGCCCCCTCGACGTCGAGGCGCTCTTCCCGGAACTGGCCGCCTTCCGGGGGACCACGACCCGGCTCCATCCGCGGCCGGGCGCACCGGACCCCTCGGTCGGCTCCGTGGGCGGTCCCCTGTTGTGGCCGGCGGACGAGCCGTGGCCGGTGTGCGACGAGGCGCACGGCCGCGGGCGCGGGCGGCGGCCGGCCGACATCCGCCGCCACCGGCGGGTCCTGGACGCCGCGTGGGCCCGCGACCCGGCTTCCGGTCCGACGGACGAGGAGCGGGACCTCCTGGGCGAGTTGCGCCGGGAGCACCGGATCCCCGGTGCCTCCGAGGCCGACCCGCTGCCGCTGATCGGCCTCGCGCAGTTGTACCGGCGGGACGTTCCCGACCTGCCGGCGGGGCCGGACGACTGCGATCTGCTCCAGGTGTTCTGGTGCCCCTTCGACGCGCACGGCCCGAGCCGCCACGGCCTGGGGCCGCACCTGCGCCGGCGGCGGTCGTGGGAGGTCGGCGAGGTGCTGGCCCCGCAGCCGCAGCCGCCGGTCGTCGGGTCCGACGGCTTCGTGCCCGAGCCCTGCGTGCCGCATCCGGAGCAGGTGGTCACCTACCCGTTCGCCGGCGTCCTGCCCGAGGGGCTGTGCGCCCGGATCGACGCCTGGGAGGAAGCGCTCGAAGAAGAGGCGGAGGAAGCGGAGGACGAGGACGCGGAGGAGCCGCCCGGCTACCAGTACGATCTGTCCGGCCTGCGCGACGCCCATGCACCTGCTGATGACCGTCGACAGTTCGGAATGGGACGGCGGCAGCGGCAGCTGGAGACCGCTGGAGGACGAGGGCCGGTCCGCCCGCGGCGGCGCCACTCCCCCACAGGTCACCGTGGGCCGCTGGGGCGAGCTCAACGTGTTCGCCTGCCCCGCCGACCCCGGGCATCCGCACCGTTGGAGCATCCAGTGATCCGCCGCAGGCCCTGTTCTCGTACGGCTACGGCTACGGCTACGGCCCACGACGTGCAGTGCTGCTCGACCGTCGCGGGACGAGTGCGGGTGGAGTCGCGAGGACGCGGTGTCAGGGCCGGTCGATCCGCGCGGCGGCCGCCTCCAGCTCGGCGACGGTCCCCGACATGATCGTCCGTACGTGCTCGGTGATGTGCCGTACGGGCCAGTGCACGGCACACGGACGCGCAGAGCCTGCTGATCGCCGCCACGGCGCCGCTCTACCACCAACTGGTGCTCCTGCGCGCCGATCCGGACCCGCGGCTCCCGGAACGGGCCGCGGAGGCGGCGATCCTCGCGGCTGCCGCGGGCGCCTTCCGCGTCCGTCCGGAGGAAAGTGGGTGATCGAGAGGCCGGGAGCGGACACGAGCACGGTCAAGGGCGCGGCGGCGTACGGGAACGGGGCCGGCCCCTACCGCGCCTCCGGCGTCCTGCGCCAGGTGTCGGTACCGGGCTCGTGGACGACGAGCCCCAGGTCCGCGAAGTCGCGCAGCCAGCCCTCCATCGGCCAGGTGCCCCAGCGGTCCCTGAAGACGGCGCCGTTGCGCAGGATGTCGTCGAGGTGCTCGACGGGCGGCCTGCTGACGGGGTGGTACTGGTGGTGGGCGGGCGCGCCGCCGACCCACCACAGGCCGACGCCCCGGGCGGCCGCCGTGCGGGCGAAGTCGGTGTCCTCCCCGCCGTACCCGGTGTAGTCCTCGCAGAAGCCCCCGAGGTCCCGCCAGGTGGCGGCAGTCAGGGCGAAGGAGAGGGACCAGAAGAGCCGGTGGTCGCCGCCGCGCAGCACCTCGCCGTCCCCGGGCGCCGGGCGGCCGGGGTGGGGCGGCGCGAGCCCGGGGAGCTCCCCGAGGCGGTAGCCGTCCGGCGGTGGCGGCGGCAGGTAGGCGACCGTGCCGCACAGCAGGGCGCCGTCCGCGGCCGTCTCGGCGTAGCGCGCCAGGAGGCCGGGGCCCGGGACGCAGTCGACGTCGAGGAACACCAGCAGGTCGGCCCCGTCCGCCAGGGCCCGGGCGGCGCCGGCGTTGCGGGCGGCCGCGAGGGGCAGGCGTCCGCCGGGGCCGGCGGGGACGTCCACCGTTTCGGCGGCGGGCCTCCTGCCGTCGAGCGCCTTCCCGGCGTCCGGGTCGGCCATGGTGACGACCAGGTAGTGGTCCGGCTGCCGCGTCCCGGCCGCCAGTCCGTCCTGCTGGAGGCGGAGGTGGCGGTGACGGCCGGCGACCAGGGTGATCACCGCGACGCGCACGGCGTCCTCCGCTCCCCCGGCTCCGCCGCGGCCAGGTCGTCGAGCAGACGGGCCGCGCGCCGGGCGCCGTCGCCCGGGGCCCAGACGGACCAGCGGTCCCCGTCCCGCTTCGCCGTACGGTCCAGGATCCCCTCCCACTCCCCGGGCGCGGGCCAGGTCGCGCACACGGTCGCCAGGCCGGCGGCCCGCAGCGCCCGGGCGGTCGCCAGTTGCTCGTCGTGGGGCCGGTCCTGCGGGACGACGACGGCGGGCGTACGGGCGGCGGCGCATTCGGCGACGGCGTTCTGGCCGGCGTGGGTCACGACGACGTCGGCCCGGCACAGCAGCGGCCAGGGGTCGTCGGTCCACCGGCCGCCGTCCGCGCCGCCCAGGAACGTCCACGTCCAGCCGGGGGTCGCCTCGGCGGCCCGCCGCAGGTCGTCGGCGCCGATGCCGCTGCCCCCGGCCCCGAGCAGGACGACGGCCTCCCTGGTGGGCCCCGGGGGCGGGGCCGGGGGGCGCGGCCGGCCGTCGTAGCGGGAGAACGCCCCCGTGTGCAGGGTCTTGTCCAGCCAGTGGCGCGGCCAGTCGGGCTCGGGGACCGTGCCGGGCCAGGGCGCCAGGAGCGCCTCGGCCAGGTCGTACCCCAGGCGGTGGGCGGGGTCGAAGCGGTCGCCGCGCATGGCCGCGACCACCACGGGGACGCCCATGAGCCGCGCGAGGAGCGCCACTTCGACGGAGACGTCGCTCACGAGGAGGCGGGGACCGGTCCGGGCGGTCCAGTCCGCGATCGCGCCCATGCGGCCCCGCAGCCCCTCGTGGTGGCGGGGCGCCCAGTGGAGCCTTCCGCGGGCCGTGGGGTCCGCGGTCCCGGCCGGGCGTCCCGCCGCGTCCCCGGTGTCCATGGGCAGACGGATCCACTCCCCCGGCCAGTCGTCGGGGCGGGCCAGGGAGGAGAGGCCGGTGACGGGGACGCGCGCGTGCCGGGCGACGCACACGGCGCGGTGCAGGTGCCCCCGGCCCTGGTGGTGCACGTAGTAACCAATCATGCTGTGTAACCGATCATGTCGTGTCACCGATCATGCCGTGAGCTCCTGGTAGAGGGACGCGTAACCGTCGGCCATGGCCTCCAGGGAGCAGAAGCGCTCCGCGCGCCTCCGGGCGGCGCGGCGGTCCAGGCGCGTGGTGGCGTCGACGGCCTCGGCGAGCGCGCCGACGTCGTCCGGCGGAACGAGCGCGCCGCACTCCGGGTCGAGGATCTCGCCGAGGGCGCCGCGGTCGAAGCCGCACACCGGCGTCCCGCAGGACAGGGCCTCGGCGACGACCAGACCGTACGGTTCGTCCCAGCACGGCGTGACCAGGGCGGCGGCCGCGCCGCCCACGAGGCGGGCCAGGTCGCGGCGGTCGAGGTGGCCGACGTAGGCGACGTCCTCGTCCAGGAGCGGCGCCAGGTACGTCGTGAAGTAGTCCGTGTCGCCGACGGGTCCGGCGAGCAGGAGCCGTCGCCCCGCCTTGCGGGCGGCCTCGGCGGCGAGGTGCGGTCCCTTCTCGGGCACGATGCGGCCGGACCACACGAGGTGGTCGCCGCCCGGTCCCTCCGGCCACAGGGCGGTGTCGACGCCGTTGCGGATCACGCGGGCGTCGGCGACGAGCGGGCGCCAGACGGACGCGGTGTGCTCGCTGACGGCGGTGAACGTCACGGGACAGTTCGGGTCCGCCTGGATGGCCGATTCCAGCCAGGGCGTGGGGGGCGTGTGCAGGGTCGTCACCACCGGCACCCGTACGGCCGGGGCCATGGCGACGGGCAGGTGGTGGAGGCTGTTGTTGTGGACGAGGTCGAAGCGCCGTCCGCCGTCGCGCGCGAGGTCCAGCATGAGCCGCAGGTAGGCGTGGTGCTCGTCCATCCACTCCCGTGCGGGCATGCTGACGTCGGACCGGGCCGCGGTGCTCAGCGCCGGCCGGTGCACGGGGAGTTCCGTGACGCCGAGGGCCGGGTCGGAGCCTGGGGCGGCGAAGAGTTCGACGTGGTGGCCGCGCGCCCGGAGGGCGCGGGTGAGCGACCAGGTGTGCGCCTCCAGACCGCCGGCGAAGGGCTCCTTGATCGGGAAGCGGGAGGAGGCGATCAGGGCGACGCGCAGGGGGGCGCTCATCCCAGGAGCTCTTGGTAGACCGCGCGGTGCGCGGCGGCCACCCCGGTGCGTTCGGCGGCGCGCCCCGCCGCGGTGGCGCGCCACTCCGGGCGCGTCCGGTACGCCTCGCGCACGGCGTCGTACAGGGACGTCCCGTCGAGGCCGTCCTCGACGGTGTGGCCGTAGGAGAGGCACGGACGCTGTTCGGCGTAGAAGCCGCAGGACGGGGCGGCCACCGGGGTCCCCAGGTCGTGGCAGGCCTCCAGCCAGCCGGAATGCGTCCCGAAGGCGTAGGGGAGCACGGACAGGTCGAGCCCCGTGAGGTAGTCCCAGAGCTGGTCGTCGTCGAAGTAGTCGTGCGCGTGGAGGCGCAGGCGGCCCGCTTCGGCGAGGGCCCGCAGCTCCGCGGACACGTCGGGGGCGTAGGCGTGCGCGTCCGGGTCGTCCACGTCGTGGTGGACGTTCACGTGGAGTTCCGCCTCCGGCAGGTCCGCGACGGCGGCCGCCAGCGTGCGGACGACGGGCAGGAGGGACATGTTGGGCCGCAGGCTCTTGGCGTGCACGCCCACGCGGAAGCGGTCGCGGGGCGGGCGGGGCCGGGAGATGCGGGGCTCCTCGACGACGTGCGGGTGGGGCAGGACCGTCGCCGTGCGGTTCCAGCGCCGCCGGATCTCGGCCGCGGCGCCGGGGGTGAGGGTGATCAGGTGGTCGGCGGCCGGGACCAGGACGTCCAGGGCGGCGTCGTGGGGCGCCGGGTCGGGCTGGTGGGGGTTGCGCAGGTCGTGCGCGGTGTACACCAGCGGTTTGCCGTACTTCCGGAGGGCCCGTACGAGGGAGTCCAGGTCCCGCGGCGACTGCGCGTCGAAACCGAAGTGCAGGTGGAACACGTCGAAGTCGGCGTGCCGGGCGTGCACCCAGTCCGGGTCGAGCATGACCGGCGGCCACCAGCGCTGGGAGGTGCTGGGCGCCCCGTTGGGGCGCGGGTCCGCGAGGCGGACGACCCCGTCCGACGCCGAGGCGTCCGAGCAGTGGCGCACGTAGACGTGTCCGGCGGGTACGGAAGCGATCCGCACCGTCGCGTCGGGTGCTCCGCTCCGCTCCGGCACTGGCAAGAGTCGTCCGGTGGTTGCCATGGTGCTCCTGCCTCACGGGGGTGACGCCTGCCGGACGGCGGCTACCCGCCGGGGGTTCCGGCATGCACCGGCGGAAGGACGGATTCCCGTAGCGCCTTCCACTGGCAGCGCCCCTTACACACTGGTCGTCCGGACTCCCGCGCCCCCGGAGGACGGGACCGTTCCGTGGCGTCCCCCGACCGTGCCGCCGACGCGGGTGCGCGGAACGCGCACGGAAAGGACCGTTCTGTTCCGCGGGTGAACCCCTTCTGATTGGCGGTCAGAAATGCTTGGGTGGTTACCGGTCATTCGCGGCGGGCAGGTTTGGAGGGTTGCGGACCGGGCATCGCCCGCGCCTCGCGACAGGGGTGGTCGTCATGCGGACCGCCTTCCCCCGGCCGGGCCGACCGCATGGCGGTCCGTGCACCGGGCGGGCCGAGGAGAGAAGGAGGTCGGTCCCCATGACCGTGCGCACCGTCGAACTCCCGCAGTTGTGGATGCCCCACCCGCTGCGGGTGAACCCGTACCTGTCGGACCTGCACCGGGAGAGCGAGACCTGGGCGCGCGAGATGGGCATGCTGGAGGGGCACGGGGAGCTGCCCGGCCACCCGGCCATATGGTCCCGGGCCAAGTTCCACGCCATGACCGTCGACCAGTTGACCGCCTGGACGCTCCCCGACGCCCCGCTGCCCGCCCTCCGGCTCAACCACCGGTTCAACATATGGGCCCTGGCCTGGGACGACCACTTCGCCTCGGCCTTCAAGCAGACCGGTGACCTGCCCGGCGCGCGGCTCTTCACCGCCCGGCTGCACGCCTTCCTGCGGCCCGAGCCCGACGCCCGGCTGCCGGAGCCGGTGAACGCCGTCGAGCGGGGCATCGCCGACCTGCAGCAGCACCTCTTCCCGCCGGGACTCGCCCACTGGCGGCACGACTTCAACCGGGCCCTGGCCAGATACGTCGACGCGGGGGTCGAGGAGCTGGCCAACAGCCGCACCGGCCGCGTCCCCCACCTCATCGACTACGCCCCGTTCCGGCGGGAGAGCTTCGCCGCCCACACCGCCCCCTACTCCGTCGAGCTGGCGACCGGCGCGCGCATACCCGAGCAGATCCGGCACAGCCGGACCGTCCGCGCCCTCCTCGACGCCTTCATGGACTTCATGGGGCTCGCGAACGACATCGCCTCCTACGAGCGGGAGGTCCACGAGGAGAACGACGTCAACAACCTGGTCGTGGTCGTCGGGACGTCCCTCGGGATCGCCCTCCACGACGCCGTGCCCGCCGCCCTGAACCTGGTGAACGCCCGGCTGCGGGACTTCGAGCACCTCAGGCGGAACGAGGTGCCGCTCCTCGTCCGGCGGGCCGGGCTCGCCCCGGGCGAGCAGGCGGAGCTGGAGGCCTGGATCCGGGGGGCCTGCGGGTTCCTCTCCGGGATCCACGCCTGGTACACCGGCGCGCCCCGCTACACCGCCTCGGACGTCTCCTTCCAGGAGTGACGGCGGCGGGGGCCCGGCCCCCGCCGCCGGCTCCTACCGCCCGCCCAGCAGGCGCTTCACCCGCGTCCACCACGAGGCACGGGCCTCGGGCGGGCGGGTCCCTCCGGGCGCGCCCGCCGGCACCGGCGGCACCGGCGGCACCCCGTCGCTCTGGACGGGCGGGGCAGGGAGCGGGGCCGGACCGTCGTCGGCCCGGGGAGGACGTGGGGAGAAGCTCACGGGCAGCGCCGTCAGGTGCCGGGCCCAGGTGCTGGAGCGCCAGGCGAGGCTCTCCTCCGGTACGGAGAGGGCCACGTCCGGCAGCCGGGTGAGCAGGATGTCGATGCCGGCGTCGGCGATGATGCGGCCGATGTCCTGGCCGGGGCACTCGTGCGTACCGGCGCTGAAGGACAGGTGCGCCCGGTTGTGGTGCACGGGGGCCGCCGGGTCCGGCCGGATCGTCTCGTCGACGTTCCCCGCCGCCAGGCCCAGGAGGAGCATGTCCCCCGCCTTGATCTCCTGTCCGCCGAGGGTGGTGTCGCTGTTGGCCCAGCGGCCCGGACACACCATCAGCGGCGGCTCGTCCCAGAGGACCTGCTCCACGGCCTCGGGCAGGGTCATCTGACCGCCGGCCAGCGACCCGCGGAACCGGGGGTCGGTGAGGACCATCCGCAGGACGTTGGACATGAGGTTGGCGGTCGTCTCGTACCCGGCGAGCAGGATGAGGCGCAGGTGGTGCTGGACCTCCTCGTCCGTGAGGCCGGCGGGGTGGGCCATCAGGGCGGAGGCGATGTCGTGCCCCGGGTGGGCGCGCTTGGCGGCGACGAGCCGTTCGAGGCTCTCCAGGACGAAGGCGTTGCTGGCGAGCGACGTCTCGGTGGCCTTGAAGAGGTCCCGGGCGGCGTGCACCAGCTCGGGGGCCTCCTCGTCCGCCATGCCGAGCAGGTGGATGAGGGTGAGCATGGGCAGGTGCTCGGTGAACTGCCCGACCAGCTCGGCCTCGCCCTTCTCGCAGAACCCGTCGATCACCTGGTGGGCGAAGCGGGTGATGTGGCGGCGGACGCCCCGGTGGTCGAACTGGCTGAGGCCGGCCGTGACCGCGCCGCGCAGCCGCTGGTGCTCCTCGCCGTCCGCGCAGACGCAGTCGGGGCGCCAGCCGATCATCGGCATGAGCGGCGAGGTGGCGGGGTCGATCTCCCCGCTCCGCCAGCCGTGCCAGACGCGGGGGTCGCGGGAGAACTGGGTCGGGCGGCTGGCCACGTCGCGGTTCTCCAGGTATCCCAGGACGAGCCAGGCGCGCACGTCGCCGTCGAGCAGGACGGGTGCCACCGGGCCGTGGGCGGCCCGCAGTTCCTCGTACAGGCCCATGGGGTCCGTGGCCGCCGCCTCGCCGTAGAGCCGGGTCGGCCCGTCGGTTCCGGCGGCGGCGTGGGCCGGGCAGCCGGGGGGCGGGATCCGGCCCGCCTGCGCGGTGGCGTGTTCGGCGGGTGGGAAGGTCATGCGGTCTCCTGGGCGGCGACGAGGGTGTGCAGGTAGTCCATCAGCGAGAGCAGGGCGTCGCGGCAGGACGCCCGGTCCCGTGCGTCACAGGTGACGAGGGGCACGGATTCGCCGAGGGCCAGGGCGGTGCGCAGCTCCTCCACGGGGTACTGCGGGGCCTCCGGGAAGGTGTTGACGGCCACGACGAAGGGGACGCGGCGGTCCTCCAGGCGGGTGATGACCTCGAAGCAGACCTCGATCCTGCGCGTGTCGACGAGGACCACCGCGCCGAGCGCCCCTTCGAAGATGCCGTTCCACAGGAACCAGAAGCGCTCCTGTCCCGGGGTGCCGAACAGGTAGAGGACCAGCTCCTGGTTGATGCTGATCCGTCCGAAGTCCAGCGCGACGGTCGTGGTGTTCTTGCCTTCGGCGCCGGGGTTGTGGTCGATCCCGACGCCCGCCTGCGTCATGGTCTCCTCGGTGGTCAGGGGCGGGATCTCGCTCACCGTCCCGACCATGGTCGTCTTGCCGACGCCGAAGCCGCCGACGATCACGACCTTGACGCCCCTGGCGCTGTGCGGCAGCAGCTTGTCGGTGCCGCGCGGGCCGGGAACGAGCGTGTCAGAGCTTGCGTAGTCCATGGATCACCGCCTCCAGTAGGCCGCGTTCGGGGAAGGCCGCCACCGGCACGGGTGCGATGGCCTCGACCCGTTCGTTCTCGACGAGTTTGACGAGCAGCACGGTGACGACGCTGAACGGAAGGCTGAGGTAGGCCGACAGCTCGGCCACCGAGAGCGGGTACGCGCACATCGTGAGGATGGCGGCCTGCTCGGGTTGCATCGAGGGGTCGGGCGCCGACCGCGCCACGATCAGGGTGACCAGGTTGAAGCCCTTGGGCGAGGAACCGGAGCCGCCGGTGATGACGTAGAGCGGAACGGGGTTGCCTTCATTCCAGGGGCCCGGATTCTCCGATGTCACATCGCCTGCCTGACGTCCTGCCGGGGCGGGCTGGTCATGTGCTGGCCGATCCGGGCCACCAGCGTCCGCATGCGGTCGCCGAGCAGTCCGGCGTCCACCTCCTGGTCGGCGAGGACCGCGAGGTAGGCGCCGGGGCCGGCCGCCATCAGGGAGAAGTAGCCTCCGTCGGCCTCGATGCCGACCATCCGCGTCGAGCCGTCGCCGTGCGGGAACATCTGGGCGATGGCCCGGGCCAGGCTCTGGATGCCGGAGCAGGCGGCGGCGATGGCGTCGGCGGTGTCGGGCGCCGTGTTCGCCTGCCCGATGCTGAGTCCGTCCGCCGAGAGGATGACCACGTGGCGCACGAACGGAACGCTGTTGACGAGCTCCGTGAGCATCCAGTCCATGTTGGGCAGTGGCTGCATGTTACTCGACCTCATCTGAAGGCTCGTTGGGGGAAGGGGAAGGTTCGGCGGCCGCTCTCTTCTCGCCGTTGAACGCCTCCCACATCAGGCCCGGCTGGGGCGACGGCTTGGAGGAGGCCGGTACGGCGGGGGGCGTGGGGCCCGTCACCACGACCGGGATCGGGACGGGCGACTCGCGCCGCCGCTGCGGAAGGCCGTTGGGGGCCTTCCTGACCTCGCCGGTCTCCATGGCGAGGGCGGGGGACGGCAGGGGCGGGGGCGTCGGCGTGGGCACCGGCGCGGGCCGGGTCGGGCCGCCCGCGGGCCGGTACGGTCCGCTCACGGGGCCGGTCGGGCCGTTCGCGCGCCTGCGGGCGAAGTCGTTGGGCCGCAGGGCGGACGGGGGCATCGTGGTGATCAGGTTCCGGGGGACGAGCACGACGGCCCGTACGCCTCCGTAGGCGGAGGTGCGCAGGTGGACCTCGCAGCCGTGCTCGCGGGCGAGGCGGCTGACGACGGGCAGGCCGAGCTGGGTCACCTCGCCGAGGCTGGCCAGCTGGATGGTGCGCTGCGACTGCGCCATGACGCGCTCGACGCGCTGCCTGACCTCCTCGGTGAGGCCGACGCCCCGGTCCTCGATCTCGACCACGACGCCGGAGGGCACCTCGTTGGCGGTGACCTCCACGGGGGCGTGGGGCGGCGAGAACGACGTGGCGTTGTCGAGGAGTTCGGCGAACAGGTGCATCAGCGGCTCGGCACCGGGGCCGACCACGGCCACCTCCGCCACCGCCTGCAGCTTGACGCGGGGGTAGTCCACGATGCGCGACATGGCTCCGCGCAGGATGTCGTAGAGCGGGATCGTCTTCGACCACTGGCGTCCGGGGCGGGCGTCGCCCAGGACCGCGATGCTGGCCGCGAGGCGGCCGATCAGGGCGTTGCGGTGGTCGACGTCCTGGAGGCCGCGGGAGACCACGATGTCGTTGCCGTGGAGGATCTGCATGGCGTGCAGGTCCTTGGCGAGCTGGTGCACGATCGCCTGGACGCGGCGCGCGACGGCGACGAGCGCCCGCTGGGAGGCGTCGCGGGTGTGCTCCTCGGCCTCGACCGCCTCCAGGAGGGCCCGCAGGGCTCCCTTGAGCGCTTCGGTGAACTCCTTGTCGAGGTGCTTGCCGAAGTCGACGGCGCGCAGGATGTCCGAGGCGAGGTCGCCCCTCTTCAGGCGGGCGACGGCCGCGGGCAGGAGCTCCTCGGCGAGCCAGACGGTGGTGGCCCGCTGGTCGGCGAGGCGTCCGAGCAGGGCGGCCTCGCGCTGCTCGTAGTACCTCTCCGCCTCGGCCCTCGCCCGGGTGTGGCGGGCCGCCTCCGCCGCGCGCACCCGGCGCGCGGTCCCGGCCGAGGTGAGCGCCGTCAGGGCGACCGCGGCGAGACCGCACCAGGCGACCGGTGTCCGTATCTGTGCAGGGGAAAGGAGGAGCGCGATCAGGGAGGCTCCCGCCAGAACTCCCGGGGGGAGGAGCCATTCCCGGACGACCGGAGCCGGCCGGGATCTGGAAATCGAACCTGCACGAACCATCAGGAGGGTCCCTAAGAAGTCTGGAATGAGCGGACCGTGGGGGTGCGGTGCGCCGAAAGGGGCGGAGACGGACTTCATTCGGGCATGTGTACGCGTGCTCCGATGAAAACCCGACGGGCGGAAACCCGGGGGTCGCTCCGGAAAGGGCGCCGGCGGGCGCTTTCCTTCGCGGCCGTACTCCGTCCGCGCACCCACGGCGTTCATGACTCGCTGTGAGCGCTGCGCAACACACCGGTGAGCATAGTCAGTTCGGGTTGCCCGTGTGACCTTGCCGAAAGGACAACCGCCACCGGTCATTCCGGTCGCATAAAGCGACCGACGGCCGTACCTGAAATGCAATAAAACGATCAAATTCTGTCGCCCGTACGTCGGGAGGGCGGGGCGGGACGTCCTGCCGAGCGCCCTCGGATCCGCCGCGGCCATTGACAGGTCCATCCCACCCTCCCATCCTTGAGAGCGCTCTCAAGCGCGTTCCGCAGAACGCGGTCCCCCTGGATTCCCCCCACACGGATTCCCCCCACCTCCGAGGAGCCCCACGTGTCCGCACGTCACAGGCGCACGCGCGTCCGACTCGTCCCCCTCCTGGCGGCCGCCGCGCTGGTCGGCACCGGCGTCACCGTCGCCGTCTCCTCCGACCCCGCCGAGGCCGCCGTCCCCGCGACCATCCCGCTCACCTTCACGAACAACTCCGGTCGCGGGGAGCAGGTGTACGTCTACAACCTCGGCACCGAGCTCTCGACGGGCCGGCAGGGGTGGGCGGACGCCAACGGGACCTTCCACCCCTGGCCGGCCGGGGGCTCCGTCCCCAGCCCGGCGCCCGACGCCTCCATAGCCGGTCCGGCCAACGGCAGGTCGATGACGATCCGGCTGCCGAAGTTCTCGGGTCGGGTCTACTTCAGCTACGGCCAGAAGCTGAACTTCAAGGTGGCGACGGGCGGGCTCGTGCAGCCCGCGGTCCAGAACCCGAGCGACCCCAACAGGAACATCCTCTTCAACTGGTCCGAATACACGCTCAACGACGCGGGCCTCTGGCTCAACAGCACCCAGGTCGACATGGTCTCGGCGCCGTACGCGGTGGGCGTGAAGCGCCCCGACGGCTCCGTCGCGAACGCGGGGCGCCTCAAGCCCGGCGGGTACCGGGGCTTCTTCGACGCGCTGCGCGCCCAGCCCGGCGGCTGGGGCGGCCTGGTGCAGACCCGCTCCGACGGCACGGTGCTGCGCGCGCTCGCCCCGGGCCACGGCATCGAGGCCGGCGGGCTGCCGGCCGGGGTGATGAACGACTACGTCAACCGCGTCTGGAGCAAGTACGCCACGTCGACCCTGACCGTGACGCCCTTCGCGAACCAGCCGTCCGTGAAGTACTACGGGCGGGTCTCGGGCAACGTCATGAACTTCACCAACGGCGCCGGGCAGGTCGTCACCTCCTTCCAGAAGCCCGACTCGGACAGCGTCTTCGGCTGCTACAAGCTCCTGGACGCCCCGAACGACCAGGTGCGCGGCCCCATCTCCCGCACGCTCTGCGCGGGGTACAACCGCTCCACCCTGCTCACCAATCCCAATCAGCCGGACGCCTCGTCGGCCGGGTTCTACAAGGACGCGGTGACCAACCACTACTCCCGCGCGATCCACGAGCGGATGGTGGACGGCAAGGCGTACGGCTTCGCCTTCGACGACGTCGGCGCGCACGAGTCGCTGGTGCACGACGGCAACCCGCAGCAGGCGTACGTGACGCTCGACCCGCTCGACTAGGGCTGTGACCGCACAGGTCCACCGGGTTGCCCGTTGTGCCGGTGGGAAGCGATGTCGCTTCCCACCGGCGGGGGAGGCGTGACGGCACCACCGGTCAGGGTCCGGAGACCGACGGAGCGAGAAGGGCGGAAGCTTCGGCACGGGCAGGGTCATCGGCTCGCTCCCCCGCCGTCACAGTGCCCGGCGCCCCCGACACTCCCGCGAACGCGAGGACGACTCCTGGCCATCGGGTCATCCCTGACGGTCGAGGAGGTCGCGTTTGCACTGAAGGTGCGCCGGGCGCGGTCACGGGCCGGGAGCTGGACCGGACCAAGCCGAGCGCGCCGGAAAGGAGGGGAGATCCACCGGCACAGACCGGGCCGATGGTGAGGAAGGGGGACGCTGTCACGTCACTGCGGATCACGGCTCTCAGGAGGAAACGCCGCGTACAGGGCCTCGGCGTGCACGGCGTCCCACTGGCTGATCAGCAGGCGCTCCACCCCGCCGTCGTGCCGGCGCAGCTCGATCTCCTGTCCCTTGTCGAACTCCACCCGCGCCCGTGGATCACTGCACACCGCCTCGGCCTCACCGCGCATGATCTCGAACAGAACACCACGTATGGCGTACCGGCGGTCATTGCCCCGGTGGCGTAGCACACGCACCCGGCGGTCGGTCAGCAGAAGCGAGGCGCGCCGCGGTACCAAGCCCCCCATCGAGCGCCCGTACGTCACCGCGCAGCCGGCCGTCATCCGCTCCCCCTCGGGAACCCACTGCTCCAGGCGCTCACGGTCCACCGACCACTTGGCCGCTTCCATCGCCACCCCCTCCTGCCCTCGCACGGCAGGACAACCGTTTACGGCCCTTCTACCCGGAAGCGGTACGGAAACCGGCCTTTGGCAATATCCCCGAGCCCTGTCCGGTGGGTCATCACCTCGGCGGTGAACTCCGCCGGGACATGGGGGGCCGTCCCCGCGGGCGCAGGGGCGAGGGCTGCCGTCGTCGCGCCGGCCAACTGCGCCCCGGGCGGCGGCAACCACCTCGTCCAGCAGGCCTGCGACACGCTGCCGCGACTCGGCGGCCGGCCTCGGGTCAGCGCGGCCGGGCGACCTCCCAGGCCGCCTCGACCATGCGGAACACCTCGTCCACCGCCGCTTCCGGCTCGGCCGCCTCGCGGCCCAGCGCGTACGCGTCGAGCACGAACCGCGCGATCGTGCGGCACGCCGTCGTCGGCTCCGGCAGGGCGAGCTCGGCGGCGATGGCGGTCGCCAGCGCGTCCGCGTGCCGCAGCCGCATGGACTCCTCGTACGTGCGCAGGGCGGGCGACGCGTCGATCATGCGCCAGATCGGGGCGGCGCCCTCCGCCGAGCAGTGGCGGACCATCGCGTGGACCTCACGGCGCAGCGCGGGCATGAGCGGTTCCCGCGGCCCCCGGTCCGCGACCGCCCGCACGAGGCGTTCCCTGAAGTCGTCGTCCCGCTCGAAGACCAGCGCCTCCTTCGAGGCGAAGTGGGAGAAGAGCGTGGTCACGGCGACGTCGGCCTCGGCGGCGACGTCGCGGATGCCCACCGCGTCGTATCCGCGCTCCAGGAACAGCCGCAGGGCCGCGTCGGCGATCTTCTGGCGGGTGGCGGCCTTCTTGCGCTCGCGGCGTCCGGTGGGCACGGTCATGCGCCCACGCTATCAGCGCCACCGAGTACGCAAACCTAACGACTCCAAAACGCTAACCGTTAGTGCTACGGTCGATCGCATGAAGAAAGTGAGCTTCGCCGAATTCGGCGGCCCGGACGTCCTCCGTCTCATCGACGCCGAGAAGCCCCACCCGGGCCCCGGCCAGATACGTATCGCCGTACGGGCGGCAGGTGTGAACCCCGTCGACTGGCGGATCCGCGAGGGCCAGGTCCTGGGAGCGCACCCCACCGAGCTGCCCGCGGGGGTGGGCATCGACGCCGCCGGGATCGTGGACGAGGTGGGCGCAGGGGTCGAGGGCGTCGAGGTCGGAGACCATGTGTTCGGCGAAGGCGCGGACACGTATGCCGAGTTCGCCGTGCTCGGCGCCTGGGCCCGGATGCCCGGGGGCCTGACCTTCGAGGAGGCGGCCGGATACCCGTCCGTGGTGGAGACGGCCCTGCGCGTCATCCGCGAGGTCGGCGTGGAGCCGGGGCAGACCCTGCTGGTGAGCGGCGCGGCCGGGGGAGTCGGCTCGGCGGTGCTGCAGATCGCCCGCGACCGCGGCATCGAGGTGATCGGCACGGCGAGTGCCGCGAACCAGGACTACCTGCGTGGCCTCGGCGCCCTCGCCACGACGTACGGCGACGGCTGGACGGAACGTGTGCGGCGGCTCGGTCCCGTCGATGCCGCCCTCGACCTGTCCGGCTCGGGCGTCGTCCCCGAACTGGTCGAGCTGACCGGGGACCCGCGCAAGGTCGTCACCATCGCGGATCTCGGCGCGTCCGCCTTCGGCGTCCGCTTCTCCGGCGTGGCCGGGAGCGTGCCGGACGCGCTCGCCGAGGCCGCGGCCCTCATCGCGCGCGGGAAGCTGCACATCCCCGTCGCGCGGTCGTACACACTCGGCGAGGCCGCGGCGGCACACCTCGACAGCAAGGCCGGACACACGCGCGGACGCCGCGTCATCGTCGTGTGACGTCTGCCGTCCGAGCGGGTGCGGAAATTTCTCGGGGCCGAACCGAACATCGGCCCCCGGTTCGGCACGTGCACACCAAGCCGGTCGATCGGACCGGCCGGAGGTGCTGGAGGCGCCCGCGTTCGACAACAAGTCCCGTCAGTGTCTCGGCCCGGTGCCCGCAAGGTCTGGAGTCCAAGCCCGCTTTCCAGCACCGCGACAACGACGCCGAGCGGCCCAAGCGGGTGCACGGGGAACGGGCGTGGTGGTGCGCCGAGTGCCGGCGGGACCGTGGACGAGATCGCCGCGTGATCCGGGCGGAGCAAGAGCACCGTGTCCGAGGGCCTGACGCGCGTCGGGCACCCTGCGCAAGGGCGTCGAGGAGTTCGTCCGGTACGCGAGCCTGCCGATGTCGATCGGGCGTGTCCGTTCGACGAAGCCGGCCCCTCCCCCGGGCGGAGGCGGGGCCGGCTTTCGCGGTCCGCGGGAGGGGCGGGGTCAGGGACGGTCGAGCGCGCGGGCGAGGAAGCGCCGGGTGGCCTCCTCCCGCGGAGCGGTGAGCACCTGCTCCGCCGTGCCCTGCTCCACGATCACGCCGCCCTCCAGGAAGCAGACCCGGTCCGCGACCCGCCGGGCGAAGTCCATCTCGTGCGTGGCCATCAGGATGGTCAGGCCGCGCCCCTTGAGGTCGGCGACGACGTCCAGGACCTCGCCGACCAGTTCGGGGTCGAGGGCGGAGGTGATCTCGTCGAAGAGCAGCAGCTCCGGTTCGGTGGCCAGGGCGCGGGCGATCGCCACGCGCTGCTGCTGTCCGCCGGACAGCCGGTCGGGGTGTTCGTGCGCCTTGTCCGCGAGTCCGAGGCGGTCCAGGAGCTCCCGGGCCGAGCCCTCGGCCTTCCTGCGCGGGACGCCGTGGACCTGGCGGGGCGCGAGCGTGATGTTGTCCAGCACGCTCAGGTGCGGGAACAGGTTGTACGCCTGGAAGACGATGCCGATCCGCCTGCGGGCGACGTCGGGGTCCAGCCGGGGGTCGGTCAGCTCGGTCTCCCCCAGATGGACGGTGCCGTCGTCGACGACCTCCAGCAGGTCCACGCAGCGCAGCAGGGTCGACTTGCCCGAGCCCGAACCGCCGATCAGGCAGACGACCTCGTGCTCGGCGACGTCCAGGTCGACCGAGCGCAGCACCAGCCGCTCCCCGTACTGCTTGCGGAGGCCGCGGATGCGTAGCAGCGGCCCGCTCATCGGTCCGCCCCCGCCCGGGTGCGCCGCGCGGCCCGCCGCTGGAGCCGGTCGGCGAGGCGGGTGAGCGGGATGGTCACCGCGATGAACAAGAGGGCCGCTCCCAGGTACGGGGTGTAGTTGAAGTCGTAGTCCGCCTTGATCTGCGCGGCCCGCAGCGCTTCGAGCGGGCCGAGGACGGCGACCAGCGCGGTGTCCTTCTGCAGGGCGATGAAGTCGTTGAGCAGGGGTGGGAGCACGTTGCGCACCGCCTGGGGCAGCACGACGTGCCGCAGGGTCTGCCGCTCGTTGAGGCCCAGGGCCCGGGCGGCGTTCCGCTGCGCGGGGTGGACCGAGTCCAGTCCCGCCCGGAACACCTCGGCGACGTAGGCCGTGTAGGAGAGGACCAGGGCGATGACGCCGAGGACCCACGGCTCGGAGGGGGTGCCCTGGAGCTGGAGCGCCGGCAGTCCGAAGCCGACGAGGAAGACGAGGAGCAGGGTCGGCACGCCGCGGAAGACGTCCACGTAGACGGTGGCGGCGAGCCGCAGCGGCTGGAGACCCGGCGCGCGGGTGACCCGTACCAGGGCGATCAGCAGCCCCAGGACGAGGATCAGCACCTCGGCGACGAGGAACATCTGGATGTTGAGCCAGAAGCCCCGCAGGAGGTCGGGGAAGGCGGAGCGGAGCTCGGCGCCGTCGAAGAACAGGCTGTCGACGCGTTCCCAGCCCGGCGAGGCGATCGCGGCCGCGCCCACGGCCGTCAGGCCGAGCAGGGTGCACAGGAGGGAGACCCAGGTGTGGCGGCGTTTGCGGGAGCGGCGGTAGCGCTGCCGCTCCCGTTCGTGGTCGCTGGGCCGGTAGAGGGCGTCGGGTGCGACCGGAGAGCCGGCCGGCCGGTCCGGTGCGGCCGTCTTGCTGATGTCCACGGTCCGCCCGTCAGTGCTTCAGCTCGGGGACGTTCGCCGAGGCGGAGAGCCACTGCGTGGTGAGCCTCGCGAGCGTTCCGTCCGCCCTGAGCGCGTCGAGGGCCCGGTTGACGCAGGAGGTGTACCCGCTGTTCTTCGGCAGGAGCAGGCCGAACTTCTCGGGGGTGCCGCCCGCGTAGCCGAACTGGCCGACGATCTCGCCGTTCTCCAGCTCCGCTCCGGCCAGGTAGAAGACCGTGGGCAGGTCGGTGACGATCGCGTCGATCTGGCCGTTCCGCAGCGCGGTGACCTCGTCCTTGGTGGTGCTGAAGACGCTCGGCCGCTTCGAGGGCTTGATCTGGTCGAGCACGGCCTGGTAGCTGGTCGTCGCGACCTGCACGCCGATCTCGGCGTCCTTGAAGGCGCTCAGGGACGTGGCCTTCGCGAACCGGGATCCGTCGAGCGTCAGGACGGCCTGATTGGCCGTGTAGTAACTGGTGGAGAAATCGACGGCTTTCGCGCGCTGCGGCGTGATGGAGATCTGGTTGATGTCGAAGTCGAAAGCCTTCTTCCCGGGGGCGTAGGAATGGGCGAAGGGCTCGACGACCCACTTCACCTGGTCGCGTGCGAACCCCAGCTTCTCGGCCACCGCGTAGGCCACGGCGCTTTCGAATCCCTTTCCGTTGGACGGGGTGTTGCTGTCGAACCACGGCTCGTAGGCCGGGGAATCCGTCGCGACGGTGAGCCGGCCGCGCTCGTGGAGGCTCGGGCTGTCGGTCGTGCACGGGGCGGCCTTCTCGGCGCCGGCCGGTCCAGGGGTGCTCTGCGGCTGGGGCGCGCAGCCGACCGCCGTCAGCGCGACGACGGTGGCGGCGGAAGCCGCGAGAGACATGCGGGTACGGGACATCAGAGGTCCTTCGGGGGAAGTCCGGGAGAAGTACGGGAAAGGAGGGCCGGTGCTGTGTGCTCAGCGACACAGATCGGCCGCGCAGCGCACGTGGTCCACGTGGCGGCGGCGTACCAGCAGAAGAGTTCCGGACATGCTTTTCAGCATTCCGTTCGACGGAGAGCGGCGTCAATCTCGAAGACCGCTTCCGGAGTAACGCGTTGATAACATGTCAGCCAGTGAGATGAATGACTCGATCGCCTTGGCGCAGGCCGAAGACATCTGCCGCGGAACCGCCGCGAACCACCAGTTCGGCGAATCCGATACCGGAACTCCCGACGGTGATTCCGGGTTCGCCGAGCGGGACGTCGGGGAGACGGTCGTAACAGCGCACCGGGACGTCGCGGCCGTCGAGCCGGTTGCGCACGAGCAGGCTTTCGGCGGTGGCGTAGCCGGGCAGGTCGGCGGCCGGGCGGTCCAGCTTGCAGTTGCCGAAGTTGTCGACGACGGCGATCCGTACGTCGTCGTCGACGGGCGGACGCACCGCCGTCGTCCGGGCGGGGACGGGGTGGCCGTCCACCAGCCAGCGGGCCAGCAGGGGCGCGTACCACAGACTGCGGAACTGGGTCCGTACCATCTCCTCGATCTCGGCCGGCGTCAGCTCGGCCCAGTCGCCGGCGGCGGCCTCCAGCACCTCGCGGACGTCGGTGACCCGCACCTCCGTCAGGTCCAGGTAGGCCGCCAGCGGGGCGAGGACCCGCTGGTTCAGGGTGCTGACGACCAGGTGGTCGCCGTGGCGGAAGGAGCAGAAGGGCACGCCGTTGGGCCAGTGCCCGTCCCTCGGCGCGATGTTGACGAGCACCACGACCGGGCGGCTGGGGCCGCCGATGAGGTCCGTGGAGCGGAGCAGGTCGAGCAGGGTGAGGGCGGCGGCGCCCTCCGGGTCCGGTCCGCCGAGCGGCAGGACGGTCGGTGTGGAGCCGAAGAGGGCGGCGATCCGAGTGGACTGGCGGGCGAGGGCGTTGGGGTCGGAGCAGTCGGTGAGGGAGACGACCGGGGGAAGGGTCATGGCGGTACTTCGCCCTTCTGTCGGGAGACGTGCGGTGGGAGTGGGGGGCGGGGTCGGGGTCCGGCTCGCGGACCCGGTGGCCGGGTCCGGGTCCGGGTCCGGGCAACAAAAAACGGACCCTCCGTTTCCGGAGGGTCCGTCGCGTCCTGCGCGCACACGGCTTCGCTAGCGAAGCGCCTCCGGGGGCGGGGGCATCATTCGCATCATGGCGAGGGTGGCGGTGTGCTGCATGGGCCGGACGATAGCAGAGGCCCCGACCGTCTCAGTCGCCTTTCCACATGGTGGACGAGCCGGGAGGGCTCAGGGCGTCATCTCGTACGCGCCCGAAAGGGCCTCGACGCGCTGCCAGACGCGGCCCGAGCGGGCCTCGTCGACGACGGGGCGCCGGACGGCGCCGAGCGCCCAGAGCTGCTGCTGCTCGGTCGCGGAGTCCTTGCCGTGCAGCTCGACGGCGTGCGCGGAGAAGTCGCGGACCAGGACGGCGAACAGCTCGTCGAGCACGTCCTCGTCGAGGTCGGTGAGGGCGGCCTGCTCCAGGACGAGCTGTCCGTGGACGACGAGCGCGAAGAGCTGGCCGACGGCGAGCAGCAGGTCGAGGTCGCGGCTCTGCTCCTCGTCCGGGGCGGCCTTGAGGACGAACTCGCAGAGTGCGTCGGCCTGTTCGCGGAAGCGGGCGACGTTGGAGACGTGGGCGTACGCGTCGTAGGCGGCGCGCCAGTCGTGGAAGCGGACCGAGCCGAGGCCGCGGGCCGGGCCCTGGCGGAAGAGGAACGTGTCGTCGGCCGCGTCGAGGCGGGTCGGGACGGGCTCGTGGGCGACCGGGTCGAGGAGGTGGTTGCGCAGGAACTTGAGGATCAGCGCCAGGTTGACGTGGACGGTGCCCTCCAGCTTCGGCAGGCTCCGGATCTCCACGGCCGCCTCGGCGAAGTAGTTGTCCTTCTCGAAGCCCTTGGCGGCGATGACGTCCCACATCAGGTCGATGACCTTCTCGCCCTCCGTGGTCACCTTCATCTTCGTCATGGGGTTGAAGAGGAGGTAGCGGCGGTCGTCGGGGCCGGCGGTGCGGAAGTAGTCGACGGCCCGGTCGCTGAAGAGCTTCATGCCGACGAGCCGGACGTAGGCGTCGGTCAGCTCGCGCCGCACGTGCGGGAAGGCGGTGACGGGGCGGCCGTACAGGACGCGGTTCTGCGCGTGGGTGACGGCCTCGTACATCGCGTGCTCGCAGATGCCGATGGAGGCGGTGCACAGGTTGAACTTGCCGACGTTGACCGTGTTGAGGGCGGCGTCGAAGGCGGCGCGGCCGGTGTGCAGGACGTCCCCGGCGGCGACCGGGTAGTCCTCCAGGCGGAACTCGCTGACGTACTTGGAGGAGTCGACGACGTTCTTGACCAGGTGATACGCCGGGTGGCGGCTGTCGACGGCGAAGAAGACGTAGCCGTCGGGGCCCTCGACGTCGGTGCGGCGGCCGAAGACGGAGACGAGTCCGGCGGCGTTGCCGTTGCCGATGTAGTACTTGGAGCCGGTGGCGCGGAAGCCGCCCTCGCCGTCGGGCGTGAGCAGCATGTCCGTGGAGTAGATGTCGGCGCCGTGGGTCTTCTCCGAGAGGCCGAAGGCGAACACCTCGCCCTGGGAGAGGAGCTCGGCGGCGCGGGCGCGGGCGGCGGCATTGTCGCTCTGCCAGACCGGGCCCAGGCCGAGGATGGTGACCTGCCAGGCGTACCAGTAGTCGAGGCCGTAGAAGCCGAGGATCTCGTTGAGGGCGGCGATGCGGGCGGTGTCCCAGCGCTTGTCGCCCTCGTCCTCGCCGGCGGCGGAGGAGGGGGTGAGGAAGGTGGCGAAGAGGCCCTCCTCGGCGGCGAAGGCGAGGAAGTCGCCGAGCCAGGCACGGGTCCGGTAGTCCTCGATGAGCCGGCGCTTGCCGCGCGCCTCGAACCAGTCGACGGTGGCGCGCAGGAGCCGGCGGGTCTCCGGGTCGAAGTGCGCCGGGTCGTAGGTGTGCGGGTGGAACAGCAGCGGGTCGGCCATGACGTCCGCCTTTCCGGCTCGGAACGAGGGGTGAGGGTGGTGGTGAGGGGTGGTGCGGGAGGGGCGCGCGGCCCCGGGGTCAGCGCCCCGCTTCGAAGCGGGCGAGCGTGGCGAGGACGTCGTCGAGCCAGGCGATCATCATGCGTTCGTACGCGATGCCGCCCCGCAGCACGACGTGCTGGAGTTCGCGTTCCGCGTCGAGGAGACCGTCGGCCGTCCGCCCCGGCTCCCCGAAGTCGCGGGTCTCGCCCGCGAGGTAGTGGGCGAGGCGGTCCGTGTGCGCCTTCCGGTGCCGCTCGACCTCGCCGATCAGCGCGGCCGGGTCGTCGAAGGCGGCGCCCCGGATCTTCACCGCGAGGTCGTGCCGCACGCTCTCGGGCTCGATCGGTTCGTGCAGCCACGCGGAGAGCGCGTCCCGCCCCGGTCCGGCGACGGAGTACTCCTTCTTGTCCGGGCGCCCCTGTTGGGGCACGTCCCGGACGTCGATCCAGCTGTCGCCCTCCATGCGCTTGAGCACGCGGTAGATCTGCTGGTGGGTGGCGGTCCAGAAGTATCCGATGGACCGCTCGAAGCGCCGGGCCAGCTCGTAGCCGGATCCGGGCTTCTCGAGCAGGGACACGAGGATCGCGTGGTCGAGCGCCATGCGCCCGATCTTGCTATGCAACGAGTTGCATAGCAAGGCCGTGCGGGGCGGGTGAGACGCGGCTCACCCCGGGCCGGCTCGGCCCGGACGGGATCGCCGCCGTCCCGGCGTTCGCGGGGCTCGACGGCGACGGGGGCCCGCCCGCGCGGACGGCACCGGTGCTCGTCCTGCTCGACGCGATGCCGCGGCCGCTCGAGGAACGGCTCCTCGCGGAGTTCGTCGGTTCGGTCTTCCGCGTCCGACGCCTCGCGGGCCGCCGGAGCGACGGCTCGGCATGCACGCCCGGAGGTCCGGGGAGACCATCGAAGCATGGCTGGTAACTCCACGGCCACGCGGGACGGCGCTGCCGTCTCGCGTGCTCCCCGCCAGAAGCTGGCGCTCGCGGCCATGCTCTTCGCGGTGTCGATGACGTTCATCGACCAGACGATCGTCTCGATCGCCGCCCCGAACATCACGGCCGAGCTGGGCCTCTCCGCCTCCGGGATGCAGTGGGTCGTCAACGCCTATCTGCTCTCCCTCGCCGCGTTCTTCGCGCTCGGCGGGCGGCTCTCCGACATCTTCGGACACCGCAGGGTCATGCTGACCGGGACGCTGCTCTTCGTGATCTCGTCGGCGCTGTGCGGCTGCGTGCCCTCCGGGGACTTCGCGCTGACCTGGCTGATCGTCTTCCGTGCCACGCAGGGCCTGGGGGCCGCGCTGATGTTCCCGGCGGCGCTCGCCGTGGTCATCGCGGTCTTCCCGGTGGAGCGGCGCGGCCGGGCACTGGCCCTGTTCTTCGGGCTCTCCGGCGCCCTGACGGCCATCGGGCCGCTGCTCGGCGGCTGGCTGACCGCCTGGACCTGGCGGGCGATCTTCTGGGTGAACGTGCCGGTCGCCGTCGTCGCGATCGTGCTCACCGTGCTCGCCCGGGTCCCCGAGAGCCGCCGCCGCGAACGCCTCGACGTGGTCGGCGCCGTCCTGGTCGCCGTCGGCATGGGCCTGGGCGTCCTCGGCTTCCAGCAGGCGTCGTCCTGGGGCTGGGGCAGCGTCGCGACCTGGGCGTGCATCATCGGCGGCGCGGTCGTCCTGGTGCTCTTCCACGCCTACGAGCGGCGCACCGCGCAGCCGCTGATCAACTTCGACGTCTTCCGGGACCGGGCGTTCACGATCGACAGCCTCGTGCTGTTCTTCGCGATGCTCGCCTTCGTCCCGGTCTTCTTCTTCGCGTCGGTGTACGCCCAGGTGTCGCTGAGCGCCTCGCCGAACCAGGCCGCGCTGTTCCTGCTGTACTTCTTCATCGGCTTCGGCATCGCCTCCCAGTGGGGTGGCAAGATCCTCGACAAGCGCGGCGCCCGCCCGGCCATGAAGATCGGCTGCGCGCTCGGCGCGGTCGGCTTCTACCTGTGGGCCCAGAAGCTGACCGACCTGTCGATGCACGACCAGTGGCCGTACGCGGCCATGGCGGGCGCCGGGATCGGGTTCCTGCTCGCCCCCGCCTCCACCGACGCCGTCAACCGCTCCATCGGCGCCTCGTACGGCGAGGTCACCGGCATCACGCAGACCGTCCGCAACTACGCGGCGGCCATCGGCATGGCCGTCTTCAGCACCGTCCTCGCGCACGTCTCCGCGAACCGGATCACCGACACGCTCACCGGGCGCGGTCTGCCGCCGGCCGAGGCGGAGGCGACGGCCGGGAGGGTCGCGGAGGCGGTCACCGGCCATCCGGACGGCCGGGCGCCCACCGGGGACGGGCCCGTCGCCAAGGCACTCCAGGGCGCGGGCGACGCGATCCGCATGGACTTCGCCGAGGCGAACCAGTGGGTCTTCTACGGCATGGCGATCGCGCTGGCCGTGGCCTTCCTGTTCGCCCTGGCGCACCCGGGGACGCGGGTCACCGAGAAGCCCCCCGAGGTCTGAGGGGCCTCACCCCGGCAGGCCGGGGAAGCGGAACTCGGTGCGGCGCCGGCCGACGGCCCCCGGTTCCAGTACCGCGCTGGGGTACGCGGGGCGGTTGGGGGCGTCGGGGAAGTGCTGGGGTTCCAGGCACACCGCCCCGTGGCGGGGCAGCGGGCGGCCGGCGGGGTCGGTGAGGGTGCCGTCGAGCTGGTTGGCCGTGTAGACCTGGAGTCCGGGGGCGGTCGTCCACACCTCCATCGCGCGCGTCCCGCCCGGGGCGGCGAGCCGCGCGGCCCGGCGCGGCACGGCGGTCTCCCCGGCCTCCCCGCCGGAGAGCGCCCAGCAGTGGTCGTAGCCGCCGGCGCGGCGGATCTGTTCGTCGCCGTCGGCCAGGACGCCGTCGCCGAGGCGGCGCGGGGAGGTCAGGTCGAAGGGGGTTCCCGTGACGTCCGCGACCGGGCCGAGGGGGATGCCGTCGGGGTCGACGGGCAGGTATCCGGCGCCGTCCACCCCGAGGGTGTGGTCCAGGACGTCCCCGCCGTCCGCCGCCAGGTTGAAGTAGGCGTGGTGGCTGAGGTTGACGACGGTCGTGCGGTCCGTGGTGGCCGCGCAGTCCAGGGCGAGGGTGCCGGCGGCGTCGAGCGCGTACACGGCGGTGACGTCGAGCGCGCCGGGGAAGCCCATGTCGCCGTCGGGGCTGCGCAGCCGCAGCCGCAGCCCGGCCGTGTCGCCGTCGGTGAAGGGCTCCGCCTCCCACACCCTGGCGTCGAAGCCCCGGGGGCCGCCGTGCAGGGCGTGGCCCCGGTCGTTGACGGGGATCTGGTGGACCGTCCCGTCGAGGGGGAAGCGGCCGTGGGCGATGCGGTTGGCGTAGCGGCCGATCAGCGCCCCGAGGTACGGGCTCTTCTCGGCGTACCGGTCGAGCGTGGGCAACGACAGGACGACGTTCCCGGTGCGGCCGGTGGCGTCGGGGACGCCGAGGGCGTGCAGGACGCCCCCGTAGGTGAGGATCTCCGCGTACACGCCGGAGGGGGAGGCGAGGTGCCAGAGGGTGACGTCCTCTCCTTCCGGGGTGGTGCCGAACGGCCGGTGACGGGCGGTGGGTCGGGGCATGGGGAGTCCTCGGGACGGGTGGGCGGGGGAAGTGTGGCGCGGGGGCGGGGCGGGCGGCGGTCAGTCCGCGTCCCCTCCCCCGCGGGCCGGTGCGACCGTGTGGGCGCCGCCGGTGGACTCGCGGACCGCGAGCCGGTAGCCGGGTCGGATGCGCCGGGGCTCGGTGACGGTGCCGCCCGCGAGGCGTGCGACGAGCCGGTCGACGGCGTGCCGGGCGATGGCCTGCTTGTCCGGGCGGACGGTGGTGAGGCCGATGGCGCCGTAGCGGCTCTCCTCGATGTCGTCGAAGCCGACCACGGCGATGTCCTCGGGCACGCGCAGGCCGCGTTCGGCGAGGGTGCGCATCGCGCCGAGGGCGATCAGGTCGTTGTACGCGAAGACGGCGTCCGGCCGGGCGCCCCGCCCGAGGAGCTCCGCCATGGCGGCGGCGCCGTCGCCCCGGCCGTAGCCGTCGGTGGCGACGACCAGGCTCTCGTCGGGTGCGACGCCCGCGGCGGTGAGTTCCTCGCGCCAGCCGCGCAGGCGCAGGTGGGCGGGCTGGCGTTCGCGGCCGGTGCGGGAGCCGAGGAAGGCGATCCGCCGCCGGCCGAGGCCGAGGAGGTGCCGGACCGCGCTGCGGGCGGCGGCCACGTTGTCGATGGCGATCTGGTCGTACGGCGCCTCGTACTCGCGCTCGCCGAGCAGCACGAGCGGCGAGGTCTCCTGCCGGGCGAGCAGGTCGTCGTTCTCCAGGTGGATGGGGCTGAGGATGAGGCCGTCGATGACGTGGGAGCGGAACTCCTGGCAGACCAGGAGCTCCCGCTCGCGCAGTCCGGCGGTGTGGTCGACAAGCACGGTGTAGTCGTGCTGGGCGGCGGCGTCGATGACGGCGCCCGCCAGCTCGGCGAAGTACGGGTTGCCCAGCTCGGGCACGGCGAAGGCGATGATGCCGGTGCGGCCCTTGCGCAGGTGCCGGGCGGTGAGGTTCGGCCGGTAGCCGAGCTCGTCGATGGCCCGCTGCACCTTGGCGCGCATCTGGGGGGTGACGTGGGGATAGTTGTTCACCACGTTGGACACGGTCTTGATCGACACGCCGGCCCGCTGCGCGACGTCCTTGAGGCTGACGCCCACGGAACTCCTCTGGTTCGGCTCTGACCGGGCGGACCGGTGGTCCGGATGGTCCGGGTGGGGTGGGCTCCGGCGTCAGAGCGTTCTTCTGCTCCGTGAAACGTACCGCTGCGCCACGACGACGAGGATCAGGAAGCCTCCGCTGACCACCGACTGGTACGAGGAGTTCAGCGAGCCGATCTGGTTGATGAGGTTCTGGATGACGGCGAGCAGCAGGACGCCCCACAGGGTGCCACTGACCGAGCCGGCGCCGCCGACCAGGAGGGTGCCGCCGATGACGACGGCGGCGATGGCGTCGAGCTCCATGCCGGTGCCGATGACGGTCACGCCGGAGGAGAGGCGGGCCGCGTTGAGGGCCCCGGCGAAGCCCGCGAGCAGACCGCTGAGCACGTACACCGTCACCTTGGCGCGGGCGACGGGCAGCCCCATGAGGGTGGCCGCGTCGCCGCTGCCGCCGACGGCGAACAGGGTCTGTCCGAAGGAGGTGCGCTGGAGGACGACGCCGCCGGCGCCGAACAGGGCGAGCGCGACGAGGATCGGGTACCCGAAGCCGAGGACGTCGCCCTGGCCGAGCGCGGCGAACGCCGAGCCCTTGGGCACCAGGTGGGTGGTGGCGCCCTCGTGGGTGAGGGCGAGCAGCAGGCCGCGCGCGCCCAGGAGCGAGGCGAGGGTGACGATGAAGGGCGCCATGCCGGCGCGGGCGATGAGCAGGCCGTTGAGCAGGCCGATCGCGCCGCACACCACGAGCGGGACGAGGAGCGCCGGCAGCAGGCCCCACTGCGAGGCCCAGGCGGCGAGGACGCCGCCGAGGGCGAAGACGGAGCCGACGGACAGGTCGATGCCGCCGGTGATGATCACCAGGGTCATGCCGAGGGCCACGATCGCGAGGAACGAGGCCTGGACGAGGACGCCGCGGGCGTTGTCGAGGGTGGGGAAGGTGGGGTACGCGAAGGAGGCGATCACCACGACGAGGAGGAGCACGGCGAGCACGCCCTGGCGCTGGACCAGGGAGAGGAGGCGCTCGGGGGCGGAGGCGCCGGTGGCCGCGGAGCCGGTCTTCGCCGCGTCGGCGGGCGCGGGAGCGCCCGTCCCCGGTGCGGTGAGGGAGGAGGTGGGGTTCATCGGGATCGGCGCTCCCGTGCGACGTAGACGGCGGCGACGATGATGGCCGCCTGGGCGATCTGGGCGGTGGAGTCGGGCAGGTCGTGCTTGACGAGGGTGGCGCGCAGGAGCTGCATGAGCAGGGCGCCCGCGACGGTGCCGAGGACGCGGACGGAGCCGCCGCTGAGCGGGGTCCCGCCGACCACGACGGCGGTGATGGCGGAGAGTTCCATCAGGGTGCCGAGCGAGGACGGGTCGCTGGCGGTGAGGCGGGCGGTGGCGAGGATGCCGGCGAGGGCGGCGAGGACGCCGCACAGGACGTAGACCCCGGTCAGGACGCGCTTCACGGGCAGGCCGGCCAGGGTGGCGGCGGCGCGGTTGCCGCCGATGGCGACGACCTGGCGGCCGAAGGTGGTCCGGTGGACGAGGAGGGCGACGGCGAGCGCCAGGGCCCCGGCGACGAGCACGACCAGGGGGACGCCGAGGAGGCTGCCGGTGCCGAGGGCGAGCAGGTCGGGGTTGACGATCTGCTTGAGCTGTCCGTCGGCCATGACGAGCGCGAGGCCGCGGCCGCCGACGAACAGGGCGAGGGTCGCGACGATGGGTTGCAGCCCCACCACGGAGACCAGGGTGCCGTTGACCGCGCCGACGACGGCGCCCGCGAGGAGGGCGACGAGCAGGGCGGGGACGAGTCCGTAGCCGAGGTAGAGCGGCAGCAGCGCCGTGGCCAGGGCCATGGCGGAGCCGACGGACAGGTCGACGCCCTCGGTGCCGATCACCAGGGCCATGCCGAGGGCCACGATGACGATCGGGGCGACCTGGACGAGCTGGGTGCGGAGGTTGTCGGCGGTGAGGAAGTGGTCGGTGAACAGGGCGTTGAACAGCAGGAGCGCGGCCACGGCGGCGTACACGCCGTACTCCTGGAACCACGCGGCGGCGTTCGGCCGGGTCCCGGCGGCGCGGGTCGGTGCCGCGGTGGCCTGGGTGGTCATCGGGGGTCCTCCTCGGCGGCCGGGGCGGTGGGTGCGGGATCTTTCACGAGGGGTGCGGGGCCGGTTCCTCCGGCGGGCGGCGCGTGGTCGGCGAGGGCCGCGAGCAGGGCCCCCTCCGACACGTTCTCGCCGACGAGTTCGCCGGCGGCGGCGCCATTCCTGAGGACGACGATCCGGTCGGCGCCCTCGACGAGCTCCTCGATGTCGGAGGAGATCAGCAGGACGGCGAGGCCCTCCCGGGCGAGTTCGTCGATGAGGGCCTGGACCTCGGCCTTGGCGCCGACGTCGATGCCCCGGGTGGGTTCGTCGAGCAGCAGGACCTTCGGTTCGAGGCAGAGCCAGCGGGCCAGGAGGACCTTCTGTTGGTTGCCGCCGGAGAGTTCGCCGACCTTCTGCTCGGGGCTGGACGCCTTGATCCGCAGCCGCTTCATGAAGACGTCGACCACCCGGTCCTGCCGCTCGCGCGAGACGATGCCGGCGCGCGAGAGCCGGGGCAGGGCGGCGAGCACGATGTTCTCGCGGACGGAGAGGCCGGGGACGATGCCCTCGGCCTTGCGGTCCTCGGGGAGGAGGCTGATCCCGGCGCGGATCGCGCTCGCGGAGGAGGGGCGGCCGAGCGGCGTGCCGCCGACGCGGACCTCGCCCGCGTCCAGGGGCAGGGCGCCGGCCAGGGCCTTGGCGGTCTCGCTGCGGCCGGAGCCGAGCAGGCCGCCGAGGCCGAGGACCTCGCCGGGGTGGAGCGCGAGGGAGACGTCGTCCAGCTGGTGGCGGCGGGTCAGGCCGGTGGCGGTCAGGACGGGTTCGCGGGTGATGTCGTGGCCCTCGGCGCCGAAGCTCGTCACGCCGTGCCGGCGCACCTCGGAGATCTCGCGGCCCAGCATCATGGACACGAGCCGTACGCGGTCCAGTTCGGCGAGCGGGCCGGTGTGGACGTGCCGGCCGTCGCGCAGGACGGTGACCCGGTCGCAGATCCGGTACAGCTCGTCCATGCGGTGGCTGACGTACACCACGGCGATGCCGCGCCGGCGCAGGTCGTCGATGACGCGGAAGAGGGTCTCGACCTCGCGCGGCTCCAGGGAGGAGGTGGGCTCGTCCATGACGACGACGTGGGCCTCGACGGAGACCGCGCGGGCGAGGGCGACCATCTGCTGGGTGCCGATGCCCAGGGTGTTCAGTGCCCGGCGGGGGTCGACGGTGACGCCGAAGCCGCCGAGGAGTTCCGCGGCCTCGGCGTGCATCCGGGCGAAGTCGATGAGGCCCAGGCGGTTCTTGGGCTCCCGGCCGAGGAAGACGTTCCGGGCCACGCTCATCAGCGGGACCAGGTTCACCTCCTGGTAGATCGTGGAGATGCCCGCTTCCTGCGCCTCGGAGGGACGGGCGAACCGCACCGGCCGTCCCGACAGGAGCAGTTCGCCGCCGTCCGGGCGGTGCACGCCGGTGAGCACCTTGATGAGAGTGGACTTGCCGGCGCCGTTCTCGCCGACGAGGGCGTGGGTCTCGCCGGCGCGGAGGGCGAACGAGACGTCGTCGAGGGCGACCACGCCGGGGAAGCGCTTCCCGACGCCGCGGGCCTCCAGCACCGTCGGGGCGGCCGGGGGCGCGGTGCCGCTCGCCGCGGACGCCGCCGTTTCGGGGGGTGCCATGAACGTGGCCTTCCGGAGAGGTGTCGTGAGAAGGGGTCGGGGCCGCCCCCGTCGCCGCGCGACGGTGAGCGAGACCGCCGCGGGCGGGGAGGCGGGGCGGCCCCGCGGCCGGGCGGAGGCCCGGGCCGGTGGGCGTACGGACCGGGCCGCGGTTCCCGCCGGAACCACGGCACCGGCCCGTACGGATCGGGGGGCGGTGCGCAGGACGTGCGCGTACCGGTCGCACGCCGGTACCGGCTTCGCGCCCGTACCGGCCGTGCGTGCGTGCGTACCGGCCGTGCGTGCGTACCGGCCGTGCGTCAGTACGCCCCGCCGAGGGACTCCTTGGCGTTGGCCGGGTCGTAGGAGCGGTCCGAGATGATGACGTCCTCGGGGATGCCCTCGCCCGCGTAGAACTTCTGCGCGGTGGCGAAGGCCAGCGGGCCGAAGCGCGGGTTGGACTCGATCACGGCGTTCAACTCGCCGTTGGCCAGGGCCTGGACGGCGTTGCGGGTGCCGTCGATGGACACGACCTTGACGTCCTTGCCCGGGGCCTTGCCCGCCGCCTTGAGGGCGGTGACGGCGCCGAGGGCCATCTCGTCGTTCTCGGCGTAGACCGCCGTGATGTCGGGCTTCGACTGGATGAGCTGCTCCATGACCTGCTGGCCCTTGTCGCGGGCGAACTCGCCGGTCTGCTGGGCGACGATCTCCAGGCCGGGGGCCGTGGCCTTCACCTGGTCGACGAAGCCCTTGGTGCGGTCGGTGGTGACGCTGTTGCCGGAGGAGCCGAGCAGGATCGCGACCTTGCCCTTGCCGCCGGTCGCCTCGACCATCGCGTCGGCGGCCCGCTTGCCCTGCTCGACGAAGTCCGAGCCGAGGAAGGCCAGGTAGTCCTTGCAGGCGGCGGCGTTGACCTTGCGGTCGATGGTGAGGACGGGGACCTTCTTGGCGGCGGCGGCCTGGAAGGCGGGCTCCAGGCCGTCGGAGTTGAGCGGGGCCACGATGAGGAACTGGGCGCCCTGGGCGAGCATGTCCTGGATGTCGCTGATCTGCTTGGACAGCTGGGACTGCGCGTTGGTGGTGAGGAGCTTCTTGACGCCGACCTTGGCGGCCTCGTCCTTGATGGACCGCGTCTCGGCGATGCGGAAGGGGTTGGCCTCCTTCTCCGACTGGGAGAAGCCGACGATCGCGTTCTTCAGGTCGAGCTTCGGGGCGCCGTAGGTGGTGAGGGTGCAGCCCGAACCGGCGGACGCGGTCGGCGTCTGGACCGTCTGGGCGCCCTGGCCGCTGTCGCCGCCCGCGTTGTCCGCGGTCTCGGACTTGGCGCAGCCGGAGAGGGCGAGCGCGGCGGAGGCCGCGACGGCGCAGGCGACGGAGAGCGTGCGGGATCTGCGCGGAAGGGTCGACAGAAGGTTCATCGGAAGGACACTCCTTGGCGGGGGGACAGCACCGCCGAGTGGCGTGCGGTCGCGCGGGGCGGGAAGAGGAGCCGGTCCGCCGCGATGGGCCGGCGGACCTTCGGTGCACGGCCGGCGACGGCCTCGATCGCTCTGGATCAAGGCCCCGACCTGGGAACGTCAAGGCCCGCAGCGACCGTCCGAGGGGGTGGCCGCTCTGGCTTTACAACGTTATAACCGCGCTTCGGCGAGCGCTGCAAGAGGCCGGGGACAACGTTTCCGGAATGAGTCCCGGAGACGAAGCGGCCGTAACAGCGCGCAGGGTGACGGGCCGTCGGCACCGCCCCGTCCGGGGTCTGGACAGCCTCCGCACCGCGTGTTGTCATTTCCGCTGCACGCGATTTCCAACGTTGGAATGACGGCCGTACGCCCCCGCCGGCACCCCCGTGCCGGTGTACGGGCGGGCCGTGCGCCGCCCCGCGGCGACCGCCGGGCCCCGCGCCCCCGAGGCGAACGCGCTTCCTCGCCGGGTGCTCCACCGTCACGTCCCGACCCGGGTCCGGCTCCGATTCCCCTCCCCCCGAGGAAAGATTCGATGACACGACGAACAACCCGATCCCGATCCCGAACCGGAACGTGGGCACTGCTCGCCGCGGCGGCCCTGGTGCTGCCCCTGGGCGCCCCGGCCGCCACCGCCTCGGCCGCGCCCGCCTCCTCCCCCACGGCCGTCTCCCCGTCCGCCCGTGACGCCGCCGTCGAGGTGCACGGTCTGAAGGGCGAGTACTTCAGCATGTCGGCGCCCGGCGCGCGGGACTTCGCCGAGCTCGGCGGCACGTCCCTCGACCCGCGGATCGACTTCTCCGGTCTGACCGGCACCTTCCAGTCGCTCACCGGCCGGTCCGAGCACACCACCGCCCGCTGGACCGGCCGGATCGAGGCCCCGGTCACCGGCGACTACACCTTCCACGGCATCGGGGACAACGGCTTCCGGCTCTTCGTCGACGGCGAGCCGGTCATCGACCACTGGGTGCCCGACTGGGACCGGGAGCAGACCAGTGCGCCCCTCCACCTGAAGGCCGGCGAGAAGCACGACTTCCGCCTGGAGATGTTCCAGGACGTCGGCGGCGCGAACATGTTCCTGCGCTGGTCGACGCCGACGCTGCCCAAGCAGCTCGTGCCGGAGTCCGCGTTCACCCCGCCCGCCGACTTCGAGGTCTACCCGGTGGAACCGACCGTCCCGGCGGGCGGGCGGCAACTGCGGCTGCGGTTCGACCACCGGGTCGGCGGCCTGGAGAAGGTGGCCGAGCACCTCACCGTCGAGGCCGACACCACCCCGATGCCGATCGAGAAGGTCCGCGTCGCCCCGGGCGACCGGAACAGCGTCCTCGTCGACCTCGCGGAACCGGTCCAGAAGGGCCAGCGGGTACGGGTCGACTACGACGGCCTCGGCGGGCTGAGGAACGGGGACGAGACCGTGCCCCGGATCCTGCGCTCGGCGTCCAACGCCTCCACCCACCGGCTCACCACCGAGTGGGGCGACGAGCTGGACGAGAAGCACCCGCTGCCGGAGTACCCGCGCCCGCAGCAGGTGCGGAGCAGGTGGAAGAACCTCAACGGCCCCTGGCAGTTCGCCGGCGCGGAGGCCGGGGAGACGCCGGTCTTCGGCAAGGACCTGGACGAGCGGATCACCGTCCCGTTCCCGGTCGAGTCCCAGCTCTCCGGGATCGAGCGGCACGAGGACCACATGGTCTACCGGCGCCTCGTGGACGTGCCGGAGGCCTGGAGGATCGGCAAGGCGGGCAAGGGGGGCAGGGGCGACCGGCTGATGCTCAACTTCGGCGCCGTCGACTACGAGGCCCGCGTCTGGGTCAACGGCAGGCAGGTCGCCGAGCACACCGGCGGCTACAACGCCTTCAGCGCCGACGTCACCGACGCCCTCAAGACGAAGGGACCGCAGGAGATCGTCGTCGCGGTCACCGACACCGGAGGCCCGAACCAGCCGACCGGCAAGCAGTCCACCAACCCGGGCGGCATCTTCTACACCCAGTCCTCGGGCATCTGGCAGACGGTGTGGATGGAGCCCGTCGCCCCCGTCTCCATCGACGACGTCGTCACCACCCCGGACATCGGCACCGGCACCCTGGCCGTGAAGGTCGAGTCGGCCCGCGCCTCGGCCGGCGCGCGCGTGGAGGCCGTGGCCCGCGACACCCGCGGCCGGGTCGTCGGCCGGACCACCGGCCCCGCGGGCGCGGAGCTGCGCCTGCCGGTCGCGAACCAGCACCTGTGGAGCCCGGACGACCCGTACCTCTACGACCTGGAGGTGCGCCTGACCGACGGCAGGTCCTCCGACCGGATCGACGGCTACTTCGGCATGCGCGAGATCGCGGTCGAGAAGGTCGGCGGCTTCCCCAAACTGGTGCTCAACGGCAAGCCGGTCTTCTCCCTCGCCACCCTCGACCAGGGCTTCTGGCCCGACGGCCTCTACACCCAGCCCAGCGACGAGGCGCTGGCGTTCGACCTGGAGGCCCACAAGAAGCTCGGCTTCAACGCCGTGCGCAAGCACATCAAGGTGGAGTCGCCGCGCTGGTTCTACCACGCCGACCGGCTCGGGCTCCTGGTCTGGCAGGACTTCGTCTCCGGCAACCTCACCGACGACACCGGCCGCAAGGCCTTCGTCGACCAGGGCCGCGAGATGATGCGCCAGCACCACGACTCCCCGTCCGTCATCGGCTGGATCGTCTTCAACGAGGGCTGGGGCGAGTGGGACCGGGAGGAGACCGGGCGGATCGCCGAGGCCGTGAAGGCGGCCGACCCGTCCCGGGTCGTCAACGCCCACAGCGGGGTCAACTGCTGCAACTCCAAGGGCGACTCCGGCAAGGGCGACGTCCTCGACCACCACGACTACAACAACACCGACGCCCCCTATCCGGACCACCGGGCCGCGATGGACGGCGAGCACGGCGGCTTCACCCTGCGCACCCCCGGCCACATGTGGCCCGGCGCCCCGACCGTGATCTACAGCGGCGTCGCCGACAAGGAGGCGCTGACCCGGAAGTACGTCGAGAACACCGAGAAGTTCTACCTGGAGGCCGCAGGGGCCGAGCTGTCCGGCTCCGTCTACACCCAGATCTCCGACCTGGAGAACGAGCTCAACGGCCTCTACACGTACGACCGCCGGGAGATCAAGGTCGACCCGGTCCGGGTCCGCGCGATCAACCGCAAGGTGATCGCGGCGGGCGCGGCCGCCGGGCAGCGCGCTCCCCTGAAGGGCGGCGCCTCCTGGTCCCTGGACGAGGGCACGGGCACGACCGCGCGGGACTCCGGGCCGCAGCAGCGTCCGCTCACCCTGAACGAGGGCACCACGTGGGCCCCGGGCGTCGGCGGCAGCGCGCTGAAGTTCGACGGGAAGGGCGGCTTCGCCCAGACCGACGGGCCCGTCGTCGACACCACCACGAGCTACACCGTGTCCGCGTGGGCCACGCTCGACGCCCTGCCGGGCAACTACGCGACCGTGGTCAGCCAGGACGGCCGGCGCCAGGAGAACCCCTTCTACCTCCAGTACGGGCAGGGCGCCTTCGCCTTCAGCACCCCGGGCGGCAACCGCGCCCGGTACGCGACGACGCCCGAACTCGGCCGCTGGTACCACCTGGTGGGCGTGCGGGACGCCGCGAGGAACGAGATCCGGCTGTACGTGGACGGCGCGCTCGTGGCGACGGCGGTCCCGGGCCCGGCGGACGTGAGCACCGGTCCGCTCGCGGTCGGGCGCGCCAGGTGGGGCGGCGGGAACGTCGACTTCTGGAACGGTTCGGTCGACCAGGTGCGCGCCTTCGACCGGGCGCTCTCCTCCGAGGAGGTGGCCGCGCTGCACACGGCCGAGAAGCCGTAAGCCGTGATCGGCACGTGAGCGAGCGGGTCCTTCCGGGCGGTGGCGCCCGGAAGGACCCGTTTCCGTTCTGTCGGTTCGGTTCGGATCGGGTCAGGGCGCCCAGGGGGCTTCGAGCGTCCAGCTGCTGTCGGCCGTGAGCGTCTGCGGGCGGTCGAAGCCGCCGCTTCCGGCGCCCGAGGCGATGGACACGGCCGAGTCGAAGTGGCGCAGGTACGCGCCCGGGACGTTCAGCGACTCGAAGGTGACGCCGGTCCCGCCGACGCCCGGCCGGGCGCAGAAGGTGGCGTCCTGCCGGAAGAGCGCGGTGCCGTCGTCGGCGGCGGTGCCCACCCGGCTGTTGGCGTGCCGCAGGAAGCGGCCCGGGTAGTTGACCGACTCGAAGGAGTAGCACGACGAGTCGGCGAGGCCGCGCCGCACGGTGAACGTGGCGTCCTGCTTCAGCAGGGCGGCGCTGCTCCCGTTGACGACCTCGGTCCAGGCGAGGCTGTCGGCGTGGCGCAGGTAGCGGTCGGTGTGGCCCCAGGTGGTGACGCGCAGCGAGCGCCGCACGTCCGTGGGCAGCAGGACGGAGCTGCGCCACAGGGCGGGCTCGCCCGTGTTCCAGGTGGCGTCCGCCGCGAAGGAGGAGGCCACGTCCCAGGGGTTGGGGCCGCCGCTGCGGGCGAGGTACACGTTGTCGGCGTAGTGCCGCAGGTACGAGCCGGGGAAGTTCAGCGACTCGTACGAGGTGCCGCCGGCCGCGAGTCCGGTGCGGGCGCACCAGGTCGCGTCGGCCGCGAACGACCCGCCCGTGTTCGCGTCGAGGCGGACCCGGCCGCCGGAGTGGCGCAGGTAGCGGCCGGGGAGGTTGACGGACTCGAAGGAGTGGCAGCGCGGGTCGGCGAGTCCGGCGACCGTGCGGAAGGAGGCGTCCTGGCGGGCCCCGTCGGCGGAGGCGCCGGTCAGCACGTCGGTGCGGGCCAGGGAGTCGGCGTGCCGCAGGTAGCGGTCGGTGTACCCGGGTGTGGTGACCCGGAAGGAGCGCACGTGGCCGAGGGTGTGGCCCGGTGTCGCGTTGAGGTTGCGGGAGGCGGCGATCAGCGCCCCGTGGGCGGCGCGCAGGGCGGCGGTGTCGACCTTCTGGACCCGCCGGTCGTAGGTGAGCAGGCCGTTGTACTCGCCCTCGACGTCGGTGATCTCGGTGTAGACGTAGGCGGAGACGCCCTTGGTGGTCATGAGCGACTGCACGTCGCGGACCATGCCGGTGTACCGGTCGTTGAGCTGGGCGGCGCTGGAGACCTGCTCGTAGGCGAAGAACTGACCGTTGGGGCTGTACTCGTGGCCGGGGGTGCGCAGTCCGATGCCGCCGAACTCGCCGAGGACGGAGACCCGGGTGGCCGAGGGCCGGGGCGCGTCGGGTCCGGTGTAGACGTGCCAGTCGATGATGTCGCCGGTGCCCGGATCACCCTTGGAGGCACAGCAGTTGTAGCCGCTGTGGGCGTTCATCAGCCGGCCGGGATCGTAGTTCTCCAGGTCGGTGGTGACCCGGCGGGTGTCGTCGAGGTTCCACTCGCCCCAGCCCTCGTTGAACGGGACGTAGGCGACGACGGCCGGGGAGAAGCGGTGCTCGTCGACGATCTCGCGGGCCTCGGTCTCGAACTGGGCGATCTGCGCCGGGGTGCGGTTGGCGTCGAAGGCCTGGGTGGAGGGGATGTCCTGCCACACCAGGAGTCCGAGCCGGTCGGCGTGGTAGTACCAGCGGGCGGGCTCGACCTTGATGTGCTTGCGCACCATGTTGAAGCCCAGGTCCTTGTGCTTCTGCAGGTCGGAGGCGAGGGCGGCGTCGGTGGGCGCGGTGTAGAGGCCGTCGGGCCAGAAGCCCTGGTCGAGGGTGCCGATCTGGAAGACGAACTCGCCGTTCAGGGTGGGGCGCATGACGCCGTTGACGAGCTTCTTGCCGATCTCGCGCATGCCGAAGTAGCTGGTGACGGTGTCGACGGCGGCGCCGGAGGCATTGCGGAGGGTGACCTTGAGGTCGTACAGGAAGGGGTCGTCGGGCGACCAGCGGCGGGCGTTCGGGACGGGGACGGAGAACTCGGTGAAGCCGCCGGTGGCGGTGCCGACCACCTGGGTGCCGTTCAGGGCCTCGGCGAGGACGGTGTGGCCGCCGGCGTCGCCCCGGGTGAAGACCTTGACCCGTGCGGTGTTGGTGGCGAGGTCGGGCCTGATGTCGACCGAGTGGATCGAGGAGACGGGGGTGGGCTCCAGCCAGACGGTCTGCCAGATGCCGGAGGTGGGCGTGTAGAAGATGCCGCTGGGGTTGTTGGTCTGCTTGCCGACCGGCTGCTTCTCGCCGCGTCCGTCGGTGGGGTCGTAGACGCGGACGACCAGTTCGTTGGAGCCGGCGCGCAACTGCGGGGTGATGTCGACCTCGAAGCGGTCGTAGCCGCCCTTGTGGCTCGTGACGCGGGTGCCGTTGACCCAGACGGTGGCCTCGTGGTCGACGGCGCCGAAGTGGAGCTGGACGCGGCGGCCCGACCAGTTCTGGGGGACGGTGAAGGAGCGCTTGTAGAACATCAGGTCGCGGTTGTCGTTGCGCATGATCCCGGAGAGGGCGGACTCCACCGGGTACGGGACGAGGATGCGTTCGGGCAGGGTCTGGCCGAGCGGCGGGGCCGCGTTGCGGTCGACGTTGCCGGAGGCGTCGGCGGGCGGGTTGAGGAACTCCCACTCGCCGTTCAGGGACTGCCAGTCGGGCCGCGTCATCTGGGGACGCGGGTACTCCGGCAGGGGGCTGGTGGTGGACACCTGCGAGGTCCACGGGGTGGTCAGGGGCGGCGTCTTGGGGACGACGGCGGCGGAGGCTGCGGTGGTTCCGGTGAAGAGCAGGCCTCCGGCCATCGTCAACAGGGCCGCCAGGCAGGCGACGACGCGTCGCATCGGGTTCCTCCCGGGCAGGACGGCGCCCGGATTCCGCGCACGCGTCGGGGCCGTCCGGCCGGTCGACGTGCGGGAGTCCGTGCGGAGTTGACGGGTGACTCGGGCGAGGGCCCGTCCGGTGGGTTGCCGACCCGGACGGGTCCGAGGGGCGGAGCGCCCCGGTCCTCGGCGGCGGACGAGGTGGGGAGGAACCTAACAGGAAACAGTTCCGAACGGAATCACCCAGCAACCGAAAGGAAACAAACAATTTCCTTCGCCGTGCCATGTGGCGCGCGCTTCCCCGCGGACACCGTGCGAGCGCTCCCATATTGACATGCCCACCGCCAGCCGTGATGCTGCGAACGCCGGATTACATCGATGTAAACCATGTCGGCCCGCCCCACCGGGAGCCCCGTGAAACGTGCACGACGCCCCTCCGGAGTCCTCGTCCTGGCCCTGTCCCTGCTGTTCGCCCTGGTCGCGGCCCTGCCCGGGGCCGCCCCCGCCGAGGCGGGACAGACCTCGCTGCGGGCCGCCGACCCGAGCGTCCTGCGGGTCGGCTCCACCTACGTCGCGGTGCAGTCGACCGGCAACGGCATCGACGTGCGCCGGGCCTCCTCGACGGCCGGGCTCGCCACCGCGCCCGCCCGCCGGATCTGGACCGACGGCCGGAACCTCGGCGAGGTGTGGGCCCCGGAGATCGTCCGCGACGGCGGGCGCTACCACGTCTACTTCACGGCCGGCCGGGGCGCCGCCCACCGGATGTACGCGATCAGCTCCGCGAGCCCGGACAGCGGGTACACGGCGGAGACGAGGCTCGCCCTGCCCGACGACAAGTGGGCCATCGACGGCACCCTGTTCACCTTCGGCGGGCAGCGCTGGTTCGTGTGGTCCGGCTGGGCCGGGGACACCAACGTCGAGCAGAACCTCTACATCGCCCGGATGAGCGGCCCGACCACCCCGACCGGGGCGCGGTACGTCATCTCGCAGCCGCGCGAGCCCTGGGAGCGGGTCGTCGGCGGCCCGTACATCAACGAGTCCCCCGAGGCGATCGAGGACCCGAACGGGCAGCTGCACGTCGTGTACTCCGCCAACGGCAGCTGGAGCGACCGGTACTGCCTGGGCGACCTGCGGCTGCGGGCCGGCGGCGATCCGACGTACGTGTGGGACTGGTACAAGTCGAACGGCTGCCTCTTCGGCTCCCACCGCGACACCATGATGTCCGGCTGGGACCCGACGCTGCACGTCGACGGCCCCGGCCACCACAGCTTCGTGCTGCTCGACGGCGACATCGCCACCAGCCCGCCGGCCGGCCCGACGTTCCCGCTGATGTTCCACGCGGTGCCGAAGGGGACGCCGTACGCCTGGGAGAACCGCTTCTGGTACACCGGCGGCTTCTGCTGGTGGGGCGGCACCACGTACCGGCGGGCGAACGTCCCCGGCGCGAACACGGACACCGGCTGGAGCCTGAAGTTCTTCGAGTGAGCCGGTCCCGGCGCGGAGCGTCTACGCCACGCCGGTCAGCGTGGCGTAGACGACCGTGTTGGCCCGGTAGCCGGTGTCGCCGGACCAGTCGCCGCCGCAGGTGATCAGGCGCAGCTCCGGGCGGCCGGAACCGCCGTAGACCCGGTCGTCGGGGAAGCGGTCCTTGGGGTACTCCTCCACCGCGTCGACCGTGAAGAGGGCCGTGCGGCCGTCCGCGCGCTCGACCGCGATCCCGGCGCCCGGCGTCAGGGCGCCGAGCCGGTAGAAGACGGCCGGGCCCGCGGAGGTGTCCAGATGGCCCGTCAGGACCGCCGTCCCGGGCGCGCCGGGCGGGGTCCCGCGGGCGTACCAGCCGGCGAAGGCCGGGAGGTTCGGGGGAGGCGGCTCCAGCCTCCCCTCCCCGTCCAGTTCGAGGCGCATCAGACGGGCGTCGACCCCGACGGCCGGGATCCGGACCCGTACCGGATCCGAGGCGGGGAGCGGTGCGGCGGCGGAGCCGGTGCGTTCGGGGGCGTCCCGTACGGCGGTCCGCGCGTCCTGCGGCCGGACCCGGGCCGCGGGCGGCGGGGTCCCGTGGCCGCCCACGGAGTCGACGAGCAGCAGCGCGCCGGCGAGCGCCGCCCAGGCGAGCGGCCTGAGCGGCGGGACGTACCGCGACCGGGGGCCGCCGGGCCGCGTCAGGCCCGGGTCCCCGCGCCCGCGGCGCGCCGGCGCATCCTGAGCGCCCCGCCCGCGACGGCCGCGCCCACGAGGAGCCAGCCGAGGCCGAACTCGGACTCCTTGCCCGCGCTCCCGCCGAGGCCGGCCTCGACGGCGCCGTTCGGACGGCCGGAGATCCGGTAGGTGGCGGTCAGCTTCGTCCGCGGCGGGCACTTGAGCGTCACGGTGTCCGTACCGGATTCGACGCCCTCGGGCAGCCGGAACTCGCCCGTCAGGACGCCCTCGCGGTCGCCCGGGAGGAGGTGGAACGGCCCGCCCGCCTCGGACTCGCCCTTGCCGTAGGTCTCCTTGCCGCAGGCGGTCGTGCTGACGGTGACGGTGCTGCCGGGGGACGCCGTCCCCGGGTCGAGGCGGACGTCCCCCGCCGTCGTGATCGTGGTGTCGCCCTCGGCGGCCAGGGCGGTGGGGGCGGGCAGGACCAGGGCGGCGGCGATCAGGGCGGCCGTGGCGCCGGTACGGGCGAGACGCATGGTTTTCTCCTCCGGGGAGCGGTTTCCGCCCGGCTCGTCCGCGCGGCTCCTGATGCTGTGCTCCGAGCACGAGGGAACGGCCCTCCGTTGATCATCGCAACGCGAGCGGCGTCCGCCCCTGTCGCCCGGTCGGCCCTCCCGGCCGCCGCCTGCGGCGCCGTCGCCGCAGGTCACGACGGTGGGCCGGGGCGGCAGGAGCGGTTCCGTCCCGGTGGCGAACGGGTGAGGGGCTGACGGCGGATCAGGTGACGCCGGGCCCGCCGCGCCCGCCTCCGGCGGAGGTGCGGACCGGGGTCCGGTCGGCGTTCGGGGGACGGGCAGCCCGGCCGGGTGATCAGCGGTGGCGGGGCGGTGGGCCCGCTCATAGCTTCGCCGTATGACCAAACGACAGATCGCCCTCGTGGCATGCGCCGTGGCCGCCGCGACCACGGGACTGGGCGCCGCCCCGCCCTCCGCCCCGGAGGCCGCCTCCGCCTCCCGGACCGTGCACCGGGTGAAGCCCGGCGAATCGATCCAGAAGGCCGTGGACGCGGCCCGGCCGGGGGACAGCGTCGTCCTCTCCCCCGGCACCTACCGCGAGAGCGTCACCATCACCACGTCGAACCTGACCCTGCGGGGCTCGTCCGCCGCTCCCACCGTCATCGTGCCCGGCAAGGCGGCCTCCGGCGCGTGTGCCGTGGCCGGCCACGGCGTCTGCGTGACCGGCACCGCCCAGCGGCCCGTCGAGGGCGTCACCGTGCGCACCCTGACGCTCCGGAACTTCGCCCGCAACGGCCTGTGGGCGTCCCGCACCGACCGGCTGACGGTCCGGGGCGTGACCGCCGAGAAGAACGGCAACTGGGGCATCGCCCAGGAGCGTTCGGTCCGCTCCGTGCTCAGCCACAACACCGCCCGGGACAACGGCGACGCCGGCCTCTTCGTGTCCAACACCACCGACACGGAGGAGGGGGCCGTCGACACCAGGGGCACGGAGATCAGCCACAACCGCCTGTCCGGCAACCGCATCGGCCTCACCGTGCGGCGGCTGCGGAACGTGACCGTCGACCACAACGAGGCGACCGGCAACTGCGCCGCGGTGTTCGTGGTGGGCGACGAGTCCACCCCGCGCGCCGGGGCGATGCGCCTGCGCCACAACCACGTCCACGCCAACAACAAGTACTGCCCCAAGACCCCCCGCCTGCCCTTCCTCCAGGGCTCGGGCATCGTCCTCACCGGCGCCGAGGAGACGCTGGTGGCCGACAACCGGGTCGAGGACAACAAGGGCACCTCCCCCCTGTCGGGCGGGATCGTGCTGTTCAAGAGCTTCGTGGGCGCCCTCAACGAGCGCAACGAGATCCGCGACAACGTCGTGCTCCGCAACGGCACGGCCGACCTGGCCAACCGGGACACCGGCGAGGGCAACGCCTTCCGCGGCAACACCTGCGGGGTCTCCGAGCCCGCGGGCATGTGCTGAGCGGCCCCTCCCTCCTCCCCCACTCTCCCACTCCCCCCCCACGGCACGAAAGACAAGGCAGGGCCACAGATGACGACCGTTGACCCGGTGAGGACCGTCGACCCCGCTCCCCCGCCGCCCATGCGGCTGAGGGAGCTCGTTTTCGGAGCGGCGTGCGCCGCCGCCGTGCGGGCCGCCGCCCGGCTCGGCGTGGCGGACGCCCTCCAGGACGCGCCCGCGAGCGTGGAGGACCTGGCGGCGGCCGTGCAGGTCCAGCCGCGGACGCTGCGCAGGCTGCTGCGCGCCCTGGCCTGCCAGGGGATCTTCACGGAGCACCCCGACGGCACCTTCGCGCACACGGAGATGTCCCGGCTGCTGCGCGAGGACGACCCGCACAGCCTGCGGTACATCGCCCTGTGGTGCACCGAGCCGTGGACGTGGGACGTCTGGCCGAAGCTCGACGAGGCGGTGCGCACCGGCGGCAGCGTCTTCGAGGACGTGTACGGCAGGGAGTTCTTCCCGTACCTCAACGAGGAGGCGCCCGAGTCCGCGTACGTGTTCAACCGGGCCATGACCACGTCGAGCCGGCAGTCCGCGCAGGACGTGGCCGACCTGCTCGACCTGTCGGGCGCGGCGTCGGTCGCGGACATCGGCGGCGGCCAGGGGCACGTCCTGGCGAGCCTCCTGGAGCGGCACCCCGCCCTGGAGGGCACGCTGCTCGACCTGCCGGGCGTGGTGGGGAACGCCGACCCGCGCCTGCGGGCGGGCGGCGCGCTCGCCTCCCGGGCCCGGGTCGTGGCCGGGGACTGCCGCGAGGACATCCCGGTCGAGGCCGACGTGTACGTCCTCAAGAACATCCTGGAGTGGGACGACGACAGCACCCGCAGGGCGCTGGCCAACGTCCGGCGGGCGGCGCGTCCGGGCGCCCGTGTGGTCGTGATCGAGAACCTCGTGGACGACACGCCCTCGATGCGGTTCACGACGGCGATGGACCTGCTGCTGCTCCTGAACGTCGGCGGCGCCAAGCACACGCGGGAGAGCATGCTGGAGCGGCTGACGGCCGCGGGGCTCGCCGTCGGCGAGGTCCGCCCGGTGAACGCGTACCTCCACGCCTTCGAGTGCACCGTCCCCGCCTGACCGGGAGGCCCCTCCCGTAGCGGGGAAAATCCGAGGCCGCCGGCTCCGCTTCTCGCGGGGCCGGCGGCCTTCGGGTTTCCCGTGCTCCGGGACCGGTCAGGAGGCGGGGTTCCGCTCCCAGCGGTAGAAGCACTGCGCCATGGCGTCCTTGGGGCTGCGCCAGGTCTCCGGGTGGTACGCGCTGACGTACGTCGACAGGCGCTCGCTGACGTCCCGGAACTCGGGGTGTCCGGTCAGCTTCGCGATGGCCGGCGCCGGGTCCCGCTCGGACTCGATGAGGTGCAGGTAGACGTCGTCGCCGAACTGGAAGAGGCTGCGGCGCGAGACGCCGATCAGGTGGGGCAGCTCGCCGCCGTCCGAGGCGGCGAACACGTCGGCGATCGCGGGCGCCGAGCCGGGCGCCATGCGGGCGACGATCAGGGCGTGGTGCATCGGGCGTTCCTTCCTGGGACCGCTCGGTCCGCTCGGTCTGCTCAGTCGGCGAGGACCGGGGCGGGCCGGCGCTCGCGGGCGGCCTGCTCGATGCGGTCCCGGATGAGGGCCATCTGGGTGCGGGAGTTGCGGTTGATGTTGTCGGTCATCCAGTCGTCGTCGACCGGGGCGTCCGGCTTCATCGCGAAGTCCTGGACCCAGCGCATGTGGACGCCGGCCGGGGTCTCCTCGTACTCCCACCGGATGTCCATGTGGGCGAAGGGGCCGGTCTCGACGCGACGGGCGGTGACGGTGCGCCGCGCGCGGTCCGGGGTGCGCTCCGAGACCCAGCTCCAGACCTTGCCGGACTCGTCCGGGTGCATGGTCAGGCGGAAGGTCGTCGTGTCGCCCTCGCGGGAGAGGACCTCGACGGAGGCGTACTCGCTGAAGAGGGAGGGCCAGTTCTCGAGGTCGTTGGTGATGTTCCAGACGAGGTCGAGGGGGGCGTCGATGGTGATGCTGTTGTCGGTGTGACCTGACACGTCAGACTCCGGTGGTGAGGGTGCTGTTGACGAGGCCGAGGAAGTCGGCCGGGGTCTTGCTGCGCTCCGCGTCGGGCGGGAGCGCCACGCCGTGGCGGTTCTCCAGCTCGCCGACGATGCCGAGCAGGCCGAGCGAGTCGACGCCGAGGGCGCTGAAGGGGACGTCCGCGGCGTTGCGGAGGTCCTCGGGGGCGACGGTGACGCCCGCCGACTGCTTGACCAGCGCGGCCAGCTCTTCGAAGGTCAGTTCGGTGATGCTCATCTCTGCTCTCCTTACTCCCGCCCGGTCCTACCGGGCGGTCTCGTCGCCGCGGCGCACGACCAGCGCGGCGTTGGATCCCATGAGGCCCCTGCTGAGGACGAGGGCCGTCCGCAGCTCGGCGGGGCGGGCGCGCGACACCACCAGATCGATGTCGTGGCAGATGTCGAACACGTTCGGGGTGGGGGGCACCAGGCCGTGTTCCATCGCGAGCACCGCGGCCGCGACGTCCAGGACGGGGGCCCCGCAGTAGGCGCGGCCGATCCCGGTCTTGGGCGCCGTGACGGGCACGCGGGCGGCGTGCGCGCCCAGGGCGTCGGCGAGCGCCAGCGCCTCGGCGCGGTCCGCCTCCGGCACGCCCAGGGCGTCGGCGAACACGACGTCGACCTCCTCCGGGGCGCAGCCGGCCTCGTCGAGGGCGACCCGGATCGCGCGGGCGAGCCCCTCCCGGGACTCCGCCCAGCGGGAGGCGCCGGTGAACGTGGCGCCGTGTCCGGCGACGACGGCCCGGACGGCCGTCCCCCGGTCCCGGGCGCGGTCCTCGTCCTCCACGACGAGCACGGCGCCGCCCTCGGCCGGCACGAAGCCGGAGGCCCCGGCGGTGAAGGGGCGGTAGGCCCGGTCGGGCTCCTCGACGGTGCTGAGCTCGGGGTAGCCGAGCTGGCACACCATCGAGTACGGGGCGAGGGGCGCCTCGGCGGCGCCGACGACCATCGCGCCCGTCCCGCGCCGTACGGCCCTGGCGGCGTGGGCGAGGGCGTCCAGGCCGCCCGCCTCGTCGCTGGCGACCACGCCGCACGGGCCCTTGAAGCCGCTCCGGATGGAGATCTGGCCGGTGCTGGCGGCGTAGAACCAGGCGATGGACTGGTACGGGCCGACGAACTTGGAGCCCTGGCCCCACAGCTTCTGGAGCTCCCGCTGGCCGAACTCGCCGCCGCCGGACCCGGCGGCGGTGACCACCCCGATGGAGAAGGGGTCCTCGGGGGCGTCCCGGCCGAGCCCGGCGTCGTCGAGGGCGAGCGAGGCCGCCGCCATGGCGTAGTGGCTGAACCGGTCGGTCTGGACGAGGAAGCGGTCCTCGATGAGGGTCGAGGCGTCGAAGGACCGGACCTCGCCCGCGACCTTGAGGGGCAGGTGCTCGCACCCCTCGCGGGTGATCCGGTCCAGGACGCCGATGCCCTCCTGGACGGACTTCCAGTAGGTGTCGGCGCTCAGGCCGTTGGGGGCGATCACCCCGATGCCGGTGACGACGGCGCGTTTGGGCTGCTCCGTGCTCATCGTGTCCTCCCTGCCGGCTCCGTGAGGAGCACGGCGGACTGGAAGCCGCCGAAGCCGCTGCCGACGGAGAGCACGTTCCTGAGCTTCCGGGGGCGGGCGGTGCGCGGCACGTAGTCCAGGTCGCACTCGGGGTCGGGAACCTCGTAGTTCGCCGTCGGGGGCACCACCTGGTGCTTGAGGGCGAGGACGCAGGCGGCCACCTCTATCGCGCCGATCGCCCCGAGCGAATGTCCCACCATGGACTTGATGGAGCTCATGGGGGTTTCGTACGCGTGGGCGCCCAGGGAGCGCTTGACGGCGGCGGTCTCGTGGCGGTCGTTCTGCCGGGTGCCCGAGCCGTGCGCGTTGACGTAGTCGATCAGCGTGGGGTCGAGCCTGGCCTGGTCGAGGGTGCTGTCGATGGCCCGGGACATCTCCAGGCCCTCGCCGGTGAGACCGGTCATGTGGTAGGCGTTGCCGAAGGTGGCGTAGCCGCCGATCTCGCAGTAGATGTGCGCGCCGCGGGCCCGGGCGTGCTCGTACTCCTCCAGGACGAGGACCGCCGCGCCCTCGCCCATGACGAAGCCGTTGCGGCGGTCGTCGAAGGGCTTGGAGGCGTGCTCGGGGTCGTCGTTGTCGGGCGAGGTCGCCTTGATGGCGTCGAAGCAGGCCATGGTGATCGGGGAGATCGGCGAGTCCGACGCCCCGGCGATGCAGACGTCCGCCCGGCCCTCCTGGATGGTGTGGAAGGCGTAGCCGACGGCGTCGAGGCCGGAGGTGCAGCCGGTGGAGACCGTCTGCACCGGGCCGCGGGCGCCGAAGCGTTCGGCGACGAACGAGGCGAGCGTGCTCGGCGAGAACGCCAGGTGCAGCTTCGGGTCGGCGGCGCGGTGGTCCACGTCCCACCGCTGTCCGCCCGCGCTGACCAGGACGTAGTCGTGTTCGAGCCGGGTGGTGCCGCCGACGGCGCTGCCCAGGGAGACCCCGACGCGCCACGGGTCCTCGACGGCGGTGTCGAGCCCGGAGTCGCGGACGGCCTCCCCGGCGGCGACCGCCGCGAACTGGATGTAGCGGTCGGCGTGCAGGCTCAGCTCGGGGTCGAGGCCGTGCGCCAGCGGGTCGAAGTCGCACTCGGCGGCGATGCGCGAGCGCAGGCCGGCCGGGTCGAACAGGGTGATGCCGCGGGTCGCGGTGCGGCCCTCGGAGAGGAGGTTCCAGAACGCCGTCGTGCCGGTGCCGCCCGGGGCGACCACTCCGATCCCGGTGACGGCCACGCGCCGGTTCACTCGATGGCCCCGGTGCGTTCGGGGACCTGACCGGGGCCGCCCACGGTCAGCTGCGGTCCGACGGGGGCGACGGCCGTCTCCTCGGTGTCGACGTGGCCGAGGCTGGGGTGCGGGGCGAGCGGGCCCAGGTGGAAGACCATGCGGGCCTCCTCGTCGCCGACGTTGCGGAAGCGGTGCCGCACGTCGATCGGGATCAGGAGCCCCTGGTCGGACCGGAGCGCGTACGTCTCGCCGTCCAGGTCCACTTCGAGGGCGCCGGAGACGACGTACACGAACTCCTCGGAGTACGGGTGGTAGTGCTCGCCGATGCGTTCGCCGGGCTTGACGATGGCCAGGCCCATGAAGCCGCTGGTGGAGCCCACGGCGGCCGGCGTGAGCATGGCCCGCAGGTCACCTCCGCGCCTGCGGTTGGGCTCCGTCTCGTCCAGGCTCACGATGAGGGGCTGCTGGTGGGGCATGGTTGATACCTCCGGGTGGGGCGGTGACGTCCGGGCGGGAGGCCGCGGCCGTCGGTCAGGAGTCCGCCGAGGTGCGGTCGGTGACGGGCAGCATGTCGGCGTGCGACAGGAGCCGGTTGACGTTGCGGTCCGTCGTCAGGGAGCCCTCGACGCCGATCGCGGCGCCGTCGAGGAGCCGTTCGAGCTCCTCGGCCTTCCCGGGGCCCTTGAGGCCGAGGGAGGCGACGGGGTCGAGGTCGACGTCGCCGGTGATGTCGACGAGGCGCACCACGATGTCGTCGCGGTGGAAGACGGTGCTGCCGTACACCGGGTTGTCCGGTTCCCCGGCCGCGGCGGCGTCCTGCTCGGCGAGCAGCCGGGCCAGCTCCATGCCGCGGCCCTCCTTCGCCGGGTAGTACAGGGCGTGGCGCCGCAGACCGGCCGGGGCGGGCCGGTCGGCCACCACGTGGTGCACGGCGGGCAGCGCCGCCCGGGTGAAGAAGACCCGCGCCGACTCGGGGTCGGTCAGGTCCCGCTCCTGCTCCAGGTACGGGTTGAGGGCCTCCTCGACCGCGCGCACCTCGGGCTGGCGGGCGACGTGGCGCAGGGCCGCGAGGAGGTCGCCCTCCACCTCCACCGCGCGCACGACGCGGTTGCCGTGCATGAAGAGGGAGGTGCGGCGCAGCCGGGTGTTCTCGTCGACCTGGGCGCGGGGCGAGTCGTAGCCGGCGAGGATCTCGGCGACCTTCGACTCCGAGCCCGGCTTGACGGTGAAGGTGAGGGCGTGGCGCGCCACCCCGTCGCCCTCCCGGGCCGCGACCCGGAGGCCCGCCTGTGCGGTGTCCTCCGCGAGCGGCCGGCCGCCGCCGGTCTCCCGCAGGACGCTGTAGCGCATCGACCGGGTGTCCCGGACGCAGCTGTGCATCGGCTTGACGACCTCGACGTGGTCCTCGCTGTTCACCCAGGCGAGGAAGGGCGGGGCGCTCTCCCACTCGCTGGTGATGAGCCACTGCGAGGGGTTCTCGATGGACTGGCAGAGCTGGTCGCTGATGTGTCCGGGGACGGCGGCGACCTGCTTGCGCATCAGCTCGTACGCTTCGAGGAACTGCTGCTGGGCCCCTTCGTACAGGTCGAGCAGCAGGATCACGCGCAGCCTGGAGCCGTCGAACGCCGACTGCGAGACACGTGCCGAAACGGTCATCCGGCGCACCTCTTCTTTCTTCGGGAGTTTCCTTCGGGGGCTTCTCGGAGGCTTCTCGGGGTCTGCTCGGGGTCTTCTCCCGAGGGGACCTGCTCCGGGGAAGCCGGGAGGGGACCGCCGTGCCGAGGGGGCAGGGGCCGTCATGTGCCGATCGTCAGCGCCTCTTCGCGGGTCGCGCGACTCCCACGGTGCGGATGAGTGAACCGCGCGTCATTCGGGTGCCCCGGACGCACGAAGCGGTTTCCGGAGGGCATGGATCTCCATCCCACCCCCGACTCGCGTCACAGGTGACGCTGGAGGCATTCGATGAACCGATGCGAAGGGTCCGGCGAGGACGTCCACACGTCCGTCCTCATCGTCGGCGGCTCTCTGGTCGGACTGTCCGCCTCGTTGTTCCTCGGCCGCCTCGGCGTGCCCCACGTGCTCGTCGAGCGTCACGCCGGCACCTCGATCCATCCGCGTGGACGCGGCAACAACGTGCGCACGATGGAGCTCTTCCGGGGCGCCGGAGTGCGGCAGCGCGTCCGGGACGCCGCCTCGGTCCTGGCCGGCAACAACGGCATCCTCCAGGCGCCGAGCCTGGTCGGGGACGCCGGCGAGTGGCTGTTCCGGGAGATCGACCCCGGCGGCGGCCTCGCCCGCTTCAGCCCCGCCGAATGGTGCCTGTGCAGCCAGAACGACCTGGAGCCCGTGCTGCGGGAGAGCGCCCTCGAACTGGGCGGGGACCTGCGGTACGCGACGGAGCTGATGTCCTTCGAGCAGGACGCCGGAGGAGTGACCGCGCAGGTCAAGAGCCGCGAGACCGGCGAGCACACCACGATCCGCGCGGAGTACCTCGTCGCGGCGGACGGCCCGCGCAGCCCCGTGCGCGAACGGCTCGGCATCGGGCAGAACGGCCCGGGCGACCTGTTCCACAACGTGAGCGTCACCTTCACCTCCCGCGGCCTCGCGGACGTGGTCGGCGACCGGCGCTTCATCGTCTGCTACCTGACGGACCCGGGGGCCGACGGGGCCCTCCTGCCGGTCGACAACCGGGAGCGCTGGGTGTTCCACGCGCCCTGGCACCCCGAGCGCGGTGAGACCCTGGAGGAGTTCACCGACGAGCGGTGCCGGGAGCAGATCCGGCGGGCCGTGGGCGTGCCGGACCTCGACGTGGAGATCACGGGCCGGGCCCCCTGGCACGCCGCCGAGCGGACGGCCGAGCGGTACGCGCGGGGGCGGGTGTTCCTGGCCGGAGACTCGGCCCACGAGATGCCGCCCACCGGGGCGTTCGGCTCCAACACCGGCATCCAGGACGCGCACAACCTCGCCTGGAAGCTGTCCGCCGTCCTGGACGGCTGGGCCGGTCCCGGCCTGCTGGCGTCCTACGACGCGGAACGCCGCCCGGTCGCGGAGGCGACCAGCGCCCGCGCCTCGTCCCGCTCGGTCGAGCACAGCCACCCGGGGTACGCGCCGGACCCCGGCGTCGGCGCGGCGGGCAGGAAGGGCGGCATCCTGAACGTGGTCCTGGGGCACCGCTACCCGCGGGGCGCGGTCCTGGGCGCCGACGGGACGCTGCCGGTCCTGCCCGACGCGCTGCGGCTCACGGGCGAGCCGGGATCCCGGTCGCCCCACCTGTGGCTGGACCGGTCCGGGGAGCGGATCTCCACCCTCGACCTGTACGAGCGGTTCCCGGTGCTGCTGAGTTCGGCGGGCGGCACGGGCGCGTGGCACGCCGCGGCGGCCCGGGTCGCGGACCGCCTGTCGGTGCCGCTCGACTCGTACCGGATCGGCGGGGGGCCGGACGCCGATCTGGTCCCGGAGGACGGTGCGGACTGGGCGGAGGCCCACGGCGTCACGGAGGGCGGGGCGGTCCTCGTCCGGCCCGACGGCTTCGTCGCGTGGCGCTCCGAGGAGGCCGCGGAGGATCCGGAGGAGGCGCTGCGGGCGGCCCTCACGGCACTCTTCGACCTGATGTGACCCGAGGAGAGGCCCCCTGCCCGCCCGGTGCGCCCGGGCGGGCAGGGGGCCTCGTCGTCAGCGACGGCCGTGGGTGATCAGCCCGAAGCGGCCAGAAGCGGTCAGAAGCGGTCCTGCCGGCCCGGGAGGCCGGGGGCGGACGGGATGCCCGGAACGGCCGGGGACGCCGACGGCGGGAGCCGCGGGCCGTCGAGCCTCTGGCCCGCGGGGGCCCGGCAGGACAGGTCCTTGACCGGCAGCCTGCCCGTCACCAGATAGACGTTGGCGACCTTGTCGGCGCAGGACTTGCCGCCGTAGACGCCGTGGCCCAGGCCGTCGAGGACCGTGACCATCCGGGCGCCCTTCAGGGCCCGGCGCATCCCCTGCCCGCTGACCAGCGGCGTCTGGGGGTCCCATTCGTTCTGCAGGACGAGCGCGCGGACGGTGTTGTCCACCTTCGTCGCCGGCTCCGCGCCCGGCCCCCAGAACGCGCACGGCTTGACGTGGGACGCGAAGTCTCCGTACAGCGGGTACTTCGCCTTGTCCCGGATCGCGTCGCGGCGGTACTGCTCCGGGTCGCGCGGCCAGGCGCGGGTGTCGGCGCACACCACGGACCAGAAGCTCGCGTCCCCGTTGTCGGACGGGACGGCGCGGGCGAACGACGGCGGGACGGGAGCGGTCGGCAGGACCCGCCGCGGAAGCGTCGCACCCGGGGCCGGTGCCTTGCCCTCGGCGGCCTCCTTCAGCAGGACGACGGTCTGGGCGGCGTCCTCCACGGAGAAGAACATGCCCCGCAGGGAGCGGATGTCGTCACCGGTCATGAGCAGGCCGTCGAGGGGTACGGGCTTCTCGTTCGCCGCGGCGACCAGGTTCCAGAAGGTCGTGCGGACCTCGGCGGGGGTGCGGCCCAGCTTGTACGTGGCGTTCCGCGCGGCGGTCCACTCGGTCCACCGGGTGAACGCCGGCTCCGCGCCCTCCGCCCACACCTGGATCATGCCCCGCCAGATCCGCTCGGGGTCGACCGCGCTGTCGAGGACGAACCGGTCGGCCCGCTTCGGGAAGAGCTGCGTGTAGACCGCGCCCAGGTACGTGCCGTAGGAGTAGCCGAAGTACGAGATCCTCTTCTCGCCGAGCACGGCGCGGATCACGTCCATGTCGCGCGCGGTGTTGCGGGTGCTGAGGTGGGGCAGTACGCCCCGGTTGGCCTTCCGGCACTTCTCGGCGACGGTCCGCGCCTGCCGGACGTCCTCGTCGAACGTCTCGGCCTTGTAGGGGCGTTGCCAGTTCAGCTCGTCGTCGCTCAGGCCGCAGCCCACCGGGGAGCTGTTGCCGACGCCCCGGGGGTCGAACCCGATCAGGTCGTACCGCTTCTTCACCGCGTCCGGCAGGTCCGACGCCATGTAGAGGGGCATGTCGAGGCCTGTGCCCCCGGGACCGCCCGGGTTGAGGAGCAGGACGCCGCGCCGGTCCTTGGCGCTGGTCGCCTTCGTCCGGGAGATCGCGACGTCGAGCTTCCCGCCGTTCGGACTGGCGTAGTCGAGCGGCACCTTGATCGTCGCGCACTCGAAGTTCGCCGGCCCCTGGGCGTCGCAGCGCTTCCAGCGCGGCTTCTGCTGCGTGTACTGCGCCAGGGGGTCGGCGGCGGGCCGGAGCGTCGGGACGGCCGCGGAGGCGGCGGGTGTGAGGGCGGGCAGGAGCGCCGCGGCGACGCCCATGGCCACGAGGGATGCTGTTCGCCTGTTTCTCACCGTGGGTCAGGTCCTTGCGGGAGGCGGATGAATCGGTCTCATGCACCCTTGCTCACACGGAAGTTGGGCGAATCCTCCGCCGGGCCACGATCGTGTCCGACCCCGGGAGGAGCGCGCGGCGCGGCGAATGGTTCCCGAGGCGGAGAACGCGACGGGCCGTTTTCCCGTCCGGGGTCGTCCGCCCCCCCCTTCCGGGGAGGGAGCGGACGACCCGGGCGTCACGGGCGCAGGGCCACCGCGGCGTGGTGGCCGTCCGGGACGAGGACGTCGGCGAGGAGCCATCCCCCCGGGGCGGCGGGGACGGGCCCCGAACCCACGTAGTCGGCCGACGGGTCGGCGCCCAGGCCGATCCCGAGCCCCTTCAGATAGGCCTCCTTCCTGGTCCACACCCGGGCGAACGCGGCGGGCCGGCGGGGCGGGGCGAGGGCGGCGAGCTCCGCCGACTCCGCCGGGTGGAGCACCTCCCCGGCCTCGGTGACCGTGTGCGGGGGCGGCACCCGCTCGATGTCCACCCCGACCGGCGTGGACGCGAGGGCGATCAGGCTCAGTCCCTCGCAGTGCGAGAGCGAGAAGTGCAGGCGCCCGTCCGGCAGTACGGGACGGCCGTGCGGCTCGCCGCAGCAGGGGCAGGGCGCCCGGGCCACCGACACGGCCCGGGGCGCGACCCCCAGGTGGGCGCCGAGCAGACGGCGCAGCCCCGCGTGGGCGCACAGGTAGGTGGCCCGGTCGCCGGGCCGGCGGAACTCCCCGGCGCGGGCCAGCTCCGTCCCGTCCAGGACGAGGGACGCGTACCGGCCGACGGTCTCCCGGTGCGCGTCGGTGGCCACCAGCCAGAGCTGCGGCCGCGCGGGCCGGAGGGCGGGGAGCGCGGGCAGGGCCGTGGTGAGGAGCGGCAGCGGGGCGGGGACCAGCGGGCCGGACGGTGGAGGGGAAGGCGGGGCGAGCGAAAGCGGAAGAACCGACTGGATCATGTCTGCCTCACACGGAAGGGGCGGTGGACTCCTGCGCGGTACGGGCGCGGGCTCCGGCGCGCGGGGCGGCCGGGTCCGTCTCCTTGCCGCTGCCGGTGCCGCTGCCGCGCAGGGCGAGGGCGGCGGCGATCGGGGAGAGGAGGGCGAGGCCCGCGCAGAGCAGCCAGGTCCCGGTCACCCCGAGGTGCAGCGAGACGGGGGTGAAGACGGCCAGGGAGAGCGGTGCCGCGCCGATGCCGGAGAGCGTGAAGGTGGACATCGCGGCGCCCATCCGGCCCTCGGGGACGGCCTGTTGGTAGGCGGTGATGAGGGCGGGCCCGTTGAGGCCGGACAGGAGGCCGACGGCGCCGGCCGTGACGGCGAGGGCGGGGGCGGTGGGGACGAGCGCCATGGCCGCCATGCCGGCCGCGAGGCCGGTGCCGGTCACCACGAGCTTGGCGTGGGCCGGGATGCGGTGGGCGAGGACCGCGCCGAGGGCGGCGGACGCGAGCGCGCCGGCGCTGAAGGCGGCCAGGACCAGGGCCACGGCGCCGATGCCCCAGCCCCGGTCGGCGGCGCGCAGGGGCAGCGCGACCTCGGCCGGCCACAGGAACGCCAGGTCCATGCAGAAGCAGGCGACGAACATCCACCGCAGGCGCGGGTGGGCGGCCAGGAGGCGGAAGCCGTCGCCGGACCGGGCGAGGAGGGAGGACCCCTGCGGGGCGCGTTCGGGGCGGGTCATGCCGTGGGTGACGTGGGCGGCGCAGCCCAGCCAGACGGCACAGCCGATCGCTGCCGCCGCGACGGCGCCGGGGAGGCCGCCGGCGACGACGAGCCAGGCCCCGAGGGGCGATCCGGCGATGGGCGCCAGGCGCAGCACCATGGAGAAGAGGGAGTTGGCGCGGCCGAGCTGCTCCTGCGAGGCGAGGCGGGGCAGCAGGACCCCGGAGGCCGGGCCGGTGAGGCCGAGCAGGGCGCCGTCGACGAGGGCGAGGGCGATCAGCGGCCACAGGCTCTCGGTGGTGACGGTGACGAGCGCCCCGGCCGCGAGGACGGCGACGCGGACGCTCGTCGCGCGGAGCAGGACCGCCCGGGGGCCGAGCGCGTCGGTGAGGGCGCCGCCGAAGAGGAGCAGCAGGGCGCGCGGGAGGGTGGCGGCGAGGGTGACGGCCGTGACGGCGCCGCGACCGCCGAGCTGGACGGCGGTCCAGCTCATGGCGATCAGGAGGGCGAAGCTGCCCGCCTGGACGGCGGCCTGCCCGACGACGAGGCTGCCGATGCGCGGCCAGTCGACGAAGGGCTTGGCACCGGGCGGCGCGGGAGGGGCGGGGGTCGTCGTTGCCATGAGGTCGGCTTTCTGTCGTCGGAGGGGGCGGGCGGTCAGGTCCCGGGTCAGCGCGGGGGCGTGTGGGGTGGGGTGGGTGGGCGGATCGGGATGTGGACGCCCGTGGTGTCGCCGCGGAGGCACGCCGCGACGGCGAGGGCCACCGCGCGGTCGGCGGCCCGGCGGACCGCGTGCCGGCGGCGCGGGCCCGGGGCGGCGGTCCGGGGGGTGCGGAGTTCGACCCGGCCGCCGAGGTGGCCCCGGCCCGCCTCCGTGAGGGCGCGCTGGGCGGTGCGCCGGGCCGCGGCGGCGGTTCCCTCGTCGGGGGCGGTCACGGTGATGCCGGGGAGTTCCCGTACGGAGAAGCGGGCGTGGACCGTACGGCGGTCGCCGCCCGGCCGGCGCGCGGTCACGGCGCCGCCCCGGCCGGGAGGGCGACGGGGTGACCGGCGTGGGGGCCGTCGGGCCACCACAGGTCCTCGGGGCCGAGTGCGGCCACGGCGTACTTGCCCAACGCGCTGACGAGCAGCCGCAGTTCGAGGGCGATGCTCTCCACGAGGCGCTCCAGGCCGTGTTCGGGGTCCTCGTCGACGGCGACGAGGGCGGCCCGGCCGAGGCCGGCGGCGGTGGCGCCGAGGGCGAGGGCGCGCAGGACGCGTCCGCCCTCCCACATCCCCCCGCCGGCGAGGAGGCACCCGGCCGGGGGCCCGATGCGGCGCAGGCACTCGGCGAGGGGCAGGCCGACCTGGTCGAGGAAGACGCGCGGGGCCCAGCCGGTGCCGCCCTCGGCCCCGTCGACGGTGACGGCGTCCGCCCCGGCGTCCCAGGCGGTGCGGGCGGCGTGGGCGATGTCGCGGCCGGGGTGGAACTTCACCCAGGCGCGGGCCCTGGGGAAGTTGTTGCGCATGAAGCGGAGCTGCTGGCGGAGGATCTCGTCCGTGAAGGTGCCCGGGGTGGCGCAGCGCAGCAGGCGTCCGTCCTCCGGGCCGAAGACCTCGCGCACGGTGAAGCGGCGGGCGAGCTGCTCGGCCTCGGCCCGGTCGACGACGGTCATGCCCCCGAGGCCCGGCTTGGCGCCCTGGCCGGTCTTCAGCTCGAAGGCGAGGCGGCCGGTCTCCAGGAGGGGGCGGGTGCCGGGGTCGCTGTAGAGGAGGTTCCAGACCTCGGAGTCGGCGTCCTCGGTGGACTGCTGGACGACGATGCCGCCGGTGCCGTCGGGCGCGGCGTCGAGGTAGGCCTCGACGCGGGCGAGGAGGGCGGAGCGGGTGGCGTCGCCGGCCCGGCGGTAGCCGTGGACGGGGATCATGTTCTCCCCGATGACCATGGGGATGCCGAGGCGGGCGGCCTGCCGGCTCGCGTGGACGGCGAGGTCGCCGCTGCCGGCGCGGGTGGAGCCGAAGGCGGACAGGTAGAGGGGCAGCCGGGCGGTGAAGCCGCCGGTGCGCGTGGTGAGGTCGACGTCGGTGAACTCCGGTTCGCGGGCGAGGTCGATGAGCTTCTCCAGGCGCTCGGGCATGAAGACGGGCGGGACCACGCGCGCCCGGTCGAGGGCGTCCCCGGAACCGGAGCCGGAGCCGCAACCGGTTCCGGTGCCGCTCGGGCCGAAGAGCCGGGTACCGTACGCGGCGGGGTCGGGGAAGACCTCCGCGGTGCCACGCCGGGCCCGGGCGCGTACGGCCTCCTCGGGGAAGCCGGGGGCGGCGAGACCGGTCACGGGGTCACCGCCCCGGGGAGCTTCGGGTAGGCGCTGACCTGCCAGAGGGCGTCGAGCCCGGTGAGGAAGCGGACCAGGCGCTGGAGGCCCATGCCGAAGCCGGCGCTGGCCGGGATGCCCTCGCGGGCCTCCTTGAGGTACCAGGCGTACTTGGCGGGGTTCTCGCCGCTCTCCCGCATGCGGGTGACGAGGGTGGCGTAGTCGGACTCGCGCTCGCTGCCGGAGACCAGCTCGCCGTAGCCGTGCGGGGCGATCAGGTCGAAGTTGCGCAGGACGCCGGGGCGTTCGGGGTCCTCGCGGTCGTAGAAGCCCCGGGAGCCCTTGGGGTAGTCGTCGACGAAGAAGGGGCGGTCGCTCTCCAGGGAGAGGATCCGCTCGCCGGTCCAGTCGATCTCGCCGTCGGGGTTCTGCGGGTGGCCGGAGGCGAGGAGGCGGGCCACGGCCTCGTCGTGGGTGCGGACGTCGTACTTGCCGGCGCGGACGTCGGCGAAGTCGCGCTCCTCCCGGCCGAGTCCGGTGAGGAGGCCGGGGACGGCCGTCCAGACGTGCTCGGTGACGTGGGTGAGCAGTCCGGCGGCGATCTCCTGGGCGTCCTCGCGGCTCGCGTCGGCGATCTCCACGTCGATCTGGTGGAACTCGACGAGGTGGCGGCCGGTGGTGGCGGTCTCCTCGGGTTCGACGCGCACGTTGGGGGCGATGTAGAAGAGCTTCGGGAAGCCGCGCAGGGACGTCTGCTTGTAGAGGATGGCGCTGGTCATCAGCTTGTACGGGTGCCCGTAGTAGTCGACGTCCAGGGCCTTGGCGCCGCGGCCGCCGGGGTCGGTGACGGGGCCGACGAGCGGCGGCAGGAGCTCGGTGAAGCCCCGGCCGTACAGGAAGTCGCGGGTGGCCCTGAGGGCTTCCTGCTGGACGAGCATGGCGGTCCGCAGCCGCGGCGAACGGAGGTGTTCGCCGAGCGGGGGCGGTGCGGCCGGTGCGGTCGGCGCGTCGGCGGGGTGGGGCTGGTCCATGGCGGGGCTCCTGTTCGGGGTGGGTGCGGGTGGGCGGGGCCGGGCTTCGTGGTGGGTGCGGGTGGGCCGGGCGGTGGGCGTTCAGACGGCGAGCGGGGTGGCCCGGGGGCGGTCGCGGCCGTCCTGGTCGTCGCCCTCGTCGCCGTGTGGCCCCGGGCCGTCGTAGCGGCCGGCGACGTGGTGGAGGGCGGTGAGCAGGCCGTCCGCCGTGAGGGGGGTGGCGTCGGCCGCGGGGTCGGCGGGGATCGGCATGGCGCCGGTACGGGCCCAGCGGAGCCGCCCGGCGGGGTCGATGAAGCCGCGGGAGCGGCCGGGGTTGTCGGGGTGGAGGCAGAACGGGACGTCGAGCAGCCCCCGGGCGAAGGCGGCGGGCAGGGCGCGGGACAGGTCGGGGTGGAGACCGAGGACGGCCTCGATCAGGGTGCGGGCCTCCTCGTACACCTCTCCGCTCCCGTCCGTCGCGGGGGCCGGCTCGGGGGGTCCGGCGAGCGCGGCGGCCGCGGCGGCGGTCTCCAGGGCGCGGACGTTCTCCTCGACGGTGGGGATGCGGTGCGCCTCGGCGGCGGTCTTGACGATCAGGCGGCCGGCCCCGGAGCGCACGGCGAGGCGGGCGGACGCCTCCAGGAGGCGGGTGGCGCCGCGTTCGGTGCGGGGGAAGACGCCCATGTAGGTGTAGAGGACGACGTGGTGCTCGACGCCGGCGGGGAGGAACTCGGCGGCGAGGCGGCGCAGCGCCCGTACGGCCTCCTCGTCCTGGCCGGGGTCGGTCTGCTGGGCGTAGCTCAGGGAGACGCTGCGCAGACCGTACTGGGCGAAGAACAGGCACTCCAGGACGCTGGTGGCGACCAGGAGGCCGGGCGGGCAGAGCTGGCCGAGCAGGCAGCCGCCGAAGCTCTCCAGGTGGGGGGTGGTGCCGGGGCGGGCCGTGGTGGCGAGCAGTTCGCAGGCGCGGGCCCAGGCCTCGACGGACTCCCGCAGGGGGGTGCGGCCGTAGGGCAGGCAGTACGAGACGGGGCCGCCCTCGGTGGCGGTCAGGCCGGCGGCGGTGAGGGCCCGGACGATGGCGCCGGGCCGGGCGGAGCCGTGGCGGACCTGGACGGGGAAGGCGTCGTCGTGGAGCCCTTCGAGGAGGCCGCGGGTGGTGTCGGGGGTGTGGGTGGCGATCGGGTAGCCGTTGAGGGGGGCGCCCTCGGCGACGGCGGCGCGGGCGGCGGCGAGGTCGCCGACGCGGGTGTAGCTGTCGACGGTCAGGGTGCCCACGGTGCGGGCGGTGGCGGCCCGCGTCCGCGCGAGCCCGGCCCGCATCCGGCCCGGGTCGCCGAAGCCCATGCGGGGCTGGACGACGAGCCGCCCGGCGGCGGCGGATTCCGCGACGAACGCCCCGAAGGAGGGGGCGGGGGCGGTGTCGACGGCGGTCAAGCCGGCACCTCCCGAAGCGACGTGGCGGTCTCCCGACGCGGTCCGGCGGGCTCCCGGAGCGGCTCGGCCGCACCTCGGCGCGCCCCCGCGACCTCACGGCGCGCCCCGCTCGCCAGGAAGGCCCGCAAGGCGTTCAGGTCCTCACCGAGGACGGCGTCGCAGCCGGCCTCGGTCAGGCGTGCGACGTCCGCCTCCTGGCGGTGGCCGGCGACGCCGAGCTTTCCCCCGAGCACCACGGGCAGGGCGGCGAGGGCGGGTTCCGCGCGCAGTCGGCGGACGGCGGCGAGGCCGTCGCGGTAGCCGTGTCCGTTGACGCTGCTGAGCACCACCGCGTCGGGGGCGTGCCGCAGACAGGCGGCGGCGAGCAGCTCGGCGTCCGCGCAGGGGCCGAGCCCGACGACCTCGTGCCCCAGCTCCTCCAGGAAGAGCCCGAGGTACACCAGATTCCACGTATGGGAATCCGACGCGGTTCCGCTCAAGAGAATCTTCATGCCTGAAGAATAGATTTCGGCGCACCGCCGGAGGGGAAGTAGGAGCGGCAGCAAGGACCGGCACTTTCGTCTCCGCGTTTCCGCGCCGGCACCCGGCCGCAGGCAAAAGGAAAGGCGCCGCGCCCCGTGTCGAAAACGGGGCGCGGCGCCTTCCGGGTCTCCCCCGGCGGGACGGCGTCAGGCGTACTGGGCGACGAGGCTGCGCGGGCGGATGTCGGTCCAGTGGGCGGTGACGTACTCCAGGGCCTCGGCCCGGCCGGTGGGGCCGTGGACGCTGGTCCAGCCGCCGGGGACGTCCGCGAAGGCCGGCCACAGGGAGTGCTGGCCCTCGTCGTTCACGACGACGTGGAAGGTGCCCTCGGCGTTGTCGAACGGGTTGACGGAATCGCTCATGACTGGCTCCTCATTTCCTTCTTCTGCAGGGCGGAGAGTTTCTCCGAGAGAATTCTTCCGATGTGGGCGAGTGGTTCGGGTCCGGCCATTTCGAGGTGGCCGCATTCGATGGTGTGGTTGTCGACGATTCCCTGGACGAAGGGAATCCAGGTGGCGGCGAGGGCGCCTTCGGGCTCCCCCGGTCTGCGGGCGGTGAAGAACAGCGCGTCGGTGTCGGCGACGCCCGGCACGTGCCGGGCCATGAGCCCGGCGTGGGTCTCGGAGGCGCGGAGCACCGCCCGGAGCTCGGCGTCGGAGAAGCCGGCGAGGACGGGGTCCTCGCGGCGGATCCGGGCGATCGCCCCGGCGAGGTCCTCGGGGGGCGCCCCGGCGGTCCGTTCCTCCGGCGGCAGGACGGAGACGCTGCCGGGTCCGGTCTGGTGGACGTCCATCAGGGCGAGGAGTTCGACGTGCTCGCCGGCCTCGCGGAGCCGTACCGCCATGGTGTGGGCGACGACGCCGCCGTACGACCAGCCGAGCAGCCGGTAGGGGCCCCAGGGCTGGATCCGGCGGATCCGCTCCAGGTAGTCGTCGGCCATCTCCTCGACCGAGCGCGGCCGGTGGCCGGGGTCGTGCAGGGCGCGGGCCTGGAGGGCGTAGAGCGGCTGGTCGTCGCCGAGGTGGCGGGCGAGGCCCGCGTAGGCCCAGCCGACGCCGGTGCCGGGGTGGACGCAGAAGAGCGGGCGGCGGGTCCCCCGGGTGCTGAGCGGCAGCAGGACGCCCAGGGCGGCGGCCGTGCCGTCCTCCTCCGTCCCCTCCTCGGGGGAGCCGAGGAGCCCGGCGGGGGTGGGCATGCGGAAGAGGTCGCGGACGGTGCGTTCGACGCCCAGGACGCCGCGCATGCGGTGGACCAGGCGGACGCCGAGCAGGGAGTGGCCGCCCAGGGAGAAGAAGTTGTCGTCGACGCCGACCTCGGGCACGTCGAGGATCTCGGCGAACAGGGCGCACAGCACCTCCTCGCGCGCGTTGCGGGGCCGTCGTCCGCCCGCCGCCGGGGCGGGCCGGTGGGGGGCGGGCAGCGCGGCGCGGTCGGGTTTGCCGTTGACGGTCAGCGGCAGGGCGTCGAGGACGACGACCGCGGAGGGCACGAGGTGTTCGGGGAGCGTCGCGCGGGCCGCGGCGAGCAGTTCGGCCTCGGTGACGGTGCCGCCGGCGCGGGGGACGGCGTAGCCGACGAGGGTCTTCTCGCCGGGCCGGTCCTCGCGGACCACGGCAAGGGCCTGCCCGACGGCGGGGTGTTCGGCGAGCGCCCGCTCGACCTCGCCGGGTTCGATCCGTACGCCGCGCAGCTTGATCTGGCCGTCCGCGCGGCCGAGGAAGCGGAGTTCGCCGTCGGGGGTCCACAGGACGCGGTCGCCGGTGCGGTACATGCGGCTGCCGTCGTTCTCGAACGGGTCGGGGACGAACCGTTCGGCGGTCGTGCCGGGGCGGCCGACGTAGCCGCGGGCCACGTGCGCGCCCGCGACGTACAGCTCGCCGGGGACGCCGGGCGGCACGGGCCGCAGGGCGTCGTCGAGGACGTGGCTGCGGGTGTTGTCCATGGGCTGCCCGAGATGGACGCCGGCGCCCCGCAGGGTGCGCTGTCCGGTGGTGAACCACTGGTTGTGGGAGGCGAAGGTGGTCTCGGTGGGTCCGTAGGAGTGGACGAGGACGGTGTCGGGGCAGTGGGTGAGGACCCGTTGGACGGCGGCCGGGGAGGCGACGTCCCCGCCGGTCCACACCTCGCGCAGCGCCCGGAGGGTGTCCAGGCCCTCGTCGGCCATGACGTGGAAGAGGCCCATGGTGAAGTAGGCGCCGGTGACGCCGTGCCGGTGGACGGCGCGGGCGGTCTCGGCGAGGTCGGTGCCGTCGCCGGGGGTGATCACGAGGCTGCCGCCGCCGAGCAGCGGCACCCAGGTCTCGAAGACGGAGGCGTCGAAGCCGGTCGCGGAGTGCACCAGCATCCGCCGGGGTCCGCCGACGGCGAGGTCGCGGTCGGCGGCGAGTTCGAGGACGTTGCGGTGGGTGACGCCGACGCCCTTGGGCCGGCCGGTCGAGCCGGAGGTGAACATCACGTACATCAGGTCGTCGCCGGTGGCGCGCGGGGCTTCGGACGCGTCCGGCGCCGGGTCGTGCCCGGCGGGCGCGTCCACGGCGAGCACGGCCGCGGGGAAGCCGTCCGGGAGGGCGGTGGCGTGCGCGGTGTCGGTCGCCACCAGGCGGGCCCCGGCGTCCTCGGTCATCAGCCGGATCCTGGCCTCCGGGAGGCGGGGGTCCAGCGGCAGATAGGCGGCGCCGCACTTGAGGACGGCGAGCGCCGTCACCACCAGGGGCACGCCCCGGTCGAGGAGGACGCCGACGGTGTCGCCCCGGCGTGCCCCGGCCGCGCGGAGGCGGGCGGCGAGCGCGTCGGCGCGGGCGTCGAGTGCGCCGTACGCGACGGTCTCGTCGTCGGTGACGAGGGCGGGGGCGCCGGGGGTGCGCGCGGCCCGGCGGGCGATCCGCCCGTGGACGGTGTCCGGCCCCTCGGGCAGGACGGTGGCGGTGTCGTTGTACGCGGCGCCGAGCCGGAGGCGGTCGGCGTCGGTGAGCAGGTCGACGTCCCCGATCCGTACGCCGGGATCGGCCGCGGCGGCGCGCAGGGTGCGGTCCAGGTGGGCGGCGAGCAGGGCGGCGGCGGGGGCGTCGAACAGGTCGGTGGCGTACTCCAGTCCGCCGGCCAGGCCGCCCGGGCCCCCGTCCGCGTCCCGCAGCTCCGTCAGGGCGAAGGTGAGGTCGAACTTGGTGGAGACGGTGTCGAGGAGGGCGGGCCCGCCCTCCCGGAAGAGGCCGCGCGCGGCGGCGGCGCCGGGGGCGTCGCGGGTGTAGTCGTGGTGGAGCTGGACGACGACCTGGGCGAGCGGGTGGTGGGCGGTGGTGCGGACGGGGTTGAGGTGTTCGACGACGCGGTCGAAGGGGAGTTCCTGGTGGGCGTAGGCGGCGAGGTCGGTGCGCCGGACCCGGTCGAGGAGTTCGGCGAAGGTGGGGTCGCCGGAGGTGTCGGTGCGCAGCACCAGGGTGTTGACGAAGAAGCCGACCAGGTCGCCGAGGTTCTCGTCGTCGCGTCCGGCGGTCATGGTGGCGAGCGGCAGGTCGGTGCCGGCGCCGTGCCGGGTGAGGACGGCGGCCAGGGCGGCCTGGAGGACCATGAGGAGGGTGGTGCCGGTGCGCCGTGCCAGGGCCTCCAGGGCCCGGTGGGTGGCGGGGTCGAGGGCGACGGGGGCGTGTCCGCCGCGGTGGGTGGCCTCGGCGGGCCGGGGCCGGGCGGAGGGCAGTTCGAGGACGGGCGGCGCGCCGGCGAGGGTCTCCTCCCAGAACTCCAGGTGCTCCCGGGCGGCGGGCCCGTCGGTCAGGTCCCGCTGCCAGAGGGTGTAGTCGGCGTACTGGACGGGCAGCGGCTCCCAGCCGGGGGCGCGGCCCCCGGCGCGGGCGCGGTAGGCGGTGGTGAGGTCGGCGAGGAGGGGTCCGGTGGACCAGCCGTCGGCGGCGATGTGGTGGACGAGGAGGACGAGGACCTGTCCGTCGCCGTGCGGGCCCTCGCCGTGCGAGCCGTCGCCGTACGGGCCGTCGCCGTACGGGCCGTCGCCGTACGGGCCGTCGCCGTACGGGCCGTCGCCGTGCGAGCCCTCGCCGTGCGGGCCGTCGCCGTACGGGCCGTCGCCGTACGGGCCGTCGCCGTACGGGCCGTCGCCGTGCGAGCCCTCGCCGTGCGGGCCGTCGCCGTCGTGCGCCCCCTCCTCGGTGTTCAGGAGGGTGGCCCGCAGCGGGGTGTCCTCGGCCAGGTCGAAGACGTGCCCGGCGGCCCCGGCGACGGCCTCGGGGAGCCGGGCTGCGGGGACGGTCCGGACGTCGAGCGGGGGCCGGACCCCGGTCAGGACCTCCTGGTGGGGCTCGCCGTCGACGGACCGGTAGCGGGTGCGGAGCACCTCGTGGCGGTCGGAGAGGTCGGTGAGCGCCCGGGCGAGGACGTCCGCGTCGAGCGGCGCGGCCGGCCGCAGGACGAGGGGGATGTTGTAGGAGGCACCGGGTCCTTCGAGGGCGTCGACGAACCACAGGCGGCGCTGGGCGTACGAGAGGGGGAGCCGGGCGGGCCGGTCCGGGCGCGGGACGGGCCGGGGCCGGGCGCTCCCGGCGGCGCCGGTGCCGTCGGGGCCCGGGCCGGTCTCCCGGTCGGCGATGCGGCGGGCGAGGGCGTCGGGGGTGGGGGCGAGGAGGAGGTCGCGGACCTGCGCGTCGGCGCCGAGGCGGGCGCGGATCCGGTTGGCGAGGCGCACGCCGCTCATGGAGTGGCCGCCGAGGGTGAAGAACCCCTCGTGCGGGTCCACCCGGTCCAGGCCGAGGACCTCGGCGAACAGTTCGCACAGGGTGTCGACGTGGGCCGGGGGCGGCTCCGTGGCCGTGTGCGCGGCGGCCAGGGCCTCCTCGGCGGCGGTCTCGGCGGCGCGGGCGGCGGTGCGGGCGCGCCGCGCGTCGAGGGCGAGCCGGTCGGCGGGGCTGACGAGCGCGGTGTCCGGGACGGGGTCGCCGGGGCGGTCGGCGGCGGTGCGCAGGGCGCGTTCCAGGGCGGTGAGGAGGAGCCGGGCGGTGTCCTCGTCGAGGACGTCCGTGGCGTACTCCAGGGCGATCCGCAGTCCGGCGGGGGCGCCGTCCGCGTCGCGGAGCTCCTCGCAGGCGGCGGTCAGGTCGAACTTGGTGGTGACCGGGCCGTCTGCGGCGAAGCGGCCCCCGGTCGCGCCGAACCGGAAGGTCTCCTCGCCGGTGCCGGTGGTCCGCAGGGTGAGCATCACCTGGAACAGGGGGTGGACGCCGGGCGTGCGGGGCGGGTTGAGGTGTTCGACGAGGAGGTCGAAGGGGAGCCCCTGGTGCTCGAAGGCGGCGAGGACGGTGTCGCGGACCCGGCTCAGGAGGGCGGTGGAGGCGGGCTCGCCGGAGGTGTCGGCGGGCAGCACGAGCGTGTTGACGAAGAAGCCGACCAGGTCGTCGAGGGCCTCGTCGTCGCGTCCGGCGACGGGGGTGCCGACGGCGACGCGGTCCCCGGCGCCGGACGCCCGCAGGGCGAGGGCGAGGGCGGTCTGGAGGACCATCAGGACACTGGCGTGGTGCTCCTCGGCGAGGCGGACGAGCCGGGCGTGGACGCCGGGGCCGAGGGCGGTGGTCACCTGGGCGCCGGAGTGGTCGCGGACGGCGGGCCGGGGCCGGTCGAGGGGCAGGTCGGTCGCTTCCGGGAGGCCGTCGAGGGCGGCCCGCCAGTGGGCCAGCCCCCGGGCCGTGAGGGAGTCGGGGTCGTCCGGGGTGCCGAGGACGTCGTTCTGCCAGAGGGTGTAGTCGGCGTACTGGACGGGCAGCGGCTCCCATGCGGGGGCGCGGCCCTCCGTACGGGCGGCGTGGGCCCGGGCCAGGTCGGTCATCAGGGGCGTGAGGGACCAGCCGTCGCCGGCGACGTGGTGGAGCAGGACGGCGAGGGTGGCGCCGGGGCCCTCGTCGGGCAGGAAGAGGGCGACGCGCAGGGGCAGTTCGCGGGAGAGGTCGAAGGTCTCGGCGGTGAAGGCGGCGACCCGGCCCGGGAGTTCGGCGGCGGGGCACTCGACGGTGCGGAGCCGGACGGCGGTGGGGGCCAGGACGTGCTGGTACGGCTCGTCGTCGGGCGCGGGGAACACGGTGCGCAGCACCTCGTGCCGTTCGGCGAGGTCGGTGACGGCGGCGGCCAGGGCGGTGCGGTCGGGCGCCGCGTCCAGGTGGAGGACGACCGGCATGTTGTAGGCGGCGGACGGGCCGTCGAACTGGTTGACCAGCCAGAGGCGCCGCTGCGCGTGCGAGAGCGGCACCCGGTCCCCGGCCGGCAGGGGCTCCTCGTGGACGACGGGCAGCCGCGGGTCGGTGGTGCGCAGCCTCTTCCGGTCGATCTTGCCGGAGCTGGTGCGGGGCAGGGCGACGACGACGCTGACGGCGGGCACGGCCGCGGGCGGCATCCGGTCGCGCACCCAGGTGCGCAGCTCCTCCGCTCCCGTGCCGCCCTCGGTGACGACGAAGGCGACGAGCCGCTTGACGCCCTCGGCGTCCTCCTGGGCGACGACGGCGGCCTCCCGGACGGCGGGGTGTCCGGCGAGGACGGAGTCGATCGCGGCGGGGTCGATGCGCTGGCCGCCGATCTTCACCTCGTCGTCGAGGCGCCCGTGGTAGAGGATCTGCCGGTCCTCGCCGACGGTGACGAGGTCGCCGGTGCGGTAGGCGCGCTCGCCGTCCAGGGTGGTGAACCGGCGGGCGTTCAGCTCGGGGCGGTGCAGGTAGCCGCGGGTCAGTCCGCCGCCCAGGAGCCAGAGTTCACCGGCGACGACGGCCGCGCGGACGCCGGGCAGGGGGCGGCCGATGGGGACGGGCCCGGAGGCGTGCCGGGTGAGGTCGGCGACGGTGGCCACGACCGTGGTCTCGGTCGGGCCGTAGCCGTTGAGGAGCCGGATCCGGTCGCCGGCCAGGCCGCGCCACTGGGCGATCCGCTCGGGCAGGACGGCCTCGCCGTAGACGAGCACGGTGCGCAGGTGGTCCGGGAGGCGGACCGAGCCGGTGGTCAGGACGTGGACCAGTTCGTGCCAGTAGGCGGCGGGCAGGTCGAGGAGGGTGACGCCGTGGCGCTCGCAGCCGGCGAGGAGTTCGCCGACGTCGAGCATGTCGTCGGTGCGCAGGACGAGGGTGCCGCCCGCGCCGAGGGTCGGGAAGACCTCCTGGACGCTGGCGTCGAAGTGCAGCGGGCTGAACTGGAGGACCCGGGAGTCCGGGCCGATGCCGTAGGCGGGGGTCGCTCCGGCGACGAAGTGGGCGAGGGAGTCGTGGGCGACGACGACGCCGTTGGGGGTGCCGGTGGAGCCGGAGGTGTAGATGACGTAGGCGGCGCCCGGCTCCGTGCCGGGTCCGCCGAGGACGAGTTCGCCGTGCCGGGCGACCTCCGCCGGGGCGGGGGCCAGGTCGCCGCAGGCGTCCCGGAGGATGGCCGCGTTGCGGGCGTCGGGGGCCTGGACGTCGAGCGGCAGGTAGGCGGCGCCGGTGGTGAGGACGGCGAGGAGGCCGACGATCGCGTCGACGCCCCGGGGCCGGTGGAGGGCGACGAGCCGGCCGGGCCCCGCGCCCAGGGCGGCGAGCTCCCGGGCCCTTCCGTCCACGGCCGCGGCGAGCTGCGCGTACGTGAGCCGGGTGTCGGCGTGGACCAGGGCGGGGGCGTCGGGGCGGGTGCGCGCCTGATGGGCGATCAGGTCGAGCACGGGCGGGGCGGGGGCGGGAGAGGGTCCGCCGTCGAGCAGGTCGTCCGTTCCGCTGGGGGGCATGCTGGGTTCCTCCGGTAAGGGGCCGAGAGACCGGGGCGAACGGTTCCCCTCGCCTCCGTGCCCTTCACGCTAGGCGCGGCCCGCCCGCTCCCGGGGCAGTCGGCCCGGCAGCTCCGGGCGGCAGAAGGAGCCGCCCGGAGCTGCCGGTGCCGGGCCGTCAGCGGCCCTGGCGCGCCCCCGCCCGGGTGCGGCGCCGCAGCGCGGGGGCGGCAGGCGGCCGGGGCGCCGCCTTCCCCGCCGTACCTGCCGCGCCCGCCGTACCGGCTCCGCCCGCCGTACCGGTTCCGCCCGCCTTCCCCGCCGTACCCGCCGTGCCCGTCACGGGAGACGCTTCGGCGAGGCGCCGGGCGAGGGAGGCCGCGGTGGGGTTGCGGAACACGTCCCGCAGGGTGAGGTCCCGGCCGAGCTCGGCGCGGATCCGGTTGAGCAGCCGGACCGCGAGGAGGGAGTGACCGCCGGACTTGAAGAAGTTGTCGTCCCGGCCGAGCGCCCGGCCGCCGAGGACCTCCCGGAAGAGGGCGAGCAGCTCGTCCTCCCGGCCGCCCGGGGCCGCCGCGCCCGGCACCTCCCCCTCCGGAACGAGGTCGGGGTGCTCACCGGGGGCGGGCAGCCGGTCCACGACGACCACGCGGGCGGGGACCAGGTACTCGGGCAGCCGCTCGGCGGCCCGGGTCCGCAGCTCCGCCTCACCGGCGGCCCCGGGCACGCGGGTGACGTACGCGTACAGCCGGTCGTCGCGGACGGCGACGGTCGCCCCGGTCACGCCGGGATTGCCGGTGAGGACGCCCTCGACGCGGCCCGGCTCCACCGGATAGCCGCCCGCGGTGAGGGTGGCGACGGGCCGCAGGGTGCCGTCGGCGGCCGGGAAGGCCCGCCGGCCGGTGGGCCGGTCACCGCCGCCGGGGACCGGCTCGTACACCTCGCCGGGCACCCGTACGGGGACGGGGCGCCCCTTCCCGTCCCGTACGGCCTCCGGTCCCGTGGGGGCGGCCGGGCCGTACGCGGGTCCGGACAGCGGGAGTCCGGGGTCGGCGGCGAACGCGTCGAGGGTATCGGCGAGGCGCCGGGCCAGGAGGCGGGCGGTCTCCTCGTCGTAGAGGGCGGTGGCGTATTCGAGGGCGCCGCGCAGCCCGGCCGGGGCGCCGTCCGCGTCGGTGAGCTCGGTGAGCGCGAAGGTGAGGTCCGACTTGGCGCCGACGGCCCGGAACGCGACCGGCTCGCCGTCCAGGACGTTCGGGGCGCCGGAACCGCCCGAAGCGGCGGCGGTCGCGGCGTGGACCTGGAGCATCACCTGCACGAGCGGGGCGTGGGCGGCGGAGCGGTGCGGGCTGAGGTGCTCCACGAGCCGGTCTAAGGGGAGGTCCTGGTGGCTGTAGGCGGCGAGGTCCGCCTCGCGGACGCGGTGCACCAGGTCGGTGAAGGCGGGATCGCCGGAGGTGTCGGTGCGCAGCACCAGCGTGTTGACGAAGAAGCCGACGAGGGGGTGCAGGGCGTCGTCGGCGCGGCCGGCGACGGTGGTGCCGATCGCGAGGTCGGTGCCCGCGCCGTGCCGGGTGAGGAGGGCGGCGAGGGCGGCCTGCACGACCATGAAGAGGGTGGCGCCGCTGCTCCGGGCGCGGCGCAGCAGGGCCCGGTGGGTGGCGGCGCTCACGTCGAGGGCGGTGAGGGCGCCGGCCCCGTCGCTCTCCGCCGGACGCGGCCGGTCGGTGGGCAGGGCGAGCAGCGGCGGCAGCCCGTCGAGGGCGTCGCGCCAGTGGGCCAACTGCTCGCCTGCGAGGCCGCTTTCGCCCCCTTGCCCGTCGAGGAGGTCGCGCTGCCAGAGGGTGTAGTCGGCGTACTGGACGGGCAGGGGCTCCCAGTCGGGGGCGCGGCCCCCGGCGCGGGCGCGGTAGGCGGTGTCGAGGTCGGCGAGCAGGCACGGGGTGGACCAGCCGTCGCCCGCGATGTGGTGCAGGAGCAGCACCAGCACCTGGCCGCCGTCGGCGCCGGTCACGAGCCGGGCCCGGAAGGGGATCTCGCCGGCCAGGTCGAAGACGTGTCCGGCGGCCTCGTCGACGGCCGCCCGCAGCTCCTCGGGCCCGGCGGCCGCGATCTGTTCGAGGACGGGCACGGCACCGTCGAGGACCTGCTGGTGGGGCTCGCCGTCGACGGAGCGGTAGACGGTGCGCAGCACCTCGTGCCGGGCGGCGACGTCCGTGAGGGCGGCGGCGAACACGGCCGGGTCGAGGGGGCGGCGGAGCCGGGTCACGACGGGGATGTTGTAGGTGGCGGACGGCCCTTCGAGCCGGTTCAGGAACCACAGCCGGCGCTGGGCGTAGGAGAGCGGGATCCGCTCGGGCCGCCGCTCCTCCGGCACGGGCCGCAGGGCCGGCCGGGCGGGCCCGGCCCCCTGCCCCCGCCCCTGCTCGTCGAGTCGCCGCAGGAGCTGGCGCGGAGTCGGGGCGAGGAACACGTCGCGGAGGGCGGCCCGGAGCCCGAGTGCCTTGCGGATCCGGTTGGTGAGCTTGCCCGCGAGCAGCGAGTGCCCGCCGAGCTTGAAGAAGTTCTCCCCCGGCAGCACCTCCTCCCGGTCCAGGATCTCGGCGAACAGTCCCCGGAGGATCTCCTCGCGGGGGTCCGTGACGGCACGGGCCCCGTCCCGCGCCCCCTTTCCGGCCGCGCCGCGGCTCCGCTCGGCGGCGGCGAGGGCCTCGTGGCGCCGGTCCAGGTCCCGGCGCTCCTCGTCGGTGACCAGGCGGACGGCGCCGAGGGGCGTGTCGGCGGGCCGCTCGGCGAGGGCGGTGAGACCGCGCCGGAACAGGTCGAGCAGGAGGAGCGCGGTGTCCCGGTCGTAGAGCCCGGTCGCGTACTGGAGTCCGAGCAGCACGCCGCCCGGTTCGCCGTCGGGGCCGAGCGTCTCGGCGCAGTGGAAGCTCAGGTCGAACTTGGCGGTGGCCAGGTCGGCGCCGTCCAGGGTGCCGGGGATGCCGCCGAGGGCACGGGCCGTGTCCTGCGCCGCCCCGGCGGCCTGCGCGCTGACCATGACCTGGAAGAAGGGGTGCCGGCCGAGGGACCGCTCGGGGTTCAGGTCCTCCACGAGCAGGTCGAACGGCAGGTCGTCGTGCGCGAAGGCCGCGAGATCGGCGTCCCGCACCCGCCCCACCAGCTCGCCGAGCGTCGGATCGCCCGACAGGTCGGTCCGCAGGGCCAGCGTGTTCACGAAGAACCCGACCAGATCGTGCAGCGCCTCCTCCGGCCGCCCCGCCACCGGCGTCCCCACGACCAGATCGGATCCGGCCCCCGCCGCCCGCAGAGCGAGGGACAGCGCCGAGCGGACCACCATGAAGAACGTCGCCCGCTGCGCCCGGGCGAGGCCGCCGAGCGCCTTGTGCACGCCGGCGTCGACCTCCGTGGTCACCACCTCGCCCCGCCGCTGTCCGGGCTCGGCCGACCGGGGCCGGTCGGCGGGCAGCCGCGTCTCCGCCGGAACGCCGTCGAGGGCCGTACGCCAGAAGGCCAACCGACTTCCCAGGAAGTCGTGTTCGGCATCGAGGAGGTCGCGCTGCCAGAGGGTGTAGTCGGCGTACTGGACGGGCAGCGGCTCCCAGTCGGGAGCGCGGCCCCCGGCGCGGGCGCGGCAGGCGGTGTCGAGGTCGGAGAGCAGGCAGTCCACCGACCACCCGTCCGTGGCGATGTGGTGGACGAGCAGGACCAGCACCGCCGTCCCGTCCTCCACGGCGAACAGCCTTATCCTGAGCGGCGGTTCGGTCGTCACGTCGATCGGCGTCCGGGCGAACTCCGTCGCCAGCGCCTTCGCCTCACCGACGGGGACGCGTTCCTCGACCTCCACCCGTACCTCGGGAGCGTCGACGACCCGCTGGTACGGTTCGCCGTCCCGCGCCGGATACACCGTCCGCAGCACCTCGTGCCGCTCCACCACGTCCCGTACCGCGGCCTCCAGCACACCCGGGTCGGGCATCGCCTCAAGCCGGAGCACCACGGGCGCGTTGTACGCCGACGACGGGCCTTCCAGCCGGCTCAGGAACCACAGCCGGCGCTGGGCGTAGGAGAGCGGGATCCGCTCGGGCCGCCGCTCCTCCGGCACGGGCCGCAGGGCCGGACGGGCGGGTCCGGTGCCCTGCTCGCCGAGCCGCCGCAGGAGCTGGCGCGGGGACGGGGCGAGGAACACGTCGCGGAGGGCGGCCTGGAGCCCGAGGGCACCGCGAATGCGGTTGGTGAGCTTTCCGGCGAGCAGGGAGTGCCCGCCCAGCTTGAAGAAGTTCTCCCCCGGCAGCACCTCGTCCTTGTCCAGGATCTCCGCGAACAGTCCGCGCAGGATCTCCTCCCGGGGGTCCGTGGTGGTGCGCGCCCGTTCGCCGTCGCGCGGCTCCTTCCCGGCCCCGGCCCGCCGGTTCCCGGCGGCGGCGAGCGCCCGGTGGCGCCGGTCGAGTCCCCGGCGCTCCTGGTCGGTGAGCAGCTCCACCCGCCCCAGCGGCGTGCTGTCCGGCCGCTCGGCGAGGGCGCTCAACGCCCGCCGGAACAGGTCGAGCAGGAGGAGCGCGGTCTCCTCGTCGTACAGGTCGGTCGCGTACTGGAGTCCGAGCCCCAGCCCGTCCGGCGCGCCGTCCGGGCCGAACCGCTCCAGGCAGTCGAAGGAGAGGTCGAACTTGGCGGTGGCCAGGTCGGCCCCGTCGAGGACGGCCGGTATGCCGCCCAGGCGGTACGGGTCGTCCTGCGCGGTCCGTGCGCTGACCATGACCTGGAAGAAGGGGTGCCGGCCGAGGGTACGCTCGGGGTTCAGGTCCTCCACGAGCAGGTCGAACGGCAGGTCGTCGTGCGCGAAGGCCGCGAGATCGGCGTCCCGCACCCGCCCCACCAGCTCGCCGAGCGTCGGGTCGCCCGACAGGTCGGTCCGCAGGGCCAGCGTGTTCACGAAGAACCCGACCAGATCGTGCAGCGCCTCCTCCGGCCGCCCGGCCACCGGCGTCCCCACCACCACGTCCGCCCCCGCGCCCGCCGCCCGCAGAGCGAGGGACAGCGCCGAGCGGACCACCATGAAGAACGTCGCCCGCCGGGCACGGGCGAGGCCGGTCAGGGCCTGGTGGGTTCCGGCGTCCAGGTCCAGGGAGACCACGGCGCCCCGCTGCCGGCCGGGCTCGACCGGCCGGGGCCGGTCGGCGGGCAGCCGGGTCTCCGCGGGGATGCCGTCGAGCGCCTCGCGCCAGAAGGCCAGTTGTTCGCGGGCGGTGCTGTCGGGGTCCTCGGGGTCGCCGAGCATGTCCCGCTGCCAGAGGGTGTAGTCCGCGTACTGGACGGGCAGCGGCTCCCGGTCGGGGGCACGCCCCTCGGCCCGGGCGCGGTAGGCCAGGTCCAGGTCCGTGAGCAGGCAGCCCACCGACCACCCGTCCGTGGCGATGTGGTGGACGAGCAGCACCAGCACCGCCGTCCCGTCCTCCACTCCGAAAAGCCTTACCCGGAGAGGTGGTTCGGTCGTCACGTCGACGGTCAGCCGGGCGAATTCCGTAGCCCTCGCCTCCACCTCCCCACCGGGCACGCCCCGTTCGACCTCGAACCGCACCTCGGGAGCATCGACGACCCGCTGGTACGGTTCGCCGTCCCGCGCCGGATACACCGTCCGCAGCACCTCGTGCCGCTCCACCACGTCCCGTACCGCGGCCTCCAGCACACCCGGGTCGGGCATCGCGTCCAACCGGAGCACCACGGGAGCGTTGTACGCCGACGACGGGCCTTCCAGCCGGCTCAGGAACCACAGCCGGCGCTGGGCGTAGGACAGGGGGATCACGATTGCTGCTCCTCGGGAGTGGCGGAGGCGGGTGGGCGAGCCGGTGGCGGGGCCGGGATCGGAGTCGGGACCGGGGCCGGGGCCGGGATCGGGACTGGGACCGGGACCGGGGTCGAGGTCGAGGTCGAGGTCGGGGCCAGGGTCGGGGACCGCGGTCAGGCATCCTTCGCGGCCGTCAGTCCCTCGATGTGGGCGGCGAGGTCGCGCAGCCGGGGGTGGGCGTAGACGGCCTTGACGGGCAGTGCCACGGAGAGTTCGGCCCGGACCCGGGAGACCAGCTTGATGGCGAGCAGGGAGTGGCCGCCGAGCTTGAAGAAGTTGTCGTCGGGGCCGATCGAGGCGGCGCCCAGGACCTGGGTCCACACGCGGGCGATCAGCTCCTCCGCCGTACCGGTCAGGCCTTCGGCGGGACCGGCGGGACCGGCGGAACCGGCGGAACCGGCGGTCCCCGCCCGGTCCTTCGACGCCTCGACGCGGGTGGCGAGCGCGGCCCGGTCGAGCTTGCCGCTGGGCGTGGTGGCGAACCGGTCCACCGCGACGTACGCGGCCGGGACCATGTACGAGGGCAGGGCGGCGGTGAGCGCGGTGCGGAGCGCGGTGGCGTCGCCACCCCGGTGGTGGGCGATCAGGCAGGGCGTGCCGCCCGCGTCCTCGCCGAGGACCACGGCGGCCTCGGCGACGCCGTCCACCCGGGTGAGGGCGGCCTCGATCTCGGGGAGTTCGATGCGGTGTCCGCGCAGCTTGACCTGGCCGTCGGCGCGGCCGAGGTAGGCGAGCCGGCCGTCGGGCAGCAGCCGGCAGCGGTCGCCGGTGCGGTACATGCGTCCGCCGGGGGCGCCGGACGGGTCGGCGACGAAGCGCTCCGCCGTCAGGCCGGGGCGGTTGCGGTAGCCGCGGGCCACGCGCGGACCGGCCAGGTACAGCTCGCCGGCCTCCCCCTCCCCCACCGGGGCGAGGTCCTCGTCGAGGAGCCGGGCCCGGAGCCCGGGCAGGGCGGTCCCGATGTGCGGCTCGCCCGGCCGGTCGATCCACCCGGCGGTGGCGTCGACGGTGCACTCGGTGGGCCCGTACACGTTGAGGGCGCGCAGGAGGCCGGAGGTGTGGGCGGCGGCCAGGCGGTCCCACAGCGCCGTGCCGATGGCCTCGCCGCCGACGAGGAGGGTCAGCGGGCGCGGGCCGCCGTCGGGGGTGAGCAGGTCGAGCAGCGGGTCGGCGTGCGACGGGGTGACGTCCAGGTCCGTGAGGGCCTGTGCGTCGACGAGGGCGGCGAGGAGCGCCGGGTCGCGGCGGGTCTCCTCGTCGATCATGACGAGCGTGTCGCCCCGGCAGAGCCGTACCCACTGCTGCACGGACGCGTCGAACGACGGGGAGGCGTTCCAGCCGACCCGGCGGCCCTCGCCGGTGGCGGCGCCCGCCCCTTCGAGCTCGCGCAGCAGCAGGGAGACGGCGCCGCGGCCGATCTCCACGCCCTTGGGGCGGCCGGTGGAGCCGGAGGTGTAGATGACGTAGGCGAGGGTGTCGGCGGTGACCGGGGCGGGCGCGTACGGGACGGGGGCGTCGCTCCGTACGTCCGTCAGCTCGGCGATCGTCACGGCGCGGGCACCGGGGGCGGGGGATCCGGCCGTGCCGTCCGTCACCACCAGGTCGGCGCCGGAGTCCTCGACGAGGTAACGGCGGCGCTCGACGGGCAGGGCGGGGTCGACCGGCAGGTAGGCGGCGCCGGCGGTGAGGGTGCCGATGATCGCGGTGACGAGGTCGGCGCCGCGCGGCAGGCAGAGCGCGACGACGCTCTCCGGACCGGTGCCGAGGGCGGTGATCCGGGCGGCGAACGCGGCGGCCTCGGCGCGCAGTTCGTCGAAGGTGAGGGTGCGGTCGCCCGCGACGACGGCGGTACGGCCGCCGGGGGCGGTGGCGAGCCGGGCGAGCAGGTCGGCCGCGCCGGTGCCGGCGGCGGCGCACGTGCCGCAGGGGCAGGGGCCCGCGGTGGGGTGCTCCCCCAGGAGGGAGGTGGAGAGGGCGGCGGGGCGCTCGGGGAGGACGGCGGTCATGGCGGGGCTCACCTTCCGTACGGGGCGGTGGAGGGGGCGGTGGTCGGGGAGCAGGCGGACAGCGGCACCGGCTCGCCCATGGCGACGAGGATCTTGCGGTCCCCGGTGTACGACTCCCGGCCGTGGGCGCAGAGGATGTTGTCGACGAGCATCAGGTCGCCGGCCTGCCAGGTCTCCCGCACGGTGACGGCCTGGTAGGCGTCGTTGACGGCGTCCACCTCGGCGTCGGTGAGGGTGGTGCCGTCGCCCAGGAGGGTCTGGAAGGGCAGGCCGTCCTCGCCGAACGTCTCGGTGAGGACCTCGCGGACGTCCTCGTCGAGGCTGCGGGCGTTCCAGAACGCGAAGTGGTTGAACCAGACGCGCTCGCCGGTCACCGGGTGGGTGACGATCGCGGAGCGGCGCTGGCGGGTGCGCAGGGTGTCCTCGTCGAGCCATTCGTAGCCGATGGCGTGGGCGTCGCAGTACGCCTCGGCGCCCGCCGGCTCGTCCGACGAGAACGCCTTGCGCCAGGGCATGCCCGCGAGGTCCGAGTAGTTGCGGACGAGGAGCCAGCCGGCCTCGGCGAACCGGTCGACGAGGTCCTGCGGGAGGGCGGCGAGGGCCTTCCGCATGTCGCCGACGGTGGTCGCGCCGCCCGTCTCGGGGGCGGTGACGCAGCCGAAGAGCAGCACGCCGGGGAAGTCGAGGGTGTAGCTGTTCTCGTTGTGCAGGCGGATCGGCTGGGCGGCGGGCAGGTCGGTGGAGGAGAAGACGCCCTCGCCGAAGTCGGTGCGCGGGGTGGCCTTCTCCTTGTAGCCGGCGCGCTCGGCGATCAGCGCGTCCCGGGCCTCGGCGAAGGTGGCCGCGTCCGTGACGGGCAGGCCGCGCAGCAGGACCGCGCCGGAGCGGTGCAGTTCGGCCTGGATGTCGGCGCGCCGGTCGGACAGCCACGCGGTGGCCTCGGCCATGGTGCCGAAGGCGGGCGTGTGGAGGACGGCCGGCTTGCCCGGCTCCCGGACTACGGTGACGCCGGCGGTGGCCGGGCTGGGGGCGAAGGTGGTCATGGCGGGTTCCTCGTCTTCCGTGGGAAGGGGGTGGGGTGGTGTCGACAGACGGCGCGGGTCAGGCGGCCGTGGTCGCGGAGGCGTGCAGGGCGTCGAGGACCGGGTTCAGCCGGGCGAAGAAGCCGGGCAGGTCCTGCTGGAAGTAGAAGTGGTCGCCGGGGAGCACCTCGGGCTCGACCGGGTGCCCGGCCACGAGGGACCAGCCGCCGAGCATGTCGACCGGGACGATCGGGTCGGCGTCGCCGCCGAACACCGCGACCGGGCAGTCGAGCCGCACGCTCGGGGCGGTGCACCGGTAGACGTCGTCGATGGCGAAGTCGGCGCGGATGGACGGCAGGACGATCTCGCGGAGCTCCGGGTCGTCGAGGATGCCGTCGTCGGTGCCGCCGCGCTCCTTGATGGCGGCGACGAGCTGGTCGTCGTCGAGCAGTTCGGGGCGGACCGGGCACTGGTTGGGCAGGACGGGCGCCCGGCAGGCGGAGGCGATCAGCCCGTGCGGGGTCCGGCCGCCGGCCTGGAGGGCCCGGGTCACCTCGAAGGCGACCAGGCTGCCCATGCTGTGCCCGAGGACCACCAGGGGGCCGGTGTCCGAGGGGAGGGCGTCGACCACGGGGAGCGCCAGGTCGTCGACGGACTCGGGCAGGTCCTCGCTGTAGCGGGCGCCCCGGCCCGGGTACTGGCCGACCAGCAGCCGGACGCCGGCCGGCAGGTGCTCGCGCCACGTGCTGTACGCGTGGGCGTTGCCGCCCGCGTGCGGAAGGACGAGGAGCGACAGGCGGTGCGGGGCGTCTCCGGGGAGGTCCCAGACGACGTCTTCGGGCGCGGGGGCGGGGGCGGAGTCCGGGAAGGAGGAGGTCATGAGCTGATCCGTTCTGTCTCGGTACGGCGGCGGAGGGCGGGTCGGGCCTTCTTCGCCGGGACGGCGGCGGCCCTGAGCGCTTCGATGTGCGCGGCGAGCCGGGCGGGGGTCGGGTGCTGGAAGACGTCGCGGACGGTGAGCCGCACGTCCAGGGCACCGGCGATGTGGTTGGTGAGGCGGGCCCCCAGGAGCGAGTGGCCGCCGTGGTGGAAGAAGTCGTCGTCGACGGTGAGGTCGGCGGTCGTGTCGAGGACGCGGACGAAGAGGGCGAGGAGGGTCTCTTCGAGCGGCGTGCGCGGGGCGCGGCCGGAGGCGGCGGTGACGGCCGGCTCGGGCAGGGCCCGCTTGTCGATCTTGCCGTTCGGTGTGAGCGGCAGCCGCTCCAGGAACGTGAGGTGGGTCGGGACGAGGTGCTCGGGGAGCCGTGCGGCGACGTGCCCGCGGACCTCCTCCGGATGGATGTCGCCGTCGGTGACGACGTAGGCGGCGAGCCGTTCGCGATGGACGGTGACGACGGCCTGGGTGACCCGGGGATGGGTCAGGAGGGCGGCCTCGGTCTCGCCCGGTTCGACGCGGAAGCCCCGTATCTTGATCTGGTCGTCCGCCCGGCCCTCGTAGACGAGACGGCCCTCACGGTCGAAACGGGCCAGGTCACCGGTTCGGTAAAGACGCCCACCGGCCGGCCCGAACGGGTTCGGCACGAAACGGGTCGCCGTCAGGTCCGGCCGCCCGAGGTAGCCGTGCGCCAGGCCCTCCCCGCTGAGGTAGAGCTCGCCGGTGACGCCCGGCGGGCACAGGTTCAGGCGGGCGTCGAGGACGTAACTGCCCTTGTTGACGAGCGGGATTCCGATCGGGACGAGGGCGTGCGGCTCGTCGCCACGGGCGATGGAGTGGGTGGTCGTGAAGCCCATCGACTCGGCCGGCCCGTAGCCGTTGACGATCTCGATGCCGGGCTTGAGGCGCTGGAGCTTGTGCACGTGCGCCGGGGAGGCGGCCTCGCCGCCGGTGAAGGCGACCGTGACCGTGGCGAAGGCCTCCGGGTGCTCGTCCACCAGGAAGTTGAACAGACTCGCCGACAACTGCAACATCGTCACCCCGTGCCGGCGGGACAACTCGCTGATCAGTACGGGCTCGGGCCGCTGCCCCGGCTGGAGCACGGAGGTTCCGCCGTGCAGCAGCGCGCCCCAGAACTCCAGGCTGAACGCGTCCCAGGAGACCGGCGAGCACTGCAGGAACACCTCGTCCGGCCCGAACCGGCCGTACGACTGACCGCTCACCGTCGAGACCAGGTTCCGGTGCGACGACAGGATCCCCTTCGGCCGACCCGTCGACCCCGACGTGAACATCAGGCAGGCGGAATCGTCGGGACCGATCGGCAGGCCGAGGTCGTCGGAGTCGAGGGACGAGAGTTCGGCCGGGGTTTCCGTGTGGGTCGTCCAGGGTCCGTCGACGCGCGCGGCGAGGGACGGGCAGGTGAGGAGGTGACGGATGCCGGCGTCGGTGGCGGCCGAGCGCAGCCGCTCGTCGGGGAAGTCCGGGTCCAGGAGCGTGTAACCGGCCCCGGCCTTGACGACCGCGATCACCGCAGCCGCGAAGTCCGCACCCCGCTCAAGCAGGACACCGGCCATGTCACCGCGCCCCAGACCCCGTGAACGCAGGCGGCGGGCCCAGCGGTTGGCGGCGGTGTTCAACTCGGCGTACGTGATCCTCCGCTCGCCGTCGACCAGGGCGGTACGGCCCGGATGGCGGGTGACCTGCTCCTCGAACCGCTCGACCAGCGACGCGTCCCCCACGTCGGCGACCGTCCCGGCCCACGGACCGGTCAGCAGCTCGCGCTCCGCACCGGACAGCACCTCGATCCCGGAGAGCCGGACACCCGGCTCGTCCAGCACCTGCGCCAGTACGTCCCCGAGGATCCTCGTCATGCGCCGGACCGTCACCTCGTCGAACAGCTCGGCGGCGAAGAGGACCGCACCGTGCAGGCGTCGGCCGTCGTCGGAGCGGAGCAGGAACTCCAGGTCGAACTTGACCGAGCCGTTCGCGAGGCCCGAGACCTCGGAGATACGGACACCGGCCAGGTCCACCTGCGGGGCGGTGCCCGCCTCAAGGCCGAGGCAGATCTGGAAGAGGGGATGGCGTGAGAGCGTACGGGTGGGGTTGACCGCCTCCAGGACCAGATCGAACGGCGTCTCCTGGTGCGCGAACGCGTCCAGATCGGCGGTGCGGATCCGGTCCAGCAGCTCGCGGAACGTCGGATCACCCGCGCTGTCGGTCCGCAGGACCAGCGTGTTCACGAAGAACCCGACCAGGTCCTCCAGCGCCTTGTCCCCGCGTCCGGCCACCGGCGAACCGATCGCCAGATCGGATCCCGCGCCCAACCGGGTCAGGGCCGCGACGAGCGCCGCGTGCACCACCATGAACGGCGTGCACCCCTCGCTCCGGGCGAACGCGGCCACCCGCTCGAACACCCCCGCACCGAAGTCGACCTCGATCCGGTCGCCCAGGTGAGAGGCCTTCGCCGGCCTCGGCCGGTCCAGGCTCAGCCCGTGCTCCTCGGGAAGGCCTTCCAGCGCACCGCGCCAGAAGCCGAGGTCCCGGCCCAGCACGCCGTCCGGATCGTCGGCCGACCCCAGCACCCGCCGCTGCCAGGCCGCGTAATCGGCGTACTGGACCGTCAGCGGCTCCAGCACGCTGCTCCCCGCTCCCCCGACCCGGGCCTCGTACGCCCGTTCCAGGTCCGCGAAGAACACACCGTTCGACACGCCGTCGATCGCGATGTGGTGCACCACCAGCAGCAGGACCGCAGGCCCGTCTCCGAGGTCGAACACCACCGCCCGTACCGGGATCTCCGCGGCCAGGTCGAACACCCGGCCCGCCTCGGCAGTCAGTTCCGCTTCGAGGAGCCCGGTCTCGGTCCGGCGTGATTCCACGCTCACGCGTGCCTGCTCCGGCGGAAGGATCCGCTGGCGCGGTTCGCCGTCCACGGTCGCGAAGACCGTCCGCAGCGGAGCATGCCGTTCCACCACGTCTCCCAGCGCCGCTTCCAGCGCGGCCGGGTCCAGCCCGGCGCCCTCGAACCGCACCACCATCGGCACGTTGTAGGCCGCGCTGTCCCCGTCGAGCTGGGAAAGGAGCCACAGCCGCCGCTGCGCGAACGAGGCCGGGGGCAGTCCGTCCTCCGTCTCCCCCTCCCCCGCGACCAACGGCGGGAGGACATCCCGTGTGCCTTCCTCCCCCGCGACCAGCTCCGCGAGGCGCGCCACCGTCGGACTCCCGAACACGTCCCGGATCGTGAGCCGCACGGCCAAGGCGTCCGCGATGTGGTTCGTCAGACGCGCCGCGAGCAGCGAGTGGCCGCCGTGGTGGAAGAAGTCGTCGTCGACGGTGAGGTCGGCGGTCGTGTCGAGGACGCGGGTGAAAAGGGCGAGGAGGGTCTCTTCGAGCGGCGTGCGCGGGGCGCGGCCGGAAGCGGTGATGACGGCCGGCTCGGGAAGGGCCCGCTTGTCGATCTTGCCGTTCGGGGTGAGCGGCAGCCGCTCCAGACCGATGACGTGCGCGGGGACGAGGTGCTCGGGAAGCCGGCCCGCCACGTGCTTGCGGATCTCCTCGGGGTGTACGTCGTCGTCGGTGACGACGTAGGCGGCGAGGCGGTCGTGGTGGACGGTGACAACGGCCTGGGTGACCCGGGGATGGGTCAGGAGGGCGGCCTCGGTCTCTCCCGGTTCGACGCGGAAGCCCCGTATCTTGATCTGGTCGTCCGCCCGGCCCTCGTAGACGAGGCGGCCCTCACGGTCGAAACGGGCCAGGTCACCGGTCCGGTAAAGACGCCCACCGGCCGGCCCGAACGGGTTCGGCACGAAACGGGTCGCCGTCAGGTCCGGCCTCCCGAGGTAGCCGTGGGCCAGGCCCTCCCCGCTGAGGTAGAGCTCGCCGGTGACGCCCGGCGGGCACAGGTTCAGGCGGGCGTCGAGGACGTAACCGCCCTTGTTGACGAGCGGAGTTCCGATCGGGATCACGGTGTGAGGGCGGTCGGCCGCCTCGACGGGGTGCGTGGTGGTGAAGCCCATCGACTCGGCCGGCCCGTAACCGTTCACCACCTCAAGGCCGGGCTTGAGGCGCTGGAGCTTGTGCACGTGCGCCGGGGAGGCGGCCTCGCCGCCGGTGAAGGCGACCGTGACCGTGGCGAAGGCCTCCGGGTGCTCGTCCACCAGGAAGTTGAACAGACTCGCCGACAACTGGAGCATCGTCACCCCGTGCCGACGGGACAGCTCGCTGATCAGCACCGGTTCCGGCCGCTGCCCCGGCTGCACCACCGAGACCCCGCCGTGCAGCAGCGCGCCCCAGAACTCCAGGCTGAACGCGTCCCAGGAGACCGGCGAGCACTGGAGGAACACCTCGTCCGGCCCGAACCGGCCGTACGACTGACCGCTCACCGTCGACACCAGGTTCCGGTGCGACGACAGGATCCCCTTCGGCCGACCCGTCGACCCCGACGTGAACATCAGGCACGCCACGTCGTCCCCGGTCAGCTCCGTGCCCAGGTTCTCCCCGGACAGGTCCTCCAGCTCCCCGGGCGAGCAGGAGACGGTCTGCCACGGCCCCTCCAGACGCCCCGCGAGACGGAGGTCCGTGACCAGGACGCCGATGCCGGCGTCGGTGGCGGCCGAGCGCAGCCGCTCGTCGGGGAAGTCCGGGTCCAGGAGCGTGTAACCGGCCCCGGCCTTGACGACCGCGATCACCGCAGCGGCAAAATCCGCACCCCGCTCAAGGAGCACACCGGCCATGTCACCGCGCCCCAGACCGCGTGAACTCAGGTGCCTAGCCCAGCGGTTGGCGGTGGCGTTCAACTCGGCGTACGTGATCCTCCGCTCGCCGTCGACCAGGGCGGTACGGCCCGGATGGCGGGCGACCTGCTCCTCGAACCGCTCGACCAGCGACGCGTCCCCCACGTCGGCGACCGTCCCGGCCCACGGACCGGTCAGCAGCTCACGTTCCGCACCGGACAACACCTCCAGGTCCGAGAGCCGTGCACCCGGCTCGGCCAGCACCTGCGCCAGTACGTCACCCAGGACCGTCACCATGCGCCGTACCGTCACCTCGTCGAACAGCTCGGCGGCGAAGAGCACGGTGGCCCGGAGCGACTTCTCGTCGTCGGAGCGGAGGAAGAACTCCAGGTCGAACTTGGCGGATCCGTTGGAGACCGTTTCGACGGGCCCGGTCCGTACGCCCCGCAGCCCGAACGCCGGGCCGCCCTCGGACTCAAGACTGAGGCAGATCTGGAAGAGGGGATGACGCGAGAGCGTACGGGTGGGGTTGACCGCCTCCAGGACCAGATCGAACGGCGTCTCCTGGTGCGCGAACGCGTCCAGGTCCGCCGTACGCACCCGGTCCAGCAGCTCGCGGAACGTCGGATCACCCGCACTGTCGGTCCGCAGGACCAGCGTGTTCACGAAGAACCCGACCAGATCCTCCAACGCCTTGTCCCCGCGCCCCGCCACCGGCGAACCGATCGCCAGATCGGATCCCGCGCCCAACCGGGTCAGGGCCGCGACGAGCGCCGCGTGCACCACCATGAACGGCGTGCACCCCTCGGCCCGCGCGAACGCGGCCACCCGCTCAAACACCCCCGCACCGAGATCGGCCTCGACCTCTCCGCCCCGATGCGACGCCCGCGCCGGCCTCGGCCGGTCCAGGCTCAGCCCGTGCTCCTCCGGCAGCCCCTCCAGCGCACCGCGCCAGAACCCGAGGTCCCGGCCCAGCACACTGCCCGGGTCGTCCGCGTCGCCCAGCCCCCGCCGCTGCCAGACCGCGTAATCGGCGTACTGGACCGTCAACGGCTCCAGCACGCTGCTCCCCGCTCCCCCGACCCGGGCCCCGTACGCCCGCTCCAGGTCCGCGAAGAACACGCCGCTCGACACGCCGTCCGTCGCGATGTGGTGCATCACCAGCAGGAGCACCGCCGCCCCATGCTCCAGGTCGAACACCGCCGCCCGCACCGGAATCTCCGTGGCCAGGTCGAACACCCGGCCCGCCTCGGCGGCCAGTTCGGCGTCCAGGTGTGCCGTCTCCACGCGCCGCCGTCGGACCGGCGTCCTCGCGAGCTCCGGCGGGAGGATCCGCTGGCGCGGTTCGCCGTCCACGGTCGTGAAGACCGTCCGCAGCGGGGCATGCCGCGCCACCACGTCCCCCAGCGCCGCCTCCAGGGCTCCGACGTCGAGCCCGCCGCCCTCGCACCGCACCACCATGGGCACGTTGTAGGCCGCGCTGTCCCCCTCCAGGCCTGCGAGGAGCCACAGGCGCCGCTGTGCGTACGAGGCCGGTGGCAGGGCGCCGTTCTCGCCCGTGCCCTCCCCCGCGACCAGCGGCGGAAGGACGTCCCGTACGCCTTCCTCCCCCGCGACCCCCGCGATCAGTTCCGCGAGGCGCGCCGGCGTCGGGTTCTCGAACACGTCCCGGATCGTGAGCCGTACGCCCAGGGCGTCCGCGATGTGGTTCGTCAGGCGTGCCGCGAGCAGCGAGTGGCCGCCGAGGGCGAAGAAGCCGTCGTCGATGCCGATCGGGTCCGCCGTCTCCAGCGTCGTGCCGAAGAGGGCGACGAGGGTCTCCTCCGTCCGGGTGCGCGGGGCGCGCCGGGTGGTGAGGAGGGCCGTCGGGGCCGGCAGGGCCCGCTTGTCGATCTTTCCGTTGGGAGTGACGGGCAGCCGGTCGAGAGGGGTCAGATAGGTGGGGACGAGGTGCTCGGGGAGCCGGTCGGCCACGTGCCGCCGGATCTCCTCCGGGTGGACGGCGGGGTGGGTGTCACCGTCGAGGACGACGTACGCGGCGAGGCGCTTCTCGTGGACGGTGACGACGGCCCGGGTGACCCGGGGGTGGGTCAGGAGTGCGGCCTCGGTCTCGCCCGGCTCGATCCGGAAGCCCCGTATCTTGATCTGGTCGTCCGCCCGGCCCTCGTAGACGAGACGGCCCTCGCCGTCGAAGCGGACCAGGTCACCGGTCCGGTAGAGACGACCGGGTCCGAACGGGTTCGGTACGAAACGGGCCGCCGTCAGGTCCGGTCGTCCCAGGTACCCGTGGGCCAGGCCCTCGCCGGCCACGTACAGCTCCCCGGTGACGCCCGGCGGGCACAGGTTCAGGTGGGGGTCGAGGACGTAACTCCCCTTGTCGACGAGGGGGGTTCCGATCGGGATCGCGGTATGCGGGTGCTCGCCGGGCTCGACGGTGTGGGTGGTGGCGAAGATCATCACCTCGGCCGGTCCGTACCCGTTCACGACCTCGATGCCGGGCCTGAGCCGCTGGAGCTTGTGGACGTGGGCCGGGGAGGCTGCCTCGCCGACGGTGAAGGCGGTGGTGACGGTGTCGAACGCCTCCGGGTGCTCGTCGGTGAGGTAGTTGAAGAGGGTGGCGGACAGCAGGAGCGTGGTGACGCCGTGGCGGCGGGCCAGTTCGGTGACGAGGGCCGGTTCGGGTTTCTGTCCCGGCTGGAGGACGACGGTGCCGCCGTGGAGGAGGCCGCCCCAGAGCTCCAGGCTGAACGCGTCCCAGGAGACCGGCGAGCACTGAAGATAGACCTGGTCGGGGCCGGTGGGGAGGTAGGGCTGGCCGATCAGGGTGGACACCAGATTCCGGTGGGACGACAGGATCGCCTTGGGCCGGCCCGTCGAGCCCGAGGTGAACATCAGGCAGGCGGGATCGTCGGGGGCGACGGGGAGGCCGGGGTTGCCGGGGCCGTGGGAGAGGAGTTCGCCGGGGGCCTCGGTGTGGACCGTCCAGGGTCCTTCGAGGCGTCCGGCGAGGGACGGGCGGGTGAGGAGGTGACGGATGCCGGCGTCGTCGGCCGCCGTGCGGAGGCGCTCGTCGGGGAAGTCGGGGTCGAGCAGGACGTGGGCGGCGCCGGTCTTGAGGACGGCGAGGAGGGCGGTGGCGAAGCGGATGCCGCGCTCCAGGAGGACGCCCGCCAGGTCTCCGCGTCCCAGACCGCGTGAACTCAGGTGGCGGGCCCAGCGGTTGGCGGCGGCGTTGAGCTCGGCGTACGTGATCGTCCGCTCGCCGTCGATCAGCGCGGTCGCGCCCGGGTGGCGGGCCACCTGCTCCTCGAAGCGTGCGACGAGGGTCGTGGAGGCGGTGCCGGAGCTGCTGACGGGACCGGCCCACGGGCCGGTGAGCAGGGCGCGTTCGGCCTCCGTCAGGACGTCGAGGTCGGCGATCCGGCGCTCGGCCGGCCGGTCCGGGGCGAGGACGCCGGCGAGGAAGGCGGCGAAGCGGTCCTGGTGGGCGGCGACGGCCGTCGCGTCGACGCCGTCGAGCGGGGTGTCGAAGTCGATCCGCAGGCCGTGCTCGGCGCCGAGGTCGAGCACGGCGACGGCGAGGTCGTCCACCGGGCCGTTGCTGATGTTGTGGTTGAGGGTCGGGCTGCCGCACACGGTGAGTTCCGCGTGGAAGCCCATGATGTTGAGGACCGGGGCGGCGAGGCGGCGGGAGCCGTCGACGGTTCCGGCGTCCCGGCACAGGTCCTCGTACCGGGTCAGCTGGTGGCGCAGTCCGTGCTTGACCTCGGCGGCGGCCGAGCGGACCAGGGCGGCGAGGGTCTCCTCGGGCCGCACCCGGAGGCGGAGCGGCACCACGTTCGACAGCATGCCGGGGGTGCTGCGGGCTTGGCGGGTCGTGCGGCCCGTCACGGGCAGGGCGAGGACCAGTTCCTCGCGGCCCGTGACGCGGTGCAGGTAGACCGAGAAGAGGGCCACGAGGAGGACGGACCAGGAGACCCACTCGCCCCGGGCGACCGACCGCAGCCGGTCGGCGTCCGCCGCGGACACCCGTACGCTGCGGCGCGCGAAGGGCAGGCCGCCGTGCGCGGCGGGGGCCCGGCCGGTGCCCCGGACGAGGCCGGCGGGCGCGTCCGGGGCGCCGGCGAGGTGCTCCCGCCAGGCGGCCAGGTCGGCGGCGGCCCGCTCGGAGTCGCGGTATGCGGCGTCCTCGGCGAGCAGGTCGGCGAGGCTCCCGAACGGGGAGGGCCCCCAGGGTTCGCCCGCGACCGCCCGCTCGTACAGCTCGACCAGGCGGGCGAGGGCCATCGAGACGCCCACGCCGTCGACGACCAGGTGGTGGAACCCGTAGAAGTAGAAGTACCGCTCCTCGCCCAGTTTGATCAGCGCGCAGCGGACCGGCGGGCGGCGGGCCAGGTCGAAGGGGGCGCTGATCATGCCGTCGATCAGGCGCCAGGCCTCGGCCTCGGGGTCGTCGGCCGCGCTCACGTCGGTGAACGGGAGGCTCCGAGTGCCCGCGTCGGGGTCGACGACCTGCCAGACCCGCTCGCCGTCGTCCTCGAAGCCGCGGATGCGGAGGAAGTCGGCCTCCTCGACGAGCCGGCGCCAGGCCGCCGCCATCAGCTCCGGGTCGACCGGGCCGATGATCTCGCGGCACTCGGCGACGTTGTACTTGACGCCGGTGGGGTCGAGGGCGTGCGCCGTCCAGATGTCACGCTGGGCCACCGAGAGCGGCAACCGGACGGCGGCCGGAGCGGGTGCGACGGGCGTGTCGAACGGCATGGAGGGCTCCTGGAGAGGAAGGCGCGGCGGCCGGGGGCGGGGCAGTGGCCATACAACCCGTGGGCGCGGGCCCGGAGCGGCAGTTGCTCCGGCGGTACGCGAGCGATTCGGCAGCGCGGCGGCAGTCAGGCGGCAGCGGTTCCGGCAGGAGCGGAGGCACCGGCCGCCGGTGCGCACGCGGTCGTCGGCGCGCACGCGGTCGTCGAGGCGACGGCCCGTACGACGCACAGCACGCGGAACGCGGAGCGGCCGCCGTCCGTGCTGGACCGGATCACGCCGCCGACGAGGAGGTCGCGGACCATGCGCCCGCAGTGCGGCAGGGGCAGGCCGGTCAGCCGGACGACGTCCTCCAGGAGGAACTCGTCCCGGCCGGCCGCGCACAGCTCGGCGATCAGGCTCCGGTGGCCGGCGGGCAGCGCGGCCAGGGTCCGGCCGACGCTCTCCCGGAGGTGGGAGCCGGACCGGCCGTCGGCCAGGTGGTCGAGGAGCGGGGCGGGGTCGGACTCGACGATGCCGCGCAGGGTGGGCAGGTCGCAGACGGTGAGCCAGGAGGCGGCCGCGGCGAGGGCGAACGGGTGTCCGTCGAGGCGGTGGCAGACCCACGCGATGTCCGTCAGGGCCCGGTCGTCGGGGACGACGTCGGGGCGGACGCGGCGGAGCCGGTCGAGGAAGAACCGGGTGGCGGGGGCGTCGGGGCGGGCGCCGGCGACCGGGGCCGGGGCCTCCAGGGGGGCGAGGAGGAAGAGGCGTTCGCCGGGGACGTCCCAGGGCGTGTCGGCGGTGACGAGGAGGCGCAGTCCGGGCAGTTCGCGCAGCAGCCGGCCGAGGCGCTGGAAGTCGAGCCGCGCGGTGTCGGCGCCGTCGAGGACGAGGAGCGCCGCACGGTCGCCGAGCAGGCCGGTGAGCTCGACGGGAACGGTGTCGGAGGGCCCTTCGCCGTGCAGGAAGGCGGCGCAGTCGGCGGTCGGGGCGGCGAGCGGGTCGTCGTCGGCCGGCAGGCAGTCGGCGACCGCCCCGGGGGCGGTGTGCCACAGCACGGGGAGGCCGGCGTCGTGCAGTCGGGCCGCCGCCTCCAGGGCGAGTCTCGTCTTGCCGACGCCGCTCAGGCCCACGACGGTGATCAGCCGTTCGGTTCCGGAGCGCAGCTCCTCCGCGACGACGGCGGCCTCGGCCCGCCGTTCGATCAGCGGGTGCAGGGGTACGGGGGGTGCCGAGCGCTCCAGGGACGGGTACCGGGCGCCTCCGCCGCCGCGGTGGCCGCGCCGTCCCGCCTCCTCCAGGGCCGTGCGGGCCCGGGGGCCCAGGCGCAGGGCGTCGGCGATGAGCCGGAGCGTGTCGGTTCTCGGCCGCTGGGCTTTGCCCTTCTCCAGGTCGCGGATGGCGCGGACGCTGATGGTGGACAGGTCGGCCAGCTCGCGCTGGGTGAGACCGATGCGGAGCCGGTGGCCGCGTATGAGGGTGCCGAGCGCGGCGGTGGCCGCGGTGGTGTCCTCCGGGGAAAGAATGGTCGTCGCCATGAAGAGCCCCCACTGGTCGAGTCGGGGCGAGGCCCTGGCGGCGGCCCGGTCGGGCCGCCGGCCGGCGCAAGGCCTCGCCGTCTGCTGCTCTCCATCGTGAGGACGGGGCTATCCAGGGGACATCCCGTGACTAACCCCCTGGTGGGGGCGGTGCGAGGCCCCCGGTGATAGCGGATCGTCCGCCGGGGAAAGCGGGACCGCGCCGTGATAGTGGGGTGATAAGGCAGCGGACGGTGCCGTGAATCCGGTCGTTCCTAGCGTGGTGGTCACAAGGAAGCACCGCCCCACCGAGAGGGAGAATCCGATGTCGAAGACCACCGCCGCCCGCACCGCCCTCCGCACCGCCGTCGCCTCCGCCCTGATCGTGCTCGTGACCGGCGTCGGCGCCCAGGCGAGCTGGGCGGACGAGCCCACGGGCACGGTGACGACGGCCCCTTACGGGAGCGGGTCCGGCGACACCACCGGTACAGGTACGGGCAGCGGCACGGGTACGGGCACCGGCACCGGCACCGGCACCGGCACCGGCACCACGGGCACCACCGACAACAACCCCTGGGACTGACCCGGCCGCACCCCGATCACGCCCCCGGTCACACCCCCGCTCGTGCCCCCGCCCACGACCGCCCCACGGCGTCAGCCGGCTCCGAGCAATCGTTTCGCCTCCGCCAGTTCCCGTCCCATCCGCCGCTCGCGGAAGACCTCCACGGCCGGGGCGAGCAGCTCCCGGGAACGCCCCGGTTCCTCGATGATCCGGGCGAGGTCCAGGCGCACCAGCGCGCCCCCGCTCAGGTCCATGATCTCCTCCCGCGCGGCCACGGCGCGGTCGTAGAAGTCCCTGGCCCGGTCGGGACGGCCCATCACCGCGAAGGCGTGGCCGAGGTCGCGCAGCAGATGTCCCTCGCCGATCACGTCGCCGGAGTCCCGGCAGAGTTCCAGCACTTCGGTGAAGGTCAGGACCGCCAGATCGCTCCGGCCCTGTGCGAGGAGCAGTTGTCCGACGCGCCGCAGGGTCCGCGCCCTGCCGCCGGTGTAGCCGACCCCCTCGTAGATCTCCAGCGCCTCGTCGAGCTGCGTCTGCGCCGCGTCGGTCTCCCCCTGGCGCATCCGGATGTGGGCGCTCTGGGTCAGGACGATCGCCCGGCCCACCACGTCCCCGGCCCGGTCGAAGTCGGCCAGGGACCTGCGGTACAGCTCGAGGGCCGAGGCGTCGTCGCCGTTGGTGCGCGCGATGAGCGCCATGTCGCGCCGGCACAGCGCCTCGCCCCGGGGCTCGTCGAGCGCCTGGAAGACGTCGAGCGCCGAGGTCAGCGCCTGGCGTGCCGTGTCGAACTGGTTGCGGCTCATGTAGAGCGAGCCGAGCGACGCGCGCACGGCGGCGGTGCCCCGGAGGTTGCCCGCCTTGCGGACCGCGGCGAGGGCCCGCAGGTGCGTCTGCTCCCACAGGTCGTAGTGGCCCCGCACCTCGAAGAGCGTGACGAGGGAGGTGGCGAGGTCCCAGCTGAGGTCGTGGAGTCCTTCGTCGGCGGCGTGCTCGACCATCCGGCACAGGGCGGTCTGTTCCGCGTCGAGCCAGGCCAGCGGGTCGGCCAGGACCTCCTCGGTGTACGAGGCGGGCGGCTCCCAGCGCGGGGCGTCGCCGTGCAGGACGGTGAAGTCGCCGCCGTACACCGTGCGGTGGGCCTGCTGGGTCAGGTGCATCCAGCCGCCCGCCATCCGGGCGAGCGCCTCCCGCCGCACCTCCGGCGGGTGGTGGGCCGCCAGTTGCTCCCGCGCGTACACCCGGATGATCTCGTGGAAGCGGTACCGGAAGCCACCGGTGCGCTCGACGCCGTCGACGTCCAGCATCTGCACGTCGACGAGCGGTTCCATGAGGTCGGAGGGGAAGGGGCGGCGGTCGTCGAGCAGGGCGCCCGCCAGCCAGCTCGGGAGGGTCGGCGCCTGGGCCATGCTGAGGAGCCGCAGCAGTCGGCGGTCGTCCGGTCCCAGTCCTTCGTACGTGAGGGACAGGCTGGCCCGCATCGTCATCTCGCCGTGCGTCAGCTCGTCGAGCCGGTGCCGTTCGTTGGCGAGGCGCTGCACCATGGAGGCGAGGGTCCAGTGGGGGCGCGCGGCGAGCCGGGCGGCCACGATCCGCAGGGCGAGCGGGAGCCGTCCGACCGTGCGGACCAGGGCCTCGGCCGCCTGGGCCTCTCCGGCGACCCGTTCCCGGCCGACGATCCTGGCCAGGAGTTCGAGGGCCATGTCCTCGTCGAGGACGTCCAGTTCGACCCGGTGGGCACCGGGGAGGGCGGTGAGGCGGGCCCGGCCGGTGACGAGGACGGCGCAGCCCCGGCTGCCGGGCAGCAGCGGCAGCACCTGGCCCTCGCCGGCCGCGTCGTCGAGGACCACGAGGACCCGGCGGGAGGCGAGCCGGGTGCGGTACATCTCGGCGCGCTCGTCCAGGGACTCCGGGATGAGCTGGCCGGGGATGCCGAGGGCCCGGAGGAAGCGGCCGAGCACCTCGGCGGGGGTGGCCGGGGTGCCGGTGGTGCCGCGCAGGTCGCAGTAGAGCTGCCCGTCGGGGAAGCCGGTCTCGGCCAGGGTGTGGGCGACGTGCACGGCGAGGGTGGACTTGCCGGTGCCCGGTTTGCCGGTGATGGCGGCGAGTCCGACCGTGGTGCGGTCCGGTCCCCCGGTCAGCGCCCGTTCCAGGGCGGCGGTCCGGGCCTCGTCCGACACGAAGTCGGCCACGGCGGCCGGGAGCTGGTGCGGGACGGTGTCCTGGCGCACGGCCTCCGCGGCCGGGGCGGGCTCCTGGACGGGGACGGACTCCTGGGCGGGGGCGGGCCTCTGGGCGGGGACGGTCGGTTCTTCGCCCTCCGGCGTCCCGGCCCCTCCGCTCCCCGCGGGCTCGTCGTGGGCCCTCGTCCGTCCCCGCTCGCGCGCCGCCGCCGCGGCGGACGGCCGGTCCGGTCCGGGGCCGGCGGGCGGGGGCAGGGCGCCGGCCAGGATCGCCGACTCCAGGGCGCGGAGCTCCCGGCCGGGCTCCAGGCCCAGTTCCTCGGCGAGGATCCGCCGGCCGGCCCGGAAGGCCTCCAGGGCCTCGGCCTGCCGGCCCGACCAGTACAGCGCCTGGATGAGCTGGCCGCGCAGCTTCTCCCGCAGCGGGTGCTCGTGGGTGAGCATCTGGAGTTCGCCCACGAGCCGGTCGTACCGGCCGAGTTCGAGTTCGAGCTGGATGCGGAGTTCGGTGGCGGACAGCCGTTCCTCGTTGAGCTGGCGCGCCCGGTTCGCCAGCGGACCGCTGTCGAGGCCGGACAGGCACTCGCCCTGCCACAGGGTCACCGCGCTCCTCAGCAGGCGCACGGCCTCCCGGGGCGCGCCCTGTTCGCGCAGCCGCCGCGCCCGTAACACGAGGCCGGTGAAGAGCGCCGCGTCCACGTTGCCCGCCTCGGTGTGCAGGACGTAGCCCGGGGGCCGGGTCGTGATCGTGGCCTCCCCCGCCGCCGCGGCCAGTAGTTTCCGCAGGCGGGAGACGCAGATCTGCACCTGGGTGCGGGCGGTCTCCGGCGGGTTGTCCTCCCAGATGAGGTCCACGAGGTGAGGGGTGCCGACCACCCGGTTGGCGTCGAGGAGCAGGGCCGCGAGGATCACCTCCTGCCGGCCGGGGGGCACCCGCAGGGGCCCGGTGGGACCGTGCACCTGGAGCGGTCCGAGGAGCCGGAAGGGGAGGCGCGACACGTCCGGGAGTCCCGGGTCTCTCTCACCTGTGCCGTCAGTCACCGATTCCCCCACGAAACAAATGAGTTGACACTTGGGACCCAAGTGAGGACAGTCTCCACATCCACCCCCGCCCTGTCCATGCCGTGAAGATCCCGGTCGGAGATAGAGGGGTGATAACCCGGAGTTGGTGACGCCCCCCAGAATCCTGCACCGAGAGTGAAAGGGGCTCAGCCGTTGAACCTCCACGATGACACCACCACCGGCCTGCCGGGCCACGTCGACCTGGTCACCGCCGCGGGCGTCGACCACGTGCGCCTCGTCTACGACTACCTCGACGCCGGCGACCTGGACTCGTGCGCCTCCCTGCTGCACGACGGCGTGGTGTTCGAGCTGCCCGGGATGCCCCCCGTCCGGGGCCGCACGGCGGTCCTGCGCGCCCGGCTCGGCCACACCCCGCCGAGGGGCCGTCACGAGATCGACCGCGTCGTCGCCCAGAACCGCAGCGTGGTGGCCGCGGGCCGGTGCGTCGACCCGGACGACGGGGGGCGGGAGCTGCGCTTCGTCGACTTCTTCAGCATCACCGACGACGGGATGGTCCTCGCCTGTACGCGGTACTACCACGTGGCGCCCTGAACGGCCCGGGACGCGCGGCCGGACGGCCCGGGCCGGAGGTCCCGGGCCCCGGGGGCCTTCGGTACCTGCCGCCGGGCCCGCACGGGGTGGAAGGTGGCCACGACGGCCGAATGCCACGCGCGACGGCCCCGGAGACACAGGAGGGAGCGGCGAGGTGCACGGATCGGTGGACACGAGGCGGTCCGGTGCGGCTGGTGCGGCTGGTCCGGTCAGCACGGCCGGCGCGGCCGAAACGGCCAGTGCGGCCGGTGCGGCCGGTGCGGCCGAAACGGCTGGCGCGGCCGGTGTGGCCGGCACGGTCGGCACGGCCGGTACAACCAGTGCGGCCGGAGCCGCCAGTACGACCAGTACAGCCAGTACGGCCGGCTCCTCCCGCCCCGCCCGTACCTCCCGCCCCGCCCGCCGTGGTCCCCGCCGCCGGGCGGAGTTCCGCTATCTCCTCGGCCGGGCGCTGCCCTTCCTCGTCCTGGCGGCCGCTCCCCTCGCCGACGTGCTCACCGCGCCGGAGGAGCGGTTCGACCGGTTCCTCATCGCCGCGCCCGCGCTCGCCGCGGTGACCTGGGGCGTCCGGGGCACGCTCGCGGTGGGCGCGCTGGCGATGGGGGCGACCACGCTGCTCGCCCTGGGCCGGGGCGAGCGCCTCTTCCCCGCGCTCCTGGCGGGCCAGACGGTCCTGGCCGTCGTCACCCTGGCCGCGGCCCTGTCCGGTCAGGCCCGCCAGCGGCGGGAGGTCGAGCTGCGCCAGGTGAGCGAGGTCGCCGAGGCCGCCCAGCGGGCGGTACTGCGCCCGCTGCCCCGGCGCCTCGGCGGCGTCGACCTGCGGCTGCTGTACGAGGCGTCCGCGGCCGGCGCGCACGTCGGCGGCGACTTCTACAAGGCCCTGAAGGTCCGGGGAGGCGTACGGATCATGCTCGGGGACGTCCAGGGCAAGGGGCTCGCGGCCGTGGAGGCCGCCTCGCTGCTGCTCGGCTCCTTCCGCGAGGCCGCGTACACGGCCCCCGGTCTGCCCGCGATCGCGGAGTGCCTGGAGGCGAGCATGGCCCGCTACGCGGAGAGGGCGCCGGAGTCGACAGCGGCCGACCGCTTCGCGACCGTCCTGCTCGCCGAGATCCCCGACGACGAGCCGGTGGTGCGGCTCCTGAGCTGCGGCCACCCGGCCCCGGTCGTCCAGCGCGGCCCGGTGGTGCGCACGGTCGAGCTGTCCGCGCCCTCCGTCCCGATCCACCTGCCGGTTCCGGTCGACGCGCCCTTCACGGTGGACGAGGTGCCGTTCGCCCCCGGTGACCGGATGCTGATGTTCACCGACGGCGTCAGCGAGACCAGGGACGGGCACGGCGCCTTCTACCCCCTGGAGCAGCGGCTGCGCGGCTGGGCGGCCGAGCCGGCCGACCGGATCCCGGGCCTCCTCAAGGAGGACCTGGCCCGCTACGGCGCCCACGGCCTCGACGACGACACGACGGCCGTCCTCGTGGTCCGGGGCGAGGCCGGGGAGGAGACCCTGCCGTCGCACGAGGACCACCTGGTCGCCATCTGAGGGTCCCGGGCCGCGTAGGGTCGGCCCGCCCGGACACCGAACTCCCGAGGAACGCACCCATGGACCTGCTGCCCTTCACCCCGGAACACGCCGCCGCCGTGGCGGGCTGGCCCGCCTCGCCCGAGGAGGTCCTCCTGTGGTGCGGACGCCGGGAGTTCCCCGTGACCGGGGAGACCGTGGCCGGGTGGCAGGAGGACCCGGAGGTCCACGGGTACGTCCTCGTCGGGGACGGGACCCTGCTCGGGTACGGCGAGGTGTGGACGGACGCCGAGGAGGACGAGGCCGAGCTGGCGCGCGTCGTCGTGGCGCCGCCGGCGCGCGGCCGGGGCGTGGGGCGGGCCCTCGTGCGGGCGCTGCTCGACCGGGCCCGGGGCGCCGGTTTCGACGACGTCTTCCTGCGGGTCCACCCGGACAACGCCGTCGCGCTGCGCTGCTACGAGGGGGCGGGCTTCGTCCGGGTCGACCCCGACGAGGCCGCCGGGTGGAACGCCGTCCAGCCGGTGGCGTACGTGTGGCTCACCTGGCCCGTGCGGGTCACGGGGACGCCGTAGAGGATGCCCGGTCGACCGGGCGGGTGGCGACGAGGACGCCGATCTTGTCGATGCGGTGCTCCGGGTTGCCCAGGGCGTCGCGCCAGTGGTTGCCGGCCGCGTCGTCCTCGGGCGTGGCGCAGGTGGAGAGGGTGATCATCGCGCGGGTGGGCTTCTCGCCGGGCTCCCCGGGGACGGGGGCGCGCTGCGCGGCGAGGGAGGCGGCGGACCGGAAGGACGTCGAGCGGGTGTCGACGATCCGGTACTCGTACACGGCGTCGTCGGCCGTCACGACGACCGTGTCGCCCTCCTCGACCTCGGGGAGCAGGCGCAGGGGCCCGCCGGCCGAGAGCCGGTGCGCCGTCACGAGGTAGTTGCCGACGTCGCCCGGCCCGACCCCGCCCCGGTCGCCGTGGGGGCTCGCCGCCACTCCGCGGTCCTGGATCCGGGTGCCGGCCCGGTCGTCGCTGGTGCCCTCGTACGGCAGGACGGGCAGGTCCGCCACCCCGATCGAGGGGATGTCGAGCTCGGCGCGGCGCGGACGGGCCTCGGGGACGGGCGAGGGGGACGGCTCGGCGGGGGATCGGGAGACGGCGGGGGGCGCGGTCGACGGCTCACGGACCGTGACCGAAGCCGTGGCCGGGGCCGTCGACGCGCCCGCCGTGCCGCTTAGGAGGGGCCCGCAGCCGAGGACCGCGAGGACCGCCGTCGCGGCGGTCGCGACGGCGAGGCGGGTACGACGACGGGTTCGGGTCATGCCGGGCGCCCTCTCACGACGACACGGGGCTCACCGGGCCATTGTCCCGCGTCGCCCGCGTCCGCGCTCCCCGGTCGCGCACGGCCCGGACGCCGTGTCGGGCGTCCGGGCCGTGCGCCGGCCGGCGCCGGTGGTGTGCGGGTGTCGGGTCAGGGCAGGCGGTGGTTCTCGTCCAGCACGACACCGCGCTCGGGGCGGTACAGGTCGAAGCCGCGCGTGTCGCACTGCAGGCCGCCGACGATGCAGTGGTCGACCAGGGCCTTGAGGGTGCGCTCCTCCCACGCGTTGAAGAAGTCGTAGTGGAAGGAGTAGCCGCGGCCGCTGGCCAGGCGGACCTGGCTCATGTCACCGTTGACCGGCCACGCCATCTTGAACTCGATCATCGGCAGGGCGACCGGGTGGGAGGCGGGGCACATGTTGTCGTTGGTGCCGGGCTTGACCACCGGGTAGGCCATGTGGCTCTTGTGGTCCGGGGTGTCGAGGTACTTTCCGTCCCAGCAGCTGGGGGCCTGCATGCGCAGGTTCAGCTGGACGTCGGGCCGGCTCGGACAGCTCGCCGGGATGTCGGTGTTGAAGAAGCTGTCGCCGCACTCCCAGCCCTCGACGAAGCCCTTGTGCGCGCGGAACTCCTGGGCGGTCTGCGTCGGGTTGCCGACGACGAAGCGGAGGCCCTTCGGGAAGGGTCGTACGCTCCGGTAGTCGGTGACGCCGGCCTTGTAGTAGATGACCTGCGGGCCCACCGGCAGGATCTTCTGGTCGCCCTTGTACAGCGAGGGCATCCAGTAGGCGGAGGCGTCCGCGGGCGCCTTGCAGGTGGTGCTGCCTCCGTAGAGCGAGCCGGTGGTGCTGGCGGCGTTGGTGGAGGTGTTGCCCATGAACGTGTGGTCGTGGGACTTGCCGAACTGGCCCGGGTAGACGATCGGGTCGTCCGGCGCGGTGTGGGTGACGGAGCAGCCGGCCTGGAACTCGTGGTGGTAGGCCGGCGGCGGGGTGGCCGTGGACGGGACGACGCCGGTGACCTGGGGTACGGCCGGGATGTAGCCGTCCCCGTCGGCGTCGTCGCCCGACGCCTGGGTGGAGGCGGCCATCTGGTGCCCGGTGTGGTTGACGGCCGCGGCGACGGCGGCCGGGACACCGGCCTGCGGGTCGGTGGCCTGGGCGATGGTGCCGATGCCGAGGGCGCCGGCGATGAGAGCGGTGCTGACGAGGAGTACGGAGAGCCGCTTCGGACTCGATCTCATGGGGATCTCCTGCCCGTGGGGGTGGTGTCGCGCGCACGCGGGGGTGCCACGCGAGCGGTGTGGTGGTTTCCCGTGCGGTGGTGCCGGGGTGGCGGGGCCGAGCGGCGGGCCCCGCCACCCGTCATGGGGGGGGCGGCGCCGGCCGTCAGGCGTAGACGCCGAACTCGTGGAGCGAGTAGCCCCAGCCGGTGCCGCGTGCGGTGAGCTGGAGCTTGACGTACCGGGCGGTGGCACCGGTCTCGATGGTGTCGATGTCACCGTTGCCGGTGGTGGTGGCGTGGAGGGTGCGCCAGGCGTTGCCGTCGTCGGAGACCTGCACCTCGTAGGACTTGGCGTAGGCGGGGTCCCAGACGAGCTGGAGGCGGTTGAAGGAGCGCACGGAGCCGAGGTCGACCCGGATCCACTGCGGGTCGCTCCAGTCGCTGGCCCAGCGGGTGGCGGTGTTGCCGTCGGTGGCGTTGGAGGCGGGGCAGGGGCAGTCGCCGTAGGAGGCCTGCGCGGAGGAGGCGGTGGTGGGCTTCCCCAGGGCGATGTTGGTGCCGGCGACGGGCGGGGCGACGACCTTGACGGACTTGGTCTCGATGCCGGCGTTGCCGCGGCCGTCCTCGGCCTGGATATAGACCTTCCAGACGCCGAGCTTCTCGGGCGCGGTGACGGCGAAGGTGCCGTTGCCCAGGGAGCGGTACTGCGCGTCGACGAGCCGCTTGTCGCCGTTGGCGTAGTTCCCGCTGAGGTAGATCTTGGGCGTGACGGGGTCGCCGTCGGGGTCGCGGATGTCGGCGCGGACCGTGAGCTCGCGTCCGGCCGGGGCCGCGGAGGCCGGGGTGACGGTCATGTTGGTGATGACCGGCGGGGTGTTGTCGCCCGTGGTGGAGCCGGTGTAGGCCTTCTTGACGGCGTAGTACGAGAGGCGCTTGAGGCCGTCGGGCAGGAGGTTGAACCAGATGCCGCCGAAGTCGTGTTCGAGGCCGTAGTGGAAGAGGGTGGCGCCGAGGGCGACGCCCTGGTGGCCGGTGACGCAGCCCCACGCCTTGGTGTAGCCGTCGGCCTTCTGGACGTCGGTCGGCTCGTCCGGGATGCCGTTGGCGTCGTTGGGGACCTCCCACTCGCCGGCGGGGCCGCCCTCGGTGATGACGTACGGCTTGGTGTAGCCGCCGTCGATCCAGTCCTGGCGCACCTTGCAGAGGTTGCCGTAGGAGTTCATCGAGTACAGGTCGAGGTCGGGGGCGTTGCGCTTGTAGTACGGCCAGGCGCCGGTCCAGGCGTCGGTGGAGGTGACGGGGTGGTCGGGGTCGATGGAGTGGATCTTCTTGGCGACGTCGTTGACGAAGGTCGTGTACGCGTTGCGCTGGGCTTCGAGTTCGGTGCCGCCGTAGCAGTTCTGCAGGCCGAGGACGGACTCGTTGCCGACGTTCCACATGAGGGTCGCCGGGTGGGACTTGTAGGTGTCGACCCACTTGGCGAACTCGGTGAGCGCGTTGTTCTTGTACGCGGTGTCCGTGACGTAGTTGACGCAGCCGCCGGCGCCGGGGCCGCCGCCGGGCTGGAGCCAGAAGCCGTTGATGACCTTGAGGCCCTGGGCGGCCGCCGCGTCGAGCAGGGGCTTGCTGGCGGCGTCCGTCCCCCAGGTCCGGACGGTGTTGACGCCCATGGACTTCAGGTCCGGCATGTAGCGGGGGGCGTCGGCCATCGCCGGGCCCCAGGTGAGGCCCTTGACGGTGTACGGCTTTCCGCCGACGGTGAGCTGCCAGTTGCCCTGGGAGCCGGTGACCCGGACGGCGCCGCCGGGTCCTGGCTGGGTGGTGCCGCTCTCGCCGTAGACCCGGAACTCCCAGAGGGAGTAGCCGTATCCGCCGGAGCGGGCGACGCCCTGGAGGCGTACGTAGCGGCCGGTGCCGGAGACCGCCAGTTCGTCGGTGCCGCCGTCGCCGGCGGTGACGGACTTGACGGTGCGCCAGTCGGTGCCGTTGTCGGAGAGCTGGATGTCGTAGGCCTTGCCGTAGGCGCCCTCCCAGTTCAGGACGACGCGGCTGATGTTCGCGCTCGCGCCGAGGTCGACCTGGAGCCACTGGTTGTCGCTCCACTGGCTGGCCCAGCGGGTGCCGGTGAGGTCGCCGTCGACGGCGGCGGACGCGGCGTAGGCGGCGCCCTCGGTGGAGGAGGCGGTGGCGGTCTTCCCCTGGGAGAGGAGGGATTCGGCGGCGGTGGCGGGCGCCGCGGTCAGCACGGTGGCGGAGGTGGCGAGCAGGGCGCCGAGGGACACGAGCGAGGCCGTGGTGCGGGCCCGCCTTCGTGCGGTCGAAGCGGTGGTCATGGACTTCTCCTGGACGGAGGGGAGGGAGGGGGTTGCCTTCCGGGCGGCGTGGCGGGGACTTGTGACGCCGCCCGGAAGGAGTGGGGAGGGCCGGGACGCGCCGGTCGGGCGCGTCCCGGCGGGACCGTCAGGGGAAGGAGACGACGGTCGAGGGCACGGTGGAGGTGCCGGCCGGGACCGTGGAGGCGCCGGTGTCGTTGATGACGTGGTTGTAGTGGCCCATGCCGCCGAGGGAGACCACCAGGAGGCTGTGGAACTTCACGCCCGGCTTGACGGGTGCCTTGAAGCCGTGGTCCTGGCGGATGTTCGGGTCGACGTTGTAGTTGCAGTAGCTGCCGAGGCCCCAGGCCTCGTGGGTGTTCACGGAGTCGTCGACCCGGTAGGCGGCGTAGCCCTTCGTGGTGCCGTTCTGGATGGCGGCCTGGTTGGGGGCGTCGTACGCCTTCTCGTTCTGGTAGAAGATCGTGCGGCCGCGCTCGCCGTACCACTCGACGTCGTACTTGTTGAAGTGCTCGACGAACAGGCCGGTGGCGAGCACGTCGTCGCCGTTGACGCGGACGCCGTAGTCGGCGCGGTTGGTCTCCCAGCCGACGCCCTCGCCGTGGTCGGCGCGCCAGATCCAGGTGTGGTCGATGATCGCGTCGTCGCTGTTCACGACCACGCTGGTGGTGGCCTTGCCGGCGCCGGCGCCGCCGACGCGGACGTAGACGTCCTGCACGGTGGTGGGGTTGGCGGCGTGGTCCGCGGAGGCGTTCTGCGGGCCGACCTCCAGGAGGGTCGGGGAGTTGACCGGACCGGCGTCGATCAGGAAGCCGGCGAGCCGGACGCCGTCGACGTCGGCGACCCTCATCGCGGTGACGCCGTTGTCCGGGATGATCGTGGCGAGGCCGAGGCCGAGCACGATGGTGTCGGCGCGGTTCACGTTGATGGTCTGGTCGACGTGGTAGACGCCCGGGGTGAAGAGCAGGTGCAGGCCCTGGGCGAGCGCCTGGTTGATGGTGGCGGCGGTGGCGCCCGGCTTGACCACGTAGAACTGGCTGAGCGGAACGGACGTGCCCTGCGGGGTGCCGTTGGCCCAGGTGGTGCCGCGGGCGTTCACGCGCTTGGCGGGCGCGAAGACCTTGTACTCGTTGCCGTCGAGGTACAGGTAGGGCTTCTCGCGGGAGACCGGGGTGGTGTCGAGCGTGGTGTAGCGCGGCTCCGGGAAGGAGGTCGCCGGGGCGCCCTCGACGCCCGAGAACGTCTGGTTCCAGACGCTGTTGGACCAGCCGCCGATGGAGCTGTCCCGGGTGTACCACTGCTGCTGCGAGTAGTTGCCGATCTGGCCGTCGACCTTGGAGTCGGCGATGTAGCCGCCGCTGGCCCAGCCGTAGCCGTTCGGGGCGAGGTTGAGGCCGCCCTTGACGTGCATGCGGCGGAAGGAGGAGGCCTGGGAGACGGCCCAGCGGTCGGTGCCGCTGACCGGGTTGAGGGTCAGGCCCTCGGCGCCGCGCCAGAAGTTCTGGGTGGCGTTGCCGTTGAACCAGCCGGCGTCGACGGTCACGTCGCCGTTGATGGTGGTGTCGCCGGGGCGCAGACCGAGGCCGGCGATCTGGGTGTAGAAGCCGATCTGGGCGTTGAGGCCGTTGTACGTGCCGGGCTTGAAGAGGAAGGCGTGCCGGCCGTTGCCGAACTGGGCCGACTCCTGCTGTTGGAAGACCTGGTCCAGCTTGGCCTGGATGCCGGGGGTGGAGGGGTCGAAGACGTGCACGTTGGGGCCGAGGTCGCCGCCGCCGGGGAGGGTGGGGCCGGTGCCGTCGGTGGTGCCGTACACCTGGAACTCCCAGAGGGAGAAGCCGTATCCGGTGGCGCGGGTCTGGCCGTTCATGCGGACGTAGCGGCCGGTGCCGGAGAGGGAGACCTCGTCGGTGCCGCCGTCGCCGGCGGTGACGGTGGCGACGGTCCGCCAGTCGGTGCCGTTCTCGGAGGCCTGGATCTGGTAGCCCTTGCCGTAGGCGCCTTCCCAGGTGAGCGTGGCGCTGCTGAGCGTGGCGCTGCGGCCGAGGTCGACCTGGAGCCACTGGTTGTCGCTCCACTGGCTGGCCCAGCGGGTGCCGGTGAGGTTCCCGTCGACGGCGGCGGACGCGGCGTAGGCGGCGCCCTCGGTCGAGGAGGCGGTGGCGGTCTTCCCCTGGGAGAGCAGGGTGGGGGCCGCTTGGGCCGTCGTGGCGGGACCGAGGGCGAGCAGGCCGCCGGCCAGGGACGCGACGAGGGCGCCGACGGTGGCCCGTCGGACGGTGGGGGCGGGACGCCGGAGGACCGGCGGGGACCCGACGGAGGACATGGGTCTCCTCTGGGATACATGGGGGAAACGTGGGAGAGCGCTCTCCGAAACCTTGCATGCAGGGCCCGTGGACGGTCAAGGCGTGTGACACGACTTTTCTTTTGGCTTTCATTAAGTCACGACACCTATGGGTTCTGGCCGGACCCGGACCGTTCCCCCACCGGACGCGCGACACCGTTAAAGTGCGGAGGTGGGGAATCGAGCACCGACTCTGGAAGACGTCGCACGTGAGGCGGGGGTCTCGCGCGCCACGGTGTCCCGCGTCGTCAACGGGGTGCGGAACGTGGCCCCCGACATCCAGCGCAGCGTGCGCGACGCCATCGCCCGCACCGGCTACACGCCGAACCAGGCCGCCCGTTCCCTGGTGACGCGGCGGACCGGGGCCGTGGCCCTCGTGCTCTCCGCGCGGGACGGGGCCTTCGCCGCCCGGGTCTTCTCCGACCCGTTCTTCGGGCGCATCGTGGACGGCGTCCTGCCCGTGCTGCGCGAGCGCGCGATCCAGCCGGTGCTGCTCGTCTCCGAGTCGGAGCAGGCCAGGGCCCAGCTCGTGGAGTACCTGCGGCAGGGAGGCGCCGACGGGGCCCTCGTGGTGCCGATCGACGACGAGGACCCGCTGCCGGAGATGCTGGTGGCGGCGGGCCTCCCCACCGTCCTCTTCGGCCGGCCCCGCGACGGCGAGCGGTACGGCTTCGTCGACCTCGACAACGCCGCCGGGGCGCGGCTGGCGGCCGAGCACCTGTGGGCCACCGGGCGGCGGCGCCCCGCGACCATCGCCGCGCCGGTCACCGCCCCCGCGGCGGGCGCGCGCCTGGACGGCTTCCGCCGGGCGCTGGCCGCCCGCGGCGTGACGGACGTGCCCGTCGTGCGGGGCCGGTTCACGGTCGACAGCGGCCGGCGCGCCATGGCCGAGCTGCTGCGGGAGCACCCGGACGTCGACGCGGTGTTCGCCGCGAACGACCTGATGGCCCAGGGCGCCTGCCAGTACCTGCGCGAGCGGGGCGTGGACGTCCCGGGCGCGGTGGCCGTGGTGGGCTTCGACGACTCGGCGGCCGCGCGCAGGGCCCGGCCCCGGCTGACCACCGTGCGCCAGCCGGTGGAGCGCATGGCGGCCGCGATGGCCGGGCTCCTGGTCGAGGAGCTGGAGGGCGTCCGGTCCGGGCCCGCCTCGAAGGTGTTCGCGCCGTCCCTCGTCGTGCGCGAGTCCGCCTGACCGGCCCCGTCGCCCCTCCGGGCCGGGGGCCTCCCCCGGGGAGGAGGGCGTGCGTCGGCCTCCGGAGGGCGCCCGAGCGGTCTCGGGGCGGCCCTCCGGAGGCCGGTGACGGAGTGCCGGTTCAGCCGGCGGTCGCCTCCCGGTGGGCGCGGATGACGTCCGCGTACCGGCGGCCGCTCGTCTTCACGGTCCGCTTCTGCGTGGCGTAGTCGACGTGGACGAGTCCGAAGCGCTTGTCGTAGCCGTAGGCCCACTCGAAGTTGTCGAGCAGGGACCAGGCGTAGTACCCGGCGAGCGGGACGCCCTTGCGGACGGCGCGGGCGCAGGCCGCGAGGTGCTCCTCCAGGTAGCCGGTGCGCTCCGGGTCGTGGACGGCGCCGTCGGGGCCGACGGTGTCGGGGAAGGCCGAGCCGTTCTCGGTGACGTACAGCTCGCGCACGCCGTAGTCCTCGGTGAGCCGCAGCAGGAGGGCCTCCAGGCCGCCGGCGTCGATCTGCCAGTCCATGCCGCTGCGGGGCACGTCGGGCAGGCGCACTTCGCGGGCGTGCGGGACGGGTCCCTCGGGGTCGTCGGCGACGGTGACCGGGAAGTAGTAGTTGAGGCCGTGCCAGTCGAGCGGGGCGGCGATGAGCTCCGCGTCGCCCGGCTCCTCGGGGAGTTCGACCCCGTACAGCTCGCGCATGTCGGCCGGGAAGCCGCGGCCGTAGACCGGGTCGAGCCACCAGCGGTTGGTGTGGCCGTCCATGCGGGCCGCGGCGGCGAGGTCCTCGGGCCGGTCGGAGGCGGGCGCGACGGTGGAGTGGTTGGTGACCAGGCCGATCCGGGCGCCGGGGGCGGCGGCGCGCAGGGCCTGGGTGGCGAGGCCGTGGCCGAGCAGCAGGTGGTACGAGGCGCGGACGGCGGCCGTGAGGTCGGTGAGGCCCGGGGCCATCCGGCCCTCCAGGTGACCGATCCAGCCCGAGCAGAGCGGCTCGTTGAGGGTGGCCCAGCGGGTGACGCGGTCGCCGAGGCGCTCGGCGACGGCGGTGGTGTAGGCGGCGAGGTGCTCGGCGGTCTCGCGGACGGTCCAGCCGCCCCGGTCCTGGAGGGCCTGCGGCAGGTCCCAGTGGTAGAGGGTGACGGAGGGGGTGATGCCGGCGTCGAGGAGGCCGTCGACGAGCCGGTCGTAGAAGTCGAGCCCGGCCTTGTTGACGGGCCCGTCGCCGCCGGGGACCACGCGGGGCCAGGCGACGGAGAGCCGGTAGGCGTCGGTGCCCAGCTCCTTCATCAGGGCGATGTCCTCGCGCCAGCGGTGGTAGTGGTCGCATGCGGTGTCGCCGTGGTCGCCGTTGTCGATCGCACCGGGGACCCGGGAGAAGGTGTCCCAGATGGAGGGGGCCCGCCCGTCCTCGGCGACGGCGCCCTCGATCTGGTAGGCGGAGGTCGCCGTGCCCCAGGCGAAGGACGGCGGGAAGGCCTCCAGGTCGAGCGCGGGGCGGGGGCCGGTGGATTCGGACACGGAGAACCTCTTCGTGGTCGGTGGGGAGGAGGACGTCACTTGACCGCACCCGCGGTGAGGCCGGCGACGAGGTAGCGCTGGAGGAGCAGGAAGCCGACGACGACGGGGACGCTCACCACCAGGGAGGCGGCCATCACCTGGTTCCAGTAGACGTCGTTCAGGGTGGCGTAGCCCTGGAGGCCGACGGCGAGGGTGCGGGTGGAGTCGGTGGTCATGACGGAGGCGAAGAGGACCTCGCCCCAGGCCGTCATGAAGGCGTAGATCGCGACGGCGACGATGCCGGGCGTCGCGGCCGGGATGATCACGCGGAACAGCGCCTTGATCGGCCCGCAGCCGTCGACCTTGGCCGCCTCGTCCAGCTCGCGCGGGATCGAGTCGAAGTAGCCGGTCAGCATCCAGATGGAGAACGGCAGCGAGAAGGTCAGGTAGGTGAGGATCAGGCCCTCGCGCGAGCCGAAGAGCGCGATGCCGGTGGCGTTGCCGAGGTTGACGTAGATGAGGAAGAGCGGCAGCAGGAAGAGGATGCCGGGGAACATCTGCGTCGAGAGGACCGTCACCGTGAAGACCCGCTTGCCGCGGAAGGAGTAGCGGCTGACGGCGTACGCGGCGAAGATCGCGACGATCACCGAGAGCACCGTGGCCGCGCCCGCGACGACGATCGAGTTCACGAAGTAGTCCGCGAGCGGGACCGTCTCCCAGATGTCGACGTACGGGCGGAGCGTGAGCCCGGTGGGGAACCACTCGAACTTCCCCGAGACGTCCTTGAGGGGCTTCAGGGAGCTGGAGACCATCACGTACACCGGCAGCACCACGAACGCGGTGAGCAGGGTGAGGAAGATCCGCCGGGTCCACAGGAACGAGCGGGGCGCCGCCATGGGCGACCGGGGAGCCGTGCGCCGGGCTGCGTGCTCAGACATCGGAGGTCTTCCTTCCGCGGGTGGTGAGCAGGAGGTAGACGCCCGTGACGACGAGGAGGAAGAGCAGGAGCAGCACGGACATGGCCGAGCCGGTGCCGAAGTTCCACGTCTGGAAGGACGACTGGTAGATGTGGAGCGAGATCAGGTCGGCGGCTTCGGGGGCCGCCTTGCCGAAGAGCACGAACGGCGTGTTGAAGTCGTTGAACGTCCACAGGAACAGGACGAGGACGAGGACCTGGTTGACGGAGCGCAGGGACGGCAGGGTGATGTGCCGGATCTGCTTCCACACGCCGGCGCCGTCGAGGGCGGCGGCCTCGTACATGTCCCGGGGGATGTTCTGCAGTCCCGCCATGACGGTGAGGAAGGCGAAGGGCCAGCCCTTCCAGACGGAGACGATCAGCAGGGCCCAGAAGCTGTTGTCCCCGATGAGCCAGAAGGCGGGGCTGTCGCCGATGCCGAGCTGGTCGTGCAGGACGTGGTTCACCAGGCCGTTGTCGCGCTGGAACATGAACGCCCAGGTGATGACGGCGGCGTAGACCGGCAGGGCGTACGGGACGAGGAAGAGGGTCCGCAGGAAGCCCCGGCCGCGGAAGTTCTCCTGGAGGAAGACGGCGGCGGCCGTCCCCAGGAGCCAGCACAGTCCGACGGAGAGGAGGGTGAACAGACAGGTCGTCAGGAAGGACTTGAGGAGCGCCTGTCCGACGGGGGCGTCGAAGTCGATCGAGACGGCGTAGTTGTCGAACCCGGACCAGGGGGCCTCGGACCAGTTCCGGACGTAGAACTGGGTGAGCTCGCGGAAGCTCATGGTGATGCCCATGAGCATCGGCACGAGGTGGACGAGGAGTTCGAGGAGCAGGGCGGGCAGGAGCAGCAGGTACGGCAGTGCGATGCGGCGGCGCCCGGAGCGGCGCGGGGTGCGCGCCTCTCCGGGTGCGGCCTTGCGCACCGTCCGCTCACTCGGAGGAGTGACGACGGTTTCGGTCATGGTGGGTGCGGCCTACTTCTTGGGCATCTGCTGCTGGGCCTTTTCGAGCTTGGCCCGGACGGACTCGGTGGTGACCGGACGGCCGGCGGCGGCGTCGGCGAAGAGCTCCTTGACCGCGGTGCCGACGACGGTCTCGAACTGGGACTCCTCGGGGACCTGCGGCAGGGCGGCGGCGCTGGTGGCGAGGGTGTCGCGGATGACGGTGAGCGAGGGGTCGGAGAACGCGGCGTCCTGCTGGGCGCTCTTGACCGGCGGGACCGAGCCGTACGCCTTGTTGAGGGCGATCTGCTCCTCGTCGCTCGTCAGGTACTTCACGAACTTCAGCGCGCCGTCGAGGTTCTTGGTGTTCTTGAAGACGGCGAGGTTGATGCCGGCGACCATCGAGTTGGTCTGCTTGCCCTGGCCGGGCTTGCCGGACGGGACGGGGGCGGGGGCGACGCCCCACTCGTCGGGGCCCATGCCCTGCGCGGAGAAGGTCTGCGACGGGGTCTGCCACAGGACCATGCCGGTCTTGTTCTTGGCGAAGTCGCTGAGGGACTGGTTCTGGGCGTACTCGGCGTTGCCGGGGGCCACGATCTTCTGGGCGGCCATGAGGTCGACGTACTGCTTGACGGCGGCGACGGCGCCGTCGGAGGTGAAGTCGGGCTTCCCGTCGGCGGTGAAGAAGTCGGCCCCGTGCTGCTTGCCGAGGACGAAGACCTGGTGGATGTTGTTGGAGAGGTTGGAGCCCTCGACGCCGATGCCGTTCTTGCCCTTCGCGTCGAGCTTCTTGCCGGCCTCGGCCACCTCGTCCCAGGTGGTCGGCGGCTTGGCTATGCCCGCCTCCTTGAAGAGCTGCTTGTTGTAGTAGAGCGCGTAGGCCATGGAGTAGAGCGGGACGGCGGCCGGGTCCTGGCCGGAGACGCCGGTGGAGCCGAGCGCGGAGTCCACGAAGCGGTCCTTGCCGCCGATGGCCCCGAAGTTCTTCTCGTCCCAGGGCAGGAGGGCCCCGGTGGACTGGAGGGAGGCGCTCCAGGTGTTGCCGATGTTGAGGACGTCGGGGCCCTGGCCGGAGGTGGTCGCGGTGAGGATCCGGTTGAGCAGGTCGCTCCAGGGCACGACCTCCAGCTTGACCTTGATGCCGGTCTCCTTCTCGAACTGGTCGAGCTCGGGCTGGAGGACCTTCTTGTCCACCTCGATGCTGGCGCCCTGGTTGGAGGCCCAGTAGGTGAGGGTCTTCGGGGACGATCCGCTGTCTTCTCCCCCGCCGCAGGCGGTGGCGGTGAGGACGAGGGAGAGCGTGACGGCACCGGTGACAGCGGCTCTGATTCTGCGCATGGCTCCTGGGCCCTTTCGGGGACGAGGGAAGGGCCGACACGGGGAGCTCCTGGACCGCTCTCCGTAACATCGGCTTAATTTAGGATGTGAGTTAAACCCCATGAGAAGGTCGCGTCAAGGCTTGTACTGCGGGTATGTTGAAACGAACGACATGAGAGACGGGGACCAGAGTGCACGCGAGAAGTGGCCGCACGGTGCGTGACCTGCGGCGCGAGAACCGCACCGCCGTTCTGCGCAGGCTGTACTTCGACGGACCGATGAGCCGGCTCACGCTGGGCCCCGCCACCGGGCTCAGCTCCGGCTCGGTCAGCAACGTGGTCGCCGAGCTCGTCGCGGAGGGCCTGGTCGAGGAGGCCGGCAGCGTCGACTCGGCCGGCGGACGCCCCCGTACCCTGCTCCGGATCTCCCCCGGCAGCGGCTTCATGATCGGCGTCGACATCGGCGAGACCCGGATCAGGATCGAGCTGTTCGACCTCGCCCTCACCGAACTCGCCCGCACCGAGCTCCCGTTGGCCAGCTCGGGGCCGCGCACCGCGCGCTACGACGTCGACCTCGTCGTGGCGCACCTGCGGGAGGGCATCGCGGAGGTGCTGCGGACCGCGGAGGTGCCCGCCGAGCGTCTGCTCGGCGTCGGCGTCGGCGTGCCCGGCATCGTGGCCCGGACCCCGGAGGACGGCGCGGTCGTGCACGGTCAGACGGTCGGCTGGGACGCCGTCCCGCTGGAGCGGCTGCTGCGCGAGCACGTGGAGCTGCCCGCCTCGGTGCCGTACTGGATCGACAACGGCGCCAAGACCCTCGGCCAGGCCGAGATGTGGTTCGGCGCGGGCAGGGGCGCCCGCAGCGCCGTCGTGGTCCTCTTCGGCTCGGGCGTCGGGGCGTGCGTGGTCACCGACCCCATGGGGCCCGGACGGGCCCTCGAATGGGGGCACTTGACGGTACGGGTACGGGGCCGGCGCTGCCGCTGCGGCTCGCAGGGGTGCCTGGAGGCGTACGCGGGCGCGGAAGCGCTCCTGGAGCGCTGGCGCGAGGCGGGCGGACGGCCTCCGGAGGACGCGGACGAGGAGACGGCCCTGACGGCGATGCTCGCCGCCGCGTACCCGGCCGGGGCCGGCGCCGCCCCCGACGCCACCGCCCTCGCCGTCCTGGAGGAGACCGCCGAGTTCCTCGGCGCCGGATTCGCCGACCTGATCAACCTCTTCCAGCCCGAGCGCATCCTCGTCGGCGGCTGGGCCGGCCTCCAGCTCGGCGCCCGCTTCCTGGAGACCGTGACCGGCTACGCCCGGGAGTACGCCCTGAGGTATCCGGCCAGCCGCACCGGCATCGGCCTGGGCACCCTCGGCCCCGAGGCCGTCACGGTCGGCGCGGCCCTCCTGCCCCTGGTCGACTTCTTCGCGCAGGGCGGCCGCCGCCCCGAGACCGAACCCACCCCGCCCTCCCCCGCCTGGCAGACCGCCCTGCGGGACCGCGTGTCCTCCTGAGACCGGCGGCGGCGTCCTCGCCGCACTCGGACGGCCCGACCGGACGGACCACCCGATACCGATCGCATGGCAGAGGAAACGGCGAAAGAGCACCCGCCGTCGAGCGTGACGGTCAAGGGGCGGGACGTCCGGCTGCGCACCATCGGCTTCCTCCTGCTGGCGGCCCTGGCCATCTGGTTCATCGCCGCCAACACCCGCTCCGTCACCATCCGCCTGTGGGTCCCCGAGGTCACGCTCCCCCTGTGGACCGTCCTCGCGGTCACCCTGCTCGCCGGGATCGCCCTGGGGCTGATCGTCGCCCGCCGCCGGGCCCGGCGCTGACGCCCGCCGTCAGGGCGTCCGCCGCGCACCCGCCGCTCCCCCTCGGCGGCGGGCCAGGAGGGCCCGGGTCTCGCGGTCGACCTGCCGGGCCTCTCCGGTGGGCACGACCAGGACCGGGACCCGCGCACCGGGCTCGCTGACGATCTCGGGGCGTTCGGCGACGAGCGGCCGCAGACCGCCGGTGAGGCCGAGCACGGACAGCCGGGCGCACACCTCCTCGCGCACTTCGGGCTGGTCCTCGCCGATCTCGCCGGTGAAGACCAGGGCGTCGAGCCGGTCCAGGGACGCGGCCGTCGCCGCGATGCCGCGACGGCAGTGGTGGGCGAAGACGTCCAGGGCCAGCGCGGCCCGCTCGTCCCCCGCCGCCCGGGCGCGGACGAGGTCGCGCGTGTCGTCCGAGGTGCCGGAGAGGGCGAGCAGACCGGACTCGTGGTTCAGCGCCTCCTCGACGGCGTCGGCCGTCAGGCCGTGCCGGGTCTGCAGCCACGTCAGGGCGCCGGGGTCCACGCTGCCGCTGCGGTGGCTCATCACCAGGCCCTCCAGCGGGGTGAACCCCATGGTCGTGTCGACGCTGCGCCCCTCCCGCACGGCGCAGGCGGAACAGCCGCCGCCGAGGTGCGCGATCACCAGGTGGAGCCGGTCGGCGGGGCGGCCGAGGAGTTCGGCGGCCCGGTCGAGGGCCCAGGCGTAGGACAGGCCGTGGAAGCCGTAGCGGCGCAGCCCGTACCCCTCGCGCCACTCCTCGGGCACCGCGTACTCCCGTGCGGCGGCGGGCAGACCGGCGTGGAAGACGGTGTCGAAGCAGGCGACGTGCGGGACGTCGGGCAGCAGGTCCCGTGCCGCGTCCAGGACCGTCAGGGCCGGCGGGACGTGCAGCGGCGCGAGGTCGGCCGCCCGGTCCAGGCGGGCGCGGACCCCGTCGTCGACCGGGGTGTGGCCGCGCAGCTCCGGCCCGCCGTGGACGATGCGGTGGCCGACGGCCACCGGGGCGGGCGCCTCGTCGAGGAGGCGCCGCAGGGCGTCCCGGGCCCCCTTCCCCGGCGGGGTGTCGTCGTGGTGCTCGGCGAGCACCTCGCCGTCGTCGCCGAACACGGTCAGACGCAGGCTCGACGATCCCGCGTCGGCCACCAGGACCGGGCCGTTCTCCTGTGGGGACACGCTGCTCCTTCCCCCGGCCCGAGGGTCGGTCCGGGTTCCGCGCGACGACCGCCGCCCTGTGCGCGTCGCGCCCGCCGCCCTGTACGCGTAACACCGGAGGAGGGGCGGGAAACCTCCCCGCCACCCGCGACCGCCGGCCGGCGATGTTTTCGCCCGGCGGGTCGGGGGTTACCCATGGACTGTCCGGCCGCGCCGGCGAGAACCGCCCAGAACAGGAACGGAACCCCCATGACCAGCACGAAGGTGTCCGATCACGTCCTCCTACGGCTGCGGGAGTGGGGGGTGGAGCACGTCTTCGCGTACGCCGGCGACGGGATCAACGGCCTGCTCGCCGCGTGGGGGCGCGCGGACAACAGGCCGAAGTTCGTCCAGGCCCGGCACGAGGAGATGGCCGCCTTCCAGGCGGTCGGGTACGCGAAGTTCTCCGGAAAGGTGGGCGTGTGCGCGGCGACCTCCGGACCGGGGGCGATCCACCTGCTCAACGGTCTGTACGACGCCAAGCTGGACCACGTCCCGGTCGTGGCGCTGGTCGGGCAGACCAACCGCAGCGCGATGGGCGGCTCGTACCAGCAGGAGGTGGACCTGCAGAGCCTGTACAAGGACGTCGCCTCCGACTTCTGCGAGACCGCGACGGTCCCCGAGCAGCTGCCGAACCTGATCGACCGGGCGATGCGGACCGCGTACGCCCGGCGCACCGTGACCGCGGTCATCCTCCCGGCCGACGTGCAGGAACTGGACTACAGCCCGCCGACGCACGCCTTCAAGATGGTCCCCTCCAGCCTGGGCATGAGCGACTACGCCCCGGTGCCGGCGGACGCGGACGTGGCACGGGCGGCGGAGGTCCTGAACTCCGGCGAGAGGGTCGCCGTCCTCATCGGGCAGGGGGCGCGCGGTGCGCGCGGCGAGGTGGAACGGCTCGCGGACGTCCTGGGGGCGGGAGTGGCCAAGGCACTGCTCGGCAAGGACGCGCTGCCCGACGACCTGCCGTACGTGACCGGCTCCATCGGCCTGCTCGGCACCCGGCCGTCGTACGAGCTGATGCGGGAGTGCGACACCCTGCTCGTGATCGGCTCCAGCTTCCCGTACGCGCAGTTCCTGCCGGAGTTCGACCAGGCGCGGGCGGTGCAGATCGACCGCGACCCGCACATGATCGGACTGCGCTACCCCTTCGAGGTGAACCTCGTCGGCGACGCGCGCGAGACCCTCCAGCGGCTGCTGCCGCGCCTGCACCGCAAGACCGACCGGACCTGGCGGGAGAAGGTCGAGGACGACGTCGCCCGCTGGTGGGAGGTCATGCAGCGGCGCGCCGCCGTGGACGCCGACCCGGTCAACCCCGAGTACGTGGTCCACGCCCTGGACGGCAGGCTGCCCGACAACGCGATCCTGACCGCCGACTCCGGCTCCGCCGCCAACTGGTACGCCCGGCACCTGCGGCTGCGCGGCTCCATGCGCGGTTCGCTGTCCGGCACGCTGGCGACGATGGGGCCCGGCGTGCCGTACGCGATCGGCGCGAAGTTCGCCCATCCCGACCGGCCCGCGATCGCGATCGTCGGCGACGGCGCGATGCAGATGAACGGCATGATGGAGATGGTCACGGCGGCGAAGTACCACCACGAGTGGTCCGACCCGCGCCTGATCGTGGCCGTCCTCAACAACGGCGACCTCAACCAGGTCACCTGGGAGATGCGCGCCATGACCGGCGCCCCGCAGTTCGAGGAGTCCCAGCACCTCCCCGACCTGCCCTACGCCGACATCGCCCGGAGCATCGGTCTCGACGGGGTGCGGGTCGAGAAGCCCAAGCACGTCGAGGCGGCCTGGGACCGGGCCCTCGCCGCCGACCGGCCCTTCGTCATCGACTTCCGCACCGACCCCGCCGTACCGCCGATCCCCCCGCACGCGACCCTGGACCAGATCGAGGCGGCGGCCGCGGCCGTCCTCCAGGGCGACAGCGACCGGGGCGCCGTGCTCAAGCAGGGCCTCAAGGCCAAGGTCCAGGAGTTCCTCCCCGGCACCCGCCACCGCCACGACCGCCCCGGCGCCGGACGGGACGACAGCGCCCCGGGGAAGTAGGGACCGCCCCGGAGCGACCGCCCCGGGGCGACCGATCCGGGGCGACCGATCCGGAACGGCCGGTCCGGGGCGGCTGCCCCCGCCCTTCGCCGGCCGCTCCTACTTCCCGTCGCCGGAGCCGGGTTCGGCCATCTTCCGGTGGGCCTCCGCCTTCAGGCTGTCGGGCAGCACCTTGTTGGCGGCGGCCTGCGCCTTGGTCTTGACCGAGCCCGCGACGATCTTGTCCTTGCCGGAGAAGAGGGCGTCCAGGCCCTGCCGCGCGACCTGGGCGGGATCGTCCTTGTCCTGCTGTCCGACCTTGGTGTCGTCCATGTCGGCGCGGTGGAAGAAGTCGGTCTCGGTCGGGCCGGGCATCAGGGAGGTCAGGGTGACGGCCGTGTCCTCGAGTTCGTTCTGCAGGGCCTCCGTGAAGGACTGCAGGAAGGACTTGGACGCGTTGTACACGGCCTGGAAGGAGCCCGGCATCGTCGAGGCGATGGACGAGGTGACGAGGACGCGGCCCCGGTCGCGGGCGGCCATGTCACGGAGGGTCAGCTTGGCCAGGTGGACGGTGGAGCGGACGTTGAGGTCGATGATCTCCAGCTCGTCCGCCAGGTCGGTGTCGACGAACGCCCCGCCCTGCCCGACACCGGCGTTCAGGACGACGACGTCGAGCGGCCGGCCGAGGCCGGTGGCCGCCGCGAAGAGGCGTTCGGTCTGCTCCGGGTCGCGCAGGTCGGCCCGGACCACCTCCACCCGCGCCCCGGCCGCCCGGACCTGCTGGGCCGCCTGCTGGAGCCGTGCGTCGTCCTCGGCGTTGACGACGAGGTCGTAGCCGCGTTCGGCCAGCTGCCTGGCCAGCTCGAAGCCGATGCCGCTGGAGGCGCCGGTGACGAGGGCGAGGGGCCTGGTGTCGCTCATGTGCGATCGCTTTCGGTTCGGGTGTCGGGACGGCACGGCTCCGGCGGGCGCCGGTCGCCCGGTGCCCGCCGGAGCCGTACACCGCCTGTTCCCGCTTTCCGTCGCCCGATGGCCCGCTCGCAGGAGCCGTTCACTCCTACGGTCGGGCGCCCGGTCGTACGGACGCGGACCGTGGCGGAGGGGGTCGGCGACGCGCGCGGAAGCGCCGGCGAAGAGCGGGACGGCCGCGATGCCGCAGGCCGGTGCGACCGCCCGTCGCGGGGTGCGCCGCGTCCATGCGATCACGCCGTGCGTCGTCCCGCCCGCGGGCGCGGCCCGGCCGGTCCGCACCCATCGGAGTAGCCTGCGGCACGTGGACGACTTCTCACGTTCGTGGACCGCGCTGCGCGCGGCCGTCGCCGGTCTCGCCGACGAGGACTTCGCCCGGCCCTCGGGCTGCGCCGGCTGGCTCGTGCGCGATCTGGTGTGCCACCTCGTCATCGACGCCCAGGACGTCCTGATCACCCTCGCGACACCCGCCGCCACGCCTCCCACGCGCGACGCCGCGACGTACTGGGAGGTCTCCGGGACGCCGCCGACCGGCGACGATCCGCTGGACGCGCTGACCGTACGGCTCGCCGCGGCCTACGAGGAGCCGGGGCTGCTGACCTTCCACCTCGACGACGTCGGCTCCGCCGCCGGCCGCGCGGCCGCGCTCGCCGACCCCGGCGGGCGGGTCGGCACCCGTGGCGAGGTGCTCACGGCCGCCGACTACCTCTCCGCCTACGTCCTGGAGTGGACGCTGCACCACCTGGACCTGGTCGCGCACCTGCCCCGGGCACCCCGACCGCCCGCAGAGGGCCTGGCCGCCGCGCGCGCCCTCCTGGAGCGGATCGCCGGCGCGCCGTTCCCGGCCGTCCTGTCCGACACGGACGCGCTGCTCGTGGGAACCGGCCGCCGCGCACCGAGCGCCGCGGAAAGCGCCGCCCTGTCCGGGGCCGGCGTACGGATCCCGCTCTCGCTGGGCTGACGGCCGCGGCGACGGCAGGAGGGCGGGAGCCCTTACGCGTCCGCACCCGCGTGGGCGTGGCGGCCTCCGGCGCGGGGGCCGTACCGGTCCAGGCAGATGACGGTGGCGTCGTCCTGGAGGTGGCCGCCGGCGGCGTCACCGACCGCGGTCGGTGACGCCGATGTACGCCGGCGCGTGCGCGGCCTCTTCGGCCTGCTCCAGGACGCCGTCGGTGGATTCGGGCAGGAACAGCTCCAGGACGCCGATGACGTCGCCCGGTTGGTGACCGGGGCGAGGATCCGCTGCCCGTCGCCCCCGTCCCCGGCCCGGATCGGTTTCTGGGTGCGCAGGACCTGCTCGTAGACGCTGCCGGCCGGCGGGACCCGGTCGGCCCGGCGCCCCTGCTGAGTCCCGGCCTCCTCCGTGACCCGCACCACTTTCCGGCCGACGACGTCGAGGAACAGGAACGACACGTACCGCGCGCCGAACCGGTCGCGGAGGTTGCGCGCCACGACGTCCAGGGAGGCCACCGGCGCGGCGTCCTCCGCCTCGGCCAGCACCTCGGCGAGCCCGATCCGCTCGTCCTCCGCCGCCTCCCAGCGCCCGCGCGCACATGCGTCCCCCATGGACGAGCGGAGCGCCCCTGGACGGTTCCCGCAACCGGTGGAGCGCGGTACCCGGCGGGAGGGCGCCGTTTCCGTCCGGTCCCGCTCACGGTTCCCACGGGACGGAAGCCTTGTGCGGTACGGGGCCGAAGCGGTCCTTGACGACGAGGACGTCCGCGCCGGCGGGGAGGGTCGTACTCCTGCCCGGCACCGGCCGGACGAGCCCGTCGTCAGGGAAGAGGAAGGGCGAGGACGTCGTCGATCGCGGACCGGATCGTTTCGTCCTGGAGGATCGCCCGGTAGTCACGGTACGTCGACAGCGGCCGGTCGAACCCCCGCACCGTGCGCAGGACCGCCCGCGCCGCCGGGGAGACGGTGCCGATCCGGGCGAGGGCCCGCAGCGCGTGGAGGAAGCCGCCGTAGGTGTCGCCGCCGTGGGCGACGGGAGGGAGTTCCTCCTCCAGGACGGACGCGCCCGGTTCCGGTTCGCCCGTGATCGACCAGAGCGCGACCGCCGCCCGCGGCCGCAGCCAGTCGTCGCCGTGCCGCACGAGCTGCCGCACCCGGTCGGCGTAGGGCGCGGCCGCCGGGCCGAAGTCGCCGAGGAGGTGGACGGGGGCGGTGTGCGGCTCCTCCTCGTCCAGGACCGCCTCGCCGATCAGCCGCAGCGCCGCGTCCCGGTCGCCGCCGAGGCGCCAGGCCGCCCATGCCAGGCGGTACTGGTTGTGGGGCGGGTCGAGGACCGCGCACCGGCGCACGGCGGGCCCGGCGGACGCCGCGGCCGGCCCCATCGCCACCAGCGCGTCGACCGCGTACAGCGAGTACCGGGCGTCGTCCAGCAGGGCCACCACCTCCGGCAGCGCGGGCGCCGCGGCCGGCCCCCACGCCTGGAGCACGCACAGGAAGGCGCAGGTCAGCGCGCCGCCCTTGCCGTCCTCGCGGAGCAGTCGCCGGACCTCGGGCAGGAGGACCTCCGCGTGCGCCCCCAGCGGAGCCAGTACGTCCTCCACCTCCGGCGGACGCGGGTCACCGTGGGAGTACGCACGGGAGTGCGCGTCCCGGTACGGCGCGTGCAACCGCTCGACCAGCTCCGGCAGGGCACGCCGGTCACCCGCGCGGGTCAGCGCCCAGCGGGCGTGGTCGCCCACCGTGCCCTCGAAGAACTCGTCCCCGCCCGGGTCGTCGAGCAGCGCGGCCAGTTCGTCGGCGTACGGAGCCGCCCGCGCGCCCAGCGCCGCGAGCAGATGGGCCGCCCGGTACCGTACGCCGTCGTCCGGGTCGGCGAGCAGTGCGCCCGCGCGCGGCAGCAGCGCGGACGCCGCGGACGGCATCGCCACCAGCAGCCGCCATCCCTCGTCCAGCGCGGCCCGGCACAGCGGACCGTCCCCGGTCCGGCGCGCCGCGTCGACGAGCCGGACGACGAAGGAGAGCGCCGTCTGCGGCGCGTCCTCGAACAGCGCGACCGTCCGGGACAGGACGTCCTCACGGGTGAGGGGGCCGTCGACGTCCGGCACGTGCCAGAGCGCCTCGAAGCGCGGACGCACGGCCGGATGGGACAGGACCTCGACCAGCAGGTCCAGTTCACCGGCCGGCGGCCCGGGGGCGAACGCGGCCCGGGCGTGCACGGCCGCGACCCGCATGACGGGAGCACCGGTCCGCAGCACCTCGCTCACGACCCCCCGCACCCGCTCCACCGCCCCGGTTTCGCCGGAGCCGGCCGCGGCGGTTCCGAGCGCGAGCAGCACGGACAGCCGCACCCCCGGGTCCGTCTCGGCGTGCCACCGCTCCAGCAGTACGCCGACGTCCTCCGCGAGCGGCAGGGCCTCCCTGCGCACCTCGGGCAGCCGGTCCGCGAGCAGTGCCAGGAGCCCGGGCCGCCGGCGCCGCCACTCCTCGTGCCACCCCGCGTCCACGCACCCCTCCGCGGCGTCGGCCGCCGCCGCGGACAGGCCCGTGAGCAGTCGGACCAGCGTGACCCGGGCGCCCATGCCCGGATCGCGAGCGAGGGCGACGACGAACGGCAGCGCGGCGGTCGCCACGGGGGTCACACGTCCGGTGCCCGGTGCGACGCATGCGAACAGCGGGTCGCAGTCCTCCCCGGTCGCCGCCGCGCCCTTGCGCGCCAGGGCCCGCAGTGCGCGCCGCAGCTCCACGGCCGGACCGCGCCCGAGCGCCGACTCCAGCCGCTCCCCCGGCACGTCGTCCCACGCCTCGATTACGGTACGTGCCACGCGTGCCCCCGTGTCCTCGGCCGATCGGTCCCCGGCGGACATCCTGTCACCGGGGGCGGCCCGGCCGGTCCCTTCGAGGGCCCACGTGGGTCCCTTACGACCGTGGCCGGCGTCGACCCCGGCGCCCGGGGCGCGGCCCGCCCTCTCCCACCCGGCCTTCCACACCTTGCCGTTGTCCTCGACCGTGATCTGCTCGGCCGGCCGGTCGGCCGGCCGACCGGGGAGGATGCCTTGGTCGCGTCCCGGTTCCCGGCACCGCAGCCACCGGCCGGCGGGGCCGCCGTACCGAGCCCCTCGACGTCGTCGGTCGCCGGCGCTTACGCCGTACCGTCGATCTGCGGTCAGCCGTTCGCGGTGACGGTCTTGGGGTCGACCACCTCGCCGGCCGACGGCTGCTCCACCTCGACCTTCTCGTTGTAGTCGCTGAACAGCGTCTCGCTGGGCTGCTTGCCGCCCTCGGAGACGGCCTTGAGGAGGTAGGGATCGCCCTCGGTGGCCACGTAAAGGGTCAGCTTCTCGCCGTCGGCCTCCTGCTTGGTGAGGGTCAGGGCGTCCTTGCCGTCGACCTCCGTGGTGGCGCCGCGCCGCATGCCGTCGCGCTCGGACTTGTCGCCGTCCAGGGCGGCCAGGAGGGTCTGCTTGTCGCACATGCCCTGGGTGGACTTGTCGCCGGGCTCGCTCTTGACCCACTTGCCCTGGAGCCGGTCGACGGCCGTGTCCGTGCCGGACCGGCCCTGCAGGGCGTTCTGCCAGAACCGCTCGTTGCCCCGGACGTAGACGTTCCGGCCGGCCTGCCGGACGTCGGCCTTCGCGTCGTTCATCGACATCGTCCCGAGACAGTTGTCCTTCTCGTCGACCTGGAACTCCGTCTTCACGACCGCGGGCGCGCCCTGCGCCTGCGACGTGCCGGTGATGCGCACGGAGTCGGCGTCGCGGGTCGCCTTCACGGCCTCGGCCGCGATGGCGTCGGCGCTCTGCCCGGCGAAGGCCTCGTCGGAGTCGCCGTCCCCGCATCCGGCGAGAGCGGTGGCACCCGCGCAGACCAGCGCCGCGGCGAGAACGGCGTTCTTCCTCAGGATGCGTACGGCCATGACGTCCCCTTCCCTGCGGAACGATGAATTCCGCTTCACCCGGTTCGGTTGCTGTGCGGCCTCACGTACCCGTCCTTTCGGAAAAGAACGGGCATAATCAGGACATCGTTTCCAGCCAGGTGGGCCCGAGTTCACGTCCGGAGCGGTGCCCGGGTCCGTGTCCGAGTCCGCACGCGCCGGGCCCCCTCTCCCCCGGCCGATCGCCCCCACCCCACGCCCCTCGACCTCCGCGTACGGGCCCTGCGCGTGACCCGTACGGCAGCCGCCACGCGTCCGCACGCCGGGGGCGCCCCTTTTGCGCGGGCGGCGCGGTGGCCGCAGCCTGGCCGCATGACCTCTGACACCCCCGGCGGGGCGACGACCGTTCCCGCGCACACCTCGGGCCCCGGCAACACCGTCGTGCGCTACGGCGACGAGAACGCCGCGCACGTGCTCGGCGTGTACCTGGACCCGCGCTGCCCGTACTGCAAGCGGATGGAGAACGGTCTGGGCACGGTGATCCGGGAGGCGGCCGACGCCGGGCGCTTCCGGGTCGAGTACCACTTCGCGACGTTCCTCGACGACGAGGCCGGCGGCAGCGGGTCGCTGCACGCCCTGGCCGCGCTGGGGGCGGCGCTCGACGAGGGGAGCGAGCCGTTCGCGCTCTACCTGAGGCTGCTCTACGCCGAGCAGCCGCCCGAGCAGGAGGACGGCTTCGCCGACGAGGAGACGCTGCTGAAGCTGGCCCGGGAAGTGCCGGGGCTGGCCACCGGGGCGTTCGCGAGCAAGGTGTCCGGGGGCGTCTACCTGCCCTGGGCACGCACCGTCTCCGCCGCCTTCGAACGCGGCGGGGTCGAGGCGACGCCGACCGTACTGGCCGACGGCGACCCGGTCGCGGTGCTCGGCCCGGGCGGCTACGCGGTGACACCGGAGGCGTTCTTCGCCCAACTGTCCGAACGCTGGGGGTGAGACGGGGACGACCGGGAAGACACGCCGCCGGCCGGGGCCACCCATTCGGCGGAAGCCCCGGCCCGGCTCTTCGTACGACGGGGTGACCGGCACAGTCATCGGTAAACCGGGAGTTCAACCGGCCACGGGCCGACAGCACCAGCAGATGGCCGTCCGGGTCCCGTTCGTCTGCGACGGCCGGGGCAGACCCCGGCCTTCCTCATCACTGCCGGGAACCGCGACGACTGCGCCCCGACCGAAGCCGTCATCGCCCGCATCCGCGTCGCCGGCCCGGGGTCGGGCGGACATCGCACCCGGCCCGACCACGCGGTCGCGGACAGGGACTGCTCGGCCCGCACGTTCCGGATCCACCCCCGACGGCACGGGAGCAGAAGCCCCTTCCCGAACGCATCGACCGGACGCAGGGGCACGGACGGCTCCGTGAACAGCCTTGTGCCTTCGGCAAGGCCGCCAGTTGGTGCCACAACGTCGTCACATACGGCGTCCACCGCCTCCATCAATGACATGGCACCGGCCGTCCGACCACAACGACCGTCCGCGCGTCTGCGTCGATGACCACTCGGTGACTGGTGGAGTACCTGCGGTTCTCGGACCGCTCGGCGGTGCTGTGGTCGCGGGTGGGTACGAGCGTGCCGTCGACGATGAGCACGGTGCCGGTGCGGAAGCGTCGTCGTCGCTTGAGCGCCAACAACGTCCCGACGCGGGCGACGACTCGATAGGCAGCCACCTCGGAGATGCCGAACAGCGGGGCAGGCCGGCGCGATGTCAGTCACGTTTCGTTTTCGGGAATCGCCGTCATCGTCGTTCGAGCAGGCAGCGAGGTACTCCGTCCAGCCGTCCTGGGCGAACCGAACCCACCTGTGAGCGCCGGAAGCACTGACGGGGATGGCCGTCGGGGGAACACTGATGACGTGGTGGTCCATCATCTTGTTCCAGCCGTTGGCATCCTCCGGAGCCGGCCAAGGTCGTGGACGGCGTCGCCCCGCACGCGGTCAAGGTGACCGACACCGACGAGGACCGCTCGATCCAGGCCTGCGCGTTCTCGGCCGAAGTCGCGGGCAAGGAGAGCATCGTGGGGCGTCGACTCGACGAGCTGCAGGACTACTACGGATTCGTGCAGCGCGAGAGGACCGCCCCGATCGAGGAGTGGCGGGAACGGTACGGCGCGGACCGCGGCTGACGGGCCTACGGTTCCGCGAGTCGCAGCCGAGGTGCGGCACAGGGGCGTCGTCTCAGCGCGGGTGGAGGCCTGAGAACGATTGCATCCGATCCGCAAGGGCGGTCGGTACCGCTTCCGGCCCAGGAGACCGAAGGCGGATCTGGAATCGCCGGCCCCGAACCGGAGTCGGCCGGGGCGGCACCAGCCGCACCTCGATGGCGGACGCGTGAGTCGGCAGGGGTATCGCCCCGGCTCCGGCGCGCGGGCCGGACCAGAGCCCGGCCCGAGCGCCCGGCGGCCTCCCCTCGGTGTTACCTGGCCGCGGCCTTCCATGCCGCACCCGCTCCGGCGATCAGAACGACCGTGATCCCCACGCAGACGGCACGCAACGTCGCGTCATCGCCCACGACACTCACGACGGCGGCCGCCACGCCGCACAAAAGCGCCACCAAGGCGGCCGCCCGGAAGCGCCGGGCGTTCTGGTTCTGCTGCATCTCGACCTCAATCACTGTTCGTACATCGGTACTGATCCATCATCCGTCACCGGATATCGCGCACCCTCATCCTGGAGTCGGAGCGGGCGGGTCGAGAGCGACGGGTCGGCTCGCCAGCACCCCCAGCATGGCCTCCTCACGCGGGAGGACGCCAAGTCGGTTCGTCATCATGTGCACTTGGTGGAACAGGAGGTGTCCCGGTGTGCGCGGGACACCGGACTCGACCGCCTCGCGAAGGTGGGAAGCGAGAAGGGCCGTCCAGCCCGCGAGCCGCTCGGCCACCTCGGTGTGCCGTGCCAGTTCGGCCATGCGCGGACCGATCCCCCGTCGGTCGCGTGCGGCCTCGGCACACAGCCGGGAGCGCAGTTCTTCGGCCGCGGATCCCGCGTCCTGCGTCCACCACTGCAAGTGGCGCTCCCAGAACCGCACGGGACGCAGTGCCGTGCCGCCGGACTCGTCGCCGACCGGTCCCGCGAGTACGTCGAGGGAGCGAACGGCCGAGGCCATCAGGAGCGCGGCCAGCGCCGCGCGGTCGGGTACGCGGGGGAAGTCGGCCGCCCACAACGCGATGTCGCTCGAGTGCTGGAACACCTCCTCGGCAAGCCGCACACCGTCCGGACCGCCGTACTTGCCGTATTCCGGTTCGTACACGGCGGTGTCGGCTCCCGCGAACCGCCCGGCGAACGGTCGGACGTCGACGTCGAACAGCGAGGTCCGTTCCCCGGTTCGCCGCCGACCGGGCTCCGCGCACTGCGCGTTCAGCTCCGGCAGCCGGGCGTGAAGGTCGTCGAGCAGCCCACGAGGGCCGTGAATCCTCAGGCGCAGGTGCGGGCCCCGCCAGTCCGTGTACTGGATGTAGAACCAGCGGACAGCCCCTTGAGACACCGCCTGGCCGGCCAGCGGGCGCAGTACGTCGACGACAGCCCGGTCCAGCCTGTCGAGCCCTCCGGGATAGAGCCGTACGTACCACCAGCCCGGCGCGTCCAGGCCGCGCACACCCTTCATCGTCATGCTCCTCCCCCCTGGACCGGTCGCTCCCAGCGCAGCAGCGTCACGTGTTCGGCGGCCCTTCGCAGGCCCTGGTCATCACGGACCCAGAATTCCTCGGGTGTCGGCGTCATCTCGGCGAACCTCACGCCGGTGACATCCGGCGCTCCGATCCTGCTCAGCGCGGCCCGCACGGCGTGCGGACTTGCGAAGGACAGCCACGTCGGCTTGACCGCGGACGGGTCACGCGACGTCACCGACTCGATGGACAGGAAGACCCGCTCGGGTAGGGCGTGCGCGAGCCGCCATCGCTGGATACGCCGGTGGAAGGCCACATCGCTCTCGCTCCGTTCGGGACGGGGAACAACACCCGGTGTGCAGCGCCAGGTTCTTCTTCCCAGCACCAGACGGCCCTGCGTCACACGCTCGGTGATCCGTATGTCGTCAGGTCCGAGCGGTGACGGGACGTCCAACGGGCTCGGGGTGCAGCGCAGTCGGCAGCCGTTGACCCAGGGGTCGGAGAGACACAGCAGCAGCCTGGCCACGCCGGGCACGAGGTGCAGCGGGACGACACCCAGGTACACGGGCGCCACGGGCCGGTCGTCCGGGCCGACCAGGGTCAGCGTGTCGTCCGCCGTACTGTGCCGTACGCCGATGCCCGTGAAAGGCCGGGCCCGCCTGCCCGAGGAGACGGGTTCACCCGGCCAGTCGAGGTGATCCGCCAGGACGCCGTCGGCGATCTTGTGCATGCCGTTCACGTCACCTGCCAGGGTAAGCTGGCGAGGCGTCGCGTGGGGGTACAGAGCGTCGATCCAGGCCCTCAGCGCCGGAGTCAGGGCGGTTTCCGTCCGGCCGTCGGGGGTCGTGGAGCCCGGCTCGTCGAGTATGTGGCGGAAGCGCGCGACCAGACCTCCCACCCCCGGGTTGTACTGGTTGACCACCACACGGTGCCGGCCTTCTCCGATGTCCTCGGCCGAGGCCGCCGCGATCTGATAGAGCACCGCGGTGGTCGGTGGTGCGCTGCTCGCCGAGACGGGCAGCCGGGCCCGCTCCGTCGGACTGCCCATGGTCCGGTGATCCAGGGTGAGCGCGCGGGCGAACTTCTGGTCGTGGGCCGGATCCGCCGCCACCCGCCACAGGAAGTCCAGCACGTCGTCGCATCGTCCGCCCGCCCCGTGGCGAGCGGTGAACTCGTCTCGGAGCCAGTCGTAGACGTGCGACCGAAACACGTACGGTCGGACCGTCTCGGCGAGGTCGGCGAGGTCGGCCGCGATCTCGACGGCGGAGTGGTCCACCCGCACGTCGCTCGATGCGTCCTCGTAGGCCGCGAACGGAACGGCCGGCCGGGGCGCACCAGTGCCGTCGGGGCGGGCCAGGGCGTCGAGACGAGCGACCTGACCCACCTCCGCCTGCGCGGAGAGCACGAAGACCACGGCCCAAAGCGCGGGCATCGCGGCGTGCTCTCCGCGCAGGCGGAGGTGGGTCTAGGGCCCGTTGCGAAAGTGGATCTTGTTCGTTGATGATCATGTCCTGTGGGACGTGGGGATCTGACGAACAGCCAGTGGGCCCGGCTTGAGCCGTTGCTGCCGACGGGTATCAAGCCGGGCCGTCCGCAGGTGTGGACGCGGCGGCAGCTGATAGACGGCATACGGTGGCGGACCCGGACCGGCGCCCCCTGGCGCGACGTGCCAGAACGCTACGGGCCGTGGGACCGGGTCTACGACCTGTTTCGGCGCTGGCAGCGCAACGGCACCTGGGCCAGGATCCTCACCCGGCTCCAGTCCGAAGCCGACGCGAAGGGCCTGATCACCTGGGACGTGAACGTCGACTCCACCATCTGCCGGGCCCACCAGCACGCCGCCGGCGCGGCGAAAAGGGGGGCCTCCAGAAGGAGCCGCCCGGCGGCGTCTTCGTCGAGCCTGCCGACCACGGACTCGGACGCTCCCGTGGCGGACTGACGAGCAAGATCCACCTCGCGGTCGAGCAGGGACAGAAGCCCTTGGCCGTGGTGATCACGGCCGGGCAGCGGGGTAACTCGCCGCAGTTCGAGCCGGTCCTGGAGGCGATCCGGGTACCGAGGCTGGGGCTCGGCAGGCCGCGTAAGCGACCCGACCGGGTGCGGGCCGACAAGGCGTACGACTCCCGCAGCAACCGCTCCTACCTGCGCAGACGCGGCATCAAGGCCACTATCCCGGTCCCGGCGGACCGCGTCCGCAACCGGCTCAAGCGCGGCTCGCACGGCGGCCGGCCGCCGAAGTTCGACAAGGACGACTACAAGCAGCGGCATGCGGTCGAGTGCGGGATCAACCGCCTCAAGCGCCACCGGGCCGTCGCCACCCGATACGACAAACTCGCCGTCCGCTACGAAGCAACCGTCCTGGTCGCAGCCATCAACGAATGGCTGTGACCAGCACCGTTCCAACGCCCCTCAGACGATGTCGAATTCGTTGCCCTCGGGGTCCTGCATGGCGGCGGCGTAGAACCCCGCATCCGGATCTTCCTTGATCCGCAGCACGGTGGCGCCGGCTTTGACCAGCCGCTCCACCGTAGCCTTGACCCGCTGTATGCGGACGTCCAGTGGGACGTCACGGCCCCCACCGACCTTCAGGTCGAAGTGCCACCGGTTCTTGGCGGCCTTCGGTTCCGGAACCTCCTGGAACCACACCCGTGGCCCGCGTCCCTCGGGATCGATGATCGATTCCGGAATGTCCCCGGCGCCGGCCGGCAACTCCTCCTCGGGCACCCCCATCGCCGCCCAATAAGCACGCCACGTGGCATGCCCGTCGGGCGCAGGGTCAGGCACATAGCCCAGGGCCTCGGCCCAGAAGGCCACCATCTTCTGCGGATCGGAGCAGTCGATCGTCAGCTGCACTGTCATCTCCATGCGCGAAGCCTGCCAGGCAGGTCTGACAGACGATTCACTTTCACAACAGGCCCTAGCCGCGGCTGGCGAGGGCCTCGGCGGCGCCCCGGCCTGAGCCTCCCGGCGGTCACCGGTTCATGAACTCGTAGCGGATCAGGCGTGAGCGGGCCTTGTCCTCGGTGATACCGAGCCCCTCGGCAACGGCCTCGTCCGAGACGTCGTCGAAGGCGATCCGGCGGGCGACATACGGACCGGTCGACGCTGCCATGGCCTCCAGTTCGCCCACCACCCGCAGTGCGGCGAGCGGGTTCTTGTCGTCGATCTCGGACAGACGCTCGCAGAGCTGGTTCAGCAGGCCGGTCACGTCCTCGGGCAGCGGGACCGTGCGGGCGGCGACCTCGTCCATGTGCCGTTCCCAGTCTCGCTCAGGGCCGGAGGTGTCGTACTCCTCGGGGTGATGGCGGTCGACCAGGTCCCAGTCGATCGGATAGCTGGCCTCTCCCCGCCAGCCGCAATCGCACTTCCCGCGCATCCGGGCCGCCACGGGCGCACGCAGAGTGCCGTCATAGACCGACCAGGTAGTGGACTGGTGCACGTGCCCGCCGCTGCCGGTGTCGAAGAACACCGGACCGGGCTCGCTTCCGTCCACCAGCAGAACCCCCACCGCACCCTCATGGCCGTCCGCCCCGCACCACTCCCACATACCACTCCCCTTCCATGCCGGCGCTGACGAAGCGGACCGCTTTCGCATCCGCCACACCCCACGATCCCGAAGCGCCGGAAGTCCGCGCAGCAAATCACGACATATTCCACAGGCAGATGGAGTGCGCTCCAGTGGCACGCGCCGTCATAGAACGCCCATCAGGACCGTTCCTGCACGCGAGGGCCGGATAACGCGACTCCGGCGGACCACGTCGCCTTCGGCGAGGCTCGGTCGCCGGTGTACGTGCAGCCAAACAGGAGCAAGGGCAGCATGGTTAGGTCGCCGGCGGCCCGTCCACTGACTTCCCATAGATGATTACGGAGAACCGGCTGCGGGCAGTGGGTAGGGCGACCGCGAGCCGCCTGCGGAGGCGCGCGGTGTTGGGCTTCGCGTGCTGCGTCTGGGGTACGTTCGGGCACATGACGCTGCGTTCGGTGGATCTGCGTAAAGAGCCGGTGGAAGCCGTACTGGACCGTGTCGAGCGGTCGCTGGGGACGGCTCTGGACCGCGAGAGCGTGGTGCGTAAGCGCCGCTCGGTGGGGGCGCGTACGGGCCGTGGTACGTGGGTGCGTATCGAGCGGCGCGGGCTCGACCGGATCGGGGTCCAGGGAGGGGACGGTACCGCGTCCGCGGAGGCCCTGTCCGGGATCGCGAAGCCGGCCTGGTTCGCGGGTGTCGCGTGGCGGGATGAGACGGAGCCGGTGATATGGCGGGCGGACGAGACGGAGCTGCTGCCCGGGGCGCCGGTGGGCAACGCCGTGGTGACGAAAGAGCCGCAGTTGGCCGAGGAGTGGTGGGCTTCGCTGAACGCTTCGCTGAATGCCCTCGCCACGCAGCAAACCAGCAGGATCGCGACCCCGGATACCGAGACCCTCACGCAGGAACTCGTGACGGCAACGATCCACAGTGTCTTCCCCGGCGTCGACACGGCCCTGGGTGAGTGGTGCCCGGCTCACGCCGACTTCAACTGGGCGAACATCACGATGTCGCCGTTCTGCGTATTCGACTGGGAGGACTGGGGTATGGCCCCGCGGGGCCTGGACGCGGCGAACCTGTGGGGCGCCTCCCTCGCCGTCCCGACTCTGGCGGACCGTGTCTGCGGCGAGCGGCGTGGCGATCTGGAGAGCCGGGACGGCCGACTGATGACGCTGTTCGTGGCCGCGAAGATCCTCGGCCCCTACGCCGACCCGGACGACCCTCGACTGAAAGCTGCCCGGGAGACGGCCGAGCGCGTGGTGAAGCAGCTTCAGGAGCGTTGACGGCGGCCCTGGAGCAGCTGCCGGTACTCCGAGACCACCTGGTCGTCGATCTCCCAGGCCAGGGCACCGACCAATTCCCTCAGGTGGTCGACGCTGTTCGTGCCGACCGCGACCGCCTCGACCGGGGGAAGGCCGTAGGCGGAGCGGAACACCGCCTGGATCTTCGTGGCCAGCGGGGAGTCCCGCAGAAAGATCCGGGGGTCGAACCGTTCCCACACCGCTTCGGTCGTGTTGCCGCCGAAGGGGCTCATGCCCCACACCCGCGACGGCCGCCATCGCGCCACCAAGGCCTCGGATGCTTCGAGGACGTCGACGCCGACGAGCAGCCCGGCCCGGGCCATGAGCACACCCGGGCGGGGCGCGGCGAGGTCCACGAGCGGGCGCGGATCCCAGCTCGATATCCCCCACCCGCCACACAGGCCTGCCCGTGCGGCGTCGACCAGGACCGCGCACGCGGTCGCCAGCGTCTCGTGGAAGGCGAACAAGCGCAAGGACCGGACCGGTCTGCCCGTGAGCTACGCCCTGCTGGTCTCCCTGCGCACACCGGAGGTCTCCACCGACCTGTACACGCCGATCGCCACCCAGCTCGGCGTACCGGTAGAGATTGCGTCGGCTGTCCAGAACGAGATCGCCGATGGTGTTCCCGTCCAGATGGAGTTGGGCTGGTGACCTTATTGCGGTCAGCCATTTGGTGTGGCCTCAGAAGGGGCTGACTGTCTGTCGCTTCCTCTGGCCCGGCCGGAGCATCGTGTCTGCGCGGCTGGGGCCGGTTTCACGGCGCGTAGGAGCTCATGCCCAGGAGCAATCCGGAAGCAAGCGGGCTGGTGGGATTCTGCTGAGCTGGGTCATCCGGATGTGTCCCGGCGGCGTTCGGCCAGCCTCATCACGCACGAGTCGGCTGTGAGGTGTCGGGCCGCTGCGTGGCGCGCCAGTGCGGGATGGGCATGAGGGCGGTGGCGGCTGCGTCGAGGAACCAAGCCAGGTGTCCGTGCATGTGGGTGATGGCGCGGCAGCGAGTGTGTCGGCCGGTCGGCTTCGGACAGGGCCTGTTGGGCATGCAGGGTTTCCACAACGGCGTGCAGGTCGGCGGCGGCCTTTGCCGCAACGAGACGGTCGGCAGGTGTCAGGTCCCACACTCGATCACGGATCAGCCGCTCGGCTTTCTCCGCCGGTTCTTCGATAGGCGGGGGTACAGCCGGGGTACCGAGGAACTCGACCGTCAGGGCGATCGGCCGGAGAGCCCGTATCCGTCGTTGCTTCGTTCTACCGGTCGAGTCCGGCACTTTGCGTACGGTGTGCGCGTCGGACGTGATGCTGCCACCGCTCGCTGTGGAACGACTGTGCTCGGATGAATCTCCGAGTCCGTCAGCCAGGGCGGAGAGGTGGACAACCGGGTCAAAGGTTGCCCGGGTCCGACCGCAGCCGCTGGCATGAGGACGAGCTCATTCACTGCGGTACGAGAAAACTTACCATTAAGCGCCGATTGTCATTAAAAGTCCCTTTTTAGTGACGCAGTAGTGCCGTGGCACTTCCGTGCCATCGCATCGGTCTGCAGCGCATGTATAAAGGCTCCACCGATCGACGGACCTTCCCGGTTCGACTGGCGAAAAGCACCGCTTTTCCTGGCGTACACGTGCCCTTAACAGAGGGCGCGGGTGTGAAAGGAAGGCCCCTCGGCCCTGTACAGCAGGAACGGCCGGGCCCGCTTTTCTCGTCTTTCGGTACCCCCACAGCCTTTCCTTGCCGACCGCGCCACACCGGCGTATCGCCGCAAGGGCATGAAGGAAGGCCAGTCCAATGATTCCTCCGCGTCTCCTGCGAACGGCCGCCGCCATTTCGCTGGCCGCGATCGGCACCTTCGGCACCGCGCAGAGCGCCGAAGCGGCCGATCTCCCCTACACGCAGGACGTCCAGCAGGGCGATTACTGGTGCTGGGCGGCGACCGCGGCCGGCATCGAGAAGTACCACGGCTCCTCGATCGACCAGAACCGGTTCTGCCACATCGCCAGAAACCTGCCGTCCAGTCAGCCCTGTCCCGACGAGGGCCTGGAGTGGCCCAAGATCGTCAAGGGGTACAACGCCACCGGCTATTCGGCCACCTGGACCCGGTCGTACCTGCCCTTCTCCACCGTGAAGAAGGAGATCGACGCCAACAGCCCCCTGGTCATGGGAGTCACCTGGACCAGCGGTTCCAGCCGGGGCAGCCAGCACACCATGGTGATCTACGGCTACGACGACTCCTACAGCACCGCCAACCCCACCATCAGCTACGCCGACCCGGGCCCCAACTCCCAGCGCAAGACCACGGTCGCCTGGAAGGACCTCGGCGTGCGCACCCCGTCCTCGACGTTCACGTGGAGCGACTCCATCCACAACATCCGCAAGAAGGGCTGAGCCGGCCCGTGCGACGGCGCATGCGATGCGTCGCCCTCGCCGCGGTGCTGTGGTGCCCACTGCCGCAGGCCCATGCGATGGAAGCCGCGCCCCACTCCGTGGTCGAGGAGCTTCCGCCGGAACAGATACGGGTCGCGGTCCGGGCGGCGCACGTACCAGCCGCGGTGAACTTGGCACGTAGCAACCTGGGCATCCCGGCGCAGGCCGCTGGTCCACTGCACGTAGCGGACCAAGGCGTATGCGTCTACCGGCTGAACCCATCCTTCCGGCAAGGGCAGAGCGACGTCCCTCTCGCGGTCCTGGGCTACGTGGCGGTCGCCGCGCGAACTCCCGACGGCCGTACGACGACCCTCCAGGTCGCACCGGTTCCGTCGGCCGGGGGAGGTGCTCCGTCCTGGGCCGCGGTGGCCGCGGCCCAGGACGACACCGAAGCCCGTCTGGCCCGGGTACTTGAGAAGGGAGCGGTCCTCTTCGAGGACCAGGGGCTGCGCGGACGTGAATTCTACGCACTCGACCAGCAGGCCCTGCGGCTCCTGACCCTTGAGGACGGCCGGCCGCGCCAGTCTGCCGTCCTCTCGGTCACCGCCTATACGAAGCACCTGCGAGAACCAACGGCGCCAGCCGCTTCCGCACCTTCCTCCGCACACCCCACAGCACGGCACACCGGGGTCAGCACAGAAACATGGCGGCTCCTCAACGCCGCCCTCTTTCTCGCGATCAGTGCTCTTGCAATCCTTCTCCGGCCCCGTCCCCGATCCCGGTGGCGCGCCGTCCCAGTCGAAGACACCACTTCCTCCTAGGGCTGCGCCCCCGACCGCCCGGCGGTCGCTCTTCGTCCGCCAGGCGTCCCATCCCCCCACTTCTCAGTACAGGAGTGCTCCATGCACCACCGTTCGCACCTCTCGTCCTCTGCCTCGAAGAGGGCCGACGGGCGGCATTCCGTCTCCCCGAAGCGGCGCACCTTGCTGGCGGCCGCCCTGGCCGCCGGAACCGGTCTCGCCCTCACCACCCCGCTCATGAGCGGCACCGCCGCTGCCGCGACGACCACCTGCCTGAACGGCTCGCTGGCCTACGACCACTACAGCGCCGAAGCGGGGAGCAACAAGCCCCTGGTCACGCAGCAGGCCCGCAACACCAACTGGGAACTGTGGGGCAAGACCAGCCCCTCGGGCCAGGCACAGAGACTGAACGGTGGCCTGACCAACTACAACGACGGTTCTTTCTCCGCCTGTTACACCGGGGCCACGAACCTGTCCGAGGCGTACGTCCGCTTCTACTCCAGCTCCGGCACCCTGTGGCGCGTGGTGGGGGCGGGCACCGCGAACTCGGGTGACCCGAACTGGAAGAACACCGGCCAGTACGCCTTCAACACCACCACCAAGACGAACCCGGCGGGAAGCACCAGTCTGGGTACGGTCAAGGTGCCGGTGGCCATGCAGCGAGCCTTCAACATAGCCGACACGCTGAACGAGCTGTACTGGAAGCGCGGGACCACTTCCTCCTGCTGGACCGCCAACCAGACCTCCGCGTGCGACACCCTGACCTTCGCCTGGCGCCAGGACGGCACGGACGGCGGCTACTGGGACCACCCCTCCAACCCCAGCGACACCAGCTACGGAACCGACTGGCCCGTTCTCAAGGGCGACGACCCCGACTCCAAGCACCTGATCCTCCACGAGGCCGGCCACTGGTTCCAGTGGCAACTGCACGGCAAGAAGTGGCCCCCCGTCTACGGCTGCAACGACCACAACCTGAGCTACGGCACCTCCACCACCTGCGCCTGGACCGAGGGCTTCGCCAGCGCCGTCGGCGCCTACGCACTCGGCGACAGCAACTACGTCTTCAGCAACGGCGCCACCTACAACCTGCTGGACAGGAACACCACGGCGACGTGGGGGACGGGAGACAAGGTCGAGAGCCGCGTCACCGCCTCACTGCTCCAGCTGTGGGGCCCCAACGGCCCCGACGGCGGCAACTGGAACAAGACCCTGACGCTCATGAACAAGTACGTCAGCAGCGACTTCCGCCAGTACTTCACCGAGCACCGCCCCAAGGAAGGCCTGGCCACCACGGGCACGGCCAAGAGCATCATCAACAACAACACCATCGCGTACTGAACCGGCCCTGCTGTGCCCGGTGTCCCTCCACCGGGCACAGCAGACCTCCGACGAAGCCGCTCGTGCCACGTCCCAGCCGGTGTCACCAACTCACTGAAAAAGTGAGCGTTTTCAGCGTTGCCTCTCCAGAGTGAGGACGGCTTTGGTGATGACGGTTATGCGGTTCGGGCTGATGCGGGATCGGCGGAAGATCTGCCAGGACTTCAGCCGTGCCATGCCACGCTCGACCGGGGCCCGGGCTGCGGCCAGGGCCCGGTTGACGGTGCGCTGGGTAAGGGTGAGCTCACCGCCCGGTGGGCGTTTGAGTCCGGTGGTGACCCAAGGGCCGGCGCCTGTGTAGGCGCGGTCGGCGAGGACGGGGATGCCCTGGCGTTCGCAGATACGGATGATCCGGTGGGTGCGGGCCGCAGTGAGGTCATGAGTGCGGCCCGGCAGGGCGGGCGAGATCCACAGCAGCTCGCCGGCGGGATCGGTGAGGACCTGCGTTCACGCCGTGCCGGCGGTGCTTGGCCGAGTAGTCCGCCCGGCTGTCGCCGACGCGGTCGCACTCGGCGAGGGTCCCGTCCAGCAGGACGAAGTCCGGATCGTGCTCGCGTAGCGTCTTGAGCAGGCCAGGGGCCCGTTCGGCGAGCAGGCCGATCACGCTGGTGACGTAGGCGTGGGCGGTGCCGACGGATATCCCGAACCCGGCCGCGATCCGGGTGAGGGCGTCGTGGCGGCGCAGGTACACCAGAGCGACGAGCGCACGCTGGTGCGGCGGGAGCTTGCAGCGGCGGTCACCCTCGCGGGTGGCGATGAGCATGGTGACCCACTCGACCAAGGCGTGAGGGAGGTCGAGTGCGGCAGGATAGGGAGCCAATAGGGCTCCTGTGCCGGTGGGTTGAGACGTCGAATACCTCCCTCAACGGCACGGGAGCTTTGTGCGCTGCGGCTCTCACCTCGGCCTAACCGGCGTCACCCGATCAGTGGCCACGCTGAAAACGCTCAGTGAACCAGCCGGCCGCACACGTAGGACGCAGTCCAAGTCCCATACGCAAAGAACCGCACAAGGGCTTGGGGCTGGCCGCCAACCGGCCTCAAGCCGCCCAAGGAGTGCGGCATGCTCCTGCGGTTCAACCACTCGGCGGTCCGTCCGGTCGAAAGTCACACCAGCCCTGGCAGAGCGTCAAAGTCCCTCATGCCGCATGGGACCAGACTCTCTTCTTCCATTCACACGCGCGGGCACCCACTTGCCCTGTTCGAATGGCTGCCCTTCCTAAGGAGAAACATGTCCGCAGTCCCGGCTCGCCGACGTCTCATAAAGGCCACGACCTCGCTGCTCGCGGTGTCCGCCGCGACGGTCTCCGTGATCGTCCCGGCCTCCGCAAGCACTCCGGTGCCTGTCAACGCCCCGGCCCCGGCATCCGCCGCCTCCAGCCCCGCGCCGCCTGCCCCTTCCTCGCTCGCCGTCCGTTCCAGCGCGCCCAGCCGCGTTGCGGCGCAGGCCGCCGATTCCACCCTGCCCGTCGACCACACCTGTAGCGGCAGCCTGCGCATCCGGGCACAACGGATGAGCGCGCAGCAGCTCAAGGCGACCTGTGACAGCCTCGCCGGCCAGGACGCCTACTTCCACAACGTGGTCAAGGACAATGGGCAGCCGGTCGCCGGCGACAAGAACACCGCACTGGAAGTCGTGGTGTTCGACTCCAGCTCCGAGTACCGGCGGCTGGCCGGCAACCTGTACGGAGTCCCCACCAACAACGGAGGGGTGTACATGGAGGGCAACCCCTCCGCGTCCGGGAACCAGGCCCGGTTCATCGCCTACCGCGACGAGACCGCTTCGGCCTTCACGATCAAGAACCTCAACCACGAGTACACGCACTACCTCGACGGCCGCTACGACATGTATGGCGACTGGGACGCCAACATATCCACCCCAACCCTGTGGTGGATCGAGGGCCTGGCCGAGTACGTCTCCTACGGCTACCTCAACAAGCCCAACACCTGGGCCGCCGGCGAAGCCTCCAAGCAGACCTACAACCTCAGCACCCTGTTCGACACCACGCAGCAGCACGACCAGAACCGGATCTACGCCTGGGGCTACCTGGCCGTCAAGTACCTGCTGAAGAACCACCCGGACGACGTGACGAAGATCCTCGGTTCCTACCGTGCCGGCTCCTGGCAGGCAGCGCGCACCTACATCACGCAGACCATCGGAACCCGCTACGACGCCGATTTCAAGCGCTGGCTGGTCACCGGCAGCAGCGATGGCGACGACCCCACCACTCCGCCGCCCGCCGGCAGCAGGTTCGAGAACACCAACGACGTCCAGATCGGTGACGAGACCACCGTGGACTCGCCCATCGCCATCACCGGCGTCACCGGTAACGCCCCCGCGAAGCTGGCCGTCACCGTCGACATCCGCCACACCTTCCGCGGCGACCTGAAGGTCGAGCTGGTCGCCCCCGACGGCGGCGTGTTCGTGCTGAAGGACTACAGCACCTACGACAGCGCCGACAACGTCCAGGGCACCTTCACGGTCGACGCCTCCACCAAGACCGCCAACGGCACCTGGAAGCTCCGCGCCACCGACCGCTGGGTCAACGACACCGGCTACATCAACGCCTGGTCACTCCAGTTCTGACGTCACCTGACTCCACAGAGCCTTTTCCGACCTGGCTGCCGGCACAGCCGCCCGCGTCTGGTCAAGGCATCCGGGTCGCCGTCGCTGGTCCGGAGAACAACGGCGTGGCCCCGCGGCGGGTTGCCGCAGGACCACGTCGTTGCTGGTGGGTCGGTCAGTGCCAGGTGGACTCCTGGAGGTTGGACTTGCCCGGACCGGCTGGTGTCCGTCGACCGGCTCCTGGCCACTCTTGTCCATCGCCGTCACGGGGTTACTCATGATGCGCCGGCCTGCTGGTTCGGCGTGGACCGCTCCACCAGCAGCCGGGCTGTCGGCGAGGTGCGGCTTCTGCTCGCCGAGCGAGGCTGCACCGTCAGTCCGGACGTGCGGCCGCGAACCCTGGCCGAGGTCGTCGAGCACCTTGGTGCCGGCGGGAAGACCGGCATCATCGACGGCACGGAGATCCGGGCCCGGCGTCCCGCCGCCGGACGCAGGGGCCGGGGTAGTTTCATCTCCGGCAAGAACAAGCAGAATGCCGTCAAATCCATGGTGGTCACGGACGGCGAGGGCCACGTGCTGTGGTGCAGTCCGACTATGCCCGCAAGCTGCGCAGGCATCATCCGTGCCCGCCAGTTAGGCCTGGTCAGGCTCTTGGCCGACGGGCCCGCAGTCGAGGTCCTTACCGATGCCGGCTATCAGGGCCTCGGCGCCCAGACCGGCGGACGCGTGGTGACACCACCGCACCGTGAGTTCAAGAAGGACGCCCCGGACTGGTACGAAGAGATGCACGAGCGGCAGCGCAGGGCATATTCCTCCAGGCGGATCCGGGTCGAGCACGGCATCGTCCATCTGAAGAACTGGCGGGCACTGGCCCGTCACCTCGGTCGCCGCGAGCACATGAGCGGCATCGTTCAGGCCGTTGCCGGCCTGCTGTCCCACCAGCAGGCCACGGACCTGATCCCCGCCTGTCAGCGGTGAACACCGAGCCCCGCCGGAGCCCTCGACATCTCACCGCCCACCGTGCACGAGCTCGTTAGTGCGGCCGTGCCGGCGACGACCTGGCCGACTTCTGCCAGAAGCAACGCCGCCACGGGGTGAACGTGGAGGCCGTCGCCATCCCGTGGGCAGGCTGCTTTGGATCTCATCCGCAGTACCCGGCCGTACCCATGACCTGAACGTGGTCCGCACCCACCGAATCGTCCGGAGCTGCGAACACCAAGGCGTTCTCACCGACCGTACCTACATCGGCACTGGTTCCTGGATGGCCAGACCGATCACCTGAAGAAGTTCCTTGTCCGGTGCGGCCCCCGGCCAGGTCTCCGCATCTGGCCGACACCTCCGGGTGCCTCCCACGGCTTTCTCCGTCCAGTGGAGGCTCCAAGCTGAGAAAGCTCATTGCCCGCACAGCCCGCACTCTCGGACAAGGCGGCCGACCTCTACGCGCCACTTCTTGTCAGCAGTGGGATAAAACGGGGTAAAAGAAAGATATGAGTAAATATTCAGGTCGTTTCTGGCTCAGGCGAAGCCGCGCACCCGTCCGCGTCAGTGCCTCGGGCGTGCCCTCTTCAGAAAGCGATGGCGGGGAGCGGCAGGAGGGCGCCCCGCCAGGGGCCGGGAGACTACGGCGCGTCCGCCCTTGGCTGGGCATACACAGTGTCGCCCGGCAGGTCTTCCTTCTCCAGCTGGTGCTCATAGTGCTGCTCGTCACGGCAGCGGTGGCGGCCTTCGTCGTCCAGGCCCGGCACGACATCATGGCCGATGCCCGGCATCGGACGATCGCTGCCGCTCAGGCTTTCGCGCACGCCCCAGGGCTTTTGGAGGCCCTGGACAGTGACAATCCGACCGCGAAACTGCAGCCGCTTGCCGAAAGTGCGCGGAAATCTTCCGGCGTCGATGCTCTCATCGTGTACAAGTTGAACGGAATCGCGCTCACCCACAGTGACCCCCGGCAGCTCGGCAAGTACGTCATCGGTCCGTATGCCGATGCGGCGGAAGGCAGGGCCTTCACCCGCACCTTTGAGGGCGCCCTGGGCCTCTCCATCGTTTCGGCGGCCCCCGTCAGAGACGCGTCGGGCCGTGTAGTCGCCATCGTCGCTTCACCGGTCACGGTGGAGAAGGTGCAGGATTCGGTGAATCGGCAGATCCCCATCTTCTTGGTGAGTGCGGTCGGCGCTGTAGCGCTCGCCGGCGTCGGCGCCGGGCTGGTCAGCCGTCGCCTGCGCCGACAGACCCATGGCCTGGGTCCTGCTGAGATGACCCGGATGTACGAACATCACGATGCGGTCCTGCACGCGGTGCGCGAGGGCGTGCTCATCATCGGCGATGGCGGGCGGCTCCTTCTCGCCAACGATGAGGCACGACGGCTGCTGAGCCTGCCGGACGATGCTGAGGGGCGCCACGTCGCCGCCCTAGGCAGTGTCTTCAAAGTGGCCTGATGGGGGATCATGTCGTCATGGTGCGTCGTCATGAGCTGACGGATGTGGAGTGGGAAGCGCTATCCGGG
>NZ_JBIVIR010000005.1:0-161864 GCF_044749825.1 Streptomyces sp. NPDC088915
AGGGGGGACCCTGTGGGAGAGTAGGACACCGCCGAACAATCATTGTGGGAAAGCCCCGCACCTTTATGGTGCGGGGCTTTTCTGCGTTCACGGGCGCCGGCGAGACCCCTGCGCGCGGTGGTCCGGTGGCTGAAGGTAGGGTCAGGGGGCAACGTCGGCATCATCCCCAGCAGGAGGCCCCCGGGTGGAGGTCCAGGAGACTCGCGTTCAGACCGACCGGGTCCTCACCATCCCCAACATTCTCAGCATGGCGCGCCTCGTCGGCGTGCCGCTGTTTCTGTGGCTGATTCTCCGCCCCGAGTTCGGCGGCCCCAAGAGCGACGGCTGGGCGCTTCTCGTCCTGATGCTCAGTGGTGTCAGCGACTACCTCGACGGGAAACTCGCCCGACGCTGGAACCAGATCAGCAGTCTCGGCCGGCTGCTCGATCCCGCTGCCGACCGCCTGTACATCCTGTCCACCCTCGTCGGCCTCACCTGGCGGGAGATCCTTCCGCTGTGGCTGACCGCCGCCCTGTTGGCCCGCGAGGCCATGCTCCTGGTGATGGTGGGAATCCTCCGTCGGCACGGCTACCCGCCGCCCCAGGTCAACTTCCTCGGGAAAGCTGCGACTTTCAACCTCATGTACGCCTTCCCGTTGCTGCTTCTCAGTGACGGAACGGGCTGGCTTTCGTCACTCGCTGAAGTTTTCGGGTGGGCCTTCGCCGGATGGGGTACAACTCTGTATTGGTGGGCAGGGATCCTCTACGTGGTCCAGGTCCGTCGACTCGTGAAGACGGATACCGAGGCCGATTGAGCCCGTTCCTTCTGTGTCGAGCAGCGTCGCCGGCAACAACGAGGACGTCCGTGGGCCAGTGAGCTAGCGGACAGGCGAAGTCGGCAGGACCGTCATCTCTTGAAGGAGGACGCTTCCGACATGAAGGCCGTCGTGATGGCCGGTGGCGAGGGAACCCGTCTTCGCCCCATGACCTCGAGCATGCCCAAGCCTCTTCTGCCGGTGGTGAACCGGCCGATCATGGAGCACGTCCTACGACTGCTCAAGAGGCACGGTCTCAACGAGACCGTCGTCACCGTGCAGTTTCTCGCCTCTCTCGTCCGAAATTACTTCGGCGACGGCGAAGAGCTCGGGATGGAGCTCACCTATGCCAATGAGGAGAAACCGCTCGGTACAGCGGGAAGCGTGAAGAACGCCGAGGAAGCGCTGAAGGACGACGCCTTCCTCGTCATCTCGGGGGACGCGCTCACCGATTTCGATCTCACCGATCTCATCGCCTTCCACAAGGAGAAGGGCGCACTCGTCACGGTCTGCCTCACCCGGGTGCCGAACCCGCTGGAGTTCGGCATCACGATCGTCGACGAGGAGGGCAAGGTCGAACGCTTCCTGGAGAAGCCGACCTGGGGCCAGGTCTTCTCGGACACCGTCAACACGGGCATCTACGTGATGGAGCCCGAGGTGTTCGACTACGTCGAGGCCGACACGTCGGTCGACTGGTCGGGGGACGTCTTCCCGCAGCTCATGAAGGAGGGCAAGCCGATCTACGGCTATGTCGCCGAGGGCTACTGGGAGGACGTCGGTACGCACGAGAGCTATGTGAAGGCCCAGGCGGACGTCCTGGAGGGCAAGGTCCAGGTCGACATCGACGGCTTCGAGATCTCGCCCGGCGTGTGGGTCTCGGAGGGCGCCGAGGTGCACCCCGACGCCGTGCTCCGCGGACCGCTCTACATCGGCGACTACGCCAAGGTCGAAGCCGGTGCCGAGATCCGCGAGCACACCGTCGTCGGGTCGAACGTGGTCGTCAAGAGCGGCGCCTTCCTGCACAAGGCTGTCGTCCACGACAACGTCTACATCGGCCAGCAGAGCAATCTGCGCGGCTGTGTCATTGGCAAGAACACCGATGTCATGCGGGCCGCCCGGATCGAGGACGGAGCCGTCATCGGGGACGAGTGCCTGGTCGGTGAGGAATCGATCGTGCAGGGCAACGTCCGGGTCTACCCGTTCAAGACGATCGAGGCCGGCGCGTTCGTCAACACCTCGGTCATCTGGGAGTCCCGGGGACAGGCCCACCTCTTCGGAGCGCGCGGGGTCTCCGGCATCCTCAACGTGGAGATCACGCCCGAGCTGGCGGTCCGCCTCGCGGGCGCGTACGCCACGACCCTGAAGAAGGGCTCGACCGTTACCACGGCCCGTGACCACTCCCGAGGCGCCCGCGCGCTGAAACGGGCGGTGATCTCGGCACTGCAGGCCAGTGCCATCGACGTCCGGGACCTGGAGAACGTGCCGCTGCCGGTGGCCCGGCAGCAGACCGCGCGCGGAAGCGCCGGCGGCATCATGATCCGGACCTCGCCCGGCGTGCCCGACTCCGTCGACATCATGTTCTTCGACGAGCGCGGCGCCGACCTCTCGCAGGGCGGGCAGCGCAAACTCGACCGGGTGTTCGCGCGCCAGGAGTACCGGAGAGCCTTCCCCGGTGAGATCGGGGACCTCTCCTTCCCGGCGAGCGTCTTCGACTCGTACACCGGATCGCTGCTGCGGAACGTCGACACCTCCGGGATCGCGGAGGCCGGGCTGAAGGTCGTCGTGGACGCCTCCAACGGCAGTGCCGGGCTCGTCCTGCCCAGCCTGCTCGGACGGCTCGGGGTCGACTCGCTGACGATCAACCCCGGTCTCGACGAGTCCAGGCCCACGGAGTCGGTCGAGAGCCGGCGGGCCGGGCTCGTACGGCTCGGGGAGATCGTGGCCTCGGCGCGGGCCGCGTTCGGCGTGCGGTTCGACCCCGTCGGCGAGCGGCTGTCCCTTGTGGACGAGCGGGGCCGGATCATCGAGGACGACCGGGCGCTCCTGGTCATGCTGGACCTGGTGGCGGCCGAGCGGCGCTCCGGACGGGTCGCGCTGCCGGTGACCACCACGCGGATCGCCGAGCAGGTCGCCGCGTACCACGGCACCCAGGTCGAGTGGACGACCACCTCGCCCGACGACCTCACCCGGGTCGGCCGGGAGGAGTCGACGATCTTCGGCGGTGACGGGCGCGGCGGGTTCATCGTGCCCGAGTTCAGCAGCGTCTTCGACGGGACCGCCGCCTTCGTGCGGCTGATCGGTCTCGTGGCGCGGACGCAGCTCACGCTGAGCCAGATCGACGCCCGGATCCCGCGGGCCCACGTCCTCAAGCGGGACATCGCGACCCCGTGGGCCGTGAAGGGCCTCGTGATGCGCAAGGTGGTCGAGGCGGCGGGCAACCGCTCCGTCGACACCACCGACGGCGTCCGGGTCGTGGAGGCCGACGGGCGCTGGGTGATGGTGCTGCCCGACCCCGCCGAGGCCGTCACCCATCTGTGGGCCGAGGGTCCCGACGACACCTCCGCGCAGGCCCTGCTCGACGAGTGGGCCGCGGTGGTCGACAGCGCAGGTCGCTGACGCAGTCGCCCCGTCCGGTGGGGAGGTGCCCGAGAGGCGCCTCCCCACCGGACGGAGGGGCCATTCGGCGGTACGCCGTGCGACGTGCGACGATGTGCGGCATGTCGCAGCAGCCCCCCGTTCGGAGCACCGGATCACCGCCGCCGCGGCCGGACGCGTCCATGTCGCTGCTGAACAACGTGATCGACCACGCCCTCGACGACGGATACGCCGAGGCGACCGCCCGGCGGGCCGCCGAGGGCGGTGGGCTGCCCCGCAGTCTGCGGGCGAAGCTCGGCGTCGCCGCTGGCCTCCTGCTCGCGGCCGCCGTGGTGACCGTCGGCGCGGCCGAGGCACGGGTCTCCGCGCCAGTCGTCGCCAAGGAGCGGCAGGAACTGATCGACCGGATCGAGGCGGAGTCCTCGGAGGCCGACGACCTGGAACAGGACGTCGAGCGGATCCGTACCGAGGTCGGGGAGCGGCAGAGGCAGGCACTCCAGGAGTACGGCGGCGACCAGGCCGAGCTGGTGGCGCTGCTCTCGGGCGCGACGCCGGTGCACGGCCCCGGGGTGCGGCTCGTCGTCGACGACGCCAAGGACACCGGCACCGGTGGTGGCGGTCCCCGGGAGAGCAGTGGTTTCTCCGACACCGGCCGGGTCCGCGACCGGGACATGCAGCGCGTGGTCAACGGGCTGTGGGAGTCGGGCGCCGAGGCGGTCGCGATCAACGGGCAGCGGCTGACGTCGCTGTCCGCGATCCGGGCCGCCGGCGACGCCATACTGGTCGACAACAAGCCGCTGGTGCCGCCGTACACCGTCCTCGCGATCGGGAACGGGCAGAAGCTGAGCACCGCGTTCCAGGACAGCGCCGACGGGCAGTACCTGCACGCGCTGGTGGAGAACTTCGGGATCAGGAGCAGCATCTCCGCCGAGGGCGACGTGCGCCTTCCGGCCGCGCCGAGCCTGACCGTACGTACCGCAGAGCCGAGGGGGGCCGGGGCGACGCCCTCCGGTCGGGCCACGGCCGACACAGGGAAGGGCACATCGTGATCGCCGTACTGGGCCTGATCGTCGGAGTGGTGGTCGGACTGTTGGTCCGCCCCGAGGTTCCGGCGGTGGTCGAGCCCTATCTTCCGATCGCCGTGGTCGCCGCCCTCGACGCGGTCTTCGGCGGGCTGCGGGCCATGCTCGACGGGATCTTCGTCGACAAGGTCTTCGTGGTCTCCTTCCTGTCCAACGTGGTCGTGGCCGCGCTGATCGTCTTCCTCGGCGACAAGCTGGGCGTGGGCGCGCAGCTGTCGACCGGTGTGGTCGTCGTGCTCGGCATCCGGATCTTCTCCAACGCGGCCGCCATCCGGCGCCACGTCTTCCGGGCGTGAGGCCGATGAGCGAGAACCCCCAGGACCCGCAGAGCTCCCAGGACCCCCAGGACCCGCAGAACCCGCAGAATCCTCAGGCTCCCCGGGGTCCTCAGGACCCGCAGAGTCCTCAAGGCCCGCAGGGGCCTCACGTCCCGCAACGCCCGCAGAATCCCCAGGACCCCCGGAGCCCCCGGGTTCCGGAGGAGCAGCGGCGTCCCGGGAACCCCGAACGCCCCGAGGGGGCCGGGGGCCAGGAAGGGCCTGTGGCGCCCAGGAGTCCCGGCGTGCCCGAGGACGTGGACACCCGGGTCTTCCGGAAGGTGGAGAAGCAGCCGCCCTCCGCCCCCCACCACCAGCACCGGAAGCCCACGGGCGAGGGTGTGCCCGGCGCGGCCCCCGACTCGCCCCCGGCGCCGGGGAGTACGGACCGGGGCGTCCGGGAGCCCGTGGTGCCTCCTCCCGCGGCCGGGGCGCCCGCTGCCGCCGAGGCGCCTGCCGCGGCCGAGCCGTCGGGCGCGGGCGGGCGGGACGAGCAGGGCGGGCGGCGCAGGCTGATCTCCGCGCTGTGGCCGCCGAGGGTGACCAGGGCCCAACTCGTCGTCGCCCTGCTGCTGTTCGGCCTCGGGCTCGGTCTGGCCATCCAGGTCTCCTCGACCAGCGACAACAGCGCCCTGCGGGGCGCCCGTCAGGAGGACCTGGTGCGGATCCTCGACGAGCTCGACGACCGCACGCAGCGCCTGGAGGACGAGAAGACCCGTCTGGAGAAGCAGCGTTCCGAGCTGGAGTCCAGCTCGGACCAGGCCGAGGAGGCGCGCAAGCAGACCCAGGAGAAGGAGCGGCAGCTCGGCATCCTGGCCGGCACGGTCGCCGCCGAGGGCCCCGGCATCACCCTGTCCGTCGGCGACCCCACCGGGTCCGTCGAGTCGGACATGCTGCTCGACGCCATCCAGGAGCTGCGCGCGGCGGGCGCCGAGGCGATCCAGGTCAACGGTGTCCGGGTGGTGGCGGACAGTTATTTCACCGGCAGCGGTGATGACATGCGGATCGATGGAACGCAGGTGGCCGCTCCGTACGTCTTCAAGGTCATCGGCAAGCCGGAGGATCTCGAGCCCGCGCTCAACATCCCCGGCGGTGTCGTGCAGACCCTCGAGAAGGAGCAGGCCACGGCCACGGTGGAGCGGTCGGCGAAGATCGTCGTCGACGCCTTGCGACCCGCGAAGCGGCCTGACTACGCTCAGTCGTCCTCGCAGTGAGGAGGCGTACGAGGGGGGTCCCGCGACAAGGGCAGGGCCTTGCGGGGGGTCGGCGCATCACAACGGTGGTGCGTGGTGGAAACTGTCCGGAGGATACGGACGTTGTGAAGGTGTCCGGGTCGGCAGGTGTGATGGATCTCGGTTCGTCCTGCCCCACGGGCGGGTCTGTTTCGGTCAAGGGGAATCGCCCGTGAAGTTGTTTGCGAAGTTGTTCGGCAAGAGCGCACGCGAGGACGGCGGCAACGCCCGGCACCGCGCGCCGCGCCACGCCCAGAGCGAGGAGCAGGGCGGCGAGCGCCCGCTCTTCCGTGACGAGGTCGGAGGTCGGGGCGGTGACATTCCGGGCGCACCGGGCGCGTCTTCTGTTGACCCCGCCGGGGCCGCCCGCATAGGTTTCGGAGAACCATCGACCTCAAGTACGGGTGGAGGGTTTTCCCCCGACCCGTACGCGACACAGACCTCGGCGGGGCAGCCGCGGCAGGAGGATGCGTCCATGCCGGTGTGTACGAGGTGCGGTCACCGCAATGCGGCCGACAGCCGCTTCTGCTCCCACTGCGGCACGCCGCTGCGGGGCGGGGTCGCCCCCGAGCGCGCGTCGGAGACGACGTCGACGATCTCCATCTCGGGCCTCGAGGCCTACGACGCGGAGGTCACCGGCCAGACCGCGCTGCCGTCGCTCTCTCCGGAGGCGCTGGCGGCCGTGGAGGCGCTGCCGCTGGGATCCGCGCTCCTCGTGGTGCGCCGGGGGCCGAACTCCGGCAGCCGGTTCCTCCTCGACGGGGAGCTGACGACGGCCGGCCGTCACCCGCAGAGCGACATCTTCCTGGACGACGTCACGGTCTCCCGGCGTCACGTCGAGTTCCGGCGGGGGCAGGACGGCAGTTTCACCGTCTCGGACGTCGGCAGCCTCAACGGCACGTACGTCAACCGCGAGCCGATCGACTCGGTCGTTCTGTCCAACGGTGACGAGGTGCAGATCGGCAAGTACCGGCTGGTCTTCTATTCGAGCCAGCGGGGCGTGTGACGCCTCGGGGAATCCCCTTCAGGGAAGGTCCATGCTGCGAACACCGACGGGCGGTGCCGGATCCGGCACCGCCACCGCGGGCGACAGGCTGGTCAGCATCGGCACGGTGCTGAACCAGCTGCGTGACGAGTTTCCCGAAGTGACCATCTCCAAGATCCGGTTCCTGGAGGCCGAGGGGCTCGTCGAGCCCCGGCGGACGGCCTCCGGATACCGGAAGTTCAGCCCGCAGGACGTGAAGCGGCTCGCCCGCATCCTGCGGATGCAGCGGGACCACTACCTTCCGCTGAAGGTCATCCGCGAGCACCTCGACGCCCTCGCCCGGGGGGAGCGGGTCGAGCTCCCGGCCCCCGGGCGCCGGCGCGACCTCCTGGAGGGGCCCTGGGAGCAGGACCCGGAGCCGCCGGCCGCCGCGCGGCTCGGACGGGCCGAGCTGCTCACCGCCGCCGAGGTCACCGAGGCCGAGCTCGCCGAGTGGGAGTCGTACGGTCTGATCGCCGAGGCGGAGGGCGGGGGCTACGACCCCGAGACCGTCACCGTCGCCCGGCTCGTGGCGGATCTGGGGAGATTCGGTCTGGAGCCCCGTCACCTGCGGTCCGTGAAGGCGGCCGCCGACCGGGAGGCCGGACTGATCGAACAGGTGGTCGCGCCGCTGCGCCGGCACCGCAATCCGCAGACCAGGGCCCACGCGGAGGCCACCGCCCAGGAGCTGGCCGCGCAGTCGGTGCGGCTGCACGCGGCCCTGATGCAGATCGCCCTGGGCACCCGCTCGCAGTGACCGGGGAGGGGCCCGACTATCCAAACCGGTCGGGCACGTCCTAGGGTTGCTGTGTGAACGAGCTCGACGTTGTGGGTGTCCGAGTGGAAATGCCCTCCAATCAGCCGATCGTGCTCCTACGTGAAGTGGGAGGCGATCGTTACCTCCCCATCTGGATCGGACCGGGGGAGGCGACCGCGATCGCCTTCGCGCAGCAGGGAATGGCCCCTCCGCGACCGCTGACGCACGACCTGTTCAAGGACGTGCTGGAGGCCGTGGGGCAGGAGCTCACCGAAGTCCGCATCACGGATCTGCGTGACGGGGTCTTCTACGCCGAGCTGGTCTTCGCCAGCGGCGTCGAGGTGAGCGCCCGGCCGTCCGACGCGATAGCGCTGGCGCTCCGGACCGGGACGCCGATCTTCGGCAGTGACGGTGTCCTGGACGACGCCGGCATCGCGATCCCGGACGAGCAGGAGGACGAGGTGGAGAAGTTCCGCGAATTCCTCGACCAGATCTCACCGGAGGATTTCGGGACCAACAGTCAGTGAGACCGGGCGGTACGGCCGTAGGCCGTTCGCGGGGTGCTGTCAGAGCATTCGAGTAGCCTTTCCCCGAAGAGAGACACGGGAAACCACTCTCAGGGTGATTATCACTCGGCGTGCCGAGTGTGGCGATCGTTGACGCACCCCGAGTGACTGCCTACCTTCGTGTGGGCAGGTCAAGGACGGAGGGTCGGCGTGATGAGCAGCGCGGACGGTACGGCGGGCAGCTCCCTCGGACGCGTGTCCGGGGAGAACGGTCCGTATCCGCTTCACGGCAGTGTGGGCGACTTCGGTACGGGAGCCGGTACGGGCGCGGCGGACGAGGTGATCGGCTACCGCGGCCCCACGGCGTGCGCGGCCGCCGGCATCACCTACCGCCAGCTGGACTACTGGGCGCGCACCGGTCTCGTGGAACCGAGCGTGCGGCCCGCGTACGGGTCGGGGACGCAGCGGCTCTACAGCTTCCGGGACGTCGTCGTCCTGAAGATCGTCAAGCGCTTCCTCGACACCGGGGTGGCCCTGCAGAACATCCGGGCCGCGGTGCAGCACCTGAGGGCCCGGGGCTTCAGCGACCTGGAGCGGATGACGCTCATGAGCGACGGGGCCACGGTCTACGAGTGCTCCTCGCCCGACGAGGTCGTCGACCTGCTCCAGGGCGGGCAGGGCGTCTTCGGCATCGCCGTCGGCGTGGTCTGGCGGGACGTGGAGGCGGCCCTCTCGCAGCTGCACGGGGAGCGGGTGGACACCGGCGAGACGCTCGTGGGGCACAACCCCGGCGACGAGCTGGCCCGGAGGCGGCGGGACCGGGCGGTCTGAGCCGGGTCCGCAAACGGCTCCCGGGGCGGCCCCGTCGCGGGGCGTGCCCCGGGTCGCGTCCCGGGGTGTCCGGGCGTTGTCAGTGGCGTAGGGGAGCATCGGAGGCGTGAGAGCCGCGCCGACGATCCTGCATCTCGACATGGACGCCTTCTTCGCCGCCGCCGAGCAGGCGTCGAAGCCCAGCCTGCGCGGAAAACCCGTGGTCGTGGGCGGGCTCGGGCCGCGGGGCGTGGTCGCCACCGCCTCGTACGAGGCGCGCCGCTTCGGGGTCCACTCGGCGATGCCGATGGGCCAGGCGCGCCGGCTCGCGCCGAACGCGGCCTATCTCGTACCGCGCTTCGCCTTCTACCGGTCGATCAGCGAGCAGGTCATGCGGCTGCTCGGGAGCCTGTCCCCGCTCGTGGAGCCCCTCAGCCTCGACGAGGCCTTCGTGGACCTGGAGGCGGGGGGCGTCGCCGACGACACGGCGAGCGCGCGGGCCGCGGGGGAGCGGCTGCGGGCCGACATCCTCGCCACGACGGGGCTCACCGGGTCGGTGGGGCTCGCGGGCTCCAAGATGCTCGCGAAGATCGCCTCCGAGCAGGCGAAGCCGGACGGGCTCGCCCTCATACCGCCGGGCACCGAGCGGGAGCTCCTCGGGCCGAAGTCCGTGCGGATCCTGCCCGGGGTCGGGCCGGCGACCGGGGAGCACCTGCGGCGGGCCGGGATGACGACCGTGTCCGACCTCGCGGAAGCGGGCGAGGACGAGCTCGTACGGCTCCTGGGGCGGGCGCACGGGGCCTCGCTGTACCGGATGGCCCTGGGGCACGACGACCGGCCCGTGGTGGCCGAGCGGGACGCCAAGTCCGTCTCCGTCGAGGACACCTTCGCCGTGGACCTGCACGACCGGGTGCGGATCCGGGCCGAGGTCGAGCGGCTCGCGGAGCGGTGCGTGGAGCGGCTGCGGGCGTCGGGGCACTCGGGGCGGACGATCGTCCTGAAGGTGCGGAGGTTCGACTTCTCGACGCTGACCCGGTCCGAGACGCTGCGGGGGCCGACGGACGCGCTGGGAGTCGTACGGGAGGCCGCGGGGCGGCTGCTCGAGGCGGTGGACACCACGGGGGGCGTGCGGCTGCTCGGGGTGGGGGTGAGCGGGCTCGCGGACTACACGCAGGAGGACCTGTTCGCCCAGGCGGAGCTCACGGGCGAGCGGGGCGGTGAGGAGGCCGGCGCCGCTCCGGTGGTGCCGGTGGTCGAGCCGGCCGGGGCCGTCGCGCCTGCCGAGCGGTACTGGGCGCCCGGGCACGACGTGCGGCACGCGGTGCACGGGGCCGGGTGGGTGCAGGGGAGCGGGCTCGGGCGGGTCACGGTGCGCTTCGAGGAACCGGGGTCGGCGCCGGGGCGGGTGCGGACGTTCGCCGTGGACGATCCGGAGCTGGAGGCGGGGGAGGCGTTGCCGCTGGTGCGGGGTTCCGGGGCGGGGGCGGGGGTGGTGTTGGCGCCTGTGTCGTCGGCGGCCGCGGGCCGTGGGGGTGCGCCCGGCCCGGCGGCCGGGCCGGGTTCCCACCCGCACCACCCGTGACGGTGAGTGGGTAAAGGTGCGGGTCTTCCTGTGGGGCGTGCCGCGCCGTCGGCGGCCGCGGGTCCTGGGGTGTGCCCGGCCTGGCGGCCGGGCCGGGTTCCCAGCCGCGCCGCCCGTGACGGTGGGTGGGCAGAAGTGCGGGTTTTCCCGTGGGGCGTGCCGCGTCGTCGGTGGCCGCGGGTCGTGGGGTTTTCGGGCGGCTCCGGTCAGGTGCCCTCCTGGCCCGCCAGGCGGCCGAAGTCCTTGTCCGGGGTGTCCGTGGGGGGCGGGGGGAGGGCGAGGCTGTAGTGGCGGTAGAGCTGGAGTTCCTGCTCCGGGGAGAGGTGGCGGCCCACGCCGAAGTCCGGGGCGTCCTTGATGAGGGCGCGTTCGAACGGGACGTGGAGGCCGTCGTCGAGCAGGTCGCTCGGCTCCAGGGGGACGAACGCGTCCCTGCTGAACAGGCCCGTGCGGACCGCGGCCCACTCCGGGACGCCGGTCGCGTCGTCGAGGTACACCTCGTCGACGGTCCCGATCTTGTGTCCGTTCCGGTCGTACGCCTTGCGGCCGATCAGGCTGCGCGGATCGATGTCGGTCTGCACGGTCCCTCCAACTGGTCGCAACTCCTCTACCCCCTACCAAAGGGCACATCCGGGATGTCGGCCACTTGAGCGAAGGGAGGCGCAACCGCGCTGGTAGGCTGGGTGTGGCTGTCGACCCCGTGCGGGAGAGTCCCCCGGAGAAACCTTCCGGTGGGCGCCGAAGGAGCAAATCCTCCCCGGAATCTCTCAGGCCCCCGTACCGCACGGACGAGGTCACTCTGGAAAGCAGAGCGGATGTCCGACGGCATGCGCTCTCACCGACGGTGAAAGCCGGCGTGCCGCGAGGCGTGCCGGTGAAGCTCTCAGGTTGAGATGACAGAGGGGGAGGCCGTCCGGGCACCCGCGCCGTGGTGCCCCTCGCAGGTCGTGACGACCAGGAGGCCTCCGTACATGACCGCCAACCGCATTCCGCTCTCCGAGCTCGAACAGGGCATCCCGTTCGAGCAGCGGCACATCGGGCCCGACGCCGAGGCCCGGGCCAAGATGCTCGCCCAGGTCGGTTACGGCTCGCTCGACGAGCTCACGGCCGCCGCGGTGCCGGACGTGATCAAGAACGCCGAGGCGCTGGGCCTGCCGGCCGCGCGCACCGAGGCCGAGGTGCTAGCCGAGCTGCGCGCGCTCGCCGACCGCAACCAGGTCCTCGCCCCGATGATCGGCCTCGGCTACTACGGCACCTTCACCCCGCCGGTGATCCTCCGGAACGTGATGGAGAACCCCGCCTGGTACACGGCCTACACGCCGTACCAGCCGGAGATCTCCCAGGGCCGTCTGGAGGCCCTGCTGAACTTCCAGACGATGGTCGCCGACCTGACCGGCCTGCCCACCTCCGGCGCCTCCCTGCTCGACGAGGGCACCGCCGCCGCCGAGGCCATGGCGCTGTCCCGCCGCGTCGGCAAGGTCAAGAAGGGCGTCTTCCTCGTCGACGCCGACGCCCTGCCGCAGACGATCGCCGTCATCGAGACCCGCGCCGAGCCGACCGGCGTCGAGGTCGTCGTCGCCGACCTGAGCGAGGGCATCCCCGCCGAGGCCGCCGAGCGTGGCGTCTTCGGCGTGCTGATCCAGTACCCCGGCGCCTCCGGTGCCGTCCGCGACATCAAGCCGCTCGTCGACGCGGCCCACGAGCTGGGCGCGATCGTCACCGTCGCCGCCGACCTGCTCGCCCTCACCCTGCTCACCTCGCCCGGCGAGCTGGGCGCCGACATCGCCGTCGGCACCACCCAGCGGTTCGGCGTCCCCATGGGCTTCGGCGGCCCGCACGCCGGTTACATGGCCGTCCAGGACAAGCACGCCCGCTCCCTGCCCGGCCGGCTCGTGGGCGTGTCCGTCGACGCCGACGGCAACCGCGCGTACCGCCTGGCCCTCCAGACCCGCGAGCAGCACATCCGCCGCGAGAAGGCCACCAGCAACATCTGTACCGCCCAGGTGCTGCTCGCCGTCATGGCCGGCATGTACGCCGTCTACCACGGCCCCGACGGCCTCAAGGGCATCGCGCTCCGCACCCACCGGTACGCCGCGATCCTCGCCGCCGGTCTGCGCGCCGGGGGCGTCGAGCTGACCGGGGACGTCTTCTTCGACACCCTCACCGCCCGCGTGCCCGGCAAGGCCGACGAGGTCGTGGCCACCGCCCGCGAGGCCGGCGTGAACCTGTACCGCGCCGACGCCGACCACGTGTCGGTCTCCTGCGACGAGACCACCACGCGCGAGCAGCTCGCCGCCGTCTGGGACGCCTTCGGCGTCACCGCCGACGTCGAGGCCCTGGACGCCGCCACCGAGGACGCGCTGCCCGCCGGTCTGCTGCGCTCCGACGCGTACCTGACCCACCCGGTCTTCCACGCGCACCGCTCCGAGACCTCGATGCTGCGCTACCTGCGCCGCCTCGCGGACCGCGACTACGCGCTCGACCGCGGCATGATCCCGCTCGGCTCCTGCACGATGAAGCTGAACGCGACCACCGAGATGGAGCCGGTGACCTGGCCCGAGTTCGGCCAGATGCACCCCTTCGCCCCGGTCGGGCAGGCCGAGGGCTACGTCACGCTGATCACCGAGCTGGAGGAGCGCCTCGCCGAGGTCACCGGCTACGACAAGGTGTCGATCCAGCCCAACGCCGGTTCGCAGGGCGAGCTGGCCGGTCTCCTCGCCGTCCGCGCGTACCACCGGGCCAACGGCGACGAGCAGCGCACGGTCTGCCTCATCCCGTCCTCCGCGCACGGCACCAACGCCGCCTCCGCGGTGATGGCCGGCATGAAGGTCGTCGTGGTGAGGACCGCCGACGACGGCGAGGTCGACGTCGAGGACCTGCGGGCCAAGATCGCCCAGTACCGCGACGAGCTGTCCGTCCTGATGATCACCTACCCGTCCACGCACGGCGTGTTCGAGGAGCACGTCGCGGACATCTGCGCCGAGGTCCACGAGGCCGGCGGCCAGGTGTACGTCGACGGCGCCAACCTCAACGCCCTGGTCGGCCTGGCCAAGCCGGGTCACTTCGGCGGCGACGTCTCGCACCTGAACCTGCACAAGACCTTCTGCATCCCGCACGGCGGCGGCGGTCCCGGCGTGGGCCCGGTCGGCGTCCGCGCCCACCTCGCCCCGTACCTGCCGAACCACCCGCTCCAGCCCACCGCGGGCCCGGAGACCGGCGTCGGCCCGATCTCGGCCGCCCCGTGGGGCTCCGCCGGCATCCTGCCGATCTCCTGGTCGTACGTGCGCCTGATGGGCGGCGAGGGCCTCAAGCGCGCCACCCAGGTCGCGGTGCTCGCGGCGAACTACATCGCCAAGCGCCTGGAGCCCCACTTCCCGGTGCTCTACACCGGCCCGGCCGGTCTGGTCGCCCACGAGTGCATCGTGGACCTGCGTCCGCTGTCCAAGGCGACCGGCGTCACCGTCGACGACATCGCCAAGCGCCTGATCGACTACGGCTTCCACGCGCCGACGATGTCCTTCCCGGTGGCCGGCACGCTGATGATCGAGCCGACCGAGTCCGAGGACCTGACCGAGCTCGACCGCTTCTGCGACACGATGATCGCGATCCGGGCCGAGATCGAGAAGGTCGCCGCGGGCGAGTGGCCGGCGGAGGACAACCCGCTGCACAACGCCCCGCACACCGCGGCCGCGCTCGGCGGCGAGTGGAACCACCCGTACACGCGGGACGAGGCGGTCTTCCCGGCCGGCGTCTCGGCCGCCGACAAGTACTGGCCGCCGGTGCGCCGCATCGACGGTGCCTTCGGCGACCGGAACCTGGTCTGCTCCTGCCCGCCGCTGGACGAGTACGACCACTGAGGCCGTAGGCCTTCACGGCGGGGTTCCATGACCGAGGGCCGGCCCGGAGAGTTCTTCTCCGGGCCGGCCCTCGGGCGTCGTGCCGCCCCGTCAGGCGGCGGTCGTCACGCGGCCCGCCGTGAGCGGCCGGTGCGGGGCGATGATCTGCCCGTCCGGCAGGAGCTCACCGGTGTCCTCGAAGAGCAGGACGCCGTTGCACAGCAGGCTCCAGCCCTGCTCCGGGTGGTGTGCCGTCAGTCGGGCCGCCTCGCGGTCGGCGGAGTCGGCGGTGGGACAGGCGGGCTGGTGCTGGCACATGGGTGGATTCTTTCGCTGCGTCGTGGTGGATGTCCTGCGGCTCTGCGCGCTCATGGCCGCCCCCGTGGTCGGTTCGGTTCCGGTCCAAGTCTTGCCCCCGGGACGGTCTTCCGCAGGGATTTCGCGGCAGCTCGTCCTCTCCGGGAAGGACGCGTCACCCGCAGGGGCGGTTCGGCCCGACCACCCCGTCCCTTCGGGTGGTTCGGGGTGGTCCGAGCGGGCTAGTCCGTAAGGGCGGGGCGTTCGGACGGCGCGTTCGGGCGGGCTTTTCGGACAGCAGTGCGCCCCGTGGCCCGGTCGGGTCGCGGGGCGCGGGTGCGCGTGGGGTGGATCAGGCGGGCGCCGCCGAGCCCAGGAGGGGCGGCGGCGCGAGGCGCGTGCTGAGGACGGGCAGCAGGTCGGCGACCGGGTACGGCCGGTGGGGCGCGATCCCCGGGGGCGCGGGGGCCAGGGGCACCAGCAGGTCGGCGGTGCCCGGGGTGACGGTGGTGCCGTCCGTCTCCGGATCGGCGTGCAGCCAGAGGGTCAGCATGTAGAGCTCCGGCACGGAGAGCAGCCGGGGCTGGTACACGTCCGGCAGGCCCTCGGCCTGGTGCAGGGCCCGCTCCGTGGCGGAGACGTACGGCCCCTCGAAGAAGTGCGAGAAGGACCAGCCGTCCGGGGTGAGCATGCTGTCCGCGGCGGCGATCGTCCGGTCCCCGTTCCGGATCAGGAAGCGCCATCCGGCGAGCCGGGTGCGGGGAGGGTGCCCCGAGGCTCCGGTGACGCCCAACACGTGGACGGGCAGGGGGAGTTCGGGACTCAGTGGTCCCTGCGCGGCCCGCAGGGCGGGGGTGCGCGCCTCACGGACGGCGGTCGGTGAGCCGAGCGCCGCGAGGACGCTGCGGAGGGCCGGCGCAGGGGCCGGAGAGGGTCGGAGCATGGTGGGTCGCCTCTCGCTCAGGAGACACGGTGACGCGTGGGCAGGTACGACGGCGCTGTCGGCGGCGGGGCCAGAGAGGGGCCATGGGGCCATGGCCGGGCGCCAACACTCTGCCTCGTCCGCGGAGTTTATACGACATGTGTTCACACAGTGTTTCCGCTAGACGTCGCCGATATTCCTGACAAGGCCTCATCAGGTCGTCGTCGAAGGGTGTCGAAGCGGAATCAGGAGGACGATACCGCTCTCACCTGCGCACACCGCGAGGAGCCGGTCGGCTGAATTCCGACCCCGAATCCCGGGACAATATGACATTGGTATATGTCGTCTGTTCCGTGCCCGTGGAATGTGCCGTTGGAGTGCTGCATCCAGCCTATCCTCCGACAGGCCCGTCCCGCAGGCGTTGTGGATCAAAGAGGTGGGCATCATGGTCCGTGACGCGCGGCCGCCCTGACGGCCGCCCACCCGGGGAAGGACGCTTCGATGGGCGAGAAGGTCGTGGCCGACGGGTTCGGCCCGTCCGACCGGCAGCAGTACCGGAGGAAACTCCAGCAATGTCTGGCGGGGCTCGCGAGGCTCCTGGCGGAGAAGAGGTTCGACCGGCCGCGCAATCTCATGGGCGTGGAGATCGAACTCAATCTCGCCGGTCCCGACGGCCTGCCCCGCATGCTGAACGGGCCGGTTCTCGAAAAGATCGCGAGCCCCGATTTCCAGACGGAACTCGGAATGTTCAACCTAGAAGTGAACATCGCCCCCCACCAGCTGGAGGGGCGCGTATTCGACCGGCTCGCGGAGGAGATCGGAGCCGGAATCGGGTACGCCGACCGCAAGGCCGCGGAGCTGGACGCGGGCGTCGTCATGATCGGCGTGCTGCCCACCCTCGAACAGCACGACCTGGTCCCCGAGAACCTGTCGGACAACGACCGCTACGCCCTCCTCAACGACCAGATACTGGCCGCGCGGGGCGAGGACTTCATCCTCGACATCCACGGCGTCGAACGGCTCCAGTGCACCTCGGAGTCGATCGTCCCCGAGGCCGCCTGCACCTCGGTCCAGCTCCACCTCCAGGTGACCCCGGCCCGGTTCGCCGCCGTGTGGAACGCGGCGCAGGCCGTCTCCGGGGTGCAGATCGCGCTCGGCGCCAACGCCCCCTTCGTCTTCGGCCGCGAACTGTGGCGGGAGTCCCGCCCACCGCTCTTCCAGCAGGCCACCGACACCCGGCCGCCCGAGCTGCAGTCGCAGGGGGTGCGGCCGCGCACCTGGTTCGGGGAGCGCTGGATCGACTCGGCGTACGACCTCTTCGAGGAGAACCTCCGCTACTTCCCCGCCCTCCTCCCCCTCCGGGACGAGGAGGACCCGCTGCTCGTCCTCGACCGGGGCGGGGTGCCGCGCCTCCAGGAGCTCGTCCTGCACAACGGCACGGTCTACCGCTGGAACCGGCCGGTGTACGGCCTGGTCGACGGCGTCCCGCACCTGCGCGTCGAGAACCGGGTCCTGCCGGCGGGACCGACCGTGACGGACGTGATCGCGAACGCCGCCTTCTACTACGGCCTCGTGCGCGCGCTCGCCGACGAGGCCCGGCCCGTGTGGAGGCGGATGTCCTTCGAGGACGCCGAGGCCAACTTCGACACGGCCTGCCGCCACGGCATCGAGGCGGAGCTGCGCTGGCCCCGGCCGGGGCGCGCGGGCGGCGTCGCCACCCTGCCGGCCGTACGGCTCGTCCTCGACGAACTGCTGCCGCTCGCCGCGGCCGGGCTCGACGCCTGGCACATCGAACCCGCCGACCGGGACTTCTACCTAGGGGTGATCGAGCAGCGCTGCCGGCGGCGGGTCAACGGCGCCTCCTGGCAGGTCGACACCTTCCACCGGGCCCTGGAGGCGGGCCTCGACCGGAAGACGGCGCTCGCGGCGACGACGCGCCGCTACCGGACGCTCATGAGGGAGGGGGAGCCGGTCCACACCTGGCCGGTGGGGATCCACTGACGGCTCCGTCCCCGCCCCCGTCCCCTTCCCGGGCGGCTCATGGGCGATCATGTCCGGACGGTTCGGGTCGTCCGGGACGTGTCGTCCGGGAAGTGGGGTCAGGCGTGGTGTCGGAGCAACGAGTGAGAGACGCTTCCCCGTCCCCCGGGGGGCTGCCGCGCACGGTGCTGCGCTCCGAGACGCTCATCGTGCTCGCCCTCTCGCTCGGGGCGAGCGGGGTGTCGGCCCTCATCAGCTTCGTCGGCTCGCTGACCAGGCCCGGGGCGCTGAAGGAGCAGGCGGCGACGCTCAACGGCTCGTACGCCCCCGGGCGGCCCTGGCTCGACCTGTCCTGGCAGCTCTTCGGCATCGCCACGGCGCTCGTGCCGGTCGTCCTCGTCGCCCACCTGCTGCTGCGCGAGGGCTCCGGGCTGCGGGCCGTCGGCTTCGACCGCACCCGCCCGTGGCCCGACCTCGGGCGCGGGGCGCTGGTCGCGGCGGGGATCGGGAGCGCCGGGCTCGCCTTCTACCTGGCGGCGCGGGCGTCCGGGTTCAACCTGACGGTGGTGCCCGAGTCGCTGCCGGACGTGTGGTGGAAGTACCCCGTCCTCATCCTGTCGGCGATCCAGAACTCCGTCCTGGAGGAGGTGATCGTCGTCGGCTACCTGCTGCGCAGACTCGGGCAGTTGGGGTGGTCGCCGACGGCCGCGCTGGTGGCGAGTTCGGTGCTGCGCGGCTCGTACCACCTCTACCAGGGCGTCGGCGGCTTCATCGGCAACGTGGTCATGGGCGTGGTCTTCGTCCTGCTGTACCGCCGCTGGGGCCGGGTCGGGCCGCTGGTCGTGGCGCACGCGCTGCTCGACATCGTGGCCTTCGTCGGGTACGGGCTGCTCGCGGGGAAGGTGGGGTGGCTGCCGACCGTGTGACGGACGGTCGCGACGACGGCGAGGGGCGTGCGGAATCCTCCGCACGCCCCTTTTCGTCGCCCTTCCGGCCGGTGGCCGGTGAGCGGTCAGGCGTGCAGGTCGCCCTCGATGACCGTGACGGCACGGCCGCCGAGGAGGGTGCGGTCGCCGCGCAGACGGGTGCGGACGAGGCCGGTGCGGGCGCCGCCCTGGAGGCCGGTCAGCTCGTCGCGGCCGAACCGGGCCGACCAGTAGGGGGCGAGCGCCGTGTGGGCGCTGCCGGTCACCGGGTCCTCGTCGATGCCGACGGCCGGGAAGAAGCCGCGCGAGACGAAGTCGTAGCCGCCGTCCGGGCGTTCGGCGGCGGCGGTCACGATGGTCCCGCGCGAGGACATGGTCTTCAGGACGGCGAGGTCGGGGGCGAGGGAGCGGACGGCGGCCTCGTCGCGCAGCTCGACGACGAGGTCCCCGATGTGGGCCCCCGTGTCGTGGACGGCGACCACCTCGGCGCCGAGCGCCTTCTCCAGGCCGTCCGGACAGGGGACGGGGGTAAGGGGCGAGGTCGGGAAGTCCATGGTGATCGTGCCGTCGGCCTCGGCGGTGGCGCCGAGGACGCCGCAGCGGGCCGCGAAGCGGACGGTTCCGGTCGCGGCGCCGGTGGTGTGCAGGACGTGGGCGGTGGCCAGGGTGGCGTGACCGCACATGTCGACCTCGGTGGTCGGCGTGAACCAGCGCAGGGCCCAGTCCGCCTCGCCGCCGGCGGGCAGCGGATGGGCGAAGGCCGTCTCGGAGAGGTTGACCTCCGCGGCGACCTTCTGGAGCCAGGCGTCCTCCGGGAAGGAGTCGAGGAGGAGGACTCCCGCGGGGTTGCCGGAGAAGGGCCGGTCGGTGAAGGCGTCGACGATTCGGATGCGCATGGGGCCGACGGTACCGGGGGCGGTTTTCCGGCGGCCAAGGCCAATCGCGGAGAACTGGACCGGGCGTTCCGCGCGTCGTCGGAGACGGAGATGGAGACGGAGACGGGCATGGACACGGGCACGGCTACGGCTATGGCCACGGCCACGGAAGGTGTCGCCGTGTGCGGACTCGGGGGGCTTCGATGTACATCGGCGGCATCACGGTGCTGCCCCGGCTCCTCGGGTACGGAATCACCCGCCTGGTCCGGGCCGCGCGGGCGCGCCGGGACGGGGGCGTCTCCCCGGGGTGAGCCGGAAGGAGAGCTGGGCGCCCCGTTCCTCGAAGCCCAGCGCGGCGGCGACCCGCCGGGAGGCCGGGACCCGCGCGCGCCACTGGGGGAGGAGACCGGCGGTGAGGGCATGGGCGACGGCCGCCGACGCCGCTGTCCGCGCGAGCCCGCGTCCCCGGGCGTCCGGGGCGGTCAGCACGCCGAGATGGGCGGTCGAGGCGGGCCAGGCCCGGTAACCGGCGGCGGCCACGACCCGGCCCTGCTCCCGTTCCCGTTCCCGTTCCCGTACGACGAAGGCCGGTGACGTGATCTCGTCCAGGGCGGCCTCCCCGGCGTCGTCGGGGCCCGCCTCCTCCTCCAGGTTCCGCAGGGCCGGATGACGGCCGGGCAGTAGCTCCACCACCGGTGGGGCGACCACCGGGCGGAAGCCTTCGCGCGAGACGTACGCGAGGGCCGCGGGGCCGAGCACGGCGGTCACGGGCAGGACCGCGCGGACCGCGTCGGCGTCCGTCAGGGACTCCGTCGGCAGCCCCGTCAGCGCGTCACGTACGAGCGCGGCCGTGTCCTCGTCCGGCGCCGTCGCGAGCGCCGCCCCACCGAGGGACACCACCCCGACCCAGCCGGGCGGACAGATTCCCGATCCCGGGGAGACGGCCACGGCCACCCCGTCGGCGGGCGGAAAGGGGACGGACGCTCCGGCGAGGTCCTCCCAGAGGAGCCGGGCGCCGGTCAGGAGCGCGGCGGTCCGCACGGTCTCCGTCTTCCTCTCCCCCCCTCGTCTCCCGGGCTCAGCAGCAGAGCTTCGTGATGATGTCGTCGAAGTCGGGGAACTCCCGGGCGGCCTGCTCGATCACGGTGGTCGCCGGGGCCCGGAGGCCGGGTGCGTACCGTTCCGCGACGGTGGTCAGTTCGGGGTGGGGGTGCGGGGACGGGACAGGGCCGTAGGAGTTGGCCGCCTCGCAGGGGCCGACGCCGTCGGCCAGGAGCCACAGGAAGGAGCCCAGGTCGAGGGCGACGACGCCGGTCTCCCCCTCGGAGCCGAGGAAGACGACGGGCTGGTTCTCCAGCGCCTGATCCGGGCGGACCAGCCAGAACGTGGCGTATCCGCCGGTGCCGTCCTGCCCGAACACGCGGAAGTCCTCACCAGTGAGCTGCTCGTTGCCGGTCCAGGACCGGAGCCACTCGGTCGTCTCGTCGGGGGAGAGGAAGGCCGGGAAGGGCTCGAAGTCGACGCCGTCGCCGCCGACGTGGTCGAACCGGACCGCCAGGGCGGCGGCGAGCGCGGGAGGGAAGCGGAGGTCTTCGGCGGGCGTCACGCGAACAGGTTATCGAGGGGGGTGATGTGGCGGGGCTCGGCCAGGAGAAGGAGAGCGGGAGGTCCTCGCGTGAGCCGGGGCCGGTGAAGAGCCTCTCCGCGGCGGCCAGGTCCTTCGCGAAGCCCGGCGCGCGTTCCTCGATCGCCTCTTCCAGGGACCGGGGCCGTGGTGAAGTCCTTTCGCGGGCCGCGGCGTTGAGGTCGTCCACGGTCGCCGGCATCAGACGCTGCCCACGACGGGGCGGAGCTCCCAGCCTGTCGGGACTCCAGGGCCGCGTCGGTCCAGTCCTCCGCCGCGGTCGGGCGGGACGCGAAGTCCGCCGGGTCGTCGAGCGGTGCGTACGGGTATGCGGCGATCACGCCGCCCGGTATCCGGTGCCGGGGCGCGTCAGCGTCCGTCGCGCAGTCCGAGGACGTACGCCGCGGTGAGGGCGACGGCGCGGTCCTCGTCGTGGGAGAGGTCCGCGAGGGCGCGTGAGGCCGTGGAGCCCGGGATGTCCGCGAGGGCCTGGGCCAGCCGGCGGCGTGCGGCCGGTCCGGTGGTGGCGCGGGCGAGGCGGTCGACGAGGCCGATGGCGATCCGGTCCGCCAGGGCGGGGTCGTCCGCCAGGGCGCTCAGCGCGTCGGCCGCGTCCACGTCGTTCGTCCCCTCCCTCCTCTCCTTTCCCGTGCTCCCCGTGCTCCCCGTGCCCTCCGTCTCCCCGGCGACCAGGTCGACGAGCGTCGGGATCGCGTCGGCCACGCCCCGCGCCCCGAGCGCCACGGCCGCGTACCCGCGGACCGCGGTGTCGGGGTGCGCGAGGGCGTCCCGCAGGAGCGCGGTCGCCTCCTCGCCCGGCAGCTCGGCGAGGGTCCGTACGGCGCGTTCCCGTACTTCGGCGGCCGGGGAGCCGAGGCCCTCCGCCAGGAGCGCCGGACCGTTCTCGCCCGTCCGGGCCAGGGCCCAGCGCAAAGCCCCGGCGACGTTGGGGTCCGACTCGTTCAGTACGGCCTCGACCAGCGCCTCCACCGGCAGGGGCACCTCTTCTGACGCGGACAGGGCCGCGCGCTGGCGCGTGCCCGCGCTCTTTGACCTCAGCGCCTGGAGGAGCGCGACGGTCCGGAGGACGTCCTCCCAGTCGCCGGGCTCGGCGGCGCCGATCCGGCGGAGCCGCGTGAGCAGCTCCGTCTCCGCCGCGATCCGTTCCCGCGTCCGGCGTACGAGGTCGTCGACGAGCTCCGCGGGCGCGAAGCCGGGATCGCCGAGGGCGCGCCCGACCTCGCGCAGCGAGAGTCCCAGCGACCGCAGGCTCTCGATGTGGAAGATCCGCCGGATGTCCTCGTCGGAGTACTCCCGGTAGCCGGAGCCGGTGCGGCCCGTCGGGCGCACCAGGCCGAGCGTCTCGTAGTGCCGGAGCATGCGGGCGCTGACCCCGGACCGCCGGGCCACGTCACCGATCAACACGCCTGTCACCCCTCCTGGCCGGCCCCGCCGAGGGCCACGACGCGCTTCGCCTCCTCGACCGCGGACTCGAACCCGGCGTCAGGGTCGCGCCACAGGCGTTCCGTGGCGATCGCGTGCGCGCGCACGTCGGGGTCGGGATCCGTCGCCGCGCCGGCGAGGACCGGCAGCGCCGCCTCCCCGAGCGCGATCAGCGCCCGGCTGAGGCTCAGCCGCGTCTCGCGTCCGCCGCGTCCGAACTGTGTCGCCAACCCTACGGCCAGCCCGTGCTCCTCACCCTCGGGCACGAGGACGACCGCCGCCCGCCAGGCGCTCCGGGCCACCTCGTCGTCGGCGTCGGCCAGCAGCGCCGGGGTGATCACCGGCCACGCCCGCCGGTCCCCGATCTTGGACAGGGTGTGCAGGGCCTGGCTGCGGGCCTGCGCGCGCCCCGAGCGGACCTCGTGCAGGAGCTTCGGGACGGTCGTCGGCGACGGGTGGCGGGTGAGCGCCCAGGTCAGCATCTCCCGTACGGAGAAGTCGGGTTCGACCGCGCACCGTTCGACGAGTCCGTCGACGGTCCCCGGGTCCGGGGCCGTGCCGATCGCCAGCGCCGCCCGCAGCCGGACGGACGGGGCGTCGCTTCCCAGTGCCCGGAGGACCCGCTGTACCGTCCCGCCCTCTTCCTCTTCCTTCGACATGGTCATCGGGACCACCTCCTCGGCGCCAGTGAAGGCCTTGTCACGGTGTCAAGGTCAAATATGGGTTCCCGGCGGACGGCACGTGCCCCTAGGGTGTGCCGATGCCAAAGACCAGGAAAGTCCAGATCACCTTCGACTGCGCCGACCCCGAGCGCCTCGCCCGGTTCTGGTGCGAGGTGCTGGGTTACGTCCTGCCGCCGGTGCCCGAGGGGTTCGACACCTGGGACGACTACCACCGCTCGCTGCCGCCCGAGCACGAGGTGAAGTGGTTCGCCTGCGTCGATCCCTCGGGCGAGGGCCCACGGCTGTTCTTCCAGCGGGTCCCGGAGGGCAAGGTCGCCAAGAACAGGGTGCACCTCGACGTACGGGCCGGCACCGGGCTCGTGGGCGAGGAGCGCCTCACCACGCTCCAGGCGGAGTGCGCCCGGCTGGTCGAGCTCGGCGCGGTGCACCTGTACACGCTGTTCGCCGACGAGGAGAACGAGTCCTGCATCACGATGCAGGACATCGAGGGCAACGAGTTCTGTCTGGACTGAGGTCCGCGAGGGTGTCCCCGGCCGGGGACACCCTCTTCATCGCCCCCGGTGAGGACGTAGCAGGGCGGCCGTGAACGTCCGGCGGTGGTCCGCCGGCCAGGTCTGCGCGCGGTCCCGGTGTTCCCCTCCACCGCGCTCGGCCGACGCCCGGAGGCAGACGGGGTCTGCGTCGGCCGCGCGCCGGGCGACGAAGGACCGGCAGACCTCCGTGGCCCGCTTGACGACGCCGGGCAGCTCGGCGCGGTCCCCCGCCGAGAGGCCGCAGCCGTCGGCGAGAGGCCGCAGCCGTCGCCGAGAGCCCGCAGCCGTCGGCGAGGGTCCGCAGTCGTGCGGCCGCGTCCAGCCCGGGGGATGGAGAGCGGCCGCGGACTCGGGATCGAGCATGGGCACCCAGGAGGGGGCGGTCAGGGCAACGTCCCGGAGGGGACGGCCCGGGGCCGCCAGGTCGAAGTCGATCAGGGCCGCGGCGCGACCGTCGCGGAAGACGACGTTCTCCGGGCACACGTCGTTGTGGCACAGCGCCGTTCCCCCTTCCGGGTCGGTGAGGTCCGGGGTCCACGCGGCGCGGATGCCGACCGCGACGGCCGCGCCGGTCTCGCGCAGACGCCGCAGCAGGCTCCCCACCGAGGCGAGGGCGGAACTCGTCATCGCCCGGTCCGGGAACGGCGGCAGAGCCGCGTCGCCGGGGAGGGAAGTCAGCCGCTCACGGCCCTCCGCGATGAGACCGACAGGGGTCGGCGCCGCGTCGAAGCCGTGCTCCTTCAGCGCGAGGAGACGGGCGTGGAGGGCGCGCACGGTGCGCGGCGCCGGTCGCTCCACCCATTCCCCCGGCGGAAGACCGCCCCCGCGTCCATCATGCCGCCGGTCAGTGCCTCGTCCTCGGCCGTCATGAGGATCACGCTGTCGCCGGACCGCCCCCGCGCGGGCCGGACCGCACACGTCGTGGATCAGCGCACGTGACAGATCAGCGCACGTGACAGATCAGCGCACGACGGAACGCGCGACGCGGAATCCCACGTCGTCGACCTGGAAGGTCGGGTGGCTGCGGCGCCGCGCGGAGGCCCGGCAGCTCCAGTGCTCGTCGAACCAGCCACCGCCGCGGAGCACCCGGTAGGTGCCGTAGACCTCGGCGTCGTAGACATCCCAACACCAGTCCCAGACGTTGCCGAGCATGTCGTGGAGCCCCCACGCGTTGGGGCGCTTGCCGCCCACCTCGTGGACGCGCTCGTGCGAGTTGCCGCGGTACCAGCCGATCTCGTCGAGATCCCCGTAGCGCGGCCCGGTCGTCCCGGCGCGGCAGGCGTGCTCCCACTCGGCTTCGGTCGGCAGTCGGTACCCGTCGGCGGACGCGTCCCACTCGACGTCCTCGGTCTCGGCGCGGAGGTGGTACGCGGGCGTGAGGCCGTCGCACCGGGACAGGGCGTTGCAGAACCGCACCGCGTCCCACCAGGAGACGCCCTCGACGGGCAGCCGGTCCCCGGGGACGGCGCTCGGCCGCCGGCCGGTGACCTGTGCGTACAACGCCTGGGTGACCGGGGACGCCGCGAGCCGGTAGGGCGCGAGTTCGACCGCCCAACTGCGCCGCGTCCGCCGGTCCGACAGCGTCACCCGCCCCGGCGGGATGGCGATCATCTCGGTCCCCGTCATCACGTCCATGATCAAAAGATCCTAACGGGGCCCGTCCGTGCGGGACGACGGTGCGTCGCCTTCCGGCCCTCTTGCTCACCGAACAGTTCCGATATATCGTTGAGGCATCGCGATGGTTCGTAGAAGAAATCCCGATGGAAGGAGCGTTGCGATGCGTTCACATGGACACGAGTACGGAAACGGACACGGAGCCGGTCGTGGAGGCCGTGGCCCCGGAGGCCGGGGAGACTTCGAGGGACGGCGCGCCGCCTTCGGGCCCTTCGGGCCCGGGTTCGGCGGCGGACCGTTCGGCGGAGGCCCCTTCGGGGGACGGGGTCGCGGTGGCGGCCGGGGACGGGCGCGGCGCGGTGACGTGCGGGCCTCGATCCTGGCGCTCCTAAAGGACCGCCCGATGCACGGCTACGAGATGATCCGCGAGATCGGCGAGCGCAGCGACGGGGCCTGGAAGCCCAGTCCCGGCTCCGTCTACCCCACCCTCCAGCTGCTGGAGGACGAGGGGCTGATCACCAGCGCGAGCGAGGGCGGCAAGAAGCTGTTCACGCTCACCGACTCCGGGCGCGCCGAGGCCGAGAACGGGCCCGAGGCCCCCTGGGAGGAGGCCGGGCGCGGGGTCGACTGGGAGGCCGTGAACGAGATCCGGCAGGCCGGCTTCGGTCTGATGGAGGCGTTCGGGCAGGTCTGGAAGACCGGCAGCCCCGAGCAGCGGGAGAAGGCGGTCGCCGTGATCAACGAGGCGCGCAAGAAGCTGTACCTGATCCTGGCCGACGAGCACTGAGACGAAGGGGAAGGGGCCCGCGGTGATCGCCGCGGGCCCCTTCCTCCGCTTCTCCCGCCCTCAGGACCGGTGGACCGTCAGCTCCGCCGTGGCCGGGCCCGCCCCGTCGCCGATCCACCGGATCTCCGCCGCGTCGAAGCTGTCGGAGGCGCGCGGCGCCCCGTCCTCCTCGTGGCAGTGGAACGCGGCCCAGAACAGATCGGCCGGCAGCGCCTCCCGGGGCGCGTACACCCGGTACACGTACTGCCGCCCGTCGAGCGCGAGCAGACCCACCGTCCAGAACACGTTCGGAAGGACGAGCGGAGGGGGGTCGTGGTTGCAGAAGGGGCGCGGGGCAAGGCGGCACGCGCCTTTCCGGGCGTGTCGGGGGCAATCTCCTTCCCGAGGAGGAGGAACCGCGCGTCCGTGCCCACCTCCGGTGGGATGCGGACATGCTTCTCCCCGGTGATGTTCCGGCCGTCCCGGCCTGATGAGGTGGGAGCGTGCACAGTCCCGTCCCGCGCCCTCCGTCGCTCCGGCAGCCCGCCGCCCTGCGCGCGGAGCTCCTCCCCTTCCTGACGCCGTCGCTCGCGGCGGCCGTCTCGGGCGCGCGCCGCAGGGCCCTGCGGGACGGGGACCGCCAGATCGACACCGCGCACCTGCTGCACTCCCTCGTCGAGTCCGACCCCGAGGCCGCCGCCGTCTTCGAGGGCCGCGAGCAGCTCGCCCGCGTCCTCGGCTACCTCGTCCAGCGGTCCATCGGCTACGGCCTGCGCTGGCAGCGCTCCGTCGAGGACTCGGGAGCCCGGCGCCTGCTGCCCGCGACGCGCGGGGCCGAGCCCCGGGACGTCCGGGCCTCCGGCTGGTCGCCGGCCGCGGCAGCCGCCCTGGAGGGCGCCCTCCGGCGGGCCGCCGAGCGCGGCGAGCCGCAGGCCCGGGGCGTCGACCTGCTCGCCGTCGTCGCCGCCGACCCCGAGAGCCGGGCCGTCGAAGTGCTGCGCCGCGCCGGGGTCGACCCGGCCGCCCTGGCCGCCCGCGCCGACCTCCTCGGCACCCCGTGCGAGGCCCTCGACCGCGCCGGTGACCCCGCCCTCGGCGGCGCCTCCGACGGAGCCCGCCACGGGGGGCCGTCTCAACAGGTGTAACGGGGGTTACACCCCTGACGGCGTCCTGTCATGATGACCCCATGCACGCGTCTCAGGGGAGAAGCGCCGGCCTGGGACTCGCCCTGGCCTCGGCCTTCGCATTCGGTGGTTCGGGAGTGGCGGCCAAGCCGCTCATCGAGGCGGGACTCGACCCGCTCCACGTCGTCTGGCTCCGGGTCACCGGCGCCGCGCTCGTCATGCTGCCGGTGGCCTGGCGCCACCGGGACCTCCTGCGCCGCAAACCCGCCCTCCTCCTGGGCTTCGGACTGCTCGCCGTCGCCGGCGTCCAGGCCTTCTACTTCGCCTCGATCTCCCGCATACCCGTCGGCGTCGCCCTCCTCGTCGAGTACCTCGCCCCGGCCCTCGTCCTCGGCTGGGTGCGCTTCGTCCAGCGGCGGCCCGTCACCCGCGCCGCCGCCTTCGGCGTCGTCCTCGCCGTCGGCGGCCTCGCGTGCGTCGTCCAGGTCTGGTCCGGACTGAGCTTCGACCTCCTCGGCCTCCTCCTCGCGCTCGCCGCCGCCTGCTGCCAGGTCGGCTACTTCGTCCTCTCCGACCAGGGCGCCGACGAGGCCGAGCCGGCCGACCCGGTCGGCGTCATCGCGTACGGACTGATCGTCGGCGCGCTCGTCCTCACCGTCGTGGCCCGGCCCTGGGGCATGGACCGGGCGGTCCTCGGCGGCCGCGCCACCATGGACGGGACGACCGTGCCCGCCTGGCTGCTGCTCGGCTGGATCGTGCTGATCGCCACCGTCTTCGCCTACGTCACCGGCGTCGTCTCGGTGCGCCGGCTCTCCCCGCAGGTGGCGGGTGTCGTGGCCTGCCTGGAGGCCGTCGTCGCGACCGTCCTGGCCTGGGTCCTGCTCGGCGAACACCTGGGCGCGCCGCAGATCGTCGGCGGCGCGGTGGTCCTCGTCGGCGCCTTCATCGCCCAGTCCTCGACGCCGAAGGCGCCGCCGTCCGCACCCGTGGCCGGCGGGGCGGGCGACGCGGACGGGGCCGGGGCGGCCACCGACGACGGGACGGGTCCCGGGGCGGTCGGCCGGGATGCCCGGGACGCCGGGTTGTCCGCCGGACGGACCGCCCCGTAGGGTGCCGATCATGCGTCTGACCGTGCTTCCGCCTCCCGCCGCCTAGCGCGCGCGGAGGCCTTCCCCGACGAAGACCGGACCCGAGCGGCGATCCCTCGCCGCCGGGTGGTTCGTCGCTGCCCGCGCGCGGAGCCGAGCGACCACCTTTCCCTCCTGTCTTCCACGGAGAAGTCACGTGTCGAACTCCTCGGGATCCGCCCTGTCCGTCGGGCGGAGCCTCTGCTATCTGATCGTCGCCGGGATCGCCTGGGGCACGGCCGGTGCCGCCGCCTCGCTGATCTTCCGCGTCAGCGACATGGGCCCCCTCGCCCTCTCCTTCTGGCGCTGCGCCGGCGGCCTGGTCCTGCTGCTCGGCGCCCTCGCCCTGCGGTCCCGCCGCGCGGCCGTCCCCGCCGTGAGGGAACCGCGCCGCCGGAGGGCGGTCCGCATCCTCGGCACGGGCGTCGGACTCACGGTCTTCCAGAGCACGTACTTCGCCGCCGTCGAGGCCACGGGCCTGGCCGTCGGCACCGTCGTCACCCTGGGCGCCGGCCCCGTCCTCATCGCGCTCGGCGCCCGCCTCACCCTGGGGGAGCGGCTGGGCCGCGGCGGGGCCGCCGCCGTGGCCGGAGCGCTCGCCGGGCTCGTCGTCCTGGTCATGGGCGGCGGTGACGCCGAGGTGCGCCCGGCGGGCGTCGTCCTCGCGGTCGTCTCGGCGGCCGGGTACGCGGCGATCACCCTGCTCACCCGCCGGCTCGGCCGCGCCGGCGGAGGCGCGGACGCCCTGACCACGACCACCTGGGCCTTCGCGATCGGGACGGCCGGGCTGCTGCCCGCGGCGCTCGCGGAGGGACTCGTCCCGCACACCGACGAGCCGGTGGGCGTGCTGCTCCTCCTCGTGTACGTGGCGGCGGTGCCGACCGCGCTCGCGTACGCGCTGTACTTCGCCGGAGCGGCGGTCGTCCGGGCCGCCACCGTCTCCGTGATCATGCTCCTGGAGCCGGTGAGCGCCGCCCTGATCGCGGTCTCGCTCCTCGGTGAGCGGCTCACCGCCGCGATCGTGCTCGGCACGCTGCTGCTCCTCGCCGCCGTCACGGGCCTCGCCTTCGCGGAGACGCGGACGGCGGTGGAACGCAGGCGCGAGGCCGCGGCGGTGTAGAGGCGGCCCCCTTCCGGCGGGTGTCAGCCGGTCGTGAGGCGGCGCAGCTGGTGGGTCCGGGCCTCCCGGTCGCCGGGGCCGTCCCGTTCGGAGAGGTGCCGGGCGATCCGCTGCCGGACCTCTCGCGGCTTGTTGCCCGCGTACTTGAACTTGGCCCGTACGCCGGTCACTTCCAGGTCGAGGACGCGGATGCCCGACAGGAGGCGGCCGAACGGGACCTCGCCGGGTGCGGCGGGCGCGGTGCCGCCCTCCGGCTGGAAGCGGGCGACCTGGCGGTTGAGGAGCTCGGCCTTCTCCGCCGGGTCGTCGACCACGCGCGCGGTGCAGTGCAGCTGGACGGCCGCGTAGTACGAGGTCGGCGTGCCGTGCTCGGACGGCGCGCCCTCGGGGGCCGTCCAGTGGCCCGGTACGAAGACGTAGTCGTCGACCACGCTCAGGAGCACCGCCGGGCTCGCCTCCAGGGCCCGCCAGAGCGGGTTGGGCCGGGCCAGGTGGGTCAGGACGCGGCCGTGGGGGCCGGGCTCCGGTTCGTACAGGAAGTGCGTCGGCTGCACCCACGGCGGTTCGCCCGGCGGGCCGTTGACGGCGAGCTGGCCGAAGTCGTGCCGGGAGAGCCACGCGCGCCACTCGTCCTCGTCGTGCGCCGCGTCCCAGGGGTGGATCAGCATGGTCCGTGCGTCCCTTCGCCCGCCGTCAGAGCGCGGCGAGGTAGCCGGGCAGGGCGACGGACGGGTCGAGGTCGTCCGCCGGGACCGGGGCGCCGTAGCCGCCGCGCACGGGGACCACGCCGGCCCAGTGGGGGAGGGCCAGGTCCTCGGGGTCGTCGTTGGGGCCGCCGGTGCGGACCTTCGCGGAGACCTCGTCGAGGTCGAGGCGGATCACGGCGGTGGCGGCGAGCTCCTTGGCGTTCGCGGGGCGCGAGTCGGCGGAGCGGCCGGGGACGACGTGGTCCACCAGGGCGTCGAGGGCGATCCGCAGCTCCTCGGGGTCGGTGACCCGGTGGGCGGTGCCGTGGACGACGACCGAGCGGTAGTTGAGCGAGTGGTGGAAGGCGGAGCGGGCCAGCACGAGGCCGTCGACGTGGGTCACGGTCAGGCAGACCGGCAGGCCGGGGGCCTTCGTGCCGTCGCCGGTCGCGCGCAGCGGCCGCGAGCCGGTGGAGCCGTGCACGTAGAGGCGCTCGCCGACCCGGCCGAAGAGGGTGGGGAGCACGACGGGCGCGCCGTCGCGGACGAAGCCGAGGTGACAGACGTAGGCCTCGTCGAGGATCGAGTGGACCAGTTCCCTGTCGTACGAGGCGCGCTCCCGCGAGCGGGTGGGGACGGTCCGGGCGGTCGGCGTGTAGGCGGCGGGCGGGACCGGGGCGGGGATGGCGGTGGCAGCCGTTTCCGGGGCCGGGGTGGCAGCCGGGGCCGGTTCCGGGGCGGGGGCGTCGGTCGGCGTCGGTTCCGGGGTGGTGGGCGGGAGGCCTTCGGCGGTGGCGCTCATTGCGTACTCCATTGCACTAGTGCATAATCGTGTTTGTGCTAGGAGAGTATCGGATCGAAGGCCGCCGCGCATCGGACATCGCCGCCAGCGTCGAGCGGGGGGTCGGCGCCGGAGCGCTCGCGCCCGGCCAACTCCTCCCGCCCATGCGGGAACTGGCGGCCACCCTGGGCGTGAATCCCAACACCGTCGCCGCCGCCTACCGCACCCTGCGCGAGCGCGGGGTCATCGAGACCGACGGGCGGCGCGGCAGCCGGGTGCGGCCCCGCCCCGCCACGACCGCGCGCGGCTCGATCCGGGTCGAGGCGCCCGCCGGAGTGCGGGACGTGAGCAACGGCAGCCCCGACCGCGCCCTCCTCCCGTCCCTCGACGCCGCCCTCGCGGAGGTCGCGCGCCGCTACGCCGAACAGCCCGGCATGTACGGGGAGGCCCCGGTCGACGAGGAGTTCGGGCGGCTCGCCCGCGCCGCCTTCGACGCGGACGGCGTGCCGGGCGGGCCCGTCGGCGCGGCCTCGGGCTCCCTCGACGCCATCGAGCGGGTCCTCGCGGTCCACCTCAGGCCGGGCGACGCCGTCGCCGTCGAGGACCCGGGCTGGGGCAGCCTCCTCGACCTGGTGCCCGCGCTCGGACTGCGGCCGGTGCCGGTCGCCGTCGACGACGAGGGGCCGCTCCCGGAGGAGATCGAGCGCGCGGTCCTGCGGGACGGGGCACGGGCGGTGATCGTCACCGACCGGGCGCAGAACCCGACCGGCGCCTGCGTCACCGGCGACCGGGCCCGGGAACTGCGGCGGGTCCTCGCCGCGCACCCCGGCGTCCTGCTCGTCGAGGACGACCACGGGCACGGCATCGTCGCGCAGCCGCTCCACCCCCTGGCCGGGGTCACCGACCGCTGGGTCTTCGTCCGCTCGGTCGCCAAGGCGTACGGCCCCGACCTGCGGATCGCCGCCTTCACCGGGGACGCCGAGACCGTCGACCGGGTCCTCGGGCGGCAGCGGCTCGGCCCCGGCTGGGTCAGCCGGCTGCTCCAGCGGACCGTCGCGCACCTCTGGGCCTCGGAGGCGGTGGACCCGGCCGTCGTCGCGCGCTCGTACGGCGAGCGGCGCGACGGACTCGTCCGGGCCCTCGCCCGGCACGGCGTCGAGGCGTACGGGCGCTCCGGCATGAACGTGTGGGTGCCGGTCGCCGACGAGACGGGCGCGGTCGCGCGGCTCCTCGCGGCGGGCTGGGCGGTGGCCCCGGGCGCGCGGTTCCGGATGGACACCGGTCCGGCCGTCCGGCTCACCGTCTCGGGCCTGGCCGTCGCGGACGTCGAGCCCCTGGCCGACGCCGTCGCGGGGGCGGCGGGGCCCGCGCCGGCGCGGAGTTACGGGTAGGTCTCCTCCGGAAGGGGGTACGGGTGGGGGCTTCTCCGGAAGGGGTTGCGGGTGGGGGCTTCTCCGGAAGGAGTGACGCGTGGGGGCTTCTCCGGGAGTGCCGTCACCCGCGGCACGTAGCGTCCCAGTGACGTTTCTGCGGTGAACGCGCTACGCCTGGAGGGTGAGTCGCCCCCCTGCGGGGCGGAAGTCCCCCTCCCGGTCGGGGAATCATCGGGTTCCGGCGCGGGCCCGCCGTTCCGCGGTGGTGCGCGCCCCTTCACGTTTCCCGTGTTTTCCCAGACCCCCAGGAGTCGGACGATGAGCCACGGCAGCAGGTTGCGCGACCGGATCGCGGAGCCGGGGACGACCCCGCTGATCGGCGTGTACGACATGTACTCGGCCTCCCTGTCGGCCGCGCACTACGACGGGATGTTCGTCTCCGGGTTCGGCTTCGCCGCCTCGTACTACGGGCTTCCGGACACCGGCTTCATCGCCTGGCCCGACATGGTCGCCTTCGTGCAGCGGCTGCGCGGCGCGTTCCCCCGGCACCACCTCCTCGTGGACATCGACGACGGTTACGTCGACCCCGAGGTGGCCTGCCACGTGGTGGAGGCCCTGGAGCGGACCGGCGCCTCGGGCGTGATCCTGGAGGACCAGAAGCGTCCGCGCCGCTGCGGCCACGCGGACGGCAAGCAGGTCCTGCCGCTCGACGAGTACCTCGCCAAGCTGGAGATGGTCCTCGCCACCCGCCGGGACATGGTCGTGGTGGCCCGCACGGACGCCACCGAGGAGGAGGACATCCTCCACCGGGCCAAGTGCCTGGCCGCCACCGACGCCGACGTGGTCCTCGTGGACGGCGTGCGCAGCGTGGAGTGGATCCGCCGGATCCGCGAGGTGGTCGACGGCAAGCCGCTGCTCTTCAACCAGATCGGGGGCGGCAAGTCCCCGCGCCTCTCGCTCGCCGAACTCACCGAGCTCGGCGTGGACGTGGCGATCTACAGCACCCCCTGCCTCTTCGCCGCCCACGAGGCGATCGACTCGGCCCTCGCCGAGCTGAAGCGCGCCGACGGCAGGCTGCCGGCGCCCGCCCCGGACGGCGGCGTCGGGGTCGCCGCCTCGACGCGGCTCCTGGAACGGAACATCGCCCGCCGGCGTACGCGGGTCTGAGGGGGAGGCGGGGGGCCGTACCCCCGGGTCGTCACCCCGGGGGTACGGAAACTCAGGCGCAGGCGGCGGGCTTCGGGAGGGCGGGGGCCGGCTCCGGCGCTTCCGGGACCGGAACCGCCGCCCCGGCAGGGGGAGCCGTGCGGCGGCGGGAGGTGCGGGTCTGGGTGAGGGCCGCTCCCGCCAGGACCACGACGGCGCCGACCGGGGTGTTCCAGCCGAACTGCTCGCCCAGGAGCGTGACGCCCGCCGTCGCGGCGATGACCGGGATGAAGTACGTGACCATGGAGGCCGTCGTCGGGCCGACCTCCGCGACGATGCCGTACTGGAGCAGCATCGCGTACCCCGTGCCGAGCGTGCCGAGCGCGATCACGGCGAGCAGCGGCAGGAGCTCCACCGACTCCGGGATCGAGGTGAACAGCGGGGCGACCACGGCCAGTTGCAGCGTCGCCAGGCCCACCTGGGAACCGGCGAGCGAGAGGTTCGAGGCGCCGGTGCCGGTCAGCGTCCGGCGGACGTGGATCCAGCCGACCGCGTAGCTGAAGGAGGCGAGGAGGGCGAGCGCGGTGCCGGTCACGTCCAGGCCGGAGAAGCCCTGCCAGGCGCCGAGCACGGTCAGCACGCCGACGAAGCCGATGCCCAGGCCGGCCGCGCGGACCCGGGTCGGGCGGTCCTCGGAGAGCGCGACGAGGGAGAGCAGCATGCCCCACAGCGGGGTCGTCGCGTTGCAGATGCCCGCCAGGGTCGACGGGATCGTCAGCTCCGCGTACGCGAAGAGGGAGAACGGCAGGGCGTTGAGCAGGAAGGCCGCGACCGCCAGGTGGCCCCAGACGCGGGCGCCGCGCGGCAGCCGGTCGCGCTTCACGACCAGGGCGACGGCGAGCACCGCCGTACCGAACAGGAGCCGTCCGAAGGCGACCTGGAGGGGCGCGAAGCCCTCCGTGCCGACCTTGATGAAGAGGAAGCTGAAGCCCCAGACGAGGGCCAGCGCGCCGAACCGGACGCGCCAGTCGAGCAGGCGGGAGGCGGGACGGGACGACCCGGCGGGAGGGACGGCGGGCGGAGTGGAGGAAGGAGGGGAGGGAGGGACGGCGGGGACGGAGGGCGGGGCTGCGGGGCTCATGCCACTCAGGGTGAGGGCGAACGACGCCTTAGGACAAGTGAGACTTCCTCGACCCCTTCCCTTAGGATCGCTTACATGTTGAACCTGGAGCGCCTCCGCACCCTCGACGCCGTCGCCCGGCACGGCTCCGTCAGCGGCGCGGCCGACGGGCTGCACGTCACGACCTCCGCCGTCTCCCAGCAGCTGTCCAAGCTGGAGCGCGAGGTCGGGCAGCGGCTGCTCGCGAAGAACGGGCGGGGCGTGCGCCTCACCGACGCCGGGATGCTGCTCGCCGAGCACGCCGCCCGGATCCTCTCCCAGGTCCAGATGGCCCAGGCCGACATCGAGGCCCAGCGGGGCCGGGTCGTGGGCGAGGTGCGGCTCGCCGGCTTCCCCACGGCGGCGCGGGGCCTCTTCCCGGGCGCGCTCGCCGCCCTGCGCGCCGGACATCCCGAACTCCGGGTCCGCACGACGGAGCTGGAGCCGGAGCCGGGGGTGCGCGCGGTGCTGCGCGGCGACGCCGACCTCGCGATCGTCCTGGACTGGAGCAACAAGCGGGCGCCCGTCCCCGGCGGCCTGGAGCGCGCCCACCTCTTCGACGACACCGCCGACGTGGCGCTGCCCGCCGGGCACCCGCTGGCCGGACGCGAGGCGGTGGACCTGGCCGACTTCGCCGACGAGGAGTGGGTGTCCTGGCCGGAGGGCGAGTTCTGCCACGACTGGCTGATGTTCACCCTGCGCTCGCAGGGCATCGAGCCGCGCATCGGTCACTTCGCGGGCGAGCACCACACCCAGCTCGCGCTGGTCGCGGCCGGGCTCGGCGTCTGCGTGACCCCCCGCCTCGGCCGCCCGGTGCCGGAGGGCGTCGCCTTCGTGCCCGTACGCCAGAAGATGCGACGCCACATCTACGCCACCTGGCGCGCCGACGCGGGCCGCCGCCCCTCCGTACGGGCGGTCGTCGGGGCGCTGCGGGCGGTGGCCGAGCCACTGGGGTGCTGAGGCACGGCCTTCCGGGGCGAACCGAAGCGCCTTACAGTTCTCGTTAGAATGTCCGAACCTGGACATCCTTCCAGGAAAGTGTCCAGCTTCGGGGTCCGGAGCGCGACGCGGCCGGAACGGAGGCGACGCACGTGTCGACACGGTCGGTCAGCTCCCACCACGTGCGGGCCGCGCTGCTCGGCGCCGAGCGGCGCGGGATGGCCGCCGGGCCGCTCCTCGCCCGGGCCGGACTGCCCCCGGCGCTCCTGGAGGAGCCCCAGGTCCGGGTGCCCGCCGAGCAGTTCGGCCGGCTCGTCAGGACGCTGTGGGACACCCTGGACGACGAGCTGATCGGCTTCGGCGGCGCGCCCAGCAAGGTCGGCACCTTCGCGATGATGGCCCACGTCGTGGTCCACGGCAGCCGGGACCTGCGCGAGGCCCTCCGGCGTGCCCAGACCTTCTACTCCCTCTTCCCGGCCGGACCGCGCTTCCGCCTCGTGGAGCCCGGACCGGGCCCGGAGGTCCCCGACGGCGAGGAGGCCGACGAGGCCCGGCTGGAGTTCGACGTCTCCGGGTACGACGACCCCCTCCACTTCGGCGCCGAGTCCACCGTCCTCGTCGCCCACCGCTTCGCCGGCTGGCTGATCCGGCGCAGGATCGGCCTGCGCCGGGTCGAGTTCGTCCACCCCGAGCCCCGGCACGCCCGGGAGTACGACCTCCTGTTCGGCGCGCCCTGCGTCTTCGGCGCGGAGCGGACGGCCGCCGTCTTCGACCGGGCGGACCTCTTGGAACCCGTCCTCCGCGACGGCGCCGCGCTCAAGGTCTTCCTGCGCCGCGCCCCCGTCGACGTGCTCGTCTCCGCCGACTACGGCAGTACGGTCACCGGCCGGGTGCGGCACCTGATCGGGCGCGCCCTGCCCGCCGGGCCGGTGCCGACGCCCGAGGAGCTCGCCGTCCGGCTCTCCGTCAGCCCGCAGACCCTGCGCCGCCGGCTGGCCGCCGAGGGGACGACGTACCAGCGCCTCCGCGACCAGGTGCGGCGCGACCACGCCCTCGCCGAACTGGCCGGCGGTCGCGTCTCGATCGAGCGGCTCTCCCGGCAGCTCGGGTTCTCCGAACCCAGCGCGTTCCACCGGGCGTTCCGGCGCTGGACGGGCGAGACGCCCCGGGCGTACCAGGGGAGGGGGCGGGGGTAGTCCCCTCGTAGGGTGCGGACGGCCCGTACGGGCCGCGAGGCCCGGGCGTGCCGCGGTCAACAACCCTGAGCGGTACGGTCACAGCCGTCGTCCGCCGTCCGGCCTACCGTCCCGCCATGACCGAAATCGACCGGTCCGGTGGCGTGCGGCCCCCGGACCCCACCCGACGCCGGTGAACGCGCGCCGGGCGGCCGGCGCCGTCCTCGGGACCGGAGTCGCGCTCTGCCTCCTCGCCTGGGTGGCCGTCACCGCCCTCGGCATCCGGGTCGACGGCACCAGCATGGCCCCCACCCTCCACCAGGGCGACCGCGTCCTCGCCGCCCCGGGCTCCGCCGGGGAGGCGCGCCGGTTCGACGTGGTGCTGCTGCGGGCCTCCCACAAGGACACCCTCCTGGTCAAGCGGGTGATCGGGCTCCCCGGCGACCGGGTCGCGATCGTCTCCACGCCGGACGAGCCCTTCCAGGTCCTCCTCCAGGAGGGCGGCAAGGGGCCCCTGTACCGGGTGACGGCGTCCCAGTGGACGGCGCAGGCCCACCGTACGGGCGCCTGCTGCACCCCGGAGGGCAGCCGCTCGTCGCGGGCGGCGCTGCGGGCCGTGCCCGAGGGCGCGTTCTTCTACCTGGGCGACAACCCCGACCTGTCGGACGACTCGCGGGCGTACGGCTGGGGCGAGATCGACCGGATCGAGGGGAGGGTCGGCGTGCGCGCCTTCCCCGTCTCCGCGTCCCCGGACATCGGCAACCGGCCCGTCCTGGAGGAGTACCGGGGGGCGAGCCCCTGAGGCGGCTACGTCACCGGGCCCGGCGGGAGCTCCTCGCGGCCCGTGCTCAGGGCGACCCTGACCACCGTGTCCGCGACGCGCCGTGCCGACTCCTCGGGGGAGGCGGTGGCCTGCACGATGTGACTCGCCGTCAGCCGCACCGCCGCGTCCACGGCCAGCTCGCGCGCCACCGGGTCGACGGTGGGCCAGGCCTCCGTGACGTACGCGTCGGCCATCGCCGTGGCCGTGGCGAACGCCGCCGCGGACCGGGTCGTGAGGTAGGGGAGCAGTCCGTCCTCGCCGGTGCTGGTCAGCATGGCCCTGATCAGCGGGTTCCGGCCGGCCAGCGTGAGCGTGAAGCCGACGGCGGCCTCGACGGCCGCGCGCAGGTCGTCCCGGTGCGCGTCCAGGCCCGCCTGGATGCCGACGAGGCAGCGCTCCAGCTCGCGCTGGAAGAGGGCCTCGCCGACCGCCTCCTTGGAGGGGAACTCCGAGTACAGCGTCTGCCGGCTGACGCCGACCGCGCCGGCCAGGTGCGCCATGCGCAGCTTGTCGAAGCCGCGGTCCGCGACCGCCTCGTACGCCGCGTCGAGCAGGCGCTCGCGCAGCAGTGTCCGGACCGTCTCCCTGAACCGTGGCATCGGCCAAGCCTAGTCCAGAGGAATTCTCCCCAGAATTGTCCGAAGTGTTGACACTCCACAAGAGAGTGTCCAATTCTCGAACATGCAGCCGCAAAGTGTCACCCGTCTCCGACCATCCGGCCGAGGACGCACGGCTGTGTTCGCACCCCACCCGCGCGGCACGTGCGGGACGACGGTTGGAGAGCACATGCAGGAAGAGACCAGAGGGGTCACCCGCTGGCGCAGATCGGTGTTCCTGGCCCTGCCGGCCACCGTGGCGGTCGGCGCCATGGCCACGGCGATGGTGCAGGGCGCCCTCGCCGCGAACCTCTCGCTGACGAGCGTCCCCTTCACCCTCAGCTCCAAGACGGTGGCCGCGCCGCAGGGCATCGGCGCGGTCATGCACACCGTCGACGCGGGCGGGCCGAAGGGCTCCGCCGAGGTCGGCCTCGCCAAGGCGGGCCTCGACGGCATCTGCGTCCACGCCGTCCAGTCGGTCGACCTCCCGGTGATCGGCAGCCTCGGCACCTGGTCGCTCAACATCTCCTCGCCGGCCGCCGCGACCCCGCTCACCAGCGAGCAGCTCGTGGCCGGCGGCGGGCTCCAGGCGAACAAGCTGGTCCTCGACGCCCAGGCGCTCAAGGCGTCGACGGCCACCCTGCACGCCGCCGACGGCAGCCCGAACGTCATCGGCGCGGCCGCCGACAGCGCGGGGATCAAGAGCACCGGCATCAACGACGGCACCGCCGGCCAGTTCGGTCTGGACGCCACCGGTGGCCGGACGGACATCAAGAACCTCAACGCCGACGCCAACGCCGCCACGATCTCCGGCGCGATCACCCTGCCCGACCTGGCGATCGGCATCGCCCACGGCGACAAGGGCTGCTGAGCCGCACGACCCCGGCACGCCGCCGCCCCACCGGCGGGGCCCGCGCCCTCCGGAACCCTCCCGGTCCTCCGGGCCCCTTCGGGACTCCAGATCCCTCCGGGACTCCCGGAGGCGCGGGCCCCCGCCCCGGCCCCCGCCCCCGCTCCGTACCTCCCCGCTCCCGTACCTCCCCGACCCACCGCTGCGAGGCCTCCATGAGCACCGATCCGCCGACCGACCCGCCCGAACCGACCCGGCCGACCGGAGGGCCCGCGTCCACCGAGGAGTCCGCGTCTGCCAAGGGGCCCGGCTCCACCGGGAGAGTCGCGTTCACCGGGGAGCCCGGGGAGTCCGCACCGGCCGGGCGCCCGCGCGGCGCTCGCGCGGCCTTCCGCCGCTGGCGCCGCACCCGGCCCTTCTGGGCCGCCGTCTGGACCGGGCTCGGCGGCTTCGTCATCTTCTTCCTGCCGATGGCACCCCTCGGCAAGATCCTCCAGGTCGGCGTCGGCGGGATCGCGGGCATGGCGGGCGGAGTCGTCCTCATGGCGATGGCCCTGCTCATCCTGCTGCTGCCGAGCCAGCGCCACACCGCCGGCGTCCTCGCGGTGATCGCGGGCGTCGCCTCCTTCCCGCTGTCGAACCTCGGCGGCCTCTTCGTCGGCATGGTCCTCGCCGTCCTCGGCGGCTCCATGGCCTTCGCCTGGCTCCCCGAGAAGCCCGCCGGGCGGACCCGCGGCCTCCTCCGCCGCGACCGGAAGGCCGCCGAAACCCCCGTACCACCCATGTCCATCGGGAGCGGATCCGCATGAACCACCTCTTCTCCGGCGCCCGCGAGCTGGGCACGTCCTTCGCCCGGATGCGCACGACCGGCGCCCGCGCCGCCGCCGACTGGAACACCCGGATGCTGGCCGAGGCCGCCGACGACACCCGCCGCGGCACCCGCTGGGGACGCGGCGCCCTCGCCCTCGTCCCCTCGGCCCTGGCCATCGGCGCCCTCGGCACGGCCCTCGCCCAGGGGGCGCTGGCCGCCAACTTCAGCGTCACCGGGGAGCCCTTCACCCTGACCTCCAACGGCGTCCAGGGCAGCGGCTTCGGCGCCATCGTCAACACCCCCGCCGTCGGGCGCCCGGACGGCACCACGACCACCAACACGGCCATGGCGCGCGTCGGTTTCGCCAGCGCCGGGCTCGCCGGACTGTGCGGGATCGTCCACCAGAAGATCGCCGGCGTCCCGTACTCGCTGCTCCTGACCGGCGGTCAGAAGGTGACGGCCACCCCGCCCGGGACCTTCACCACCGACATCGACGCCTCCAACCTCTACATCCAGGCCACCGAACTCCAGGCGTACGGCCCCACCACCCTCCAGAACGCGGTGCTCGGCCAGTCCGCCGACCAGGTCACCGTCGCCGGCAAGCCCCTCACGGGCGCGCTGCCCGGCGGGTTCGGACTCGGCTCGGCGGGTGGCGAGGGCGGCAGCTCCATCAAGCTGCACGGCCTCAACGCCACCGCGTACGACGCGGAGATGGCGGGCGCCCTCGTCCTGCCCGACCTGAAGATCAAGGTCGTTCCCGGATCGGCCACGACGTGCTGAGCCGGATGCGGGCCGCGTGGGCGTGGTTCCGGGCCTTCCGCCGCACCCGCCCCTTCTGGGGCGGGGTGTGGCTGGTCGCCGGGGGCTGGACCGTCCTCAAGTTCTCCCTCAGCTCCCTGCAGTTGATCGTGAGCACGGGCTTCGGGGGGATCGCCGGCTACCTCGTCGGCGGCGGGATGATCCTGTGCGGCCTCGTCCCGATGGCGCTGCCCGCCCAGCGGTACACCTTCGGGCTCATCGGCGCGATCCTCGCCGTCGTCTCGCTCGTCGTCTCCAACCTGGGCGGCTTCCTGCTCGGCATGGCGCTCGGCGTCCTCGGCGGCTCCATGCTGGTCGGCTGGGGAGCCAAGCGCCCGCGCCGCAGGGCGGTGGAGGGGTGACGACCCGGCCGGGCGGGACCCGGCAGCGGGCCCTCGCCGTGAGCACCGCCCTCGTGCTCGCCGTCGCCACCGCCGTCTGGTCGGGGCAGCCGGGCAGCGCCGCGGGGGCGCCCGCCGCGGTCCAGCCGCTCGGCGTCCCCTTCCTGCCCTCCCCGGACCCGCTGCGCGTCACCATCGACAGCATGGTCGCCGTCTCGCTGAGCGTCGACAAGGACGTCACCATCCGGCTCTCGGACGGCACGACCCGGACCACCAACAAGTACACCTTCACCAAGCTCAAGATCCGCTCGCACATGAAGGTGGTCCAGAAGGCGAACGGCCACACCGTCACCATCGACGTCCCGGACGAGGGCTCCCTCGGCGGCTACGACAGCGCGGGCAAGCCCGAGACGACGACGATGTGGGGGAACATCAGCAACGTCTGCCTCCGCGTCCTCGTCAAGATCTGCGGGGTGCAGGGCCTCCTCGACTTCTTCGGCTCCCTCATCCCGCTGACCGCCGGGGCCGAGGACTTCGCCGGGGACATCTACGCGATCCGGACCGTCGACGACCACGCGGCCCTGAACTCCACCGACAACCCCGTCCACCTCCCCGGAACCATCACGGTGACCTCCCCATGAGCCCCGAAAGCCGCAGCGCCCCCGAGGAGGGGCGCACCCACTGGCGCCGGTCCCTCGCCGTCGCCGTGCCCGCGCTGCTCGCCGCCGGCGGCCTCGGGACCGCCATGGCGAGCGGCGCCCTCGCCGTCGGCCTCCGGATCCAGGACCGGCCCGTCGACTTCACCACCAGCAGCCTGTACGGGACGCAGTACGGCGCCGCCGTCGTCGACCAGGCCGTCGTACGGCCAGACGGCTCGGCCGGGACCGTGCGGGTGCTCCGCATGGGCTTCGCGGACGGCATGATCAACGGCCTGTGCCTGAGCCAGAAGCAGCAGATCGGCGGAGCCACGTACACGCTGATGCTGACCCTCGGCGACGACAACCCCGGCTCCTGGGAGATCAGGACCAAGAACACCGTCCTCGACCTGAAGAACGCCACCGGCGTCCTCGACATGGACGGCGTCGTCGACCTCAACACCAACGGCGCCGACGTGAAGACCGTCAAGGACTCCTCCGGGGCGTACGTCGACAACCCGCTGGACAGCCCGCAGCACCGCTTCGGCATCCAGGCTCGCTACGCCAAGTTCGACCGGATCGTCGGCACCGCCCAGGACTTCCAGCTCCCCGGCCTGCTCACCGCCCCGAAGCTGAAGCTGTCCGTGAAGCCGGGCTCGGTGGCCTGCCCCGCCCCGCCGGCGCCCACCGGAACACCGGGAACACCGTGAGCGCAGTGAGCGGGACGGGGCGGCCGCCCCCGGGCCGTGGCCGCCCCGTCCCGCCGCCTCAGGCCGTCGGCATCGCCATCGTCGCCACCGGGTCCGAGGTCGGGCGGGGCGAACCGCCCGCCGGCTCCACGGTGATGCCGATGCCGGCCGAGCGGTTCGCCGGCCCCTCCAGGAGGACCGTCGAGGTCGCCGTGCCCGGCGTCATCAGACCGGCGGGTCGCATCGTCCCGGAGTCGTCGTACCAGAGCTGGTAGACCTTCCCGGGCGGCGGCGCCGGCATCCCCGCGGCGGCGAACACCGCCCGGTCCTGGGACGGGGAGTGGACGAGGGTGCCCACCGCGCCGTCCGCGAGCCGGGCCGTGGAGACCCGGGCGTCGGGCGCGGCGAGGACGGCCGCGACCGCCTCCGCGCGCTCCTGCGCGACGGCCGCGCGCCGGTCGGCGTCCTCGGCGCGCTCGTACTGCCACCCCGCGACCCCGCCGAGCGCCACCAGGCCGGCGACCGAGGCGGCGAGGGCCCAGCGGGGCAGCCGCCGCAGCCCCCGGAGACCGCCCGGCGACCGGCCGACGGGCCGGGTGGGGGGCGGGAGCTGGCGGACGTCCACGATCCGGCGCAGCACCTCGGCGCGCAGGGCCGGGTCGATCGGCTCGGCGACGGCCAGGCCGAGGCGCGCGGTCGTCTCGGAGAGTTCGCGGACCTCGTGCGCGCACGGGGCGCAGTGGGCGAGGTGCCGTTCGAACGCCTCCCGCTCCTCGTCCGTCTCCAGGCCGTCGAGGACGTAGGCGCCGGTCAGCGTGTGCAGCTCGTCGGTGGTCGTCACGCCGTCACCCCCAGGCAGTCGCGGAGCCGGATGAGCCCGTCGCGCATCCGGGTCTTCACGGTCCCCAGGGGCAGCGAGAGCAGCTCCGCGACCTCACGGTAGGTCAGACCGCGGTAGTAGGCCAGGGTCACGGACTGGCGCTGGCGCTCGGTGAGACCGCGCAGACAGCGCCGTACCCGCTCGCGGTCGAGGCGGCTCTCCACCTCCTCGGTCACCTCGTCGTACGCGGGACTGTGGTCGAGCAGCGCGACCCGCCGGGCGCGGTCCGAGGCGGCCTGTTCGGAGCGCACCCGGTCCACGGCCCGGCGGTGGGCGAGGGTCAGCGCCCAGTTCAGGACGGAGCCCCGGTCCGGCCGGTAGCGGGCGGCGGAGCGCCAGAGGTCGACCATCACCTCCTGCGCCACCTCCTCGGACTGCGCGGGATCGCGCAGCACCGAGCGGACCACGCCCAGGACGGGGCCGGAGACCCGGTCGAAGACGCCGGCGAAGGCGTCCTGGTCCCCGCGGGCCACCCGGACCATCAGCTCGGGCAACCCCTCGCTCCGGTCCGGGACCGGACCGCCTCCGACGCGTGCGTGCTCTCTCATCCGCCTGTGCCCTCCTGCGTGGCCTCGGGTCCACTGCTCCTGCGGGGTCTTCGGAGCGGCGGTCCCGAGGGATTGGTCCGGTCTACGAACGGTCCGGCGCGGTCGCCCCCCTCACGTCCGCCCCGGCCGTCCCTTCCTCCGGGAGGCGGCTCAGCGCGCCCGGCCACCACGCCCTCGGGCCGAGGTCGCGGACCAGGGCCGGGACGAGGAGCGAGCGGACGACCAGGGTGTCGAGCAGGACGCCGAAGGCCACGATGAACGCGATCTGCGCCAGGAACGCCAGCGGGATCACGCCAAGCGCGGCGAAGGTCGCCGCGAGCACCACGCCCGCCGAGGTGATCACGCCGCCGGTCGCGGTCAGGCCGATGCGGACGCCCTCGCGCACCCCGTGGCGCAGCGACTCCTCGCGGACCCGGGACATCAGGAAGATGTTGTAGTCGACCCCGAGCGCCACCAGGAAGACGAAACCGTACAGCGGCACGGAGGAGTCCGTGCCGGTGAAACCGAGGACGTGCTCGAAGACGAGCGCCGAGACGCCCAGGGTGGCGGCGAAGTTGAGCGCCACCGTGGCGACGAGGAGCAGCGGCAGCACGAGGGAGCGCAGCAGCGCCACCAGGATGACCAGGATGATCGCCAGGACCACCGGGACGATGAGCGTGCGGTCCCGGGCGGCGGTGCGCTGGGTGTCGTACTGCTGCGCCGTCGAGCCGCCCACCAGGGCGTCCGAGCCGGGGACCGCGTGCACGGCGGTACGGAGCCGGGCGATCGTCTCCCGTGCCGCGTCGCTGTCGGCGGCGTCGGCGAGGGTGGCGTCGATCCGGACCCGGCCGTCGACCACGAGCGGCTTCCCGGGGGCCGGGCGGCCCGTCGCGTCCACCGGGAACGCCGAGTCGACGCCCTCGACGTCCCGCGCGGCGGCGGCCACACGGGTCGCGGCCCCGGCGTCGACGACGATCACGGCGGGGTTGCCCGCGCCGCCGGGGAAGTGGCGGCCGAGGGTCTCCTGCGCGGCGACGGACGGCGCGTCGTTCACGAAGATCTCGTCGAAGGGGACGCCCCGGGAGTTCAGGGCGGGCGCGAAGGCGGCGCAGGCCAGGAGACCGGCGAGGGTGATCGCCCAGACCTTGCGGGGCGCGCGGTCGACCACGGCGGCGACGCGCTGCCAGAGGGCCTGCCCGCCCCGGGCGGCCTCGGGGTCCGCGCCCTCCGGGAGCGCCTTCGGGCGGGCCGGCCAGTAGGCGGCGCGGCCCGTGAGGACCAGGGCCGCCGGGAGGAAGGTGAGCGCGCTGACCACCGCGCAGACGATGCCGATGGCGCCGACCGGGCCGAGTGCCCGGTTGTTGGACAGGTCGCTCGCGAGCAGGGCGATCAGCGCGAGGGCGACGGTGGCGGCGCTGGCGACGATCGGCTCGACGGAGCGGCGCAGGGCCTTGCGCATGGCGGCGAACCGGTCGGCGCCCGGGGCGGTGAGCTCCTCCCGGTAGCGGGCGGCGAGCAGCAGCGCGTAGTCGGTCGCGGCGCCGATCACCAGGATGGACAGGATGCCCTGCACCTGGCCGTCCACCCTGACCAGGTCGGCGTCGGCGAGCACGTACACGATCGCGCAGGCCAGGCCGAGGGCGAACACCGCGCCCAGGATGATCATCAGGGGCAGCAGGACGCTGCGGTAGACGACGAGCAGGATCAGCAGCACCGCGACCAGGGCGACGGCGAGGAGCAGCCCGTCGATGCCGGAGAAGGCGTCGGAGAGGTCGGCCTGGGTGGCGGCGGGGCCCGCGAGCCACACGGTCGTCCCGGGCACCGGGGCCGCCGCCTGCCGGACCGCGTCGAGCGTGTCCGGCAGGGCGTCGCCGAGGTCGGGCCGGAGCGGGACGACGGCCCGCAGGGCCTTTCCGTCCTCGGAGGCCAGGGCGGGGGAGGGCGGCCCGGCGGTCCCCGGGCGGCCGGAGAGCGCGGCGAGGGCCCGGGTGGCGGCGTCGGCCGAGCCGGGCTCCAGGGTTCCGCCGTCCTTCGCCGTCCACACCACGATCGCGGGCACCGACTCCGAGGTGCGGAAGGCCTTCTGCGCCTCGATGACCTTGGTGGACTCGGCGCTGCGGGGCAGGAAGGCCGCCTGGTCGTTGGTGGAGACCTCGCCGAGCCGGCCGGCGAAGGGGCCGAGCCCGCCGCCGACGGCGAGCCAGACGAGGAGGAGGACCAGCGGCACGAGGAAGCGGATCCGGCGGGGGACGCGGGGCATCGGGTCTCCGAACTATGACTTGAGTATTAACAATCTCAATGATTGAGAGAAAGGTGTACCACTCCCGGGAGGGGCCGGACGCCCGGGTACCCGGAACGGGCGGTCGGATGCCACGGAACACCGCGTACGCGTGCTCTCGTGGGACCTTCGGTGGTGACGGGCCGTACGGATGCACCCGTTCGGCGTAACGCGTACGCGTTCGCGTTACGCGACGCGCCCGTCCCGCGGGACGCCCGCTCCGTGGGACGCCCGCTCCGCGACGCGTCCGTCTCAGCGGCGCGGTACGCGCAGGGCGCCCAGTTCGTCGTTCAGGACGTTCAGGAAGCGCAGGGCCACCGCGAGTTCGTCGTCGTCGAACCGGTCCCGCGCCCGGGCCGTCGCCTCCGCGAGCGGCAGGAAGTACCGGCGGGCCGCCGCCCTCGCCCCGTCCTCGTAGTGCACGTGCACCACGCGGCGGTCGGCGCTCTCCCGGGACCTGCGGACGTGCCCGGCCCGCTCCAGCCGGTCCAGACAGGCCGTCACCGCGCCGGAGGTGAGCCCGAGGTGCTCCCGGAGCCGCCCCGGCGTCAGCGGCTCGGGGCTGTCCAGGACGACGGCGAGGGCCTGCACGTCCGTGGGGTGCAGCCCCTGCGCCTGGGCGAAGCCGTGCACGAGGCGGTTGATCTCGCCCTGCGTCCGCCGCAGCGCGACGGCGAAACTGTGCAGGTCACCGACGGCGCCCGGAGGGGCGGCGGAAACGTCTCGGTCTTCTTCGCGGGCCACGCGTTCAGCCTATAGACATCGCCCTCCCGCATCCGTCCGGGCCATGGTGGGAGAAGAAGCGGCGTGGGACCCGCCCCGCACGGGTCCCGACGAGCCCGCCCCCGGGACGGAACGGAGCACCCCCTGCCATGGCGACACACCCCAGGGCCACGCCCGACCCGACGGGAGAAGACCCGGCGGCAGAAGACCCGACGCAGCCCGATCCGAGGCCGGGCGATCCGAGGCCGGGCGATCCGAGGCCGGGCGATCCGAGGCCGGATGATCCGACGCCGGACGACCCGACGCCGGACGATCCGAGGCCTGACGATCCGAGGCCTGACGATCCGTCCGGTGCCGGGCCCGGCCTCTGTCTCGTGACCGGCGCCGGCGGCTACATCGGCGGCCGGCTCGTCCCCGAGCTGCTCGACGCCGGCCGTCGCGTGCGCTGCCTGGCCCGTACCCCCGCCAACCTCCGCGACTACCCCTGGGCCGACCGGGTCGAGATCGTCAAGGGCGACGTCACCGACGCGGCGACCCTGAAGCCCGCGTTCGAGGGCGTGGAGGTGGCCTACTACCTGGTGCACTCCCTCGGGTCCGGGAACGACTTCGAGGAGACGGACCGGCGCGCGGCCCGGACCTTCGCCGAGGAGGCCCGCGCCGCCGGCGTCCGCCGCATCGTCTACCTCGGCGGCCTCACCCCGCAGGGCGTGCCCGAGGAGGAACTCTCCCCGCACCTGCGCTCCCGCGCCGAGGTCGGCCGCATCCTGCTCGACTCCGGCGTCCCCACGACCGTGCTGCGGGCCGCCGTCGTCATCGGCTCCGGCTCCGCCTCCTTCGAGATGCTCCGCTACCTCACCGAGCGGCTCCCCGTGATGCTGACGCCGAGCTGGGTCAGGACCCACGTCCAGCCCATCGCCGTGCGCGACGTGCTGCGCTACCTCGTCGGCAGCGCGGACATGCCCCCGGACGTCAACCGCACCTTCGACGTCGGCGGCCCGGACGTCCTCACCTACCGCGACATGATGATCAAGTACGCGGTCGTCGCCGGCCTGCCCAAGCGCCTCATCGTGTCCGTGCCGATGCTCACCCCCGGCCTGTCCAGCCACTGGATCGGCCTGGTCACGCCCGTTCCGGCCGGCCTGGCCCGGCCGCTCGCGGAGTCGCTGCGGTACGAGGTGGTCTGCGCCGAGCACGACATCGCGGAGTACGTCCCCGACCCGCCCGGCGCCCCGGTCTCCTTCGACCGCGCCCTCACCCTCGCCCTCCGGCGCATCCAGGAGGCCAAGGTCACCACCCGGTGGTCCTCCGCCTCGCTGCCCGGCGCGCCCAGCGACCCGCTGCCCACCGACCCCGACTGGGCCGGCGGCAGCCTCTACACCGACGAACGCGAACGGACCGTCGACGCCCCGCCGGAGACCCTCTGGAAGGTCGTCGAGGGGATCGGCGGCGAGAACGGCTGGTACTCCTTCCCGCTGGCCTGGGCCGTACGCGGCTGGCTCGACCGGCTCGTCGGCGGCGTGGGCCTGCGCCGTGGCCGCCGGGACGCCCAGCGGCTCCGGGTCGGCGACGCGCTGGACTTCTGGCGGGTCGAGGAGATCGAGCGGGGCAGCCTGCTCCGGCTGCGCGCCGAGATGCGGCTCCCCGGGCTCGCCTGGCTGGAGATGCGCTCCGAACGCGACGAGGAGGGACGGACCCGCTACCGCCAGCGCGCCCTGTTCCATCCGCGCGGACTCGCCGGGCAGGTGTACTGGTGGAGCGTGGCGCCGTTCCACGCGGTCGTCTTCGGCGGCATGGCGCGGAACATCGCCCGCACGGCGGAACGGGCGGCGGCCGGCGAGCCCACGGCGCTGGAGGACGCGGACGGGTCGGCCGCCCGCGCCGGCGACGTACCGGCCCACGCGGGGGAGGCGCCGCCCCGCGCCTGAGGTGCGTCCTCCGGGGGGGGGCGTGCCGGTCTGCCGGGGTACGCCGTCGCCGCGGCCGGTCCGTTCCGGGTACGCCGTCGCCGCGGCCGGTTCGTCGGGGCGCGCCGTCTTTGGCGCTGGTCCGTCTGCGGGCACGCCGTTGCTGTCGCCGGTTCGCCGGGGCGCGCCGTCTTCGTCGCTGGCCCGTCCCGGGTGCGCCGGTCCGCCCGGTGCGCGCCGGTCCGCGCGGAGCACCCCCGCATCCGTACGCCTGCCGCAGGCGGAAAAGGGACGGCACGGCCGCCACGCGGCCACAGGGCCGCACCACAGTCGCAGTCCACCGGGCGTCCTGCCCCCGCGGGCGCCGTCCGGTGGCCGAACCCCAGGAACAGGCGTCATGACCGTCTCCGTCGTCCTCTTCACCTCCGATCTCCGGCTGCACGACCACCCGCCCCTGCGCGCCGCCGTGGACGGGGCGGACGAGGTCGTCCCGCTGTTCGTCCGGGACCCCGCCGTCGACCGGGCCGGTTTCGCCGCCCCCAACCGGCTCGCCTTCCTCGCCGACTGCCTGACCGACCTCGACGCCGGACTGCGGCAGCGCGGCGGGCGGCTCGTCGTGCGCGAGGGCGACGCCGTGGCCGAAGTCTGCGGCGCGGTGCGGCAGTCCGACGCCGACGAGGTCCACATGGCCGCCGACCACTCCGCCTTCGCCCACGCCCGCGAGGCACGGCTGCGGGACGCCCTGGAGTCCGACGGGCGCCGCCTCTACGTGCACGACGCCGTGACCACCGTCGTGCCGCCCGGCGACGTCACCCCACAGGGCTCCGACCACTTCGCGGTCTTCACCCCGTACTTCCGCCGCTGGTCGGGCGAACAGCTCCGCGCGCCCCTGGCGGCCCCCCGGGCGGTACGGGTGCCGAGCGGCCTGCGCTCCGACGGGCCGCCGTCGCGCGCCTCCGTGGCGGACGTGTCCGAGGGCCTCGCGAAGGGCGGCGAGACCACGGCCCGGCGCAGGCTCGGCGCCTGGCTGTCCCGGCACGCCGACGCCTACGAGACCGGCCACGACGACCTCGCCGGCGACACGACCTCGCGGCTCTCCCCGTACCTCCACTTCGGCGCGCTCTCGGCCACCGAGGCCGTCCACCGGGCCCGCGCCCGGGGCGGCCCGGGCGCCGAGGCCTTCGTGCGGCAGCTGTGCTGGCGGGACTTCCACCGCCAGATGCTCTCCGCGCGCCCCGCGATCGCCGCCGACGACTACCGGCCCCGGCACGACCGCTGGCGGCGGGGCGCGGAGGCCGAGGCGGACCTGCGGGCCTGGCGGGAGGGCCGCACCGGCTACCCCGTGGTGGACGCGGCCCTGCGCCAACTCGCCCACGAGGGCTGGATGCACAACAGGGGCCGGCTGCTCACCGCCTCCTTCCTCACCAAGACGCTCTACCTCGACTGGCGGGAGGGCGCCCGGCACTTCCTCCGCCTCCTCGTGGACGGCGACCTCGCCAACAACCAGCTCAACTGGCAGTGGGTGGCCGGGACCGGGGCCGACAGCCGGCCGAACCGGGTCCTCAACCCCGTGGCCCAGGGAAAGCGTTACGACCCCGACGGCGCCTACGTCCGCCGCTGGGTCCCCGAACTCGCCGCCCTGCCCGGCGCCTCGGTCCACGAGCCCTGGAAGCGGAAGGACCGGGACGGAGCCGCGCGCGACTATCCCGAGCCGCTCGTCGCCCTCGCCGACGGCACCGCCCGCTTCCGGCACGGACGGGGCCTGGAGTAGGGCGGTGGGCGCGCCCGAGCGGGCGGCGGTGCGTCGAAAGGCGGAAGACGACGCACAAACGATGCGAGTTGAGCCACGCCTTCCCCCGGACGGAGGCTGAGGGAGCCGGGGGCACGGAGCCCCAGCGAGGAGGAGCTTCGCCATGAACGCAGCCCGCACAGCCGTCCGCAGCCCCGCCCCCGCGTACGACCCGGCCGCGCCTGCGGCCCCTGCGGCGGACCTCCCCCCGGACACCGGAGTGGCTTTTCCCGCCCACCCCGCTCTCTCCGCCCTCTCCGACGCGGAGGTCGGCCGGGGGCTCGTCCGGGGCGACGAGCACTGCCTCGCCCTCGCCCACCACCGCTGGGCGCGCCTCGTGCACACCCTGGCCTCCCGCGCCCTGGGCGACCCGCGCGAGGCCGAGGACGTCACCCAGCAGGTCTTCCTCGCCGCCTGGCGCGGCCGCGCCGGATACCGCCCCGAGCGCGGCTCCGTACCCGCCTGGCTCGTCGGCATCACCCGGCGGAAGATCGCCGACGCCCTCGGCGCCCGCACCCGCAGGCTCGACCTCGTCGCCGCCGCCGGAGCGGCCCTGCCCCCGTCCGAGGGCACCGGGGAGGGGCCCGACCACGTCCTCGACCGGATCGTGGTCACGCGCGAACTCGCCCGCCTGCCGCGCGTCCAGCGCGACGTCCTGGCCCTCGCGTTCTTCGGGGACCTGACACAGACGCAGATCGCCCGACGCACGGGCCTGCCCCTCGGCACCGTCAAGAGCCACGCGCGCCGGGGCCTCCAGCGGATGCGCCGCAGCCTCGCCGTCTCCGAGGCGGCCACCGGCGGGGCGGTCACGGCCTGAACGGGCCCCGGGACGACCTGACGTTCTATGCCCCGCGCGAGGCCCGCCTTGTGCGGAGACCGCGCGTCCGGCCCGCCCATCCGGTGGGGTCCGTACCTGACGTTCCGTGGGACCTGGCAGACTTCGGGCCTCACGGTCGTCTCTCCCCTCGTCACGAGCGGACCGCTCGTCCTGGGAAGCGGCAAGCGACTTCTGGAGGCCCATATGGCGCAGCGGCCCCGACACGCGGCCCACGAGGCCCGCGCGAGCGGGTTCTCCCCCCGGCCCGCGCACCGGCGCGCGGACGGGACGGCCGCCCGGTGAACGTCTGCCGCACCCGGCGCGCCGAGACCGGCGCCCTCCTCGTCCGCAGCGCCCCCGCGACGCCCACCGCGGCCGTCCTGCTGCTCCACGGGGGCCGCGCCGACGGGCCCGAGCCGCCGCCCGCCCTCAACCTCCCCGCGCTGCGCATGCGCCCCTTCGCCGCCGCCGTCACCCGCGCCGTCCGGGGCCGGAGCGTCCTCGTCGCCGAGGTCCGCTACCGCCACCGCGGCTGGAACGGGGCGCGCGCCGACGCCGCACGGGACGCCGAGACCGCCCTGAACGACCTCCGCGAGCGGATCGGGCCGGTGCCCGTCGTGCTCCTCGGCCACTCCATGGGCGGCCGCGCCGCACTCCGCGCCGCGGGCGACCCCGCCGTGCGCGGGGTCGTCGCCCTCGCGCCCTGGTGCCCGTCCGGCGAGCCCGTCGAGCACCTCGGCGGCCGGCGCCTCTACCTGCTCCACGACGAGACCGACCGCGTCACCTCCGCCCGAGAGTCCTGGGACTTCGTCCGCCGGGCCAGGGCGGCGGGAGCCGACGCGGTGGGCATCCCGATGCGGATCGGCGGCCACGCCATGCTCCGGGGCGCGGACCTCTGGCACCGCAGGGCGGCCGAACTCACGGCGGCGCTGCTCTCGCACGGATAGAAGCCCGGGACCCGCAGCACACCCGGGCCCGCAGCACACCCGGGCCCGCCTCACACCGGGGGCGCGGTGATCCGTGCCCCCGCGTGGTGGGAGAGCGCGTCGAGCGCCTCCCGCAGGCCGCCAGGGCGCAGCATCCCCGGCTCCGGGCCCCGGCCCGCCCAGCCGGGGCCGGCCAGGAGGATCAGCGGACGCGTCCGCGCCCCCTTCACGCCGAACGAGCTCCCGGCGACGTGCCGGGCGAGGGCGTGGTTCGCGGTGGAGCGCGCCTGCGACCAGAGCACGACCGCCGCCGGTCCCATGCGCCGCACGGCGGCGTCGAGCGCCTCGGCGGGGACGGCCGCGCCGAACATCCGGGTCGGCAGACCGCGCTCGGAGAGCCCCGCCGCCAGCGCCTCCAGGGGCAGGGTGTGCTGCTCACCGGGCACACAGGCCAGGAGCACCGGCGGTACGGGGGCCGGGGAGCCGTGTCCGGCGGGCGCGACCTGCCGGAGCGCGGTCGACACGTGCCAGGACAGCAGGTGCTCCACCTCGACGTAGCGGTCCCCGGACGACTCCCACTTGCGGCCCACCGCGTGCAGGGTCGGGGCCATCACCTCCTCCCAGGCGGTGACGAGCCCGTGGTCCGCGACGGCGTCCCGGAGCAGGGCGTCCAGGGCGGGGCCGTCGAGCCGCACGGCGGCCCGCGCGAGCCCCCGGCACTCCCGCCGCACGTCACCGAGCGGAAGCCCGTTGCCGGACCCGGGCTGCCGGGCCGGGCCCGGCAGCCCGGGACGGTCCCGGCGCGGTCCTCCGGGACGGTCGGGGGACGGCTCCGGCTCCGTGGACCGGGCCCGCGCCCCCGGAGCCGTACCGGGAACCGCGCCGGAGTCCTCCGCCCCGGTCCTGGCCGCCCGCGCGATCCGCGCCGCCTCGGCCGGAGGGGCGCCCGAGGCCGTCAGCCGGCACATCTCCTCCAGCATCGCGACGTCCTCCGGGGCCCAGCGCCGGTGCCGCCCGCCCTCGCGGGCCGCGGGACCCATCCCGTACCGCCGGTCCCACGAGCGCAGGGTGGTCGGTGACACCCCGAGGCGCCGCGCCACCGCTCCGGTGGTGAGGCCGTACGTCGCCGTTTCGGTCATACGGCCAGGCTACGACGCACAACCGATGCGAGTACGCCTCAGGCGACGGTTCCGGTGCGTTCGGCGGCCAGCTGTCCCGCGCAGGCCTCCCGGGTCGCCCGGTGCACGGCGCGGGCGAGCCGCGCGCCCCAGAGGGAGCGCGGCCCGGCGAACGGTTCGGCGAACGCCCTGTCGCCCGCGCCCTCCGCGTCCTCCACGGGGACGGGCGCGGCCACGCAGACGGCGTCCGTCGGGGTGCCGGAGGCGTCGGCGCCCAGCTCGACCAGGGCCTGCGTCTTCGCCTCGGTGGCGGTGGCCACGGCGTTCACGAGGGCCGCGTCCGTCAGGGGCACCGGCAGCGACACGACGATGTTGATCGTCCCGGGGTGCGGGACCGCGACCCCGCCGACGCCCGGAGCGGCGGCCCAGCCCCGTACCCCGATCCCGGCCGTGACCACGGCGTGCGCGCCGCCGTCCACCGCGTGGCGCCGGTCCGCGACCGAGGCCGCCGTCATGAGGCCCACGCCCGGACCGGAGAGCCCGGCGCCCGAGGCGAGTCCGCGGAGGTGGGCGACGGGGTCGAGCCGGTCGTAACCGGGCGGCACCTGGGCGTTGAGCACCCACTCCCGCGCGCCGATGCCCCCGCCGAGCACCGCGCTCGACACCATCCGCACGCCCGGCCCCGGGACCCAGACGAGGAGCGGCCACTCCCGCCCCCGCTCCGTGTGGGAGAGGAGGACGGCGTCGGCGAGGGACGGGTGGGCGGGGAGGGTCCGGGGAAGCACCCCACACCCTAACGCGCGGCCTTTTTCTCACTCGAACGGGTGAAAGCTTTTTTGGGACCCATCCGATCGGCGGCCGGTGCCGAATAACCCGTGACAGCAGGGCCGGAAGTGAACGATTCGCCGCGGACGGCCCGGACGCGCCACCGTCTCCCCACCGGGAGGCGGGGCCGTCTCCCCTCTGGTGCGCAGTTCTCTACGCATCCGGACCAAAGAGGTTTCCTCCCATGACCACTTTCCGCATCCGCCGCACCGCCGTCGCCGTGGCCGCCGCGGCCGTCCTGCCCTTCTCCCTGGCGGCCTGCTCGGACTCCGGCAAGGACGAGGCGGCCGGGGCCGGGGCCCCGGCCTCCAGCTCCGCCGCCGCGGAGAACTCCTCGGCCCCCGCCGACTCGGGCATGACCCCCGACGGTCCGTTCGGCCCGGCCTGTGCCGGTGTGCCCAAGGAGGGCGCCGGTTCGTTCGACGGCATGGCGAAGGACCCCGTCGCCACGGCCGCCTCGAACAACCCGGCCCTGTCCACCCTGGTGACCGCCGTCAAGAAGGCCGGTCTGGTCGACACCCTCAACAACGCCCAGAACATCACCGTGTTCGCGCCCACCAACGACGCCTTCGCGAAGATCCCGAAGGCCGACCTCGACAAGGTCCTGGCCGACAAGGACATGCTCACCAAGGTCCTCACGTACCACGTGGTGGGGGAGAAGCTGACCCCGAAGCAGCTGGAGAACGGCTCCTTCGAGACCCTTCAGAAGGGCATGCTGACCACGAAGGGCTCCGGCGAGGAGTACACGGTCAACGACACCTCGAAGGTCGTCTGCGGCAACGTCCCCACGGCCAACGCGACCGTCTACATCGTCGACACCGTCCTCATGCCCAAGTAGGCACCGGGCGCGCGGAACCCGCGGCGGGAGCGGCCGCGGGACGGATCCCACGGGAATCGGGTCCCACGCGCGCGCGGCACGACCGAAGGGCACCCCTGCGCGGGGCCACCGGACCAAGGGGGTCGGTGGCCCCGCGCCTTTTCCGTTTCCGGGGCCCGCCCGCCGGCGGAGGCGTGGATCCGCCACGGGAGCGGAGTGACGCGGGGCCCGCCGGACTCGTTTGCCGGGCATGCCGTCCCGTCACGCCGTCCCCGGCACCGCGATATCCACGTCCGCGTCCGCCCACCGCCCCGCCCGTGAGGCCGCCGAAGCCGCGCTCGTCGAGCACTACCCCGCGCTCGTACGGCTCGCCCACCTCGTCCTGCCGCCCTCGCTCGGGCGCCACCGCCGCGTCCTCACCGCCCACGCCCTCGTCCAGAACTCCCTGGCGGAGGCGGCCGGCCGACGGGGGGCCGGGAGGCTCCGGCCCGGGAAGCTCCGAAGGGAGGCGCCTTCGGCCGAGACGCCCCTGACCCAGGTGGCCGGAGGCGAGGCGTCTTCGGCCGAGGCGCCCGGAACTGAGGCGCTCCGTACCGGGGCGTCCCTGGCCGATGCGCTCCGTACCGGGGCGTCCCTGGCCGATGCGCCCCGCACCGAGGCGTCTCTGACCGAGGCATCCCGCACCGGAGCGTCTTCGAGCGAGGCATCCCTGTTCGAGGCGCCCGGAACTGAGGCACCCGGAGCCGAGGCACCCGGCGCTGAGGCACCCGGAGCCGCGACGTCCCCGCCCGAGGCGCCCCCGACCAGCCCGCCGCCCGCCGGAATCTCGCTGCCCGGTCAGCGCGTCGGCGAGCGCCCCGCGCACGCGTGGCTGCGGGCGACCGTCGTCCGTGCCGCACTCCGCCCGCCGCGCCGCCTCGCGACCCCGCTCCGGCTGCCCCTCGTCCTCGGCCTGCGGCTCTTCCCCCGGGCCGGGGGCACCGACGAACTCGCCCTCGACCGGACCCTGGCCGAAGCCACCCCCGAGACGCGGGCCGCGCTCGCCCTGCGGACCCTCGAAGGCCTCCCCGCCGACGCGACCGCCCGGCTCCTCGCCTCGGCGGGCGTCGCGGACACCGCCGCCGCCCTCCGCGCCGCCGAACGGATCGGTGCGGCGTCCGGCACCGATGTCGGCGCGCTCCTCCGCAGCGCCGAGTTCGATCCGTGCACCGTTCACACCCGCCCCACCGACCTCCTGCGCCGCCGTCGGCACACCCGGCTCGCCGGCCTCGCCGCCGCGGTGCTGCTCGTCACGGCGGGCGTCGCCGTCGCCGCCGGGGTCCGTTCCGGGACGGAACCGGAACCGGTCGCCTCCCCGTCCGCCCCCGCCCCGGCGTTCGATCCCGCCGCGCTCCCGCGCACGCCCCCCGACCGCTGGGCCGACACCTCGCGCGTCGACCTCACCGCCTGGCCTGCGCGCGGCGCCGGGACCGGGGACACGGCCCTGCTCCGGCGGGCCCTGGACACCTGGGCCCGGGGCGCCGCGGACGGCGTCCGGCCGACCACCACCCCGGGCACGTCCGCCGCACCGCCCGCCGAACCGCCCCGGCTCCTCTACGCCGGCACGGTCGACGGCACGGACGTGGTGCTCCTGCACGACGGGCGCAGGATCGCCCGGTACGCCGAACCCCGCGACGGACACGGGCCCGCGGCCCTCGACCTCGCGCGGGTCGACGACGCCGACGTCACCACCGGCGCCGCCGTGGTCCTCACCCGTACCGCCGGACGGGCCCGGTACCTCCTGGCGCCCTGGATCGCCGAGGCGGCGGTACGGGACCTCGGTGCGCCCGGCACCCCCGCCCGCCCCCTGGTCGTCGCCCCGGACGGCGTGACCGGCCCCGTCCCGTACGACGTTCCGGGCGACCCGGGGCGTGCGCCCGGCGCGTGCGCGGGCGCGATCGCGCTCCAGCTCCGCTCCTCGACCCGGATCGTCGAGGACCACGCCTTCCTCCTCGCGGACCTGGGGGAGTCCGTCCCCGCGCACCTCACGTGGACGCCCCCGCCGGGCGCGGACGTCCCGGCCCGCGCGCCGCGCGAGGCGACCGGCGCGCGCGGGCTCGCGGCCTGGGCGCGTTCGGCCTGCTCCCTGGCGGCGCTGCACGGCGCCGGGATCCGGTCGGTCAACCGCTGGGAGTACGCCGAACAGCCCCTGCCCGAGCGGGCGGGCCGGGCCCGGTGGGTCTGCTCCCGCGCGGACACCTGGGAGGGGAGCGGCCGGGTGACCGTCTCCTTCGAGGCGCCCGGCGGCTCCGCGCCCCGGACCGTGGCGGGGCTCCGGGACACGGCGGCGTGCGGCCGCTTCGGCCAGGACGTCCTCGCGGGCACGTACTGGACGGCCCGGTCGGGCACGCGGTACCTGCTCGCGGCGGGCAGCCGCCGGCTGACCGGCGTCACCGCCGGGGGAGCCGTGACCGCCACCGCGCGCGGCCCGTTCCTGGCGGCCCGGGCCACGGCGGAGGGGCCGGTGCGGCTCACGGGCCGGCTCCTCGACGGCTCGGCGCTCCCGGGGCTCAACACATCCCCGGGGCTCACCAGGTCTCCGGGACTCGCTGGATCCCCGGGGCTCACCGGCTCTCCGGGGCCCACCGCATCCCCGGGGCTCACCGGATCCCCGTAAGCCCCCCGGTCGCCGGCCGCGTCAGGGTTCCAGGACCTCCACGTGGTCGGCGACCGCCACCACCAGGACGCGCGCGCCGGATCCGACGGTCCGCCAGCGGTGGCGCACCCCGCCGGACATCAGCAGGGTGTCCCCGCGTCCGAGCCGGTGGACCCGGCCCTCCGCCTCGACCTCCACCGCGCCGTCCGCGACGTACAGCAACTCGTCGTTGCGGTGCAGGAACTCGCGGTCCGCGTCGTGCTCGCCGGTGAACTCCAGGGCGTGCACCTGGTGGCGGCCCCGGACCACCGGCCGCACCCGCGCGCCGTCCCGCAGACCGCTGTCGTCGCCGGCGCGGACGACGTCCACCGTGCGGGTCTCGTCCGACGCGGCGAACAGCTGGACGGCGGTCGTGTCGAGCGCGTCGGCGATCCGCTGGAGCGACCGCATGCTGGGGCGGGCCCGGTCGTTCTCGATCTGGCTGAGGAAGGGCGAGGAGAGCCCGCTGCGCTCCGCCACCTCGGCCAGGGTGAGGTCGAGGGACCGCCGCCGACGGCGCACGGCCGCCCCCACCCGGGGTGCGCGCCCCTCGTCACCGTCCTGCTTCCCCGCGCCGCCGCGCGGCGCCCTCGCCTCCATCGTCGTCGTCCCCGTCCCTCTCCGCCCGCCCGGCCCCGTGCCCGCCGCGATCTTCGCCGCTCCCGGCACCCTACGCGGCCGTCGTGACGGGATCCGGGCACGGTTTCGCACTCCCGACACACGCCTGTCACACGACGCCTCTAGTTTCAAAGGCAGTTGCTCCAGTCAAAGAAAGTTTGACGACGGAGCCCCGCAGCCGACCCGGAACGCAGGAGCGCCGCCATGCCCACGATCGACCAGAACTCCCGCCGCCGACGACCGACCGGTCTCCTCGCCCTGGACGAGGCCGCCGCCTACGACGGCCACACCCTCTACGCCCCGCTCACCGGCACCGGCGAGGTGTACCTCGTCGACCTGCGCGGCGAGACCGTCCACCGGTGGGACCTGCCGTACCGCCCCGGCCGCCACGCCCGCCTCCTCGCCGACGGCACCCTCGCCTACAACGGCGTCCTGCCCGGCGAGGACGCCCTGTTCCCGATGTGGCACAAGTACCGGGGCGGCGTCATGCTCCACGCCGCCCCCGACGGCACGGTGCTGCGCGAGCACCGCGACCCCCTCCAGCACCACGACGCCCACCACCTCGACGACGGCCGGATCCTCTACACCGCCCTCGAACCCCTCCGGGGCGCCGACGCCGAGGCCGTACGCGGCGGAGTGCCCGGCTCCGAGGCCGACGGCGACACCGTCTGGGCCGACACCGTCCGCGAGGTCGGACCCGACGGCGAACTCCTCTGGTCCTGGCGCGCCTCCGAACACCTCGACCGCGACGCGTACCCGCTGCACGAGGCGTACGCCCGCGAGCACTGGCCCCTGATCAACAGCGTCACCCCGCTCCGCGACGGCAACGTCCTGGCCAGCCTGCGCAGCGTCTCCGCCGTCGTCGTCATCAGCCGCGAGACCGGCGAGATCCTGTGGCGCAGCGCCCCCGGTACCACCAGCCAGCAGCACGCCCCGACCGAACTCGACGACGGCCGGTTCCTCGTCTTCGACAACGGCGTCTTCCGGCCGCACCACGACGTCCCGCACTCCCGCGTCGTCGAGATCGACCGGGAGAGCGGCGAGATCGCCTGGGAGTACCACGACCCGGCCCGCGAGTTCTTCTTCGCCCCGTTCATGGGCTCCGCACAGCGGCTCCCCAACGGCAACACCCTCGTCACCGACTCCCCGTCCGGCCGGCTCTTCGAGGTGACGAAGGACGGCTACCTGTGCTGGGAGTACGTCGTCCCGCACTTCGCCGGATACCGGGAGGACGAGGTCCGCGGCCTCTTCCCGTCCGAGTCCAACGCCGTCTTCCGCGCCTACCGCTACGCGGCCGCCGACATCCCTTGGCTGGGGGCGGGCTCGTGACCCCGACCGCCGCTCCCGCGCGGCCCGACGCGTCCGGCACCGCTCCGGTCGACGCCCGCGTCCCCGCGCGCCGCCTCCTGCCGCTCGCCGCGCAGCACGTCCTCGCGATGATCGCCGCGCCCGTCTCCACCGTCTTCCTCACCGCCGGCACCCTGCGCCTCGCACCCGGCACGACGGCCTCGCTGCTCAGCGCCGTCCTGGTCCTGTGCGGCGTGGGCGCCCTGCTCCAGTCCCTCGGCGTGTGGCGGATCGGCGCCAGGCTGCCGTTCGTCATGCTGCCAGGCGGCGCCGCCACCGCCCTCTTCCTCCAGATCGCGCAGGACCACGGCACGCCCACCGCCGCCGGCTCCGTCCTCCTCGCGGCGGCACTGCTCATCGCCGTCCTCCCGCTCTACGCGCGCGTGGTCCGGCTCTTCCCGCCGCTCGTCATGGGCGTCACCGTCCTGCTCATCGGCATCGCGATGATCCGGGTCGCCGCCCGGCTCGTCACCGGACCCGACGGCGCGGGCGAACCCCGCGCCGTGCTCCTCGCGGGCCTCACCGTCGCCGCCACCGTCGGCGCGTACGTCCTGCTGCGCGGGGTCTGGCGGCAGACCGCGATCCTCACCGGCATGGCGGCCGGCGTCCTGCTCGCCGTCCTCACCGGCCTCGGCACCTTCACGCCCGCGCCCGGCAGCGGCTTCTCGCTGCCCGCCCTCCTGCCGTACGGCACACCGCGGTTCGACGTCCTGGCCGCCCTCCCGCTGCTCGTCTTCAGCCTCACCACCCTGGCCGAGATCACCGGCCAGACCGTGCTGAACAGCGAGACCGTCGGCCGCGTCCCCGACCCCGGCAGGGACGTCCCCCGCGTCGCCCGCGCCGACGCCCTCGTCTCCCTCGTGGGCGGCCTCTTCGGCACGTCCCTGATGGTGACCAGCGCCGAGAACATCGGCATCGGCCGGCTCACCGGGGTCCGCAGCCGCTTCGTCACCGCCGCGGCCGGAGCGCTCCTGATCGTCATCGGCCTGGCGACCCCCGTCTCCCGCGCCCTCGCGGGCATCCCGGAGGCGGTCGTGGGCGGCTCCTCGCTCGTCGTCTACGCGGTGATCGCCGTGATGGGCGTCGAGATGCTCCGCCGCGCCGACCTCTCCGGCGCCGGTACGAGCTCCCTGGCCGCCGCCCTGGCCCTCGCGGCCGGTCTGCTGCCGCTCCTGACCCCGGGCCTGTACGACGGCTTCCCCGGCTGGGCCCGCACGATCCTGGGCAGCGGCGTCGTCGCCGGCACCCTGACGGCCGTCCTCCTGACCGCCCTCCTCGGCCGGTTCGAGGGCCGGTTCGAGGGCCGGTTCGAGCGGCGGGACGGGCCGTCGGGACCGGTTCTCGACAAGACGGGGGGCCCGGAACCCCGTGCCCCCGAATGACGGAACCCGTCCCGGACACGCGCGTGTCGTGCTGCAATCATGGCAAGAAATATGTAACTTCCTGACTCTCTTTGCGCTAGAGTTGCGTTCGTGACGCGACGACTTGCTCTGGTGGCGAAAAAGGTGGGAGTCAGCGAGGCCACGGTCAGCCGAGTTCTCAACGGCAAGCCGGGAGTCTCGGAGGCCACCCGTCAGTCCGTGCTCAGCGCGCTGGACGTCCTCGGCTACGAGCGCCCCACGCAGCTCCGCGGCGAGCGGGCCCGGCTGGTGGGCCTGGTCCTGCCGGAGCTGCAGAACCCCATCTTCCCGGCCTTCGCCGAGGTCATCGGGGGCTCCCTGGCGCAGCAGGGCCTCACGCCGGTGCTCTGCACGCAGACCAAGGGCGGCGTCTCGGAGGCCGATTACGTCGACCTCCTCCTCCAGCAGCAGGTCTCCGGAGTGATCTTCGCCGGAGGGCTCTTCGCGCAGGCCGACGCGCCGCACGAGCACTACCGGCAGCTGGCGGAGCGCAACATCCCCGTCGTCCTCGTCAACGCCCCCATCGAGGAACTCGACTTCCCGTGCGTCTCCTGCGACGACATCGCGGCGGTGGAGCAGGCGTGGCGCCACCTCTCCTCGCTGGGGCACGAGCGCATCGGCCTGGTCCTCGGTCCCGAGGACCACATCCCCTCGCGCCGGAAGCTGACCGCTGCGCGGGCGGCCGCGGCGGCGTCGGGAACGGAGCTGGCCGAGGAGTTCGTGGAGCGCTCGATGTTCTCGCTCGAAGGGGGACAGGCGGCGGCGAGCCGGCTGTGGGACCGGGGGGTGACCGGGGTCATCTGCGCGAGCGACCCGCTGGCCCTGGGCGCCATCAGGGCCGCCCGCAGGCGCGGACTCACCGTCCCCACCGACGTGTCCGTGCTCGGATTCGACGACTCCGCCTTCATGAACTGCACCGAGCCGCCGCTGTCCACGGTGCGGCAGCCGATCGAGGCGATGGGGCGGGCGGCCGTCGACCTGCTGTGCGCCCAGATCCAGGGGACGCAGGCGCACCCCGGCGAGCTGCTCTTCGAGCCGGAGCTCGTGGTGCGGGGCTCGACCGCCCCGCCGTCCGCCACCTGATCCACCCCCCCGCCCGAGGGCCAGACCTGATGGTCTGGCCCTTTTTCGTGCGCCCGGACGCGGAGGGGCCCCGCCGCCCCCCGTCCGCTCCCGTCGTCACCGACTCCTCCCACGGGCCAGTTGTGTCGGCGCCGTTGACAAAGTGGTGACCTGACGGAAACCTGTCACCCGGTCATCGCAAAAGATTGACTGAGCAGCTCAAAAAGCCTTGCCCACACTCGAATGTTCCCTCGTCGGGGATGGAAGGTGCTGTGCGAGGTCCCTGTCGACGTACGCCCGGTGTATACGCCTCCGGCCCGTCGTCCCTCCCCGGTGCTGTTCGGGCCGTCGGCGGGGCGCGTCGCGGCCGGTCGCCCGGGCGAGGAATCAAGAGGACTTCATGCGACTGAGAAACCACGGGCGGCGAGTGATCGTCGGCTCGGTGATGGCGGGGCTGATAGGCGTGGGGACGCTCCCCACCCCCGCCCACGCCGCCGAGGGCCCCAACCTCGCCCTGGGCAGGCCCGCGACCGCGGGCGGCACGAACGGAAGCTACGTCGCCGGCAACGTGACCGACGGAAGCCAGGCCTCCTACTGGGAGGGGCCCACCGGGTCGTTCCCCCAGTGGGTGCAGGTCGACCTGGGGGCCAGTACCGAGGTCGACCGGGTCGCGCTCAAACTGCCGGCCTCCTGGGGCTCCCGCGTCCAGACCCTGAGCGTGCTCGGCAGCACGAACGGCACCTCCTTCACCGCGCTCTCCGGGTCGGGGGCGCGCACCTTCGACCCGGCCGCCGCCAACACGGTCAGCATCCCCGTCACCGCGACCACGGCCCGCTACGTCCGCGTCCAGGTGGCCGCCAACACCGGCTGGAACGCGGCCCAGTTGTCCGAGCTGGAGGTCTTCGGCGAGGACGGCGGCGGCCCGGTCGACCCGCCGCCGACCGGCACCAACCTGGCCCGCAACAAGCCGATCGAGGCCTCGTCGGTCACCCAGTCGTACGTGGCCGCCCACGCCAACGACGGGAACACCGGCACCTACTGGGAGTCGGCCGGCTTCCCCGCGACCCTGACCGCCAGGCTCGGCGCCAACGCCGACCTCGAAGCCGTCCGGATCAAGCTCAACCCCGACCAGGCGTGGGGTCCGCGCACCCAGGCCGTCGAGGTGCTCGGGCGCGAGCAGTCCGCGTCCGGCTTCACGACCCTCAAGGCCCGCGCCGACTACCAGTTCAATCCGTCCTCGGGCGCCAACACGATCACCGTCCCGGTGACCGGCCGGTACGCCGACGTGCAGCTCAGGTTCTTCGCCAACAGCGGCGCCCCCGGTGCCCAGGTCGCCGAGTTCGAGGTGGTGGGCGCCGCCGCCCCGAACCCGGACCTCACCGTCACCGACCTCGCGTGGTCCCCCTCCTCCCCCTCGGAGACGGACCCCGTCGAGGTCGCCGCGACCGTCCGCAACGCCGGGAGCGCCGCCTCGCCGGCCACCTCCGTCGACGTGAGCCTCGAAGGCGCCGTGGCGGGCAGCGCGCAGGTCGGCGCGCTCGCGGCGGGCGCCTCCACGACCGTCAGGATCCCCGTCGGCAGGAAGGCGATGGGCAGCTACACCGTGTCCGCGGTCGTCGACCCGGCCAACGCCGTCGTGGAGCAGGACGACACCAACAACAGCCGGACCGGCTCCTCCAAGCTGGTCGTCGGCCAGGCGCCCGGCCCCGACCTCACGGTCACCGCGATCACCCCGAACCCGTCCTCCCCGGCGGTCGGCGCCCAGGTCTCCTTCACGGCCACGGTGCAGAACCGGGGCACCACCGGCGTCGCCGCCGGCACCGTCACCCGCCTCGCCGCCGGCACCACCACCCTGAACGGGACCACCCCGGCGGTCGCCGCCGGACAGTCGGTCACCGTGCCGCTCTCCGGCACCTGGACCGCCACGAGCGGCGGGGTCACCCTCACCGCCACGGCCGACGCCACCGCGACCGTGGCCGAGACCAACGAGAACAACAACGTCTTCAGCCGCTCCCTGGTCGTCGGCCGCGGCGCCGCCGTGCCCTACACGGAGTACGAGGCGGAGGACGCCCGCTACCAGGGCACCCTGCTCACCGCCGACGCCAAGCGGACCTTCGGCCACACCAACTTCGCCACCGAGTCCTCCGGACGCAAGTCGGTCCGGCTCAACTCCACCGGTGAGTACGTGGAGTTCACCTCGGCCAACGCGGCCAACTCCCTCGTCGTGCGCAACTCGATCCCGGACGCCGCCGCGGGCGGCGGACGGGAGGCCACGCTGAGCCTGTACGCCGACGGGCAGTTCGTGCGGAAGCTGACGCTCTCCTCCAAGCACAGCTGGCTCTACGGCACCACCGACGACCCGGAGGGGCTCAGCAACACCCCGGGGACCGACGCCCGCCGCCTGTTCGACGAGTCCAACGCCCTGCTGTCCCAGTCCTACCCGGCCGGCACCAAGTTCCGGCTCCAGCGGGACGCGGGCGACACCGCCTCCTTCTACGTCATCGACCTGATCGACCTGGAGCAGGTCGCGCCCCCGGCCGCCCAGCCGGCCGGCTGCGTCTCGATCACCAACTACGGCGCGGTGCCCAACGACGGCCTCGACGACACCGACGCGATCCAGCGGGCGGTGACCGCCGACCAGAACGGCCAGATCTCCTGCGTGTGGATCCCGGCGGGCCAGTGGCGCCAGGAGCAGAAGATCCTGACCGACGACCCGCTGAACCGCGGGATCTACAACACCGTCGGCATCCGCGACGTGACCATCCGCGGCGCCGGCATGTGGCACTCGCAGCTCTACACCCTCACCCCGCCGCACCAGGCGGGCGGCATCAACCACCCGCACGAGGGCAACTTCGGCTTCGACATCGACCACAACACGCAGATCTCCGACATCGCGATCTTCGGCTCCGGCACCATCCGCGGCAACAACGCCAACGAGGAGGGCGGCGTCGGCCTCAACGGCCGCTTCGGCAAGAACACCAAGATCACCAACGTCTGGATCGAGCACGCCAACGTCGGCGTCTGGGCCGGCCGCGACTACACCAACATCCCCGAGCTGTGGGGGCCGGGCGACGGCGTCGAGTTCTCGGGCATGCGGATCCGCAACACCTACGCCGACGGCATCAACTTCGCCAACGGCACCCGCAACTCCACCGTCTTCAACTCGTCCTTCCGCAACAACGGCGACGACGCGCTGGCCGTCTGGGCCAGCAAGTACGTCAAGGACACCTCGGTGGACATCGGCTCCAACAACCACTTCCGCAACAACACGATCCAGCTGCCCTGGCGGGCCAACGGCATCGCGGTCTACGGCGGATTCGGCAACACCATCGAGAACAACATCGTCGCCGACACCATGAACTACCCCGGCATCATGCTGGCGACCGACCACGACCCGCTGCCCTTCTCCGGGCAGACCCTCATCTCCAACAACGCCCTGTACCGCACGGGCGGCGCGTTCTGGAACGAGGACCAGGAGTTCGGCGCCATCACCCTGTTCGCGCAGGGCCAGCCCATCCCGGGCGTCACCATCAAGGACACGGACATCGTCGACTCCACGTACGACGGCATCCAGTTCAAGACCGGCGGCGGCGAGATGCCGAACGTGAAGATCAGCAACGTCCGCATCGACAAGTCGAACAACGGCTCCGGCATCCTCGCGATGAGCGGCGCCCGCGGCAGCGCCACCCTGTCGAACGTGACGATCACCAACTCGGCCGAGGGCAACATCCTGGTCGAGCCCGGCTCCCAGTTCGTCATCACCAACCCGTAACGCCGTCGGCGGCGCCCGGGGCGCCGTGACGAGGGGGTCCGGCCACGGCGGTGGCCGGACCCCACCGGACCCCGCCGATCCCCACCGGACCTTCGCCGGTCCGGCAACCCCGTCACCTCCGGTGAGCGGGGTCTTCGGCGTGCCCGCGCCCGGCCTGACCGACTTTCTGCAATCGGTTCGCTTCACGGCGTAGACGAGGTGCCGATTCTCTGCAACTCTTCCACCGCTCGCAGCAAATAGCCGACAAGTGCGAGCCGTACGGGATTCCGACGAGCCGCGCCGCGCAGCCCACGGGCACGGGGCCGAGATCGAGGACACATGAGATTGCAGAACCGGCGGACACGGGGCATGAGCGCCGTGATCGCGACGAGCCTCCTTGCACTGGGCGGTCCCCTCGTGACCGCCCAGGCCGCCGGGGGACCCAACATCGCGCTGGGCGATCCCGCGGCGGCCGGCAGCGCGCTGCCGGAGTACGGCGCCGCGAACGTCACCGACGGCAACCAGGGCACGTACTGGCAGAGCTCCGGATCGAGCCTGCCGCAGTGGGTGCAGACCGACCTCGGCGCGAGCACCCGCGTCGACGAGGTCGTCCTGAAGCTCCCGGCGGGCTGGGAGAGCCGCAACCAGACGCTGTCCGTCCAGGGCAGCGCCGACGGCACCAGCTTCTCCACCCTGAAGAGCTCGGCCACCTACACCTTCAGCCCGGGCGCCGGGAACACCGTCACGGTGACCTTCCCGGCCGCCCAGACCCGCTTCGTACGCGTCGACATCACCGCCAACACCGGCTGGTCGGCCGCCCAGTTGTCCGAGCTGGAGGTGCACGCCGCCGACGGCACCTCCGCCAACCTCGCCGCGGGCAGGACCCTGACCGCGAGCAGCCACACCGAGGTGTACGCGGCGGGCAACGCCAACGACGGCAACAAGGCCACCTACTGGGAGAGCCGCAACAACGAGCTGCCCCAGTGGCTGCGGGCCGACCTCGGGTCCTCGGTGCGCGTCGACCGCGTCGTGCTGCGGCTGCCCGACAACTGGGGCGCGCGCAGCCAGACCCTGAAGGTCCAGGGCAGCGCGAACGGCACGGACTTCACCGACCTCACGGCGTCGAAGGCGTACGAGTTCGCCCCCTCCGGCCAGAACTCCGTGACGATCCCGTTCGGCGAGACGACGGCGCGGTACGTCCGGGTCCTGGTCACGGCGAACAGCGTGCAGCCGGCCGCGCAGATATCGGAGCTGGAGGTCTACGGTCCGAGCACCGGCGACACCCAGGCACCCACGGCCCCGGCGAACCTGGCGTTCACCGAGCCCGCGTCCGGCCAGGTGAGGCTGACCTGGAGCGCCTCCTCGGACAACACCGCGGTGACCGGCTACGACGTCTACGCCAACGGCACCCTGCTCAGCAGCGTCGCCGGGAACGTCACCACCTTCACCGACAACCGTCCGGCCGGCCAGACGGTGACGTACCACGTCCGGGCCAAGGACGCGGCCGGCAACCAGTCCGCGAACAGCAACACCGTCACCCGGCAGGGCGACACCGGCGACACGCAGGCGCCCACGGCCCCGGCGAACCTGGCGTTCACGGAGGCGACCTCCGGCCAGGTGAAGCTGACCTGGGGCGCCTCCTCGGACAACACGGGCGTCACCGGGTACGACGTCTACGCCAACAACGCGCTCCTGACGAGCGTGGCGGGCAACGTCACCACGTACACGGACAGCCGTCCGGCCAACCAGACGGTGACATACCACGTCCGGGCCAAGGACGCGGCCGGCAACCAGTCCGCGAACAGCAACGCCGTCACCCGCAACGGCAGCGGCCCCACGGGCTCCAACCTGGCCGTCGGCAAGGCGATCAGCGCCTCCTCCACGGTCCACGGCTTCGTCGCGGCGAACGCCAACGACAACAACACGAGCACCTACTGGGAGGGCGCGGGCGGCAGCTACCCGAACACCCTCACCGTCAAGCTCGGCTCCAACGCCGACCTCGACCGGCTGGTCCTGAAGCTCGACCCGGCCACCGCCTGGGCCACCCGCAACCAGACCGTCGAGGTCCTCGGACGCGAGCAGAGCGCCTCGGGCTTCACGAGCCTGGTCGCCGCGAAGAGCTACACCTTCGACCCGGCAGGCGGGAACACCGTCACCGTCCCGGTCACCGCCCGCGTCGCCGACGTCCAGCTCAAGTTCACCGCCAACACCGGTTCCTCGGCGGGTCAGCTCGCCGAGTTCCAGGTGATCGGCGTCCCGGCGCCCAACCCCGACCTGGAGGTGACCGGCCTGACCACCACGCCGGCCGCACCCGTCGAGTCGGACCAGATCACGGTCGCCGCCACCGTCCGCAACAGCGGCCCGGCCGCCGCCCCGGCCAGCGCCGTCGCGCTGCGCCTCGGCGGCACCAAGGTCGCCACCGCCCAGGTCGGCGCCCTCGCGGCCGGAGCGCAGACCACCGTCAGCGCCTCGATCGGGGCGCGCGAGGCGGGCTCGTACGAGCTGAGCGCGGTCGCCGACGAGGCGAACGCGGTCATCGAGCAGAACGAGTCCAACAACACCCACACCAGCCCCACCCCGCTCGTGGTCAAGGCGGTCACCAGCCCCGACGTGGTCACCGCCTCGGTGACGACCACCCCGTCCAGCCCGTCCGCCGGTGACGCCGTCTCCTTCCGGGCGACGGTGCGCAACCAGGGCAACCAGGCCACCTCGGCGGGCAGCCACGGCGTCACCCTGAACCTGCTCGACCAGCAGGGCGCCACGATCAAGACCCTCACCGGGTCCTACAGCGGCAGTCTCGCCGCCGGGGCCTCGACCGTGGTGACCCTCGGCCCGTGGACGGCGGCCAACGGCTCGTACACGGTGCGGACGGTCCTCGCCGACGACGCCGGTGAACTCCCGGTCAAGCGCGCCAACAACACCGCCACCCAGCCGCTCTTCGTCGGACGCGGCGCCAACATGCCGTACACCACCTACGAGGCGGAGGACGGCACCACGGGCGGCGGCGCCACCGTCGTCGGACCCAACCGCACCGTCGGCGACATCGCGGGCGAGGCCTCCGGCCGCAGGGCCGTCGACCTGGACGCGACGGGGGAGTACGTCGAGTTCACCACCCGCGCCGCCACCAACACCCTGGTCACCCGCTTCTCCATCCCGGACGCCCCGGGCGGCGGCGGCATCGACTCCACGATCAACGTCTACGTCGACGGCGTCTTCAAGAAGGCGCTCCCGCTGACCTCGAAGTACGCCTGGCTGTACGGCTCCGAGACCGCGCCCGGCAACTCCCCGGGCTCCGGGGGACCGCGGCACATCTACGACGAGGCGCACCTGCTCCTCGGCGAGACGGTCCCGGCGGGCAGCAGGATCCGGCTCCAGAAGGACGCGGCCAACACCGCCGCCCACTACGCGATCGACTTCGTCGACCTGGAGCAGGTCGCCCCGGTCGCGAACCCGGACCCGGCCGCGTACACCGTCCCGGCCGGATTCACCCACCAGGACGTCCAGAACGCCCTCGACAAGGTCCGCATGGACACCACCGGCACCCTCGTCGGCGTGTACCTGCCGCCGGGCGACTACCAGACGTCCAGCAAGTTCCAGGTGTACGGCAAGGCCGTCAAGGTGGTCGGCGCCGGGCCCTGGTACACGAAGTTCCACGCGCCGGCGACCCAGGACAACACCGACGTCGGCTTCCGCGCCGAGGCGGCGGCCAAGGGCTCGCTGTTCAAGGGCTTCGCCTACTTCGGCAACTACACCTCGCGGATCGACGGCCCCGGCAAGGTCTTCGACTTCGCGAACGTCACCGACATCGTGATCGACGACATCTGGAACGAGCACATGGTGTGCCTGTACTGGGGCGCCAACGCGGACCGGATCACGATCAGGAACTCCCGGATCCGCAACCTGTTCGCCGACGGCATCAACATGACCAACGGCTCCACGGACAACCACGTCGTCAACAACGACGCCCGGGCCACCGGTGACGACAGCTTCGCCCTGTTCTCCGCGATCGACGCCGGCGGCGCCGACATGAAGAACAACGTCTACGAGAACCTCACCAGCACGCTCACCTGGCGCGCCGCGGGCCTCGCCGTCTACGGCGGCTACGCCAACACCTTCCGCAACATCCACATCGCCGACACCCTGGTCTACTCCGGCGTGACCATCTCCTCGCTGGACTTCGGCTACCCGATGAACGGCTTCGGGACCGAGCCGACGACCTTCGAGAACATCTCGATCGTCCGGGCGGGCGGCCACTTCTGGGGCAACCAGACCTTCCCCGGCATGTGGCTCTTCTCCGCCTCCAAGGTCTTCCAGGGCATCCGGGTCAACCACGTCGACATCGTCGATCCCACCTACAGCGGGATCATGTTCCAGACGAACTACGTGGGCGGACAGCCGCAGTTCCCGATCAAGGACACCGTCCTCACGGACGTCTCGATCACCGGGGCCCGCAAGAGCGGCGACGCCTGGGACGCCAAGTCCGGCTTCGGCGTCTGGGCCAACGAGATGCCGGAGTCGGGGCAGGGCCCCGCCGTCGGCGAAGTGACCTTCAACGGCCTGCGGACGAGCGGCAACGCCGTCGACGTCCGCAACACCACCTCCACCTTCAAGATCAACCTCAACCCGTGATCCCCCCGCCTCCCGCCGCCTCCCGGAGGTGACGGAGGCCGGCCCGGGTCCCGAACGGGGCCCGGGCCGGCCGCGGTGCCCCGGGACGCCTCGGCGCGCCCTCGTCCGCCCGCGTCTCCTGTCGGCCAGGTGCGTGTCGGTCACGTTTCGATTACGCCTCACTGTCGCGCAATTGCGAAATCAGCGCGAGATATTGCGTTCACTTGTTGGTGGTGGTTGAGTGTGCCGCACCCCGCCAAGCCGTCGGCGGCGGGGCGACCTCCACATCCACGCACCGCTCCTCCTCGTCATGCCCGAAGGGGTCCACTCATGAGAAGTGCCCGGTTCCGCCGCAGCCGTCGTGCCGTCGCGATCACCCTCGTCTCCGCCCTGTCGCTGACCGCGCTCGCCGCCTGCGGCACGAGCAGCAGCGGTGACGACAACGGCGGGTCCCAGCAGAACGGCTCGTCCGACCCGACGACGCCGCTGGACCCGAAGACCAAGGTGACGCTCACGATCGACTGCATGCCGCCCACGGCGAAGGCGGCCGAGCTGAAGGAGTGGAAGGAGGACGTCGCCGCCTTCAACAAGACGTACCCGAACGTCACCATCGAGGGCCGCTCCACCCCCGGCCAGTGCCTGGAGCCCCCGCGCTTCACCGCGATGCTCAAGGCCAAGTCGCAGCCGGACGTGTTCTACACGTACTTCACCGACCTGCCGCAGGTCCTCGACAACGACGGCGCCGCCGACATCACCGCGTACGTCAACGACAAGACCGTCCCGGCCCTGAAGGACATCGACCCGAACGTCCTCGGCTCGCTCAAGCAGGACGGCAAGCTCTACGGCCTGCCCACCAGCAACTACACCATGGGCCTGCTGATCAACCGCAAGCTCTTCAAGGACGCCGGCCTGAACCCCGACGCCCCGCCGCGCACCTGGGACGAGGTCCGCGCCGCCGCCAAGAAGATCGCCGCCCTCGGCAACGGCGTCGCCGGCTTCGGCGAGTACAGCGCGGGCAACACCGGCGGCTGGCACTTCACCGCCCAGATGTACAGCCTCGGCGGCGACGTCGTCGACGCGAGCGGCAAGAAGGCCGCCTTCAACACCGACCTCGGCAAGCAGGTCGCGAAGAACCTCCACGCCATGCGCTGGGAGGACGACTCCATGGGCAAGACCCAACTGCTCAAGTGGGGCGACCTCCAGAAGCAGATCGCCACCGACAAGCTCGGCATGTTCCTCGCCGCGCCCGACGACATCGCCTACATGGTCCAGCAACTCGGCGCCACATACGAGAACTTCGGCATGGGCCCGATCCCCGGGGGCAGGAACACGCTCGCCGGCGGCAACAACTACATGATCAAGAAGGGCATATCCGGCGACAAGATCAAGGCCGCGATCGCCTGGCTCACCTTCAAGAACCTCACCGTCGGCAAGGGCCAGTTCGACTGGGCCCGCACCAAGGCCGACGGCCTCCCGGTCGGCATCCCGCAGCCCAACTTCTGGCTGAACGACTCCAAGGCCAAGGACGACGCCGCCCGCGTGCAGCACGCCACCATGCCGGTCGAGAACTTCAAGACCTTCATGGACAACCCGGTCGCGGGCAAGAACGAGCCGCCGAAGGCCCAGGAGGTCTACAAGGTCCTCGACAACGTCATGTCCGGCATCCTCACCAACAAGGACGCCGACGTCGACAAGCTCCTCTCCACCGCCGAGGCGCAGGTCAACCAGGTCCTCGCCCACCAGTGAGCGGGTCCGGGCGGGGCGGGCGGGCGCCCGCCCCGCCCACGGGCCGGCCCCCGCCGGCCGGCCCGCCCGTACGCCCGACGCCGTCGGGCCCCGAAACCGGCAGACAGCACCGAGGAGAGACGATGTCGGCCCCCAGTCTGACCCCGAGCAAGGCGGGCACCTCCCGCCCCTCCCCGCCACGAGAGGCGGCCCCCGCACCGGCCGGCGCCCGGTTCACCCGAGGCCTCCGGCGCAACCTGACCGCCCACGGCTTCCTCATCGGCGCGGTGCTGTGCTTCGGCGTCTTCTCCTGGTACCCGATGGTCCGGGAGTTCTTCCTCGCCTTCCAGAAGACCGAGGACGGCCGCACGACCTGGGTCGGCCTCGACAACCTGACCACGGTCGTCAACGACCCGGCCTTCTGGCAGGCATGGGGCAACACCGCCCTGTTCACCGTGCTCGCGCTGGTCCTCGGCTTCGCCGTGCCCTTCCTCGTCGCGGTGGTCATCAACGAGCTCCAGCACGGCCGGGGCTACCTCCGGCTCCTCGTCTACCTGCCCGTCATGCTGCCGCCGGTCGCCTCGGTCCTCCTCTTCAAGTACCTCTACGACCCCGGCTACGGGCTCCTCAACGAACTGTTCACCTCGGTCGGACTGCCCGAGCAGCAGTGGCTCCAGGACCCGGACATCTCGATGCTCGCCGTCGTCATCGCCTCCACCTGGATGAACATGGGCGGCGCGACCCTCATCTACCTCGCCTCGCTCCAGTCCATCCCCGGCGAGCTGTACGAGGCCGCCGAACTCGACGGCGCCGGACTGCTGCGCAAGATCTGGCACGTCACCATCCCGCAGACCCGCCTCATCCTGTCGCTGATGGCCCTCATGCAGGTCATCGCCACGATGCAGGTCTTCGTGGAGCCCTTCCTGCTCACCGGCGGCGCGGGCCCCGAGGGATCGACCACGACCGTCGTCTACCTCATCTACCAGTACGCCTTCAACTTCAACGACTACGGTGCCGCGGCGGCGCTCGGCCTGCTCCTGCTCGTCCTGCTCGCCGGCTTCTCGGCGGTGTACGTCAGGCTCAGCCGCGCCGAGGACGAATAGGACCGGAGACCCGCCATGTCCACACGCACGCTCATCTCGCCCGCCGTCCTCGCCCGGCCCCGCGGCAAGGTCCTCTACCGGATCGTCCTCGTCGCCGTCCTCCTCCTGTTCACCCTGGTCTTCCTCGGCCCCCTCTACTGGCTCGTGTCCAGCGGCTTCAAGGACGCCCAGGAGGTCATCCAGACCCCGCCCACCCTGGTCCCGGGCACCTTCGAGCCCGGGAACTACACACGGGCCTGGGAGGTCATGGACCTCGCCACGCTCCTCCTCAACACCCTCTACTACGCCTTCGGCGCCCTCGCCTTCCAGCTCGTCCTGGACGTCGCCGCCGCCTACTCCCTCTCCAAGCTGCGGCCCCTGTTCGGCAAGGCGATCCTCGGCATGATGCTCGCCACGCTGATGATCCCGGCGACCGTCCTCGTCGTCCCCCAGTACCTGACCGTGCTCGACGTACCGCTCGTCGAGCGCAACCTGCTCAACACGCCGTGGGCGATCTGGCTGCCGGCCGTCACCAACGCCTTCAACATCTTCCTGCTGAAGCGGTTCTTCGACTCCATCCCCAAGGAACTGCTCGACGCCGCCTCGATGGACGGGGCCTCGCCCCTGCGGATCCTGTGGTCGATCGTGCTGCCGATCTCCCGCCCCATCCTCGGCGTCGTGTCGATCTTCGCGGTCGTGGGGGTGTGGAAGGACTTCCTCTGGCCCATGCTCACCCTGCCCGACCCGTCCAAGCAGACCCTCAACGTCGGCATCTACTCGCTCTCCAACGGCGTCCCGGTGAACGTGCTGATCGCCGCGCTCACCATCGCCTCCCTTCCCACGCTGCTGATCTTCCTGGTCTTCCAGCGGAACATCATGAGCGGCCTCACCGCCGGCGGCCTCAAGGGCTGAACAGGCCCGAGCCCCGCCCCGTCACGAGCCCGCACCCCATAAGCCTTCGCCGCCGGCCCCCTTGCCGCCCCGCTGTCAGGGCCGGCGGCGAAGAACCACCCTGCCCGAAAGGACCGCCCCGTGGCAGCCCCTCATCCGCCCCGCACCGACGACTGGTGGCGCGACGCCGTCATCTACCAGGTCTACCCGCGCAGCTTCGCCGACGGCGACGGCGACGGCACCGGAGACCTCGCGGGCGTCCGGGCGAGACTGCCCCACCTCGCCGAACTCGGCGTCGACGCCCTCTGGTTCACCCCCTGGTACGCCTCCCCGATGGTGGACGGCGGCTACGACGTCGCCGACTACCGGGCCATCGACCCGGCCTTCGGCACCCTCGACGAGGCCGAGAAGCTCATCGCCGAAGCGGCCGAACTGGGCCTGCGCGTCATCGTCGACATCGTCCCCAACCACGTCTCCGACCAGCACGTCTGGTTCCGGGAGGCCCTCGCCGCCGGCCCCGGCAGTCCCGAGCGGGAACGCTTCCACTTCCGCCCCGGCCGCGGCGAGCACGGCGAACTCCCGCCCAACGACTGGCCCTCGCAGTTCTCCGGGAACACCTGGACCCGGGTCCCTGACGGCGAGTGGTACCTCCACCTCTTCACCCCGGAACAGCCCGACCTCAACTGGGCCCACCCCGACGTCCGCCGCGAACACGAGGACATCCTGCGCTTCTGGTTCGCGCGCGGCGTCGCCGGCGTCCGCATCGACTCCGCAGCCCTCCTCACCAAGGACCCCGACCTCCGCGACTTCACCGAGGGCGTCGACCCGCACCCGTACATCGACCTCGACGAGATCCACGACGTCTACCGCTCCTGGCGCGCCGTCGCCGACGAGTACGGCGGCGTCTTCGTCGGCGAGGTCTGGCTGCCCGACGCCGAGCGCTTCGCCCGCTACCTGCGCCCCGACGAACTGCACACCGCCTTCAACTTCAACTTCCTCGCCTGCCCCTGGGACCCGGACCGGCTGCGCCGCACCATCGACGACACCCTCGCCGAGCACGCCCCCGTCAACGCCCCCGCCACCTGGGTGCTCTGCAACCACGACGTGACGCGCACCGCGACCCGCTACGGCCGCGAGGACACCGGGTTCGACTTCGCCGAGAAGCGCTTCGGCACCCCCACCGACCTGGAGCTGGGCACCCGCCGGGCCCGCGCCGCCGCCCTGCTCACCCTGGCCCTGCCCGGCTCCGTCTACCTCTACCAGGGCGAGGAACTCGGACTGCCCGAGGCCGACGTCCCGCTGGACCGCATCCAGGACCCCATGCACTTCCGCTCCGGCGGCACCGACCCCGGCCGCGACGGCTGCCGCGTCCCCCTCCCGTGGGAGGCCGAGGCCCCCGCGTACGGCTTCGGCACGCACGCCGGTACGGAGCCGTGGCTGCCGCAGCCGGCCGACTGGGGCCGCCACGCCGTCGACCGGCAGGCCGCCGACCCGGGCTCGATGCTCGCCCTCTACCGCACGGCACTGGGAGTGCGCAGGGCCGAGACCGCGCTCGGGGACGGCCCCATGCGCTGGCTGCCGTCGCCCGAGGGGGTCCTGGCCTTCGCCCGCGCGGAGGACCTCCAGTGCGTGGTGAACCTCTCCGGCGCCCCCGTGGACCTCCCGCCGCACGCCGAGGTCCTGCTGTCCAGCGAGCCGCTGCCGGCGGACGGCTCCCTCTCCACGGACACCGCCGTCTGGCTGCGCACCTGACCGCGCCGCCCACGGCGGGACGCCCGGTGCGCGCCCCCGGCCACGGGGCCGCGCACCGGGCCCGCCGCCCCCACGGCCCGGGCCCCGCGTCCGGGCGACGCCCGCACCACCTCCGACGGAAGTGAGCCCGACATGAGTCCGAGCCGATCCGGACGCGGCGCACGAGGCGGCCGGAGAGCCGCCCTGGCGACCGCCGCCCTCGCCCTGGGCGCGAGCCTGCTCCTCGACGGCGTGGCCACGGCGGGGACCGGGGGCCGGGCCCCGGCCGCCCGGGGCCCCGTGGTCACCCGGGCCGCCCTCGCCCCCGACCTCGTCGCCGGCCGCGGCGCCACCGTGGCCTTCGACGAGCAGGAGGCGGAGAACGCCGCCACCGACGGCACGGTCATCGGGCCGGACCGCACCCCGTACACGCTTCCCTCCGAGGCGTCGGGGCGCTCCGCCGTGCGGCTGACCGCCGGGCAGCACGTCGAGTTCGTCCTGCCGCGGAACGCCAACGCCCTCACCGTCCGCTACAGCATCCCCGACGCGCCCGGGGGCGGCGGCATCACCGCCCCGCTCGACGTCACCGTCGACGGACGCCACCGCACGACGATGACGCTGACCTCCCAGTACTCCTGGCTCTACAACCAGTACCCCTTCAGCAACGACCCGCGCGCCGGCCTCCTCCACCCCGACTGGTGGATCACCGAGTGCGCCTGCGTCCCGGCCGCCACCACACCGGCCCCGGAGATCACCAAGCCCTTCCGGCCCACCCACTTCTACGACGAGCAGCGCCTCCTCCTCGGCCGTACGTACCGGGCCGGCGACCGGGTCCGCCTCACCGTCCCGGCCGGCAGCCCCGCCGCCTGGACCGTGATCGACCTCCTCGACACCGAACTGGTCGCCCCGCCCCACGTGGAACGCGGCGGCGTGAACGTCCTGGCCTTCGGCGCCGACCCCACCGGCCGCCGCGACGCGGCCCCCGCCGTCGAGCGCGCCATCGCCTTCGCCCGGCGCGTCGACCGGCCCGTGTACCTCCCGCCGGGCACCTTCCGGGTCGACCGGCACGTCGTCGTCGACGACGTCACGATCGTCGGCGCCGGCAACTGGCACACGATCCTCAAGGGCCGCCGGGTCACCCTCGCCGAGCCCGCGCCCGACGGCTCCCGCCACACCGGCGTCGGCCTCTACGGCAGGAGCGCCGCCGAGGGCGGCAGCCGCGACGTGCACCTGCGCGGCTTCGCGATCGAGGGCGACGTCCGCGAGCGGATCGACACCGACCAGGTCAACGCGATCGGCGGCGCCATGAGCGACTCCACGATCGACGGCCTCCACCTGCACCACACCAAGGTCGGCCTGTGGTTCGACGGCCCGATGGCGAACGTGAAGGTCACGAACAACGTGATCACCGACCAGATCGCCGACGCCCTCAACCTCCACACCGGCGTCACCGACTCGCTCGTCCACAACAACTTCGTCCGCAACACCGGCGACGACGGCCTGGCCATGTGGTCGGACACGACCGCCGACGCCCGCAACACCTTCTCCCGCAACACCGTCCAGTCCCCGACCCTCGCCAACGGCATCGCGATCTACGGCGGCGAGGACAACACCGTCAGCGGCAACCTCGTGGCCGACCCCGTACGGGAGGGCAGCGGCCTGCACGCCGGTTCCCGCTTCGGCGCCGAACCCTTCACCGGCACCCTCCGCTTCACCGGCAACACCACGGTCCGCGCCGGCACCCTCGACCTCAACTGGAAGATCGGCCTCGGCGCCATCTGGTTCTACGCCCTGGACCGCAGCATCGACGCCGACGTCCGCGTCACCGGCGACCACTACCTCGACTCCACCCACAACGCGATCATGCTGGTCGGCGAGTACGGGGTGAAGGACCGGGTCGACGTCCCGGCCGTCCACTTCAAGGACGTCCGCGTCGACGGCACCGGCAACTCCGTGGTCAGCGCCCGGGTGAAGGGCTCCGCCACCTTCGAGAACGTCGACGCCCGCAACGTCGGGGCCGTCGGCGTCAACAACTGCGGCTCCTTCGACTTCCCCGCCACCGGATCGGAGTTCGCCCTGACCGACCTCGGCGGCAACGACGGCGGCTGGCTCGCCCCGTGGATGCTGCCGAACACCCTCACCTGCGACGACCGCCCTCCGGTCGTCGCGCCGCCGGCGCCGTCCCGCTGGTGACACGACCGCGGCGGGCGCGGCAGCCGCGCGGCCGGGAACCCGGAACGCGGAGCGGGCCCCGGAGTCCGGCACCGCACGGGGCCGCGAGGAAGCCGCGTCCTCCACGCGGCCCTGACCGGCGACGACCGTCCCCGTGGCGACTCCTGCCCGGTCGCGGTGCTTGAATGGACCGTCGGTCCCGGTCTTGCAAGGAGAAACGCTGTGCCCCTGGTGTCTGTCGTGATGCCCGTGTACAACTCGGCGGCCACCCTCGGCGCAGCCGTCCGATCGGTGCTCACGCAGACCCACACCGATGTGGAGCTGCTGATCACCGACGACCGGTCCTCCGACGACTCCATGGACCTGCTCCGTGCGCTCGCCGAGCGGGACGAGCGCGTCCTGCCGGAGTCGGCGCCCGAGCGGGGCGGCGCGGGCCGGGCCCGCAACCTCGCGATCGAGCGGGCCCGCGGGGACTACGTCGCCTTTCTCGACAGCGACGACATGTGGCTCCCGGAGAAGCTCGAGAAGCAGCTCGCCTTCGCCGCGGAGGGCACGGCGCCCCTGACGTTCACCTCGTACTTCAAGATGGACGCCGACCACGCCGGCGAGAGCACCGAATGGGTCCCGAACGGCCGGGTGGTCCGTGCGCGGGAGCACGTGGACTACCGCGCGATGCTGGTCCGGGACCACATCGGTGCGCTCACCGCCATGTACGACCGCAAGGTCCTGGGCACGAGGCTGATGCCGGAGATGCTCAAGCGCCAGGACTACGCCCTCTGGCTGTCGATCATGCGGGACGGCGCCGACGCCCGGGGCCTGGCGGAGCCGCTCGCGGTCTACAGGGCCCATCAGGCGGGATCGCTCTCCTCCAACAAGCTGTCGCTGGTGCAGTACAACTGGGCCTTGTACCGCGAGCACGAACACCTGTCGGTACCGCGGGCGACGCGGGCGCTGGCCGGCGCCGTGTGGCAGTCGCTGCGCAACGCGCGCATCTAGACCCGGGAAGCCCGGTGCGCGACCGTTCCTCGCTGCGTGCCGGAGGCCGGCGGCAGGGGCGCGGTGCCGTCGGTCGGCGATCTTCCCTGCCGCGCCGCCACGAGGGTTTCCATGAAGTGCACGGTCGAAGAGATGGGTGGCCTGGGAAAGTGTTGGAAGAGGTCGTAGCGACCCGCTATGTCACGCCCCTGCGTGAAGGCGGCTCGCTCCCCGGGATCGTCGAGGCCGACGACCTCGGCACGTACGTCATGAAGTTGTCTAGACGGTGGCGCTGACCTGCGTTGATGCGGGCGAAGTCACCCCTGACCTGCGCGGATGATTCTTTCAGCTTCTTTCGGGGTCGGTCCGCGTTAGGCGGTTGGTTCTCCCCACACGCTCCCCAGGGCCCTCGGTACTCCCCAGATTCTCCCCAGGAAGTGCCGCTGGGCGGGCCGCGGTGGCACGGCGTCAGCTTGCCTGAGGCGCGCCGTCAAGGGCATGCTGAGTGACCGTCTGTACGGCAGCGCAGAAGCTTGGCGCCGAGAGGAAGAGCGCAAGGCGTCCAGAGCGTGTCTCTTTGATCAGTGGGTCAGTTGATCGGATGTGTCCGTCCGGTTGGTGATCACTGATGCGATGTTGGGCCGGATCGAGCCGCTGATGCCGGCCGATCCGGTCCGCTGTCGGGAGTGGGCCGATCACCGCTGAACCCTGGAGGCCATCAGGTGGCAGGGGCGATAGCCCGGCGGGGGTGTCCTTCGGGAAATATTCTCGGCCCTCCGTGACGTTCTCGCTTGGCAATAGCTGAGTGGGGGGGGCTGGTCCTGAAACTGTTCGACACGGCAAACGGCGTGACCGAGGTCACGCCGCATCTGGCCGAGGCCGAAGCTGATGTGCAGGTGCTCGTCGAGAGCGCGATGGAGCCCATGCTCGGCGTCCGCTTCCTGGCCACCGAGTACAGCACCGGCCCCGTCCACGGCGGGCGCATCGACTCCCTCGGCCTCGACGAGAACGGCTCGCCCGTGATCGTCGAGTACAAGCGGGCGACCGATCCGGGAGTGCTGTCGCAGGGCCTGTTCTACGTGGCCTGGTTGATGGACCACCGGGAGGAGTTCGAGGCCCTGGTCCGTGAGCGGCTCGGGCCGGCGGCAGCCGCCGGCGTCCTGTGGAGCACGCCCCGGCTGATCTGCGTGGCCGGCGGCTTCACGCGCTACGACCTGCACGCGGTGCGCGAGCACCGCCGGTCCATCGACCTCGTGCGCTACACCATGCTCGGCGAGCACCACATCGCACTGGAGACGGTCGCGTCGGTCGCTGCCCAGGGCGGCGGGACGCGGCGGCAGAGCCTGCGCGGCGGGCGGGGAGCGTCACCGCGCCGGTGGATCGACGCCATGGCGGAGCTGGCGGCCGTGGTCGACGAGGTGCTGCTCGGTCTGGGCGAGGGCGTGACGAAGGTCGAGCGCAAGCAGTACGACGCCTACCAGCGGCTGCGGAACTTCGCCTGCGTCACCGGACGGCAGGACAAGCTGCTGGTGTACCTCAAGGTCGTGCCGGCCACGGTGGAACTCGTGCCGGGCTTCACCCGGGACGTGACCGGGCTGGGCCATCACGGCACGGGCGACCTGGAGGTCCAGCTGCGCTCCGAGAAGGACGTGGAGCGGGCACTGGAGCTGTTCCGGCTGTCGTACGCCGCGGCGTAGCGCTTGGCCGGGCGGGGATCTCGGTGGTGGAGGTGCCTTTCGACGGAGTGGCGGGGGAGTGGCGGTGGTGTCGTCCATCCTCCGCAGGATCCCCGGTTTCGGAAACCGGGGATCCTCGCCTATATTGCGCCCGCGCCGAGGCCGGGAGGGGTCACCAGCCGGAAGGCTTGGTGGGTCCCAGGGCGCGGGTGACGGTGATCTCGATGACGACCCGGTTGGGGTTCACGCGCGGGGTCTTGTACCGCTCGGTGTAGCGGCGCTCGGCGTCGGCGACGGCGGCGGGGTCATCCTTGATGACGGCGGTGCCTTCGAGGGTGGACCAGCGCCGGCCTTCGGCCTGGCTCACGTTGACGCGGGCTTCGGCCCCGGCAGTCAGGGCGGCGCGGATGTTGCGGACCTTCTTGTTGCCGCCGTCGGTGATGACGCGGGCGATCCGCGTCGCGGGGTCGTAGGTGACGCCGACCGGGGTGGTGTGCGGGGAGCCGTCGGGTCGGAGGGTGGTCAGGAAGCAGGTCCGGCGCTCCTGCCAGAAAAGGTCCCCGTCGGTGGGCAGGGGGGTGGTGTCCAACGTCGGTCTCCTCGGTGCGATGGCTCGGACGCCGGAACAGGCGCCGTGCAGGTCGCTTCGACCGTAACGCGCAGCTGTCCGCATCAGGGGCAGGTGCTGCGGCCGAGCGAGGTCGGGGAAGGAAACGAGGGCGGCTGCGAGGTGGACGAGGGACGCGAAGCCGGGACAGCCCACGGACCTACTGATCCCGATCCTCGGCCGAGGACGGCTTCCGGTGCCGGCCGCTCCCCTTGCCCATGGCTGCCGGTCCCACTCCGCGGGCTTCTCCTGCACGGGCGGCGGCGGATACAACAGGGCCTTTGCGGCGGCCAAGTCCTCGACGACGCCGACCACCGCCCACTCGGTGCCGGTCCACTCTTCGATCGCTCTCGGGGCGTCGGGGTCTACGTGGGCCCCACGATGAGGGCTGTCGCCGAGCGGCACCGCGCGCCGCCTGCCCTTCGAGGCGGCCCGGCGTGCATCACGCCGACGAGCCCACTCCTCCAGCGGTTCGTCATCCTGCATCCGGGCATCGTGGCCGAGGAACGGTCCGGGCCGCCACCCAGTCACCCGCGCGGGTGAGGACCGAAGGCAGAACCCCTCCCGGAGGGAGGCATCCCGCGGGCAGGATGACGTGATCTGTCCCGCCCGGTCTGGTCGGCCGGGACGAAGGGCAACAGCGAGGTCCGCCGCACGCGTTCCCGCGATCCGTAAGGTAAACGGACGCCCGGCGGCCACTCATCGAGCGGAGGAAGGTCTGATGGCAGGCATCGAAATGAGCGCTGGAGCAGGCAAGTTGGTGAGAGACCGGATCCCGCAGATCATCCGGGACGAGGGAGCCGAACCGGTCACTTACGTCGCAGGCCCCCGGGAGTACCGGGCCCGGCTGCGGGAAAAGCTGCGAGAGGAGGTCGCGGAGCTCCTGGACGCGGACGAAGAGTCGGCACCCGGCGAGCTGGCCGACGTGGCGGAGGTGCTGCTCGCGCTCGCTGCTGATCTCGGCCTCAGTTCGGAGCAGTTGGAGGCGATCCGCCTTGCGAAGGCAGGCGAGCGAGGCGGCTTCGCCGGACGGATCGTCTGGATGGGCAACCGCTGATACAAGAGGCCGGGCACCGACGCCCCGCTGCAGGTGGCATGGCGCCGGCCAGGGAAGACCGTCCCCTGGTCAATCTTTCCCCAGGAACTCTCGTGCCCCGCGGAGTCGGGTGCCCAGGCGCTGCTGAGTGGCACGGCTGTCGAGGCGTACGTCGAGGGCGCCGGGCAGGTTGCTGGCCGCCCGGCGGCCGGCGGGGAGAAGGGCGGGGTCGAGCCCATCCCGGCGGGCGACGAGGACGCCGAGGGTGAAGCGGCTGACGGCGTCGGGGCCGGCCAGGTGGAAGACACCGGTCGCGTCGTTCAGCGCAAGCTCCCACACGGCTGCTGCGAGGTCGGCGACGTGGACGGGGCAGCGGATGTCGTCCGTGAACAGCGCTCCTTCTCGCGTGCCGGCGGCGAGTTCGTGGACGATGCGCTCGTGGGCGGATCCACCGTCGCCGATGATCAGCGAGGTGCGGACGACGGCCGCGCCGGGGTGGAGGAGACGGACGGCCGTCTCGGCGGCGGCCTTCGCGGCCCCGTACGGCGTGACGGGGTCGGGCAGGGCTGTCTCGTCGTAGTGCACGTCAGCACCGGAGAAGATCGCGTCGCTGTCACGGCGAGGCGGAGGGAGCTGTCGGCGGTGACCGCCCAGTCGGCGTCACCGCTGGACGCGTTGATCACCGCGGTAGGGGTCACGGCGTCGAGGACTTCGTCGAGGCGACGCGCATCGCGCAGGTCCAGCTGGTGCCACGTGGCCCTGGCGGCGTCGCCGGGGCGGGAGCTGAACGTCGCGGCTGTGGCCTGGCCCGCAGCGTGAGCCTGTCGCACCAGCTCGGCTCCGAGGAACCTGCTGGCGCCGATGATCAGCACCGTCATGCAGGCGCCGTATGTGGAATCCGCCCGCGTCGCAGAAAGGCATGGAATTCACTCGAAAGGGTGGCGCCGCTACGGGGTGGCGTGAACAGGCTTTCATGCTTTCACGCAGCATTTCGGAGCCGGCCCCTGTCGCCCAGGCCCTCTCGTTGTCTTATTCCTTCCCGCTTCTGGCCGAAATGCCTTCATAGAGCGGCTGGAAGGGATTCGGGATGGGGAGTTCCCTGCTCCGTTTTCACGATCTTCAAAGGTTTCTGCTGGTCAGATGCTTCGGCTAGTGTCCTGCCAGGAACGGAAAAGGGGTTCCGAGATCGATTGGCGTCTGCCTCGGAACCCCTCTGTCCGTGCCGGACCAGGCACGACCTAAGGAGAAGTCGATGATCCAGCACGTCCGCCGAAAGCTCGCGAACGTCCTTCCGGCGGAGCCAGAGGTTAGCATTCCAAATGCTAGCTTCCTTCAAACTGCCGTGGAGAGCGTCCTTCACCTGCGCCTGCGCTTCGGCGCAGCCCTGATGGCCGGCGTGGTCATCACCTCCCTGGTAAATCCGGAGTCGATCCCCACGCAGGCCCTGCTGACCATTTCGGCCGGGCTCTGCGCCGATCGCAGCGGCCTCGTCTTCCTCAAGATCCGCCGCACTCGCTGACCTGCCCCAGCCGGCCGCCCGACCCAGGGGCGGCCGGCGCCTCATGTCGCCGAGATAGCCCCGCAGCTTCCTGCGGCTTCGCGCCACGTCTGCCGCCGACAAGGGAACGAGTCGACCCCATGCGCTTACGGTCCGACCCGCTCGCAGTGAAGCCGTACGAGCCGAGCGCCGGAAGGCGACGCTCCGAGGTTCCGCCTGGCGTGGATGCTGCATACGATGCCTTCTGCCGCGAACACCAGCCTGTCTACGAGTGCTTCGCCGCAGCCGTCACCGGAAGTACCGCCCTGGGCCGGACCGCAGCACGGGCGATGCTCGACCAGCTCAGAGGTAGATGGATGGCCGCGCTTCGGAGCTCATCCCCAACCTCCTACGCATGGATGGTCCTGGCGGACGCGCTCGCGCCTTATCGAACAGCAGTCGTTCGAGCACTGTACGAGGACCTGCGCCCTCGGGAAGCCGACACTCTGATCCTGCGCCACCGTCTCGGGTACTCCGCAGCGGAGGCCGGCCGCGCTATGGGGCTTTCGCCCGACGCCTTCGAGCTGCTGCGACGCACCGCTCTGTCGAACCTTGCTCCTTCGCGTGCCGATCGGCATATGCCTCCGTCGGATGCGGTCTGACCTGCGGCGGCGTACGCCGGAGCACTTCGTGCCCGATGTCCGGCAGTTCTGCTGCGAACATGTTTCGCTCGTTGGTGGCTGTGGGTAGCACCGGAGCGGACTGCCCTCATAGCATGTGATCTCTACCTTCGAGAGGCCGCCGGAACCGTGGGGAGACGTGTGGCCAGGAGCGTGGGGAGCTTCTCATTCTTGATTTCAGCAAGCCCAGCGTCGCGAGAATGTATGACCATCTTCTTGGTGGGACTGACAACTATCAAGTAGACCGCGACGCTTGCGAAGAACTTCTGAAAATGGCCCCGAGTACGCGTGATCTTGCGCTGGTGAACAGGGCCTTCCTTGTCAGGTCGGTTCGCTACCTCGCCCGCGAGCAAGGGGTACGTCGATTCCTCGACCACGGTTCAGGTTTGCCGACCAGCCCGAACGTTCATGAGGTCGCCCAGGCCGTCGACCCGGCGTGCGAAGTCGTCTACATCGACAACGATCCCGTCGTTTCGGCACACGGCCGGATGAGTCTGGCGGAAGATCCCACGACGACCGCGGTCCTGGAGATGGACATGCGCCAGACCGACGACATCTTCGATTCGCCCCAGGTGCAAAGACTCTTAAGAGGGGATCGTCCCGTTGCGGCCCTGTTCGTCTCCGTGCTGCACTGCATCCGGGACACGGATGACCCGTGGGGGCTCGTCCGGGGCGTCGCCGAACGTCTGCCGGCAGGGAGCTACATGGTCATCTCCCAGCTCGCCAGCGACGATCCCGAACTCCGCTCCGAGATCACGAACTTCATGGACGACGTCACAGGTGGGAACTGGGGGGAAGTCCGCTCTCTCGGCGGCGTGAAACGCTTCTTCGACGGTCTGGAACTGCTCGAAGTGGAGGAGCAGGAACCCGTCGAGGTGTCCCGCTGGCGTCCCGACAGCGACCTGGCCCCTCGCCAACGCACCAAGGAGTGGATCGAGTACGGCGGCGTCGCCCGCATCAAGTAGATGGACGTGTCAGTCCTCAAGCTGGTCGATGTACTTCTTGATGAGGCGCATGGCGTCCTCCTTGCCGCCGGCGGCGACCCACAGCGCCTCCAGCGACTGCTGGTACGCCTCGACCTTGGCCGGCTCGGTCTCCAGCTCCCCGTTGCGGTTCCTGTTCTCCAGGTAGACGACCTTGTCCAGTTCGTTGCCATGCGGCTTCAGCAGTGTCATCGCGTTATGGAGGCCCGAGACCGGCGCCGATGCCGGCAGGACGCGCAGCCGTATGCGGCGACGGTTCTCCGCCAGGTTGTACAGCGTTCGGAGCTGCTCGCGGTGGACAGCTTTGCCGCCTCGCTGGGTGAGCAGGGCTGCCTCGCCGATGATCGCCTCGAAGACCGGGAAATCCCTCTCGTCAGGTTCCAGCAGGAGCTGACGCCGCATCCGGAACTCCAGCCGCTCCCGGATCTCCAGCTCGTACTGCTTCCGCAGCCCAGGATCATGCTGGGTCCGAGCGAACTCCTCCATGAGCGCAGTGGCGTACCCGCGGGTTTGCAGCATCCCGGGCACGCTGGACTCCTGATACACCATGATGACCTTGGCACGCGCCTCCATCGCGGACAACGCGCGAAACGCCTCCGAAGAGCCCGAGGGCGGGGCCCAGCCCGGCATCTCCTTGGCCCGCGCCAAGCAGTCGAGAGCCTCGGTGATGTCCTTTTCCGGCGCGCCGTAGTGCCGAAGAAGGGCTTCCACGCGGTCGGGCCTCAACTCGCCACGGACGTTCTCCAGCCGGCTCAGCATCGGGACCGAGCTGATGGCGGGCACCGCACCGACCACGTCCTCCTGGAGCCGGTCGCCACGGTGATGCCGAAGCATGTCGGCGACGGCCCGCTCAAGGGGATGAACGGGCCGCTGCCGCTTCGAGCCATCAGGGGGCGGAACCGGGTTGAGGTGGCGGGGCAAATTGGGCCTCCGAGGACGTGGATGGCACTTCGCCGCCCATGTAATCAGAGGATGTCGAGCCGGCCGGCGGTCCCGCAAGCCACGGCCGAAAACTTTCAGACAGTCATGGCGTCGAATTCACCCTTCGATGCTCCGTTGACGAACGCGGCCAGCTCGGACCTGGTGAAGATCAAGGCCGGTCCCTCCGGGTCGCGAGAATTGCGCATCGCAATGCTTTCACCAACCTCGGCAAGCTCCACGCACTCATTCAGCCCGTCGCTCGCCCGCGCCTTGACCCATCGGGCGTCCTGCAGCTGTCCAGCCCCGATTCCGTTCAGGAGTTCTACCACTTTCATGCCTCTCTTCGCTGCCTGGCCAGCACTGACAGCCCCTGCCCCTGCGCTGGCGATCCCGACTTTCACTCCGGCGTGAAAATTTCACGTCTTCGTGAGAGTGCACGAAATGCTAGCCCCCCCGAGACGCCCCTCGCCGTCCCTCAAAAGAGCGTTCTCGATGGCCATGAAAGCAGATGTATGCTAATCGTATTAAAGGGTTTGAGGGTGGTTGGAGAATGGCTGGACTCGCTCGGTCTGACCTGTTCCTTTTCTGAAGTCGGATAAATGGCGGCGCGAAACGCTAGAGTGGAGCTTTTGCGCTGCCCGGCTGTACTCGGTTACCGGCCGCGACCGCGCTGGGCGGACACGGCCGGAGGAAGCCCGCGGGCGGTCGCCGGAGACGGCCTCGGGCTCGGCCGTGTGGGGGACGGGAACAGGTCGGCGGCGGTGCCGGCGAGCTGGGTCAGAAGAGGGTAGGGAACGCCGGCGGAGAGGCGGATAGTCCACGCCGCCCGGTCGAGGTCCTCCCCGCCGTACAGCGTCCATCGGTCTTCCACGGCGTGCGGGGTGGACTCGAAGGTGATGGTCCCGTCTGGTGCCGTCCAGGTGGTGCGGGCGGGGTGGCTCGCCGGGCGCCAGGCGGCGTCGCGGAGGACGGCGTCCAGGTCGTCGGCGATCGTGAAGGGCGGGGCGTCGAGGTACTGGAGCATCGTGTGGATGAGGGGAACGGGGGTGCCGGCGGTGACGGTGGCGTGCCAGAGCCGCTCGCCGACCGGGCCGTCGTACTCCGCGATGGTCCAGGCGACGTCGGTGCGGTGCCGGGCCTCGTGATCGAACTGGGTACGCGCGGTCAGGGATTCGTGGGAGGCGATGGTCGTCTCGTCGAAGGGGCGGTACCTCTCCCACTGGCGCTCCTCGTCGAACAGGGCGGCGAGGAAGTCTTCGTGCTCGCCGGGCTCCGCGACCGGAGGCGCGGGCGCGGGCGTGGAGGTCTCCTCAACGGCGGACAGGGTCTCGCCCGCGAGGAGTCGACGGATGGACTGTTCGAGGTCGGTGAGCGGGGCGGGGCCGGGGCGGACGGCTACGGAGTAGAGCCGGTGGAACTCGGAGACGGCCTCCGCCTCAGTGTTGAACGCGATGTCGGTCTTCTGCCGGAGGTGGTTCTCGCCGTGGAGGTGGACGTGGCGCCGGACGCCTGTGGTGTAGGAGCCGACGGCGACGGTCGCGTGGCCGTCGTGGGCGTGCAGGTGGATGACGAGACGGCCGTCGGCGATGTCGTCGTGGAGGCGCTGGGCCTCGGCGCCGACCTCGCGGATCTCCTCGCGGGTGCACCAGGGCATGGGGTAGTTCGCCCAGGTCCACTCGGTGTCGATCTCCTCCTGGAGGGCGGGGTCGATCTCGGTGGTGAACCCGAGCTGCCGGAGCCGTTCGGCCGTCTTGTCGGCGTAGTGGGGCTCTTCGCGGTCGATGCGGGCCAGGACCATGGTCGTCGAGCTGGTGCTGCGGAAGCCGGCGTCGTGGAGGTGGGAGCGGGCGGCGTCGGCCGTGGGGCCCGTCGCGGTGGCGAGGACGGCGGGGTGGTGGTCGGGGTGGAGGGAGAAGCGGACGTGGGCGTACGGCATCGGAGTCCTTCGCGGGGTCAGGGGGTCCGGCCGGCTGCGACGGGGCGTGCCGGCGGCGAGACGGCGGGGGCACGGCGGGCCACGGGGTCGGCACGGGCGGCGCGGGCGGGCTGGGTGAGGGGAGGGTGGGTGGCGTGCTGCCAGCGGGTGCGGATGGCGCCGATGTCGGCGAGGGTCCGGCGGGCGCCGGCGACGAGCTGGACGGGCGTGTTCGCCGGGTTGCCGGTGTATGCCTTGATGCGTCGGCCGGTCTGGTCGGTGGTGGCCAGGAGCGAGCGGGTGAGGACGCGTTGGCCCCAGTGTTCGACGGAGCCGACGGGCTCGGCGAGGAGACGGAGCACGTCGCTCGGCTCGCTTCCGTCGTGCAGCAGGCCGCGTTGCTGGGCTTCCCACAGGACGGTGACGGGGTCGACGGGCTCGTGCCGCCGGGCGAGCGTGGTGAGGCACTGCCACAGGCTGGCGTGCAGGGGCTGGGTGAAGTCCTCGGCCAGCAGCCACCGCACGGACTCGATGTCGGCGGGGTGGGCGGTGGCGGTGGCGAGCAGCAACTGCTCTTCCTCCGCTGCTTCGGCGTGATCGGGCACGGTGGCCGGCGGGGCCGCCGGCGTGCGGGGGAGCACGCCGGAGCGGGGCGGGAAGCGTGTGGCGATGTCGTCCACCACGGCGGCGAGCGCGTCGGCCTGGGCGAGGACCGTCTGGACGGGGTCGGGGAGGGAGGGGTCGTGGACTGTCTGGACGAGGAGGTCGGCGGCGGCCTGAAGGCGGCGGCGGGCGTGATCGGCCTCGACCATCCGCGCGTAGGCCGCCGCGTGCCGGGGCCAGGGACAGACCTGGATGAGGGTGTGCAGGTAGGAGGCGCTCAGGCCGCGCGCCTCCTTCCGGGCCGCGGCGAGCACTTGGTTGAGCCACGCGGTGGTCTTCCTGTGTTCGTCGGGGTCGGGCGGCGGCAGGGTGCTGATCGCGGTGAACAGGGCGGCGTGCGGGGCGGTGCTCCAGGAGTCGGCGGAGATGCCGGTCACGTCGCCGAGGAGGCGTGGGTCGAAGAGGAGCGCGCCGAGGAGGGCCTGTTCGGCGTGGAACACCGGGCGCGGCGCCGGGATTGTGCTGGGGTCGTCCTCGTCGGGATCGGGGCTGTGGGACATCAGGCGGCCAGGGTGAAGTCGTCGGGGGTGAGGGTGCGGTCGAGGTGCGGGGCGAGTAGGTGCGCCGCGAGCCGCGGGGGGACCGCGTTGCCGATCTGCGCGAACTGGGCGCCCTTGGTGCCCTGCCAGGGATAGTCGGCAGGGAAGGACTGCAGGATTCCGGCTTCGGTGGCGGTGATCCGGATCGGCGCCGGCGCCGGTACGTCCTCGGCCCCCGTCTGGGCGACCCAGGTGCATTCGTTGGCGCGGTGCCCGAAGAACAGCGTCCCGGCCGGCTCCTCGATGGACCGGACGGTGGCGTTGGCCTGGTTGTTGCTGCGCAAGGACCACGTCCAGCGGCCGGTGTGGGCGGGGGCCGGTCCGGCGGCGGCGCTGTCGCCGCAGACGCCGTGCCGGGTGGACCAGCCCGTCCCGCGGGCATGGGGCTTGAGGACGATGCCCTCGACGGCCGTCGGAGCCGTCCAGGTTCCGCGCGCCCGGGCGTCGGCCAGGGTCTTGCGGGCGCCGGACGGCCAGGGCTCGGGTCCGCCGCCGGGCCCGCCGCCGGCGCAGACGGTCGGCACGGGCCGGTCGGTCGCCCCCCAGCCCAGCGCCTCGGCCATCGACACCCACCGAGCCCGGCCCGGCCCGAACAGGCTCTCCGGCTCGGCGACTTCGGCGTGGGTCGGCGGCGGGGGCTCGGCGGTTCGGACACGGGACGCGATCAGGATCGCCCGCCTGCGGGTCTGAGCGACCCCGTAGTCGGCGGCGTTGAGGATGCCGCACCACACGGAGAACCCCCAACCGCGCAGGACCTGCGCGTACTGTTTCCAGAGCGACAGAACGTCGGGGACCTCCTCCATCGCGATCCACTCCGGCTCGCCGGCGGCGTGCAGGGCGTGGAGGTAGCGCATGGGCTCGGCGGCGAGCAGGGAACGGGGGTCCCGGCACGCGGTCAGCAGCTTCTCGCGGGTATCAAGGCCGGCGGCGAGGTCGGCGACCGCCTGGTGGACGAGATCCTGGTCGAGGAGGCCGAGCCGCTTGCCCGCCCTCGACCATGCCTGGCACGGGGGCGAGGCGATGAACCCCCGGACCCGGCCGGCGAAGATCCGCGCCGGGTACATCGCCACGTCCGTGCGGATCGTCAGCAGACCGGCCGCCGCCCGCGTCCGGCACGCCCACGCGTCCCACTCCAGCCCGACGTCCCGGATCCCGGCCTGGGCCAGAGGCACGCTCCAGCCGCCGGGCCCGTTGTGTCGGCAGACGCGGTGTCCCACGCAGGTCATGTCGCTTTACGCGAGCGCCGGGCGCCCCCGTTGTGTCGCGTTGTAGCGAGGCATGCTGTCCCTTTGTCTAGCACAACTACGTGACTGACATCACGTCGGCGTGGGGGTTCCACGTCGGCTGGAACGATAGGTGAGGGTATCGGTTCGGGCATAGGAGCCTTCCGTACAGGGGGCATTTACGGGTGAGTCCGACCAGGGGCAATGTGACGCTTTGAAGATCGTTTCCCGTTCGTGAGGTGATCGTTCCCCACCATCGCTTTGGCTGGGGATGATGGTGCAGTGACGCAAAACAAGGACGACCGCGTGAAGGTCCATTTCCGGCTGGAGGTGGACGAGGACGGCTGGCCGCCAGCGAGCGTGGAGAGCTTGTGGGCGGTGGATCTGGGCGACGGGACCGTGCGTCTGGACAACACCCCTTGGTTCGTACGTGGGGTTGCCAGCGACGACATCATCCGGGTGGAAACCGACGATGAAGGCGTCCGCTGGGCCGGTGAGACCCTGCGAGCCTCGGGAAACTGCACGATTCGCTTGATCGTCCTGAAGGACGGCGGATCGGGTGCTGCCCGGCAGACCGTGCTGGAGACGTTTCACCGCCTCGGCACGACGGGCGAGGGGATCGAGCAGTTCCGGATGGTGGCTCTCGATGTACCACCGAGCGCGGACCTGCCTCGGATCCGGAAGCTCTTGGAACATGGCGAGGCCAAGGGGTGGTGGCATTGGGAGGAAGGGGCCGTCACCGGCGCCTGGCGGGCCACGGCAGCAGCGTGAGCGCCGTGGTCATGGAGCGAGGCAAGGAGGACTAGGGATGACCATCTTTTGCTGTGTCAACTGCGGGCAGTCCTTGACGAGCGAGGTGGTGCCAGGGGAGCCGTTGAGGGGGTCTGAGCGGCCGGCGACCCACGAGGCGGTCTCTCCCCGGATGGACGCCGGGACCTTCAAGGTCAATTTCGATGCGAGTCTGCTGATCTTGCACCCGGATGACGTTCCGGGGACTACACCACACCCGGATCCTCGCCGTCTCTCCGGTTGCTGCGGAGTTGCCGGCCAGGACGGCCCCAACCTCGTGTGCAGCGGCTGTGGTGTCGAAGTGGCAACCAAGGAGTCGGACTGCTGGACCGACAACTTCGTGGCGTTGATCGCCGCTGCAACGGACGCGCCCGCCTCTGAGTGAACTCAAGGTGGCCGATGTACGTTGCGCCGAGAGGCTCATTGGTGCGGACGGAGAGCGAGCACGGCAGGCAATGCCGACGGGCTCCCCCGCCGTGTTCGGACACGTCGACAGGCGTCAGGTTCAGCTGCACGATCCGTACGGGGCTGTTCCAGGGCGGGTGGCGGGTAGGCGCCGGATGTTGCCGAGGGCTGCGGCTTGTTCCCGTAGACGTACGATCTCGTCGTGCTGTGCGGCCAAGCGTGAGACGGCGAGTTCCTTGAACGCGGTGAGCTCCGCTACGGTCTCGTCCCGCTGAGCCAGGCGTTCCTTGAGCTCGGTGACCTTGGTCTTGAGCCGCTCGATTTGCGCGATCCGCGGGTCGACGACTTCGCCGGCCTGCTGCAGAGTGAGAAGGCGTCGCTCGAACTCTTCGGCGAGGTGCTGGTAGGGGCCGGGGCGGGTGGTGCCGTCCCGGTTCTTCTTCGGGTAGAACGCGGTGCGTGTCACGCCGGCTTCGGCGGCCAGTGTCTTGATGTCGCAGCTGCCGCCGGGCGGGAGGTCACCCTTCAGGAGCCGATCCATGGCGGCCCGGACGGCCTGCTCGTTGCGGGCGCGGGTTTCTGTGCTGATGCGTGCCATGAGGTGGGGTTTCTCCTTACGTGGTGGTGGCGTCGATTGTGGCCAGGACCTTTACGTCCCGATCCAAGTCGGCCTGCAGTCGGGCCCTTTCGGTCTTGTGGTTGCGGCCGATCGATTCGATGAAGACCTGCTTGTTCCGTACGCTCTCGGCCCACACCGGGCGGTGGCAGGGATGGTGGGTGGCTTGTGGGCAGCGGGCGGAATCGCACATGCCCGCCAGCGGCTTCGTCGCGTTCGGGGTGCCGGCCAGTTTCAGGCACAGCGCCTTGGAGGGGTCGATGAACCAGCAGTAGTTCGCCACCCCCAGGTGCAGGACGCCGGCGATCTCGGCGAGGAGGGCTCTGACCTCCTGGTCGCTGCCGACGACGGTGGGGTCCTCTGCGGCGGCGCGGGCCAGCTTCCCGTCGACGCTGGCGAAGAAGCTGATCAGGTCACGGGCGCCGGGACCTGCCGGCATTTCACCCTGCTGGTAGCGGCGGTACTCGGCCAGCACGAGGTCCTTGTTGCGTTCTGCCTCCTCGGCGTTGACCTCCGCGAGGAATTTGGCCTGTGCACCACCCGGACGGGCCGCATATCCTTCCGTTGTCACCACAGACAAGTGCTTGAGCTGCACCTTTGCGGCGAGCAGGCCACCGGGGCGGTAGGCGATCTCCAAGGCGAGTGTGCGCCTGAGCATCCTCGTCGTCAGTTGGCCCTCCGGGATCGGAGCCAGCCCCAGCGCCTGTCCCGCAGAGCCATTGACCCACTGGCGGAACAGCGTGAAGCGGTCGTTGTCGAGCGGCGAGGTGAGCAGGGGATCACCGATCTCGGCGCCCGGGCCCAGGAGCTGCTCGGCGACCTCTGCCGCCCGATATGCCTCCCAGATCACGACCCACTCGTCAGGCACACCGCCCAGCGGCTTTCCCTTGACCACCCGGCTCGCCAGCTTGTACCTCTTCAGCCCAGGGCCGGCCTCGATCGGGGGCACACGGCACCCCACATTCATCTCGCGCAGTTCGCTCTGGCGCATACCGGAAAGCGCCACGATGACCACGTGCGAGGCGGTCTTCACCACGCCGGTGAGCGCCCGCAGGCCGCGCTCGGAGAGCGGTTCTGACCAGGGCGCCTCGCCTTGGCCGCCGGCTCGCTCCACCATGTCGGCCCCGCGGCAGAACGGTTCCTCGATCCCGACGGCTTCCACCGCCTCCTCCAGGACGTTGCGCACCGCCCTCAACGTGGAAGGGCTGATCTCCCTCCGGCCGGCTTCCGCGGCGAGGGCGTAGAGGTTGACCTGGCCCAACGGGTCGTCTTTGCTGATCCACTTCCTGGTCTTGGCCCAGTTGACGTTTCGGTCGAAGGGACGCTGCTCTTCGACATGGCGGCGGATGACCGCCTCGAGTTCGCCCAGGTCCATACGTGCTGCGGGCAGCGCTGCCCGGTGGGCGACATAGCGCCGCTTGGCGTCAAGTTCGCGGAGCAGGGGCGGGGCCAGGATCTGGACGAGGTAGAGGGCTGCACCCAGGAGCGGCTGGAACGTCGGATCCGCGACCGGAGGCGTCTTGTTGGCGTTGCCGCTGAGCTTGCTGGTGGCCTGTCCGGGAAACGGCCGCAGCCCAAAGTGGTAGCGGTCGGTGGTGAACAGCTCGCCGTAACGGGCCAGGCCGATGATCGTCAGCTCGACCGCTCTGCGGACGCTGGGGCGGTCGTGTGTCTTCTTGCCGTTGGGACGGTGGGTGGCGCGGTACTGCGCGAAGGACGTGCAGTGATGTTCAGTGACTTCGCCAAGCTCGGTGACCCCCTGGGCGGTCAGCCAGTTCAGCCAACGGACCAGTTCCAGCAGCTCGGCGTAGAGGCTGTTGACGACGCGGACCGTCCGGTTGGCGTACGGCAGCGTCCGTACGGCTTCGTGCCCGGGGGCCATCTGCGCGGCGATGTACTCCTTGGCCACCGTCTTCCATCGCTCATTGATGATCCCCGAGAAGTCCAGGCGCCGTGCGCACTTCGACACGTAGGCGGGGATGCCGATGACCTGGGTGAAGACCCAGACGTCGTCCTCGAAGACCGAGCGGGCCGCCCCGATGGGGAGGACGAAGCCGGCCAGGCCGCAGATGTCAGCCCCGGCGAAGGGCGACGGCGCGGTTCCGGGCAGCGGGACCCCGGCATGGGCGATGGTGCTCACAGGGTGCTCTCCTCGGGCAGGAGCGGTATCTCGGCGTCGGTGTCCGTGACGTGGGCAGCAGCCGCAGCGAGCTGCGTGGGGTCGTACTTGACCAGGACTTCCTCGATGCGCTGGGCGTAGTGGCCGAAGACGGCCATGAACTGCGCGGCGGGCATCTGCTGCCACTGCCGGGCGAAGAACGCCTTCATGCGCAGGAGGTTCGCCGCGTGCCGCGGCGTGAACAGAGCGAGTGGACACAGAAGGCACACCCAGGGGCGAGCCGGGCACGGCTTTCCCTTCGGGCCGTGCATGCCGGCGGTCGGATCGATGCAGGACGCCACGAACACATCGCGCTGGCCGCCCACGAGCTCGGCGATCGCCCGATCGTCCAGCTCCAGCTCGCTGACCAGCTGTGGGAACTGGCCGGCCAGGTCTGCGACTTGTTCGTCCGACAGAACCATGGGCCGTTGGCCCCGCCGGAGGAGATCGCCCTGGGCCTGCTCGACGATGTCCTCCAGGGCGCTCCTCTGGGCCTCGGTCATCGCGGACAGGTAGTGGTCGCCTTCTACTGCCGGGGTGTGGTTGGGGTCGATCGTCGAGCGCCGGCTGCCGATCCAGGAAGATCGGTCCCGGTGGGACTCGAACGTCGTGCGGATCCGATGGCGGTGCACAACCACCGGTGCCCCGTTGGCGTCGACCACCCCCGCATCACGAGACCAGTCGACGATGGTGGACTTGTAGGGGCGTCCATATCTCCACGGCCCCAGGCCCTCGTCGCCCGCGCGACGCGAGGTGTAGGCGATCCACAGCCACAGCCTGTTGCGCAGCTGCGGCGGACAATGTGACCTCGCCAGGTCGGCATAGTCGAGCCAGCGCTCCAGCACCCGTACGGCCTTGCTCGGCAGCGTGATGCTCTCCTCGGACGTGCGGCCCTTGACATAGCGGACCAACACCGCGGCGTCGCCGGCCCAGTCAAGGCCGTCGATACCCAGATCGGCGATGCCGTCCGGCACGATGCCGCTATACACGCCGAACAACACCTGGTAAGCGATGACGACGCGAGCGCTGGGGAAGAGCGCTTCTCGTGCTTCCCCGAAGAAGCGCTGGTTACCATCACCGATTCGGTAGCGCATCTGGTTGTACGACAGGCCGACACGCTCACCCAACGACCTCGGCGTTGCAGGACCGTGGTGCACCATCAGCCAGAAGATGTTCTCTCTCGTCCAGCCATGCACGTACGGGTCCTGGCCGGCCTCCGCCGTTGCTCGGGCCGCCCGGTACGCGGCCCATGACTCCTTGGCGATCGTTCGGGCTGCACGAATCAGCCCTGCCCAGGCGACCTCGTCGTACGGCGGCAGCGGCTCACTGTTTGGATGCCGGTTGTACAGACGCCCTCGGACGAGCTCCCGGACGTCCGGGGCCAGTACGGAGGTCTCGGCGTCCAGCGCGGCGAGCATGCGGCGGCTCTCCGACTCCCGCCGATTTCCCGCCTCCCACCACAGCGCTGCGAGTCCGGCGCGGGTCAGCCCTGCTACCCCGCCCCGATGACCACGACTTTCCAGCTCGCCGACGAACCAGTCGATGGTCCCCTTGTACTTCTCCGCAGTCCGGTGCGAGTCGCCCTGGCCGTGCGGATGCATCAGATAGACCAGGCCCGTCAGCAACTCGCGGACGAGTACGGGGTTGACCGAGTCGTCGATATTCAGGGTCGACGTGGTGCCGCGGGTGAACGTGCAGAACAGCCGCAGCGGGTTCTCCAGGATCTCCGCGGGCATCAGATATCGTCCTCATCGAAGTCGTCGAACTCGGCATCGGCCTCGTGTTCAGCCTCGGCGAGCAGACCGTGGTCATGGCCCGCCCGCTCATATGCCTCGCGGTAGATCCGGGTCGTATCCAGGCGGCGGAGGTACACCTCCGTGGTAAGAGTGCTGGTATGACCGAGGAGGTCACGCAGGATCATCACCGGGTCGTTCTTGCGCAGGTAGAGCGCAAGGGCCGCGTCCGCGTCGGTGTCCTTGACGAGCTTCGCGAGCTGGGCGTAGTAGCCGCCGATCAACATTTCGAGCGTCCTGATCGCGAACGTATGACGGCACCGGTGCGGGGACGTATGCGGGAAACGCGGATCGAATCGATCCCTGATCCGCTCCGACGTTCGCTTGAAGACCGTCGGCCAGTCGCGAAACGGACTCCCGTCACTCTGCACGGCCAGCAGCATCGATCCGCCATCCGGCCGGACCAGACACCGACGTTCTCGCGGCGTCAACTCGGCCCACAGCACGCGCTCACCATCAACTCGGCCACCGATCTCGTCTCCCTCGGTCACCACCAGGGGCGACCCCCACTTGGTCGGCGGAATCCATGACGAGCGAGCCACCGCAACAGCACGCTGCAACCGCAAGTACTGGTGCAGCCGGGCGAGCGGGTCGTATGTCGTCCAGGTGGCGCGGAACTTCCGGCCCTTCGTGACCCCGGCCGGAACCGGCACCCAGATCGGCAGCTCGGTCCGGCGGGGCGGCAGCGGCGGAACCTCGCACTCCAACATGTACGTGAACTCCTGCCGCCGCAGCCCGCTGGACAACACATAGCCACCCACCGCCGCGTTGCGAGCCGTCGTCCGACCCCGGTAGAGACTGTCCTCGGCGCCATCCGGGCGCAGACCGCCCAGCCCCTTCAAGAACGTGTCCTCGAAGTCCTTCTCGAAGTACTTGATCGTCACGTGCGGCTTCGGCGTCCGCCGCTTGGACAGGTTCACCGACTGCAGTCGCACCTGGTCGCCATAAGCAGTGACGGCCTGCTTGTAGGTGAACGGCACCGCGGTCGTGAGCTCTTCGCCCTCGGCCCACCCATAGAACAGCGACAGGATGCTCATGTGCTGGTTCCAGGTGGATGCGGCGAACCGTTCCTTCAGCGGGCCACACGCACGGTGCACCGCGTAGGCACTCAGACCCCGCCGCAACTGGCGACGGCTGTCGAAGAGTTGGATGCCTCGGCTGGTCAGGAAGAGGGTCCAGTCCCGCACAACCCGAACGTAGGTTTCCCAGGAGTTCGGGGCCGGGCATCCGTTTGTCGGGAGTTCCTGTGACCACCGGTTGATCACGGTCGTGACGCGAGGGCCGGCCGAGTCCTCGAAGAGGAGGTCGTCATCGAGCAGGATCGGCATCCGGTCCGGGATGACCGGTTGACTCGATAGTCCCCAGGACTCCCAGGTGGCAGAGGAGAAGAACGTCATCAGCATGGCGGGGACCGTACCTATGCGACTCAAGCGACTGCAAAGCGTAAACGTGCTGGTCGTTGGGTCGCTGGGCCGTAATGAGACGCTGCAGTTCTGCTCACAGAAGGGCCGGCGAACAGGTCGAGCACCAGCCCCGTCGGCGGGATCACGACGCGAGCCCGAAGTCGTCCTGCTCGGCGTCGCCGCGGCAGCTCCAGGGGGAGCAGCCGTTCACCACGCCCAGTTCGGCGGCGTCGGCCTCGGCTTCTGCTGCGGCGTCGAGGGCGGCACGCTCGGCCCTGGTGACGTGGTCGATCGGGGCCTCGGCGAGGGGCACGCGCGAGCGGTGCAGGAACGCCTGGCCCAGCAGGGCGTTGCCGGTGGCGTTGGCGCGGGCGTTGCCCTTCCTGATCGCGGCGTCGAACTCGACGACGTCCGCCCATTCGTCGGGCGAGGTGTCACGAATTTGCCGCCACTGGACATTGCCGTGGAAAGGGCAGCCGAGGCAGCTCGATTTCGGGGTGTCCGCGAGTCCGAGGGAGGTGAGATAGCGGATGCAGTCGGAGCGCGTCCAGTCCATGTCGATCAGTGGATGCCGGTTACGCATGTACTTCACGTCCGCGTCCTTGGCGCGATGGAATTCATCGGTGGATATCCCGATCCACTGCTCGACGAAAACACCCTTCGGGACCCGCGTCGGATGCGGGTAGCCGAGGAGCTTGCGGACTTCCTTCTTGATGGGCTTGACCTTGTATTCCCCGCTGCACTGGCGTCGGGTCATCCCAGGTCGTCCGTCCTGGTTGAGGATGTAGAGGGGCATCGAAGCGAAACGGTGGTCGGGGTCCAGGGCGTCGTCGCGGATGTTTCCGGAGGAGACCCGGAGGATGGATATTCCGGCCGGTGCGGCGATTTCCCGTTCGAGGCGGTCGAGGTGTGCGTAGACGCTCCGGGGCTCCCATCCGGTATCGGCGAAGATTGCGTAATCGACTTTCGGGAGAATTCCTTCTGCGGACAGGGCGAGCAGGGCGCTGGACTGGACGCCGGCGCCAAGAGAAAGGGCACGGAACTGGGGGGAGGTGGAAATTTGGAAAATCCTTGGATGAGGGGGCGGGCCGGAGAAGCGGCTCCTGGAGGTGGGAGCGGGCTCGGCGAGGAAGGGGAGGGGACGGGCCGACTACCGCGGTGTCGTCAGCGGCGCTTCGCCGCGTGGGCGACAGCGGGAGACGGAGCCGGTGAGGGGCTGACGGCAGCGGTGATCGGTCGGCGAGGGCGTTCTCGCTAGGCGTGGAGGTGTCGGGGCTCTTGGAGGCTGCTCACCGTCTCGGTGCGGCCGGGGCGGACGTCTTGGCGACCGCTGCCGGCGTTGACGGCGCGGGTGCGCGGCGGCGGGCGAGGAGGCGGTGGCCTCGGCCGGTGACGGTCGCTTGCCGGCCGTCGGCGATGTGGATCAGTTCGTGCTGGAGCAGCGCGGTGAGGGTGGTTGGGTGGACGATGTGGTCGTTGCCGGTATGCAGGCGCGCTTGTCCCTGGTCGTCCGGATGCAGTTCGGCGCCGCTGCGGGCGATGGAGTGAAGGGCCGTCCACTGGGTGGAGGTGAGCCTCGGGAGCCGCTCGCTCTTCGCGGCCTGGACACCTCGGTGGATGTCATTGGTGATCTTCAGGCAGGCGCCGGCGAGGAGGCGGAGCTCGTCGGCGACGTCTGTCAGTACGCCCGACACGTCGGTCTCTTCCTGTTCCTCCCGGATCATGTCGGCGAAGCGGGACTCGGACCGCTGCCCGAGGCCGTCGAGGGGGTCGGCGGCCAGCGCTGAGGCCAGGGTCGCGGAGGCCGAGGTGGAAAAGGAGATGGCGACGGCGAGTTCGACCAGAGTGAGCCGGCTGTCGGGGAGGGCGGGAAAGGCGCTGTCGGCAAGCCCACCGGCGACTTCGGCGAGTTCGGTCGTCAGGGCCTGAGACGAGGTGATCAGGCGAAGCGTGCGTCGGTAGTCGGGGGCGGCATCCTGCAGCGCGGCGACCTGGTGGCTGATCACCGCGTACTTGGTCGACAGGGTGTGCAGGGCATCGCCCAGGTGGGAGACATCGGCGAAGGTGGAAATGGTGGTTCCTCGGTAGGTGACCGGACGAAGGATGATCCCGGCAGGGGTCAGAGGCTCGTGGTGTGCGCGGTCCGGCGGGTGGGCCGGGCGGCCGGGGCAGACGCCGGCGGGAAGGAAGCCGGCGCGGTGAGCATGGCGGCAAGGGCGCGGTGCCCGTCTGCTGTGGGGATGCAGCGGGACCAGAACCAGTGGAGCGGGGAGACTTCGCGGGTGGTGAGGCCGCGTGCTTCCAGGGAGCGGATCGTGGCGATGGCCACCGGGCGGCTGTCGCCGTGCAGGTGCACCGTCTTGTCGTCGCTCACGGCGACATGGCCGAGGGCGATGGCACGCAGGCCGGCGTGCTGAGCAGGTGACAGGCCCGTCGGCTGCTTCGAGGGGGAGGAGCCCCGCTGCCGTAGGTCGGCGGCGAGCGCTTCTGCGGCGGCGAGGCAGTCCTGTGCTCCGAAGGCCATGAAGTCGCGGCCGGCGGCGACGGCGTCCCGGGCCAGCCTCCGGGCTTCCATCGCCCACGGAGAGGCCAGCTCCTCCAGGCTCGTGATCCTGCGAATCGGGGCGAGGGCGTCGGCGGCGTTGACCAGAGCCTCGCTGGAGTCGGTGGCGAGCATGGCGAGCTGCCGCAGCCGCGCCTGGACCGACCTGAAGGTCCTGCCCTGATGGAGCGGCAGGCCGGCGAGCTTCTCCTGCAGGGCCAGGGCCTGCCCGGCCAGGGACAGCGCCGTGGCGGCTCGGACGGTGACCTCGGGAGCCCCCTTGGGGGTGGTGAGGGCCGGCGAGGCCAGCAGGTCGTGCTGGAGGACGTGCGCCGTTCCGAAAGAGAGGAGCTGCTCGATGAAGGAGACGTACGGGCCGTGGGCCCCGGTGTACCCCGCATGGGCTTCCTGCGGGGGAGTCATCGGGGGGTTCTCATTGCGGAAGCGACGAGCCTGGTCGGCGGAAGGATGGGCACCGAAGCCGTTTCGGCGGCAGGGTGCTTCGGCCGGCCGAGGGTGGCTGCCAGGACGAGCCTTCCCATCGGGGTGGGCAGGACGCGGATCTCCTCGGCCCAGGAAGAGCAGGGCACGGGCTCGATGAGCCCCTGCTGGTCGAGGGCGCGGATCGCGCTCGGGTGGACGGCGGTCTTGTCCATTCCGGCCCAGGGCTGGCCGTTCTCGTCGATCGAGACAGCTCCGATGGCGATGAGCTTGAGGGCCTTGAACTGGTCGGCGGTCATCTGATGGTTGGCCTCGGGGATGGCGTAGCGGCTCCGGTAGCGCTCCATCTCGGTGGCGACGTGCTCGGTGCAGGAGAGGAGGTCGGAGGCCGCGGTGGCGAGCAGATCCCGGGCCGCGTGAACGTGAGTCAGCCTGGTGTCTGCGGTGGCCATCGAGGTGGAGTCGGTGCTCTCGGCAGCGCGCCGCAGGGCTTCGGCCGCCGCCTTTGTCACGACCTGGAGCTGGGCCAGCCGGGAGGCGACGGTGTGGTCGGTGTGGTCGATGAGAGACATCGGCAGGCCCAGGTGGGCCGCACCGACATCCGCGGCATCCTCGGCGAGCGAGGTGACTGCTGTGACCTGCTGGACGATCCGCCTGGTCGCCTGCGGAGAAGCGAGAGAGCGGTCGTCGAGCACGTCGAAGCACTGTGCGACCTTCGTCGCGAGGGTCAGCATCTGCAGGCACACCACGAAATGAGGGGCCTGAAGGAGGGGGCCGGACAAGGGACTGCCTTTGGATCGGGGGGCGGGGGCGGGGCTCAGCGGACGGAGGTCCGGCTTGCCCGGGTGGCGAGTGCGGGCGGGCGGGAGAAGGCGGGGGGACGGCCGAGCCAGGAGGCGAGAGCGATGCGGCCGGTCTCGGTGAGGTGAAGGCGGGCGGACCGCGCCCCGGGCGCGGGGTGGTATGCCTCGCGGCGGACCCAGCCGCGCGACTCCAGGGACCGGACCGTGGCCATCGAAAACGACGCGCCCCTCATCCACGCCCACTCCCGGCCACCGGAGACCTCGACGCTCAGACGTCCGGTCGCGATGGCGCTCAGAGCCTTGCGCTGCGTGGGCGACATCGCCTGCGGTTTGCCGTCGATCAGCTTCTGGGCGCGTAGCGCACCCGCGAAATCTGTGGCGGCACGAAGGGCGTCGGAGGCGCCCAGTGACGTCAGCAGGGTGGCTTCCTGTAGGTGGTGTCCAGCTTCGAGGAGGGTGTCGAGGACCCGGCCGCGCGGGTAGGGCCGATCGGCGCGCTCCTGGGGCGACACCTGGACGAGGTAGGCGTGAACCAGCCGTAGGTGCTCGCCTGCGAGGGCCGCCTGGGTGCCCAGGAGCCGGATACGGCTGTACGCGTCCTCCACAGCAGGGGTCACGTAGAGCTGGACCTTGCCGATCTCGGTCCTCACCGCCTTCGTGGCATCGGCGAGGTCGTCGGCGCGCCCTGCGCGTGCCAGGGCTTCCGACGGAGCGGCCGGCCTGTGGAACGCCAGGGGATACAGGTGGTCGCGGAAGGAGGTGACTTTCTCCGCCAGCAGCAGGACGTGGGCGGGGGCAAGCTCGGCCGGCAGAGAGGGGCGGGACTCAGAAGGGCTTGTCATCGCCGGCGCCCCTCCCTGTTGGTGGGCAGATCTCCGAGGGCGTGGACGACGTGTGGGCCCAGGGGGGATTTGCCGTCGAGTGGCGTCAGCCGGGCGTGGCTGCGGGCGAGGTACGGGATGTCGTCGAAGGCGCGCTCGACCGGGTCGGGCGTGGTGAGGAAGGAGAGGAACTGGGCGGCGAGCTGCTCGGGAAGGTCGCCTTCGGCCCGGACGGACCAGTGGGTGCCGAAGCCGTCGTACACGGAGTGCTCGATCTGCCAGGAGGCGCCCTGTTCGTAGCGCAGGGTGCAGTGCCCGTCGGGGGAGGTGAACGAGGTCCCTCTCGTGGTCCATCCGCTCAGGTCGGCGATCTCGGCGACCGAGTGGCGGGTGAGGGGGACCCGGTCCGCATGCCGTGTGTCGCCCAAGAGCTGGGGCAGGGCCTGGGTGATCGCGGCCAGGGGTTCGAGCGGGGTGAGATGGGTGGCGGTGATCTTCCAGAGCGGGTCGGGGTGCTGGATCGTCCACCATGTCCCGTTGGGGCTGGAGGGGGAGAAGTCCAGCAGCAGGTCGTGCCCTGGGCTGTCCATGCTGACGTGGCCGGACGCCGGATCGTGAGTGTGCTTCCATCCGAACAGGTGGATCAGGGGCCCGAGGACATCCGCGAGCCGGTCGCCCGCGCCGGCCAGATGCCGAGGTGACACCAGGAAGCGGTCCGTGGCTCTACTCTGCACGGCTACCTGCTTCGCTTGACGGAGACATCGGTCTGCATTGGCATCGGAGGTCCAGCAGGGGGTTGGGGAACTCCATGGGGGAGTGTTCCTTTCGGGGAGAGGCAGGCGGCGGGCCGGGCTAGCGCCGTGCGCCTGCCGGCCGGGGGGCGCCCGTGCGTGCCGCGATGGGGGCCGGGACGGCGGTGGGGAGGGACGGAACGGGGCGGGCCTCCAGCAGGGTCCGGATGCCGCTGGCGGTGAGCCGCGCGCCGTACCGTTCGGTCGTGCCCTGCAGCGGGGTGAGGTCGACCAGCTTCTTGTCGACGAGCGCATCGATGGTCGTGGCCCGCAGGTGAGCACCCAGGGGCGTGGCGACCTCCCGGATGCCCGAGTACGAGGTGCGGACGACCGCGTCGCCGCGGGCGAAGACCGCGAGGCCCTTGCGCTGGGCCTCGCTCACCGTGACGGCCGTGCTGCCCGTCACGGTCTGGTCGCGGGCCGCACGCTCCTGGGCGTAGAGGACGCCGTCGTGACGCAGGAGAGCGGCGCCGACGTCCTGAACGGCTACAGGGGTTCTCGCCAGCGCGGCCTTCGCCTGCACGAGCAGGTCCTCGGACGCTGCCGTGTCGCCGTGTGCGAGGGCGGAGATGGTGTTCGCTACGTGTCCGGCGGCATGGGTGGTCGCCTCCGCGAGGCGGCGCAGAAGAGCGACGGCGTGGAGTCCGTCCGTGGTGGTGGGGGCGTCGCTCAGCGCAGTTTGGGCCAGGAGCTTGCCGGCCAAGAACGAGGTCTGGTGTATCCAGCCGGTGGCTCGGACCGTGTCCGCGAGCCGCTCGGTCGCGGAGCCACGCTGACGCCGGAGCTCGTCGAGTCTGTCCATGCTGACCAGCAGAAGCTTGGTGAGAGAGTCGAGGTCTTCGGGGCTCGGGACCGAGCTGTGGGAGGAGCCCAATGGTGTTCCCTGGGGTCGGTGGGTGAGTTCGGCGGCAGGCCGCGGGACCTGGCCGGTGGGGAAGGGCATTACGAGCGCCGGGCACGGGCTGTCGGAACTGCGGGGGCGGTCGGCACCTTCGCGGCCATCGGCGCGGGCTCGGCGGTGGCCCGGTCGATGAGGGGCTGGTCCTCGGCCCGGGCGGCGGTGGAGGCCAGCCGTCGTGAGAGGTGCTGGGCGAGCCCGCGGTACGCGTTGGCAGCGCGAGCGAGTTCCTCGACCGCCTCGGACAGGTAGCCGCGGCTGGTGCCTGCCGTCCGGTCGCCGTCCTCGTAGAGGAGGGCGTCGGTGCGCCCGGTGATGCCGTACGTGCACAGGGAGGCAGCGACGGAGATCCGCAGAGTGGCCTCTGAGAGACGGGCAAGAGCCTCGGGCCCCTGCTTCATGACGGCGTACTGACTGGTCGAGAGGGTGTCGAGCTGTTGCAGGCACCTGATGGACAGCTGGTGGATACGTGCGGCGATGGGAGCGATCTCTCGGGCGGGCCGGGTGATGTCGCCGTCCCGCACGCCGTCGATCTCGGCGCGCAGGTCTTCTACTTCGCCCGGTACGAGCCCGAGGAGCCGGGTTTGCTCGGCGAGGTCGATGGTCTTCACTGGTCTCCGCGGCAGGGGTGGGAATGGCTACGCGGCCTGGTCGAAGTCGCTCTGGGCGGGATGCTGTTTGGCGACGGCGCGGGCGGTGATGGCCTTCGAGGCGCGGGCGGAGGCGGCGGCGAGGTCGTCGGCGCCGGGCTCGGCGTACCAGGGGCGCAGGTCGAGCATGGCGACGCGCATGCCGGTGGCCAGGCACAACGCGGAGCCCTTGGGGAGAGCGCGGATCGCGTCGGCCGGCAGGATGCGCTCCTGCCGCATCGACACCGAGGTCGACTTCCCGGAGTCGGAGTGCGAGGTCGAGACGGTCTCGACGTCGTGGTCGCCGACCATCCGCGAGAGCTTGTCCGCGAAATCCGGGTCGTCGATCCCGGAGCCGATGATCTTCACGGTGGCCGCGCTCCACATGGCGTCCATGCCCGCGTCCCCCCACACTTTCTGGCCCTGGCGGTAGGACTGGAGGATGGTGATCGGGATGATCCCGCGGGATCCCAAGTGGCTGTACAGATCGGGCAAGTCACTGATCTTGCACACGTTGGCGGCCTCGTCGAGGATCGCGAGCATCGGCGGGTCGAGCCGGCCGCCGACGCGCTCGGCCTGGGCGGTCGCGGCCCGCATCACGCTGTCGGCACACGCCGCGATCAGCGCGCTCGCGCCGCCTCCGCCGTCCTTCGACAGCAGGAACAGGCTGTCGCTGGAGGTCACGAAGGCAGCCGGCCGGAACTCGGGGACGTCTTCCTGCGGGGTGACCCAAGCGGCGATTTCGGCGTTGAGCAGGGCGGAGGCGTACTGCCTGGCCGTCTCATAGATGCCGTCCCGGGTCTCCGGCGGCCCCTCCACCGTGCCCTTCAACTGGGAGGCGACCGCGGTGAACTTGTGGTCGCGCAGGATGTCGAGCGGGCGCCGGTCGGCGGGGAAGGCCAGCCACTGCATCACGTCGGTGATCGGCCGCTCGTCCAGCGCGGCGGCCAGGAAGAGCTGCGACAGGATGTTGCTGCCGGCCTTGGACCAGAAGTCGCCCTGCTGGCTCGCGTCCACGCTTGCGGCGAGGAAGTGCCCGGCCAGCCGGTTGGCGCCGTCGAGGGTCTTCGCGTCGGCGAGGGGGTTCCACCACATCTCGCGGGCGGCGTGGGCGATCTGCTGCGGGTCCATCGACCACACCCGCCCCACGGCGGCACGGGCGTCGAAGGTTGCCGTAAAGGCGTCGCCTGCCGCCTTGTTGGAGGTGAGCAGGACCGGTCCGGGCGCGGCGAGGATCGAGGGGATCGCGAGGCTGGTGGTCTTGCCGGAGCGCGGGGCCATGATCGCGACGGCGACGTCCTCGAAGCCCATGCGGACCTCGTGGCGGGTCCCGGCGAGGTTGCCGACGAGGATGCCGGCGTCGCGGGGTTCGATGTGCTTGGCGTGCTTCAGGCTCGGCCGCAGGGAGCGGGCCTTGGCCTCGACGGCTTTGGCGAGCAGCGGCTGGATGTCGCGCACCGTCGCCATCCCGTCGACGGTCTTCTTCCCGCCGCCGGACCGGTTCTTGTACCGGAGCCACAGGACGCCCGCGCCGGCGGCGAGGGCCAGCGTCAGCAGGACAGGGACGATACGGGTGGCGACGAGCAGGGACGTTTCTCCTGCTGCGGGCCAGAGCTGGTCGGGATGGAGGAGCGCGTCAGCCGGACGGTAGGACACCCACGGGGTGGTCCCGGACAACCGGGCGGCGACGTTCCCGGCCAGCCAGGCGAAGTTGGCGAGGGGGAAGCCGATGGCGAAGACGGCGATGCCGATCTTCAGGGCTATGTCATAGCCGTCGGAGCTGGAGGAAGAGGGACTGGGCAAGGGGCAGTGGTTCCTTGGCGGTGCCGGGGAGGGTCGGTGTTGAGGTGGTCAGTGGGTACGGCGCGGCGTCGACCGGGGTGGCTGCGGCGCCGGTGACGGCTTGCTGCTCCGGCGGGCGGCCAGGCGCTGCACGCGGGCGGGCAGCGCGGAGGCGACGGTCTCGGGCGTCGCCTGCTGCCAGTGAAGGGTCAGACGCTGCCTGCTGAGGCCGAGGGTCTGCTCGTGCGTTCTCGGCAGGGGCTCTGCGACGGCCAGTCTCTGGGTGAAGGCCGCCACGACGCTGGCGGGGGCGCGGCCGTCGAAGCGCGCCTGCCAGACCGTGTGGTCCTGGTCGAGGGCGGCGGTGATGAACCAGCTGGTCATGCCGGAGAAGGTGATCCGCTCGCCCGTCACGATGTTGTCGGGGGAGCGGAACTCGCCGGAGGGCGCCGTCTCCCACCCGGCCTGGCGCAGCGGCTGAGTGGGATCGGCGACGGCCCGCTCGTTGTAGGCAGGGTCGGTCAGGGTGTCGGTGACCGCGGCGATCAGCTCGACGGGGGTCCGCGCGCCGAAGGATGCATACCAACTGGTGGCAGCGCTGCCGCCGTTGTGGATGATCCGCCACCACTGGTCGCCGGGCGCGGGCTCGAGTCGCAGGAGCGTTTTCTGGTCCGGACTGGAGAGGAGGACCCGGGGCAGCAGGGGCTCGTGTCCGTGGCTCCAGCCAGCGGCCTCGTGTAGGGGAATGGTCACCCAGGCCGCGTCGCCGGGGCCGGCGAGGTAGCGGGGTGAGATGAGCGCCTGGTCGATCATGTCGGTCACCGAAGCCTCCGCCCCGCCGGGGCGAGACCTTCTCCAGCAGATGGACACGGCGGCGGTGAGGTGACCGCGCGCCGGGCGGCGAGCTGCTCGACCCGCTCGGTCAGGGCCCGGGCGACGTGCTCGGCCGGGCACCGCTCCCACTCCAGGGTGATCCCGCGGCGCGGGAAGCCCTTCATCTGCTCGGCGGAGCGCCGTGCCGCTTCCGGGGAGGCGAGGGCCGTGAAGAGCGAGGCCAGGATGACGGGGGGTGTGCCTGCGGACAGGTAGGCACTCCACAGAGGGTCGTCTTCGTCGAGTCTGGCGGTGATGTGCCAGGAGCGGCTGCCGCCGAGGGAGTTCCGGCTGCCGCGGACGTGTCCCTCTGGGGAAAGGAAGGCCCCCCGGCCGGGGTCAGTGGCCCAGCCGGCCTGCCGCAGGGGCTCGTAGGGGTCGACCGTCTGCCGCAGGCGGTAGCCCGGGTGGGTCAGGGCGTCGGTGACAGCGGCGATCAGCTCGACGGGCGTAGACCCGTCGAAGGCCGCCTGCCAGTTCGTCCCGGTGCGGCCGTCGCGGTCCGACACATGCCACCACGGCCCCTCCAAGACCGGCTCCAGGCGGAGTTGGCTCTTGTGGCGCGGTCCGGTCAGCACGACATGCGGGACGAGGGGCTGGTTCAGCGCCATCCAGCCGGACGCCGTGGTCAGAGGCACGGTGACCCAGGCGGAGTCGCCGGGGCCGGCGAGGTAGACGGGCGACACCAGCGCCTGGTCGACCAGCTCAAGCCGGCTCATCAGCGCCTCACCGCCGACCGGCCAGCGGCGGGCTGCTGGGTGGGGTTCGCGACGGCGATGGGCGCTGGCACGGGGGCTTTGAGGGCGACGAAGTGCAGGTCGAGGAGGGCGTGCCCCTGGGTGGCCCAGGTGTCCAGGTAGCCCCAGGCTTCAGCGTTCCGCTCTGCCAGCGCGTCGATGAACTCTTCGTGGGCCGGCCGGGAGGTGCGCATGGCCTCGCGGGTCTGAGCCCACTCGGTACGCAGAGCCTCCAGGCGGTCGTATGCCTGGGCGAGCTCGGACAGCTGCCACGGCCAGCGGGGCTCGATGTCGCCGGCGGCGATGTGCTGGAGCTGGAACCGCGCCGTGGCGAGTAGGTAGCGCGCCGAGCGGCGGACGGGCTCGAAAGCGCGCCAGGTCTGTGTGTCTCGCTGGACCTTGCGCCAGCCGTACGACTCGTCGTCGTGCGGCCAGCCGTCGGTGTCGGTGTGTTCGTCGGAGTAGGAGTCCCAGGAGGCGAGGATCATCTCGCTCTGCACCAGGAACACCGCCAGCGCCTGGAGTGCGGCGGCGTGCTGGTCGGCGCGATAGGGGAATGGGGAGGTCAGGGTGGTTCCTTCGGTCGGGGGGGGTGCTCACCGGGTCCGGCGGGGGAGGGGACTGCCCGGGCGCTGCGGGGAGGGCGGTAGCTCGCGGTTGGTGCTCAGGGGGAAGAGCCGGTCGACCCGGGCCCACAGCGTTGCCTCCGCCTGCTGGGCCGGGACGCGTTCGCGCTGGATGCGGACGCTGTATCGCAGGGCGGGGGCCATGGTCCGTTCGTGGCGCAGGACCGGGTCGGGGGAGACGAGGTCGGCGAGGAACGCGGCGACCACGTGCGGCGGGGTGTGCTCGGTGAAGTGCGCTTCCCAGACGGCCACTTGCTGGTGCGAGATCCGCCAGGGTTCCATGCCGGCGGTGACCTTGATGTGCCACGAGCCGTTGGCGAGACGGCCGATGTGGACGTGCCCGTCGGGGGAGTCGAAGTGCCGTTGGTGGCGCGAGGGCCAGCCGGCCTGTTCGAGGACCGTGACGGGATCGAGGAGGTCTTCGGGCGCGGGCCCGGCGGCGTAGGCGATGGTCGCCGCCGTGATGATCTCAGCCGGTGTGCGGGCCCCGAACGACATCGTCCAGGACTCCTCCTCGCCGGCCCCGAGGTGCCGCAGGATCCACCAGGGCTGGTCGGGGTCGGGCGACAGGTGCAGCTCCGCCTTGCGGTCGCGGGGGATGACCCGCACCACCGGGCTGAGGGGGAGGTGCGCGATCTGCCACCGGTAGACCTGCTGGAGGGGCGCGGTGACCCAGCGGGGGTCACCGCCTCCGGCGAGGTACCGGGGCGAGACCTGAGCGAGTGTGGGCTGCCGGGCGGCCTCGGTCACGGGCGGCCCGGGGCGGGGACGTCGACGGCGAGGGCGATGTGGCCGTTGGTGGCGCTGCGGCGGGCGACGGCGAGACCGATGGTGTCGGCGTACGTCGCGATCAGGCCCACGCGGGAGGAGTCCAGGTCGCCCTCGGGCGGGAGGAGGACCTCATCGCCCTCCTCCATCAGCCAGGCCGGGCCGTGGACCCAGCCGGCCGTCTCGGCGAAGCCGGAGGCGATGCTCCGCTGGACGAGCGTGCCGGACGCCGGGGCGTACAGGACCTGGATCGCGACGGCCTGCTGGCGGGTGGGCGTCAGGTCGGGGGCGGCGCCGACGGCGATGTCGGCGGCGATACGGGCGAGCGGCAGGCCGAGGGCCTGCTCGACGGCCCAGCCGATCCAGTCGCCGCCGATCCGCCCGTTGACCTCAATCACGCGCGGGCCCGTGGGGGTAAGGCGGATCTCCACGTGCTGGATGCCCCCGGTCACGCCGGTCGCCCGCACCGCGGCCTTGGCGATCGGGGCGACGGTCTCCAGGAGCGGGTCGCCGGCCGTGAGGGTGTGGCCGGTCTCCTCGAAGAGCGGCTCGCTGCCGAGTTCCTTGCGGGTGACAGCGACCGGTGTGGTCACGCCCTGGTAGGTGACGCACTCGACGCTCACCTCCGGGCCGGACAGGTACTCCTCAATGAGGACGCTGCGGTTGTCGCCGCCGTGCTGCTGCACGCCGCGGGTCGCGAACGCGTACGACTCGGCGAGGTCCTCGCGGGTCTCGGCCTTGATGACGCCGATGCTGCCGCCCACGGCCGCCGGCTTGACCACGACGGGGAAGCCGATCGCCTCGGCGACCGCGAGGGCCTCGTCGAGGGACGCGGCGACGACGGAGCGGGCGGACGGCACGCCGTGACGGGCGAACGCGGCGCGGCTGGCGGCCTTGTCCCGGCAGGTGCGGACCGACTCCGTGGTCGTGACCGCCAGGCCGAGACGTTCGGCGAGCTGGGCGACCGCGGTCAGGTGGGACTCGTTCCAGGTCAGCACGCCCGCGACCGGCCGACGCGTGGTGATGGCTTCGGCGGCACTGAGCAGCGCGTCCACGTCGTCGAAGTCCGGCACCGTCTCGTGATCGACGACGTACTGCTCCTCCCAGGTGAGCGGGCCGGTGGTGAGGACGGCGACGTCGTAGGCGTCGGCGACCTGGCGCAGGCAGTAGCCGCGGTACACGTCATCACCGGGGGCGACGACCAGGACGAGCGGGCGCTGAGACACGAAGGGCTCCAAGAAAGTGAGGTGCGGAAGAGGGAGAGGGAGAAGGGGAGTTCAGCGGCGGCGGGCGGGCGATGCCGGGGTGGCGGCGTGCGGCGTGCGGGTGGTGAGGCGGATGCCGGTCTGCCCGGCCCGCACGGTGGCCGCGTGGATCTCCAGGACGGCACGCCCGTGGGTGAGCCAGTCGACCAGGGCGTCGGACGCGAGCTTGTTGCGTGCGGCGGCTGCTGCGACGAGGTCCTCGGGGCTCGTGGACGGATCGGCCACCACCCGCTCGTACTCGGTGTGGGCGGTGTCGACCCGTTCGAGGGCCCCGCGCAGATGGGCGAGCTGCCAGCTCCAGCGGGCCTGGCCGGACTTGCCGGCGAGGCGGCCGGCGGACGTCTCGGCCATGTCCAGCAGGGCGGCGGCTTGCCCTCGCAGGGGAGAGAAGCGGCGCCAGAGGGAGGCGTTCTTCTCAGCCTGCCGGGCGTCGTAGGTGTCCTGGTCGTACGGCCAGCCGTCGAGGTCGGTGTTTTCGTCGTCGAACCGCTCCCACGCGGCCATCACGGCATCGCCTTGCAGCAGGAAGGTGGAGAGCCGGGTGATCGGCGGTGTGCGGTCCGGGGACAGGGGGACGGAAGGAGAAGGGTGGGGCACGAGGGGGCTTTCGAAGGTCAACGAAGGGAGACGGAAGCGGGGGCGGAGGGCACGGCCGGTGCGGGCAGGGAGACCGCCGGGCGGGTGCGGCGATGGGCCCGGACCCGCCGGCCGAAGGCGTCGACGCGGGCGAAGTGCGCTTCGACCACCTGCTCGGGCGACAGGCCGCTCGGTTCCTGCAGGGCGCCGTGGCTCTCCGGGTCGTACATGCCGCGGACGACAGGGGTGGTGGTGACGAGCTGCTCGGCGAGGCCGTCCAGCAGGTACTCCGGGATCGCGCCGCTGATCCACATGCGCCAGGCCGGCGCCCCGCCGTATTCCGGGAGGACTTCGATCCTCCAGGCCATCTGCTCCGGGGTCCCCTCGTAGACCTGGACGACTTCGGTCCGTATCTGATGAGGGCCGGGGGAACGGGCTTCGCGGGTGTCGTTGGGCCGCCGCTCGACGGACCATCCCGCGTTCTCCATCCGCGCCCACGGGCCGATGCTGCTGCGTGGGGTGCCGGCGACGAGGCGGTCGGTGAATCCGGCGACGATCTCGGCGGGCACCATCTGTCCGAAGGACGCGCACCAGCTCCAGTCGGCGGATTCGATCTGCCAGTAGGAAGGGGAGAGCGGGTCGAGGGTGACCCGGTGACGGGTCTGGGCGGGACCGGTCAGAACGGTGCGGGGGTCACCGGGGGCGGAGGCGACGCTCCATCCGGCGGCGAGCAGCGCGTGGGTGACGTGCCGGGGATCGCCGGGACCGGCAAGGTGCCGGGGCTCGGTGAGGAACGGGATCTTCGAGAGGTGGTCGCGGCTGTAGGAGGCCCGCTGGGCGGAACTCAGAGCCACGCGACCACCTGCGCGAACTCGACGGCGTCGACCTCAGCCGAATTCGGGGCGGCAAGACGTGAGAGCGAAGAAGGCACGGGGGTCCTGGGGTCAGTGGGGGACGTGCTGGCGGTTCTTCGTGCGGGGCCGGACGGCACGGACGGAGGTACGTGCCCAGGTGGCTGCACGGGCAGCGGTGATGCGCGCCTGCTGCCAGCCCCTGAGCTGTTCGGGAAGTACGGACACGGAGGTGACCCGGATGCGCTTGCTCGGCGGCACGTGCCCGCGCGGTCGCATCACCGGCTCCGGGGAGGCCAGAGCCTCGGTCAGGCCCTGCAGCAGGTGCAGCGGGGTCGTCGGGGTGGCCTGCAGGTTCCACACCGCGCCGTGCTCGTTGCGGGCACCCATCCACCAGTGCTGATCAGGGCCGGTACCGACGTACTGGACGAAGGCGTCCCGGGTGGGGCTGACGGCGGTGTACTCCTGGCCGGTGTCGGTGGACCAATCGTGCTCGGACAGCGGCGCCCACACGTTGGGGGCATGGGCGGAGCGTTCCCTGGTCAGCGCGTCGGTGAGGCCGGCGACGATCTCCACCGGTGTCTGCGCGGTGAGCGTGACCTGCCAGGCTGACTGGTGTCCTTGGGCGGTGCCGTGGATCTGCCAGCCGCCGGGGGGCTGGTAGGCGACACGGACGGCCCCGTCGGGGGAGTCGAAGACGAGGGCGGCGGACGACCGGGGGGTGGTGTCCTTCCAGCCGGAGGCGCGCAGGTATTCGGTGATGTGTCTCAGGTCCCCGCCGCCGGCCAGGTACCGGGGCTCGATGAGGTAGTGCTGCTGGGCGGTCTGCTGGTCGCCCCAGCCGGACCACTTCTGTCGCTGTGTGCTCACCGGTGCCGCCCCCGGGCGACGAACGCGGTGGCCTTCGGCGGAGCGGAGGGTGCTGCGGGTGGCTGCTTGCCGACCCGTTCGAAGACCTCCTGGTACTCCTCAAGATCGGCGGAGAGGTTGCTCAGCGTGTTGGCGGCGCGGCCGAAGGCCAGCCACGTCTCCGCCGGGAACGTTCCGTCCGCGGCGTGATCCTGGGACGCTTGGCTGCCAGCGCTGACAAGGCCAAGGAAGTTCGCGATAACGCCGTGCTCCGTGGACACGACCCGCGCCAGGATCTGCGCGGTCCGCCGTGCGTCGGCCCATTGGAGGCGGTCGGCGAGCTCGTCGAGGTACTGGACGACGCCGTCGAGCAGAGCGTCGTCGGTGACGGACAGGTTCATGGCGTTCCAAGGGATCGGCCCGCGAGCTGGTCAGCGGGTTCGGCGGGAGGTGGGAGCAGCCGGACCGGTGGGTGGTGCCGGACGCGCAGGAAGGTGGCTGGCCCCGCCCGCCTTGACCACCGCCGTGCGCAGGTAGCGACGAAGGACGAAGACGGCAAGGCGAGGCCGGCGGACCGGATCGAGCGGAGGGACGGACGGGCGTGGGGTACGGGCCTGCGTCACCGGTTGCGGGCGGCCGCTCGGCCACCGGGCTGGGATGCCGGAAGGGCGATATCAGCCGTGGGGCGGGGGGTCGTTCGCAGTGCGGTACCGATGCCGAGGCGGGCGAGGCGGGCGCCGGCGGCCTGGACCGCGTGGCCCTGGGCGCGGGTGTCGTCGCCGGCCAGTACGTATGCGTTCGAGGCGGTCTCCCACACGAAGCCCTCGGCGAGCAGTACCTCGGACGCGGGCCGGGCGGTGGTCGTCGCCGCGAGGGAGCCGTCCTCCCGCCAGGTCATCACGACCGTCGTGTCGGGGCGGGCTGCGGGCTGCGGGGGGTTCATGGCGGCGTGGCGTACCTGGGCGAGTGCGATTTCGTAGCGGGGCAGGAGGTCGGCGGTGACGGCGTGGGAGGCCCGCTCGGGGTCGGCCGGCACGGCGATTCCGTCGGGCTCGCGAACTCCTTCGAATGCTGCGGCGGCGATCGATCCGGTCGGGGCGATGGCCGCTACCAGGAACTCGTCGTCGTGCAGCGGGCGGATCGTGACGTACAGGCGGGTGCCGTCCTGCCGGATCAGGTGGGCGTCCTCGCGCAGGACGAACTCGGCGATGGCGCCGCTGACCAGGTTGAGGTCCCAGACGTCTTCGGCGTGCTGGAGCTGCTCCTCGTAGTGCTGGTGCGGGTGGTACTCGACCGTCCAGGTGCCGGGCAGGTTCTCGGCGAGGACGGTGGCGAACGATTCCAGGTCGCGGTCGTCGCCGGGGAGGGTGCGGGGGAGGGACATGGGCTCCTCGATGAGGGGGCAGGGGGGAAGGTCATCGGGTCCGTCCGAAGGCGGTAGACGTTGGTGGGGCCGGCGGGGGGTGAGGCCCGCGACGGTCCGGCGGCGCGCTGCGGTCCGCGAGGGTGGCGCGTACGCTCCGCAACTCCGTGGCAAGGAGGCGAAGTTCGTGGTCTGCCTCGCTGCGCAGGCGGGTGCCCCAGCGTGTATCTTCCGGTCTGCTGAACCGGTCGTAGGCGTCGGCGAGCGCGTGCAGGACCAGACCGAGCGAGGCGACGATGCCGTCGTGCGTCGCGGTGAGTTCCGCGAGCTCGAAGGTGAGGTCGTCCGCGGAGGCGGCCTCGCGGATCCGGCCGGCGAGGTTCTCGATCTCCCGGCCCGTCGTCACGTAGCGTGCCTCGGTGCCCTCCCAGGCGAACTCCGGAGAGGCGAGGACCCGGTACCCGGCGGCCTGGAGGCGTGCCACGGCCCTACGGGCGACGGCCTGCTCTTCCTCCGGCGTGACCGTGGGGGACATCCGGTGCCAGGTGACCCCGTGCGTCTCCCTCAGGAAGAAGGAGCGCTCCAGGATGCCGTGGGCCAGACCGTCCCCGCCGCTTGCGGTGATCACGTCGGTCGCCAGATCGCGCACGATGACCACCGTCTGCTCGGCCCTTGTGTCTTCCGCGGTCACCGCTGCGCCGCTGGGGACGGTGCAGCGGTGTGCGGGGGCGTGAGCGCCGGGCCTGGGGCAGGCGGGGTGGGCGTGAGGCGGGCGGCGATCTGGCCGAGTTGATCCTGCACCCCGTGGAGGCGGCGGGCCGCCCAGAACAGGTCACGGCCGGCGGCGGCGGTCTCGTGGCCGGGCAGGGCGGCGGCCTGGCGGCCGACCTGCTCGACGAGCTGCCGCACCGCCGCGATCGGCCCGGCCTGCTCGGCGGCGAGCTGGGTCAGGATGCCCGCGAGCGGACTTGTCGCAGCCGGAGTGCGGGCCGGTGCGGCGGCGGTCGGCCGGGCTGCTGCGGGCGCCGGCCCCTGGACTGACGGGGGTCCGGTGTGAAGAAGCAGGTCGGCTTCGATTCGTCGGGCCTCCACCTCCAGGGCTTCGGCCAGGCGGCGGGGTGTGGTGGCCCAGGTGCCGTCGAGGCGGATGAGGTTGCCGATCAGGTCCATGCGGTTGGCCTTGTCCCGTACGGCGACCCAGCGGCAGGCCCGGTCGTCGCCGGGCGGAGCCAGGCCGGCCGTGCGCGCCAGCCGGTGGCCGATCTCGGACCACTCGGCCGGAGAGAGCTCCCGGTCCAGCGGATGCAGGCGCACGTACAGGTGGAGGATCGCGCGTCGGGAGCCGTCCGGGGCGGCGGCGAAGGGGTGCTCGACCAGCGGATCGGCGAGGTGCTGGGCCCACTCCGGGGTCGTCCAGTACCGGCTTTCGTCGGTGTACCGGTCGAGCTGGTCCCAGTAGGCCACCACGGTGCCGCCGGGCTCGGTCGTGAGCCCTTCGTTTGCGCTGAGGGGGCGACCGAGCGCGTCGGCCAGGGCATCGGCGGCTTCGAAACCGTTCCGGTGCAGGTGAATGATCATGTTCTCGCTCGCTGTCGGACAGACAGGTAGGGGAAGGCGGAGGGGACGCGGTCCTGCTGGCTATCGCCCTGCGTGGCCGGCGTCGGCGACGTGGACCAGCTGGTTCAGCGCGGTCACGGAGTACCAGCGGCAGTCGACCGGCTCTTCGCCGGTTCCGACGCGCGGCACCAGGTACTTGTGCAGGGCCTGCTGGTGCACGAGACATTCGGGGCACCGGGTGGACAGGTGCACCATGTAGCGGGGGTGGGCGGTGACGTAGGAGCGGTGGCCGCCGTTCGGGTCGAGCAGCCGCCACCCGTTCTCGTCGGTTGGCGTGTGCCACGAGTCGGTGACGACCTTCATCGCGTTGCCCCACAGTCGGCCGTCGGCGGCTCCCTTGAAGATCACCACGTGCTCGCCGGGGCGGAAGTGGGCGTGGGTGATGTCCCGCTTCGGGGTGAGCGGGTCGTGCGGCAGGTACACGGGGCGGGTCTCAGGCACGGACGGTCCTTCCACGAGGTCGCGGGGCGGCGGTGGAAGACAAAGGGTCCGGAGAATCCCCGGTTTCGGAAACCGGGGATCCGCCGCTATATTGCGCGCTGCGCGGCTACCGGAAAGGGTTCTCCGTGGGCCGATCCCGGTCGCTCGCCGCGTCGAGCAGTTCCGGCAGATCCGCACCGTCGGCGTCCCGCTGATCGACCCACCAACCGGCTCGGGTCAGCAGCCGGATCTGCTCCTCCAACTGTGCCCAGTCGGCTTCGTCCCAGGTCCCCTCGGTGACGAGCGCCTCGTAGGCGCTGGTCACGAGCTGGTGCCGGCAGCGCTCGCCCCAGCCGAGGATCTTCCCGGGCCCCTCCAGCTCGGGCATGTCGAACTGGGTGGCCCACGCCGCCGCGGCGGCCTGTTCCTCGGCGCGCTTGGCTGCCAGCCACTCCGCGGTGCTCGCGGCATCGGCCCGGTGCTCGGCGCGCCAGCATTCGGTGCACTTCCGTTCCGCGAGCCATCGGGCATATCCGGCTCGCTGGTCGGCCGACCGGGTCGACATGTCGTGGGGGACGGTGTGTCCACAGCTGTGGACGACGGTCCAGACGGTCTTGATTGCCATGGTTGTTCCTGCTTTCTGTCTTCTGTGTCGTCTCAGCGCGTCCTGCGGATGGCGTCTGTGGCCGCCGTGGCGATGGCGGCGGGAGCGCTGGAGGGCCGGGGCAGGTGCAGCAAGGTGGTCCCCGGCAAGTGGAGGGACCTTGCGGTGAGGGTGAGCTGGAGTACGGCGCAGCCGGCGGTCGTGAGCTGCTTGATGCGGGTGACGGCTTGAGCGGTTTCGTCGCTGCCGTACTGGGCGTCGGTGACGATCACGAGGAGGCGGCCGGCGCCGGGACGGCTGAGTTCGAGGCCGTGGTCGAGCGCGTCGATGGCGTCGCCGAGGTTGTGGCTGCCGCCGTTGGCCTCGAACGTCGTCACGCGCTCCGGTGCCCGGTGAGTGGGTCGGGTCAGCGCGGTCAGGTGCTGGTCGTAGGCGATGGTGGCGGTACGGGAGTCGGGGTCGGTGAGGGCTGCTGCGCGTGCCACGATCCAGGCGGCGGACGCGACGGGTGCGCAGGCGGCACGCATGGAGCCGGAGACGTCGACGGCGATACCCACGCGCAGCGGTGGGGTGGGGGAGTTTCGGCGGCGGGTGTGGGTGAACGGTTCCGCCGTGGGTGTCGCCCCGGCCGCGCGCTGGGCGTCGCGGGCGAGGGCCGCGCGCATGTTGAGGCGGCCGGGCGGGGTGGGGCTGGTGGTCCGCTCCTCGGTCCGCTCGCGGTAGGCGGCGGCACGCAGGGCGCGACTCAGACGGGCGGCGGCGCTCTGCTCGGCGGCGGTGGGCCTGCGGGTGCCGGTGACCGGGTTGCTGCGGGGCGCCGGTGTGCCGTCGGGGGCGACGGTGGTGCCACGGCCGTTGAAGACCGACTTGGCGGTGGCAGCGGCTTTGCGTCGCTGTCCGGCCCGCTGGGCGCGGTCCTGAGCCTGCGCCTTGGACTGTGCGGCCTTGGCGTTGGCCGCTGCGTCCTGTGCCGCGCGGTCGGCGTCGTCGGTGGCTGCCGCGCTGTCCATGACCACCCCCACGGCGCCGGACAGCAGATCGGGAAGGCCCTCCGGCACGGCCAGGGCGGGGGCCGCGATGTCCAGAACGTCGCACCATTCCTGAGCGTGCGCGAGCATGGTCGTGGCATCGTGGTCGGCGCACTGGTGGGCTGCGGTCCAGATACGGGTGAGCGTGGCCAGCAGGTCTGCGCCCAGCACCTTTTCGCACAGATCGGCGACGGCCCGGGTCTCACCGGCGTCCAGGATGCCGACGTCACGGCGGCCGAGGATCAGGGCCGCCACGGCGGCGGCGTGCTCGACGCCCTGAAGGGCGGGGCGGGCGATGTCGGGCATGACCAGGGTCCGGGCGCTGGTGCGCAGGTACGTGCGGTCCGTGGGCCGCCTGGTCAGGTGTGCGCCTTCGGCACGGCTCTCCTCCAGCAGGAGCGCGGCCTCGACGACACGGGGGTTCGCTCCGGCAGGCGCCGTCCAGACGGAGTGGGCCGCGTGCGCGGCCTCGTGGACGAACACTCCCCAGGCGGCGGGATACCGCTCCTCGTCGCCCACGATCCGCGGATGGATCTCGTGGGGCTTCAACGGGGCGAACAGGCCGGCGTCGAACTCGACCTCGCCCAGAGCGGGGAAGAACGCGGCCGGTGCGCCACTGCGCGTGCCGGGGCGGCAGGTGACGAGGAGGTCCTGGCGGCCGGAGAGGGCGACCAGCCGGTCGCCGAGTTCGGCTCCCACGCGCAGCCACGCGGCCGGGGAGGAGCGGGGTCGTGCGGGCGGGGCGCCGTCGTCGTCCCATCGCGCGAGGTCGGCGTCGTCGTCCGGCGTGGTTGTGGGGGACTGGACGTGGTGGTGGGCGCTCATCGCGAACGGCCCCGGTGTGCGGAGCCGGTGCTGCCCGGGGGCTGCCGGACGGCCGAGGCGGACAGCTGCTTGCCGAGGGTGAGGGGGCGGACCTCCTTGACGCCGACGGCCTTGATGACGGCGGCGGCGACGGCGTCGCGATCCTCCAGAGGAGCGATGCCGACCAGGTTCGCGAGCGCGGCATTGGTACCGAGGACGGCCTCGGTCTTCTGGTAGCTGAGCAGTTCCCGCAGTTGGGGGGCCCAGCCCAGCTCGCCGAGTTCGACCTGGCGGGAGAGATGTCGGGCTACCCGGACCACCCGGGCGTCGATCCTCAGCGCCAGGGCGAGGTCATAGTCCGTACCGATCTGGATCTGCACGCTGAACCGGGACGACAGCGCCTCCGTCAGCACCGCGCCGTGGACGCCGGGATTGTGGCCGGCCACCACGTAGAAGCCCGGCTCGGCCTTGATGGTCTCGCCCTTGTGGGCCTTGACCTGGATCTGCCTGCGCCCGTCCATCGCGGGATACAGCGCCGCCAGGACCTTCGGCGAGATCAGGGTGGCATCGTCGATCAGCAGGGCGCGGCCCTCGGTCATCGCGGTGACCAGCGGACCGTACTGGAAGACGTAGGCTCCCGCGTCGTCCTGGGTGTACTCACCGATCAGGTCGCCGACCGTGGTATCGCCATCACCGGCGACGGTGAGCAGGTCCGGGAACGCCGCCTCCACCAACGACGTCTTGCCGGTACCCGGAGGGCCGTAGAGCAACACCGGCACGTCGGCGTCGCGCAGGCGATTCAGAGCTTCGACATCGGGCAGATCGGCCAGCTCCCGGGGGTGGTAGAGCTGGCCTCCCGCGCGGCGGATCGGGCCAGCCTGCCTGGGCGTGGCTGCTGCGGTAATGGTCGTGCGGGCCGTGGCCGTTTGGGCACGGGGAGAGTGGGTGCCCGGTGGGCTGATCACAGCGGTCTGCGCGGCTGCGGCGGTCTTCGCGTTCGCACGGAACTCCGGTTGTCCGGTTCCGCTTTGGTCGGCCTCGCCGCGTCGCACCAGGGTGAGCGCCGCGTTGCGGACGGCGCCGTGGGAGTGGCCCAGCTGCCTGGCCATGTCCCCGATGGTGAGCCTGTCCGCCGGCCGGTCCGCCAGCAGACGGGCCACCTTGGCCCGCAGCTCGCCGCCCTTGGTGCGTGTAGGCGTTACGGGTGTGGTCAAAACGAAATTCCTTCAACAGGTGCGGGTGGGGTTGGCGATGCGCTGGAGAGGCCGGCCGGTCTAGGAGCGGATCACGGACTGTGCCGAGAGCGGCGACGGGCCAACCAGGGCGCACCGTCGGCGCTCACCGGCCGACCGAGGACTCGGTCCGGGTGCTCAGGGTGTCCGGCGACGAGCAGTTCGCCGGCTGCCGAGCAGGCCCGTGCGTCCGCTCTGTACCGGGTTCTGTCGCTCGGCAGGCGCATCCTGGCGCCTCTTCGAAGCCGTCCTGCAGCAGGATCCGCCGGGCAGCGGCGTTGTAGCCGGTGGTGGTGATCTCGCCGGTGGTGGTGTGCCGGATCGGCATGAACGGCTCTGCTGGTGCTTCGGGCAAGGCGGGTCTCCTATCGGTGGTGGCGGGAAAACGGTGGGGTGTCAGGCGGGGCGGGCCGAAGCCCTCCGCGAGCGGTGCGCGGGTACCCGGCGGTGCCGACCACGGGGTGCGCGGGAGCCGGGCACGTAGATCCAGCTCCACGCCGCGGCGAGCACGGCGACGGTGAGCGCCGCTCCGGCGGTGGGGAGACCGGCTCCGAGCTGGGGGTGAGCAGCGAGCTGGCCGGCGAAGGCCGTTCCCGCGGCCTGGCCGACGCCGATGGCGGCGATCAGCCACGCGTACGCCTCGGTGACGGTGCCGACCGGGGCGAGCGCGTCCACGGTGAGGAAGGCGCTGGTCACCAGCGCGGGGAGCGCGAGACCCGGCAGGGCGGACACGGCGACGGCCGCTGCCGAACCCGGGCTCAGAAGCAGGGGAAGCCAGCACGCGCCGAAGGCGACGGCAGCGACGACGAGTTGGCCGGTGAGGCTGCCCGGCCACGCCCGTCGGCTGTAGAGCGCGCCGCCGAGGAGGCTGCCGACGGACAGCGCCGCCGGCAGGAGCCCCAGCAGCAGAGCGCTCTCGCTCCGCTCGGCGAGCGCGACGGCCCAGACGGTGTGGGCACCGAGCGCGACGCCGGTCCCGGTCATGGCGACGAGCAGAGCGACCAGCCCGAGCGAATGCAGGGGGCCGAGGAGGCCGGACGACACAGCCGTACTGGGGCGCCAGTTCCGGGACGGGGCGGCGGTCAGGACGACCGTCGCCCCGACCAGGCCGAGCGCGGCTGTCGTGGCCATGGCGGTGGCCGGTCCCGCGAACGTGGTGATGGCGGCGACGAGCGGTGGCCCCACGATGAAGATCAGCCCCTGAGACCCGGTGTCCAGGGCGAGCGCAGCACGCCGCTGCTGAGGATCGGGCAGCACGCTCGGCCACAGGGCTCGCAGGTTGGCCTCGGCCGGCGGGGTGGAGAGGCCGGCGAGGACGACCAGGGTGATGAACAGCGGCGTCTGCGTGGTCGAGTTGATGCGGAGCATGGCCAGCATCGCCAGGCTGGTGACGCCGGTAGCCGTCCAGGTCACGGCCGTCTGCCCGTACCGGTCCACGACCCGGCCGAGTGCCGGCTGCCCGAGCGCGGAGGCCAACCCGTACGCCGCGCACATCAGGGCGGCCATGGACGCGGCCCCGCCCTGGTCGGCGACCAGAAGGAGGAGGACGACCGGCACCATGCCCGTCGGGAGCCGCGCGACCATGGTGCCGGCCAGAAGCCGGGCCACGTACGGCTCCCTCAGAACCGGTCCCGACGTCCGTGCGGTCGTCATCTGCTCATCCCCGGCCGGCGCCCTTGATGTGGCGGCCCGGGCGGGAGGGGGGCAGGTGCCGGCGGTGTGACCGAGGAGGCAGTGAAGTCCGGATCGAGGGACTGCACCAGGTCGACGAGCAGTGTGCCCTGCTGTAGCCAGCGCTCCAGGAGCTGAACAGCTCCTTCCTCGTCCTGCGCGCTGCCTTCGGTCAGGGCTGCATCGGCCCCGCGGAGGAGATCGTCCAGAGCCTTCGGCAGCGGAACGTACACGCCTCGGCGTAGATGATGGTCGAGGCCGTACCAGTGTTGGCAGAGGTCCTCGTTCAACGCCCAGACGCGGGGCAGGGCCCCGTTCACCCGGGCCGACCGGATCTGATCAAGGACGCGTCCTAGGAGCCGGAAGTGTGCCTGCGCCAGGGCATGTTCGTAGGAAGGCAGGAGTATCTCCGTGACCTTCTTCAGGACACCGGCGACATCGGGTGCGGTGACGCTGACCGGTGCCGCCGTCCCCAGCGAGGAGAACTGCGCATCCGGAGCGAGGGCGCCGACGACGATCTGACCGTCCCACGGACGCCGCAGCACCGCCAGTTCGAGGCCGCTTTCTGAGCGGAGGAAGGCCACTGCCGATACCTGCTCCGCGTACGACTGCATGACGTAGGACAGCGATCCCCCCAAGGAGTCCCAGAGGAAGTTCAGGCGGCTACGTGAATCCGAGGGCAAGAGCGCGCAGTTGCCGGCCTCCACCGTCCAGGAGTCATCCAGGCGGGCAGCGATGCTTCGCCCGATGTCGCCGATGAAGGTCTGGTGGGTGGTGCTCACCGTGATCCCGAGCCGGTGTGCGTTGGCGTAGAGCGTGTCGAGAGCCTTCTGCAGACGGTCGAGGTCGGACATCGGCAGGACGTGGATTCCTTCGTCGGCCGACTCGAATCGTGCGAGGTCAAGGGCAATGACGGCCCAGTCGACGCCTCGCCCGCCAGGCAGGGCGACGATGCCGTCATCGGGGCTTGAATACAGAGTGATGTGGGCGGTAGGGGACACGGTGTTCTCCGGAAGGCGGGGCTTCAGCGGCGCCGGGGCGGAGCCGCGCGCAGGGCGGGAGCGCGGGGATGAGGCGGGGCGGGGGAAGGGGGGGAGCTGAGACTGGAGTCGAGGACGACGGGGTACCGCGCGGTGCGGAGCATGTCGGCGGCCCACTGGGCGCGGTCGTTCTCCCAGGTCTCGCCCATGTCGAACGGGAGGCGGATCCAAGGGCCTCTCAGCGTCGGCTGGGCCAGGAAGCCAGCCTTCAGAAGCAGCTCCAGGGCGAACGGATCGACAGGGCCAGTGACTTCCACCTCGCCGCCGCGCTCACGGACGATGCGAATCGACGGGTCGTCCACGGGTTACCGCCCCCGCGAGACAGCAGCACGAGCCGGTCCGGCGACGGGAACGGGTGGCGTTGCCGAGGGCGTGGTCGTGAGGGGGCGCTGAGGGGAACGGCTGGCTGCCGCCGCTGCGATGCGGGCTCGGCGCTCGGCCAGCCCGGTGCCTCGCGCCGGAAGGGGCGGGGCGGACTGGGCGGGATCGAGGCTGTAGTCCGCCTGGACGGCGAAACCGGCTCGGCGGAGATCGTGTACGGCCTGCCGGCCTCGGCGCCACGGATCGTGGTCCTGCCGGGTGAGCCGGTACAGATCCGCGGTGCCGGGCACGAGTTCGAACTGCTCACGGGTCAGGAACCACGCGGCCAGGTGCGGTGTGACCTCTGTTGTCGGTCGGGCTACGACACCGAGGCCAGGGTCGAGGCCGAAGTGGAAATGGGGGACACGGGGCATGGAAGTCCTCGAAGGGAGAGGGAGAGAGAGGGACCCGGGTCAACGGCTGCGGCCCGAAGTGCTCGGGGCGGTGAGGGCCTGCGGCGAAGGGGGAAGCGCCCTGCGGGAGTCGGTCGCGGGCGGGGGCGGCAGGGCGGCCCGGGCGTGCTTCAGGAGTACGGGGGCGTCGGCGATCCATCGGCGCACGTCGTCGGCCGACGCAGAGGGCAGCGGGGCCGGTGCCCTGAATACAGAGGGCCGGTCGCCTCGCCCCGGACGGAGCAGAGCGTGCAGCCGGTCCAGCGCCTCGGCATCCGCCCGGTCCGGGGTGGTGGCCCACCAGATTCGGTCGAGGAGATGCGCCGCGTGGGGGCGAAGCTGGCGGAGCACGGCCTTCGAGCTCTCGGCGTGTCCGTCACCGGCGGAGCGCCGGAGGTCTTCCAGACGTCCGTGCCCGCTCTCGACCGCTGCCAACAAGCGCTTGTGCACCGCGTGCTCATAGCGGGGAAGGAAGCTGGTCGTCACCTGGGCGGCGGCGAGCCTCGGATATTTGGGCAACCCGATGGCCGGCGGAGCGAACGGATTGTCGTAGTTGTCGTCGAAGGTGCTGCTCGCGCACGCGCCGAGCAGGTAGCGATCTGGGGTGCCGGGCTGTTCGATCAGGAGCAGTTCCGCGCCCGCGGAGCTGGTGAGGACAGCGCCGTACGGGACGCGGCAGTGCTCCATTGCCTCGGTGAGCTGACCGCTGTCCCACAGCAGAGGGAGCCAGTCCTCCTGCCACACCGGGTGGGCGTAGACCTCGACCGTCGTCGTCCAGGTGCCGGGCAGACAGCGTGCCAGTTTCTGGGCATAGTCCCCCAGGTACGGGCGGGAGCTTGTGGTCAGGGCGACCCGATAGAGCTTTGCGGCCTGGGCGAGCGAGGGCATCATGTCCCGCATCGTGCTGAGGTCGCGCAGGACGTGGACGCCGGCCTTCTGCTTCTCGAAGGCGCGTGTCGACCGGAGGGCGGTGTGTCCGTAGGAGTACTTCTCGCCCACGGGGATGGCGACGAGGCCCTCGGTGGCGCTGACGCTGAGGATGATCTCGGCGTCCGGCCGTGCCTGTGGCAGCGCGGTGTCGGTCATGCTCACGCTGCCAGGGCGGCGACGAAGGCGTTGCGCAGGGCGTGGCCGTAGGCATGAGCGTGACGCCGGGCGGCGAGCTCCAGCTCGTCGTACCGCTCGCCTTGCGTCATCTGCCCTTCGTGCTTGCGGTACTTGTAGACGGGCAGGGGCAGCAGGACGCCGGGTGCCAGGGCGGTGACACCGACGGCGGCCATGTAGTCCTCGCCCTGGACGAGGCCGCCCATGCCGCCGGCCGCGCGTACGAGACGCGTGCGGGCCAGGATCGTGGTGGGCCCGATCGGGATGGTGTCCTGCGGGAGCGGCCAGTAAGTGACCACGTCGCCGGCGGGGTGGAAGCCGGGCGGCGTGGGGCACTCCCACAGACAGGTCGTGCCGTCCGGCAGCCAGTCTTCGCTGTACCCGGCGACCCACCCGAGGCGGTCGGTGAATGCCTCCAGCCGGACGCCGAGGCTCCAGTCGGGGAAGACGTCATCGTCGTCGGCCCAGTTCACGAACTCGGTGTCCACGAGGTTCAGACCGAGGTTGCGGGCGCAGGCGGCGCCGACCGGACGGGGCAGGGCCAGAACCCGGACGCGCGGGTCGGCGGCGATCGAAACAGGGACGTTCTCGGGCGGGGCGCCGTCGAGGACGAGGACGGCCTTCCACGGCACGGTCTGCCGGGTGAGGCTCGCGTGCATCTCCTCCAGGTAGGGCAGGCGGTCGGAGCGAAGCTGCGTGGCGATGACGACGGTGATCTGCGGGGCGGACAGGAAGGGGCTCCTGGAGTTGGGGGTTCAGCGGGTGACGCGGGACTTGGCCGTGACCGGCAGGGTGCTGACGGGCGGGACGACCTTCAGCGTGGGACGGGACGGCCGGACGGGCACGGGCCGATCGCGGCCCCAGAGGGACGGGGTGCCCTGGAAGCGCGTGAGAGGGGAGGTGTCCCAGCTCACGACGGGGCCTCCGCGGTCGTCCCAGGTCAGGGCTATGACCTCGATGCCGTGATCGTGCAGGACGTATCCCCATTCGAGACCGTCGGCGTTGGCCTGCGTGACGGTGATGGGCTCGACCGGGGCGCCCGAGGGGGTGACGACGTCGTCGAGGGGGCGACTGGGGAAGCGTTCCGCATGGGGGTCAAGGGCGTTGAGTACGTGCTCGGGGGCGCCTTCGAGGAGGTCCATGCCGAGGCCGGACCAGTCGTGCGGGGCGTCGACGATGTGACGGCGAAGTGCTTCGAGGTCGCCGGCGAAGCGATACTGCAGAGCACCGAGCAGCAGCGGGAGCTGGTTCTCGGGATAGCCGTCGAAGTGGCAGTAACGGCCGGCGTACCGGCTTCCCGTCGAGGGGTCGGTGGGGCGTGCGATGAAGGATCTGGTGGACAAATCACGTTCCAGGAGTGTTTTAGCGGCTCGGAGTGGGGCCGGAGGACGGCGGGCTGGGTGGCGGCGGCGGGAGGTCCGGCGACGGCTTCGGCGCCGGTCGAGCGGGAGCCGGGTCGTACGTTTCACGCAGGGCTATTTCGACGCCCTCGGCCGCATCGTTCATACAGGCGAGGAGCCCGGCGGCGGCGGTCCACAGGAACCGTCGAGGCTCGGTGAGAGCCGGGCTGTGGTAGCGGTCCCCGGCCTCCGTCAGGAACGTGTTCAGATCACTGATGATCTGGTCAGCGGCGTTGAGTGCCGCCAGGACGACCACGCTGATTTCGGCGGTCGTCGTGGTCTGGGCGAGCGTCGCCTCGAAGGGGCGCAGGTCCAAGGCGCGCGAGGGGGGAGAAGGGAGGCCGTGACGCTGCAGGAGCGCTGCGGCGTCGCGGCGGGCCCAACGGTGGAGGTCGGCCGTGGTGGCGATGCCAGCATGAGCGGAGTGGATCTGGTCAGAGGTGTGGCCGACGTTGTCGTACAACTCGAAATCAGGGTGCAGGAGAAGCTCCATTCGTCAGCGAGACGGGGCGCGTGGACCTCGTGTGGTCGGCAGGGTGGAAGGCGTACTGCTCGCGGCAGGCGGGCGATTGCCTGGTAGCGCAGCGGCTTCGGGCCGTGGGAGCACGCGCCGCACCTGCGCGGGTGGTGCGCCGGGGGAAGTGGAAGGCCGTGCGCCGGCGATGAGGGAGGGGTGTGCGTCGAGTTCGTCGAGCCAGCTGAGGAGCTTCGGCAGATTCCGGTCGGGCCCGTACGTGAGGTAGGTGCCGTCGGCGCTGTCGCAGCCGAACCACTCGGCGATCTGCAGGCGGGTGCGTGAGTTGACGCGGCCCATGTGCACGCCTTTGCCGCGGGATTTGGCCTCGCGGGCCAGGCGCTCGGCGACGGGGCCCAGTTTCCAGTCGGTCGATCCGGCGAGGAAGAGGACATCGAAGTCGTTCCACGGCAGCAGCCCGGGGGCATCGCATCCGTCCTGGGCGGCGTAGGCCGCAGGGACGCCCAGGGCGCGGATGCGGGCCAGCAGCGGCAGGGACTCGGCGAGGGTGGCGACGGCGTCGAAGGGGCAGTCCGGAGCGAGCGCCCACAGGCAGCGGTCGGGCCCGTACCGTTCGACGGTCCGCTGCAGCCAGGCGAACCACGAAGGGGTGCCGGGCCAGTACCGGCCCTTCCCGTCGCTCCCGAACTTCGAGTTGTCGCAGGCGTAGAGAGCCCCCTCCGGGATTCGGCTGCCCTGCGCGGGGGTGGTCATGCAGCCGAGGAGTCCGGAACTCATCGCAGCGCGTATGTCAGGGCTGGAGGGAGTGCCGAGATAGCGCAGCGTGCACCTCCCCTCCGGGCAGAGCGTCGGTGGTTCGGGCCCTTCGCCGGCAGGAGGATGCGATGGGTGGGGATGGCGGGACCTTTCAGTGCATGCGAGCGTCGGTGTCGAAGAGGTCCAACTCGGCTTTGTGGAGCTGGTGCTGGACGACGAAGCTGCGGCCGGCGACCTTCCAGAGGCCGCGACCCCGGCTGAGGTGGGACAGGGCTCCGGCTTCTACGGAGGTCAGGCCGAGGAGGCTGGAGGCGGCGGCGAGCTGATCGGTCTCCTGCCGGTAGATCACGCGGGTGCTGCAGTCGGCGAGCAGGCCCTCGGCCAGGGCGCGGCTCTGGCTGCCGGCGTCGCCGGCGGAGAGCAGGTCGGACAGGCGGTGGATCACCATCAAGTTCGCGATGCCCAGGCCACGGGAGAGCTTCCACTGGCCCTGCATGCGCATGAGGAGAGCAGGGTGGCGCAGAACGCGCCACGCCTCGTCGTAGACCACCCACCGTCGGCCGCCGGCAGGGTCGGTGAGGGCGGCTTCCATCCACGCGGAGGCGCAGGTCATCGCGAGAACGAGCCCGGTGTCGTCGCTGCCGCCGAGGCGGGAGAGGTCGACGGTGAGCATCGGCCGGTAGGGGTCGAAGACCGTGGTCGACGGGGCGTCGAACATGCCGGCCAGGTCGCCGAAGACCAGGCGGCGCATGGCGTGGGCGAGGTCGCGGGCGGCGTCTCCGAGGCGTCCGGCGAGCAGGCCGCCGGCCAGTTCGAGGCCGGGACCATCGGCCAGGGCGTGGGCGATGTCGCCGAGGAGGGGCTCGCGGCCGGTGGCGGCGGCCCGGGTGACGGTGGTGTCGAGCGCGAGGTCGAGGGCGGTGTGCTCCATGGGCAGCAGGTCACGGCCCAGGACGGTGCGGGCCAGGGAGGCGAGCAGGAGCAGACGGCGGGTGCGGACTTCTCCTGCCCATTCCGCCTCCGGCACCGAGAAGGGCCGGGGCGCGGCGTCGAGGGGGTTGAGGCGGCCGGGCAGCCCGGGGCCGAGCGCGATGGACTCGCCGCCCAGGGCTCTGGCCACGCTCGTCCACTCGCCCTTGGGGTCGCACGGGACGTACACCCGGTAGCCGAAGGCGACGGAGCGCAGGGCCAGGCTCTTGGCGAGGGCGGACTTGCCCTGGCCGATCACTCCGGCAAGCAGCACGTTGGGGTTGGTGAAGCCCTCGACGCGCCCGTACAGGGAGAACGGGTCGAAGGTGAACGACCCTTCGGCGTGCAGGTCCTTGCCGATGTAGATGCCGTCGGCGCCCAGGCCGCCTTCGGCGAGGAAGGGGTAGGCGGCGCTGGCGACGGCGGTGGTCATGCGGTGGGCCGGGAGCTTGAGGCGCCTGCCGCGGGCGGAGGCGGGACCGGGACGTCCGGTGGGCGGGTAGAGCGGCGCGGGGAAGGCCGCTTCGTCGGACTGCTGGTCGGGTCCGGTGCCGGCGGCGGTGCGGGCCCGGGCTTCGGCGCGGGCGGTCTGCTTGCGCAGAGCCCGGCGCTGGGCCCGGTCGATGCCGTGCGGGGTGAACAGGGGGGTGGCGCTGGCGCGGCGGTGGGACACGGATCGCTTCCGGTGGGGAGGAGTTCAGGACGCGAGGTCGGCGGCGGTGGTCTTGCGCCGGATCGCGTGGACGGCGGCGAGGTGCCGCTGGCAGATGGTAAGGAACGGCGGCCCCTCGGGAAGACGGTCGGGCTGGCACTTCTCGTCGTCCGTGGCTGCGGGGACGAGGTGGAAGGCCGCGTGGACGGAGTCGGCGGCCTGCCACAGGCGGGCGTGGGCCGTGGCCAGGTGGCGGCCGGCTGCCGGACGTTCCGGCCGGGTCTGGTCGGCGGCCTGGTCCATGAGGCGGTGCAGGGCGGTGAGGTGAGCGTGAAGCGCGTCGAGGTGAACCCGGTTGCTGGCCGTAGGTTCGTCGATGGCGCTCTGGGCGCGGGTGTGGTGGCGCAGGCCGGCGGTGGCGGCCCGTAGGTAGGGGTACGCGTCACCATCGAAGGCGTCGCGGCGGGCATCAGGGGACATGGGCTTCTCGCGGGGGAGGAGGACGCCGTCGGGCGGCGGGCGGGCTACAGGGTGCTGCGGGCGAGCGGGAGGGCCGCGGTGGTGAAGGCGTCGGCCTGCTGGTAGATCAGGCGCCGCAGGTCGACCTGGGCGTCGGCGGCGGCCGTCTCGATCTGGGTGCAGGCGGCGTCGAGGTCCTGGTCGGTGTCGGCGGAGACGGTGAGGAGCCCGGTGAGGGCGACGTCGGCGTGGCCGGAGATGAGCTGCTTCTCGCGGGTCTTCACGTCGGCGTACTCGACGCTGTCGGCCTCGGAGTCGACCTGTCCGCGGCGCTGGCGCTCGGAGGCGTCCGCGATGATCGCGGCCTTGCGCCGCTGGACGTCCCGCAGGGCGGAGTCGATGCCCTGGGGCGCGTAGATAAGAGAGAGGGTGCGCCTGACGCCGGCGCTGAACATGAGGCTGTGCAGGAAGCCTGCGTTCGTTTCGGTCCTCGGCCAGTTCTCGATCCAGAAGGTGGCGTGCCGGGCGCTGTCGGTGACCAGACGGTCGGTCTCCTCGACCTGGGCGACCGGTCCCGCGGCGGCGGGGTCGGCCTCGGCCTGGCCGGTCTCGGACCACCGCTGCAGGTTCGCAGTGGCCGCCGGGTCGTACGCGGTGCGCAGCACGGCGGCGATCTCCCGGGCCCCCAGCCACCCCGAGACGGTCAGGCCCGCGTTGCGGGCGGCCTGCGCGACCGAGGACGTGGTCTGCTCCATGACGGTGAAGGCACCGGCGAGACCGCCGCCGGCCTGGCTGATCAGGCGCTTGGCGGCCTTCAGGTCCAGGGCGATGGCCAGGTACGCCTCGTGGGGGGCGGCGGCCGGTCCGGCGGAGGCGAGCAGTTCGGTGTAGATCTGGCCGGCGACCGGGGTCTGGGGGTTGCCGTGCTCGGCCCAGTGGCGGGCGAGGCTGTCGCCGGAGTTCGGCACGGTCCGCTCCAGGACCTGCACGGTTGCGACGCGTCCGGTGCGGGCGATGCCGGCGAGCGCCCGGCCCCACGCGGCGACATTGGAGTTCTGGGTGGCCGGGTCGAGCAGGGCGAAGGCGCGGGAGCTGACGCGGGCGACGGCGGTCAGGGTCTGGCCGTGGGGGTCGTGGACGGCGGCGGCTCCCGACTCGGCGGTGGCGACGCGCAGTGCGGCGGCGGTGCCGGGAAGGTGCAGCAGTCCTTCGACCTGGGGCCGGGAGACGGGGCGGGTACGCCACAGGGTCTGGCCGGTGCGCCGTCGGTGGGCGAAGCGGGCGACCAGCGGCGCCCAGTCGATCAGGGAGCGGCCGTCTCGCCGTACCCCGACCAGCACGGCGGTGGTGAGCCACAGCGGCGTCAGAAGGATGGCGCCGAACAGGCCCGCGGTCACCACGGTGGCCAGCAGCACGGCGAGGGTGGAGGAGACCAGGACCAGCTGGGGGAGGGTCAGGCCGAGCAGGATGCCGCGGCGTGACCGGGTAGGGAATTTGACGGTGAGAACGGAGGACACGATCGCTTCCGGGAGGGAGGAGCCGGGGCGGGGAGAGGCAGGACGGGTCCCTGCTCCCGGCGGCGGGTGTACGGGAGGGGCGGCTACAGGCCGGTCGGCGGGCCGGTGGGGGCGGAGTCGCTGCTCGCGGCTCCGTGAGCGGGCGGCACCGCAGCCGAGCTGTTGCCGAGCCCACCGCTCTGCTGCCCCGCGGGGGCCGCCTCGCCGCCGGCCCAGTTCCCGCTCCAGCTCGGAGGGGCGCCCTCCTGCCCGTCGGTCGCGCCGCCGCCCCGGGACTGAGGCGAGATCGTCTGCTGGAGGAGGTCCTGCAGACGGCTCTCGGAGTCGCCCTTGGAGCCTTCACTCTGCATGCCGGTGCTGGTCGCGGGGTTGGCGGCGATGTCACCGGGGAAGCCACCGCCGCCGGCCTGGGCGCCTCCTGCGGCGCCGGCTCCGGCGGCGGCGCCGCCCGTGCCGGCGGTCGCCGCTGCCGCTGCCGCCTTACGGCCGGCGTTCTCGGCGTGCTGGCGGGCCACCGAAGCTCCCGCGCCACCGGCGCGGTGGATGGATTCGCCGTCTGTGCCCTCGGACGCCCAGTGGACGAACTTGAAGACCATGTACGGGCACAGCAGCACGAGCAGCATGATCACCATGCCTGCCGCGACGTCCGCCAGGGCGGCGAGGCCGTCCTTGCTGTCGGCTTCGCCGAGCGCGGAGATGCCGAGGACGAAGATGATCGTCATCAACAGTTTGGAGACGACGAGGGTGGCGGTGGCCTCGATCCAGCCGCGGCGCCACCGGCGGGCGACCTCCCAGCCGCCGCCCGCTCCCGCGAAGACCGCGAGGGTGACCATGATCAGGATGCCGACCTTCCGGACCATCATCACGCACCAGAACAGGAACGCTCCCATGGCCGAGGCGAGCGCGGCGATGACCGCGACCAGCCAGCCCAGTCCCGCGACGGCACCGATCTGCGAGACCTTGACGATCCGGCGTACGGCGGAGGCGATGTCCGTGCCGGCCGCCGCGAACAAGCCGGCGGACAGCGCGTCGACGACTTCGATGGCCACGGTGGTGAAGGTGATCGCGCAGCAGGCGAACAGAACGCCGCTTGCTGTTCCGGTGAGCGCCTGGACGAGGGCTTGGCCGTCTCGCGTGATCGCAGCTTTTACGAGCTGGGCGCAGAACGTGGCGACGAGCAGGACGAGGCCGATGGGCAGGATCGTCGAGTAGTGGTCGCGGAACCAGCTCGCGCCGAGGTCGATGGCGGTGGTGCGGTCGATGGCCTTGGCAGCCAGGTCGGCCGCCGCGGCGGCGAGGTCACCAGCGCTCTGCACCATCCAGTTCCCGATCGCGCCGACGGGGTCGGAGGCAAACTCGATCGCGTCGCCGATGTCGCAGATCGAGCCGGCGACGGGCAGGTCACAGAAGCCCACGTCGGGCGTCCTTTCGGGTCAGGAGAAGCGGGAAGAGGGCTATGGGGCAACGCGCGGGGCGACGGCGACCAGGCGGCAGTCCGCGCCGGGCCGGCACTGGACGGCCAGGGTGATCTGGCGGTCCTCGGCGCCCGACCCGCCTCCGGTCCAGGCCAGCTGGGTCTTGCCGCGCACGGTGACGGCGTAGATGTACGCCTCGGTGATCGCGGCGGGATCGTCGGCGATGGCCTGCTTGAAGGCACTGGGGAAGTGCGCCTCGGAGACGGTGGCGGTGGCGTGCTGGCCGTTGTCCTTCAGCCGCGACCACAGGACCGGGTCGGGGATCTGGGCCTGCACGGAGTCCCAGTCCGCGTACGCGGATTCGGACGTCATCCAGGACTTCATCCCGGCGAGCTGCTCAGCGTGGCTGGTGGTTCGGGCATCGAAGGACCACAGCATCGTCGCCGCCGCCCGGGCGAAGGCGAGCGGGTCGGAGACCGGCAGCGGCCCGGCTACCGGCGCCGCCGATTCGCCGGCCGGGGAAGGAGCCACATCGGTGGCGCCGGCGGTGGGTGAGGCGGTGGCGTGCGGCGCGGCGTCGACCGTCTTGCTGCTGCCGGTCCACCAGGCGACCGCACCGGCCACGAGCAGCAGCGTGATCAGTGCGCCGGCGGCGAGGACGACTCGGCGCGATGGCCGCCAGTCGGCCCTGGGGGAGAGGGAACGTTTCCCCATCACTGGACCTGGGATCCGAGGGCGGAGAAGAACGCCACGATTCCGTTGGCGGCGCCGAGCCCGAGGGCGGCGCCGGCGGCAACCACGGCGCCCTTCTTGCCGTTGGCCTCGGCCTGGTGGCCGCCGGTGTGGTGGCCCCAGGCCCATACGCCGAGGCTGACGGCGAGAGCGCCGACCACGGCCACGATGCCGAACAGATTGATGCTGTTCACGACGGTGCGCAGGACTTCGAGGCCAGGCAGGCCGCCGCCCTTCGGGGAAACGCCGGGATCGAAGGCGAGCAGGAGATGGTCGTACGGGAGGGCGGTGAGGGTGGCGGGGGAGATGGTGGTGCGCTCCTTGTGCGGGCAGGGCTCAGCGGCCCGTGCCGGGGAACGGGAGAAGAGGGGAAGGGGAGGGGAGAAGCGCTCGGCGGCGCGAAGTTGGCCCGGCCCGCCCGGCGCCTCGGAAGGGCGGGCCGGGCGGGGCCGGTGTCAGAGGACCCGGCGCGCGCTGTGGGCGGCGTAGTCGGCGAGCGTGCTGAACCGGATGTTGCGGCCGGTGCGCGGCGCCTCGATGACGAGCCCGTGGCCCGCGTACAGGCCGACGTGCTCAGGGGCGGCCGTGGTCCCCCGGCTGAACACGAGATCTCCCGGGCGGAGTTGGGTGAGGGGGACGGGTCGGCCTTCGTGTGCCTGGGTCTGGGAGACCCGGGTGAGAGTGATGCCGGCTTCCTTGTACGACTGCTGGGTCAGGGAGCTGCAGTCGCAGCGCTTGAGCGGGTCCTGGCCGTGCGGGTCCTTGCAGGACCCGCCCCACTGATAGGGCGTACCGAGCTGGTGCATGGCCCAGTCGAGGGCGGTCTTCGCGCGAGGGTCGGCGTCCGCGGGGATCGTGTATCCCTTCGGGACCGTGCCCTCGGGGATCGGGCCGGTGGCGGGACCGCCGCTCTGCGGCTCGCACGAGTCGGCCGGCTGTTGGGCCGGTGCTTCGTCTGCGGAACCGTCGGGCGCGTGGAGTGCGGTCACCAGGGCCTGCTGCAGGGCGCGGGCGAGGGGTTCCCACTGGGCGTAGGCGTCCGGGAAACCGGAGCGCTGTACTGCCTGCGCGGCCTGGGTGACCGTCATCTGCTGCCAGCCGGAGACCTTCAGCAGGCCCTCGTAGAACTTCCTGCTGGCGTAGGCGGGGTCGCGGATCTGAGCGGGAGTTCCCCAGCCCTGGCTCGGGCGCTGCTGGAACAGGCCGAGCGAATCGCGGTCGCCGTAGGCGAGATTGCGCAGGCGGGACTCCTGGATCGCGGTGGCCAGCGCGACGACCTGGCCGCGTTCGGGGACGCCGAGATCGATGCCGGTGGCGACGATGGTGTGGGCGTGCGGGATCTGCTCGTCGGGCAGTTCGAGGCCCTCGATACGCGAACCCTTGGCGCCGGAACCACCGAGGACGGCGGCGACCTGCTGCTGCACAGCGGCGGCGTCGACCGGGGCGGTAGTGCAGGACGGCACTGTCACGGCCGAGGACCCGCCGGCGGCGGCGACCACGGCCGTTCCGGCGAGGAGAAGAGGCGGGAGGCAGAGCGCGCCGATCGCGGCGGCGATGCCCTTCACTCGCGAGCGGCCTCCGGGCGGCGGGCAGCGAAGCGGTGGCCTGGGGACGGGGAGGGACGGGACTGGGACATGGCGAGTCCTTCGAGGTGGGCTCCGGCCGCACGGTGTCGAGAGGAAGGGCCGTGCGGCCGGAGCGGTGTTGCGAGGGGGCTGGGCGGGGTGCGTGTTGGCTCACGCACCCCGTCAGGCAAGGGGGTTACGGGCGGAACATCAGAGGGACCTCCGTGAAGCGGGGAAGACGAGGAACGTGTGGGCGGCGTCAGCAGGGGCGGTACATCAGTGGCCTCCGTGTCGGGGTCGGTGGTGCTGGGAGGGAAGGGGTTCGGGGCGGCGCGGAGCGCGTGCGGGGTCACGGACGGAACACAAGGACCTCCTGGGCAGGAGTGGGAGGGGTGCCATCGGCGGTGTCCGCCGGGCAATGACAAGACAGTAAACCCGGATCCCCGGTCACCGAAATCGCCGGCCGGAATCGGAACGCTTTTCTTGGCGTTTCGGCGGTGATGCTTCTCAACCGGGGATCGTGCCTTACTGTTTCGGCCTCCCCCCTTTGCGCCCGACGGAGCTTGGCCTCCGTTGCATTGGCGCGCTCTCAGGGGCTCCTCCTGTTTCCTCCTCCGAATTGGGGCATCCTCATGTCTTTTTCCCTGCACCACGGTGACGCGCTGAGCGTCCTGGCGAACCTGCCCGACAGCTGTGCCGACTCCGTCATCACCGACCCCCCGTACAACTCGGGTGGCCGGACCGCGCAGGAACGCACCAGCCGCTCAGCCCGGCAGAAGTACGTCTCCGCCGACGCCAAGCACGCCCTGCCGGACTTCACGGGCGAGAACATGGACCAGAGGAGCTACACGCTCTGGCTGACGCAGATCATGACCGAGGCGCACCGGGCCACGAAGACCGGCGGAACCGCGCTCCTGTTCACCGACTGGCGCCAGCTCCCGGCGACCACCGACGCCCTCCAGGCCGCCGGCTGGCTGTGGCTGGGCATCCTGACCTGGCACAAGCCGCAGGCCAGGCCCCAGAAGGGCAAGTTCCGGCAGGACTGCGAGTTCATCGTCTGGGGAGCGAAGGGCCGGGTCAACGCCTCCGCGAACCCGGTCTACCTGCCCGGCCTGTACAGCGCCTCGCAGCCCTCGGGCAAGGACCGCAAGCACATCACCCAGAAGCCCGTCTCGGTGATGCGCGAGCTCGTCAAGATCTGCCCGCCGGGCGGCACCGTCCTGGACTTCTGCGCCGGATCCGGCTCCACCGGCGTGGCCGCCCTGCTCGAAGGGCGGCAGTTCATCGGCATCGAGAAGACCGAGGAGTACGCGGCCGTCGCCACCGAGCGCCTGTCGCAGACCCTGCGGGAGACCGCGTCCCAGGAGGACTTCGTCCTCGGGGCCTGAGCGGAAGGGCGCAATATAGCGGCCGATCCCCGGTTTCCGAAACCGGGGATTCTCCGGACCATCGGATCCACTGAGTACCGGCTCCGGCTGCAAGGAGATCCTTTTCGTGTCCGAATTCACCGAGACCCCCGACGGCGGGGAATTGGAGCCCGTCCGTGTTCCGGAGCCGGACCTCGAATCGATCGAGGTGTCCGTCCGGAAACTCCTCGACCGCTCGGCCGAGCAGGCGCGGGTCATCGACCGGCTCGCAGCCACCCCGCCGACCGACCCGCGGTCCGCCGGCATGCCGTTCGCCGGCTTCCCCGGCATGCCGGCCTTCACCCCGCCACCGGAGCCCAAGCCCATCCTGGAGCTGGAAGGCAACGAGTTCGAGGACGAACTGGCCTCCCTGACGGACTGGGTCGACGACGTCCTGATGGACGTCTACGGCGCCGAGATCACCACCGCCGCGCCCTGGTGTCCCGAGTGGCAGGAGCATCTCGACGTCGTGGCGTGGCTGCACGCCCTGTGGATGGCCTACCAGCAGCACAAGGAGCCGGACGCCGGCGCATCCGGGATGTTCATCTGGCACCGCGACTTCCTCACCCACGCCATGGCCCACGTCCGCTCGCCCGGCGGCCCGCTCAGCGCCTGCCAGACGGACCCGGAACGCCCCGAGCACCGTCTCCTTCGCGGTCCCGGACCGTCGACCAGGACCCTCGCCCGCGACGCCCGATCGCGGCAGGAGAACGGTGACGCGCCCTCGACCGAAGCCGGTTCCGCGTCATGACGACCGAACCCCGCCCGGCCGCCTACGGGCTGTCGTTCAACCCGGGGGCCCTCAGGGACCTTCATGTCCTGCCGCAAGACATCCGGGACCGGGCACTCGACCTGATCGACGGCGTGGTCCGGGCCCGGATCACCGGCCCTGAACTCGCCTACGAGCTGCGCGAGTACCGCAAGCTCTACCTCGGCGCCGGCTCCGAGTGGCGGATCGTCTACCGCCTGCAGAACGCCCCGCCCGACTCCCAGCACACGGTCGAGGCGCACATCGTCGCCGTCCGGCCCCGCGCCCGGCACGAGGTGTACGACGTCGTCCGCGCCCGCGTGAACCGGCCGCGCCCACCAGCCGGGCCTCGTGTCCACGCGGCCCGCACCATCCCGCCCCAGCTGCAGAGCAACGCTCCTCAGCCCGCGACCAGGTCCGCCGCGACTACTTCGCCGGCGCCGCCGTGGCGGCCGGCGGACCTTTTCACCTCGCCCACGACCCCCACCGATCCCAAAGGACCTCAGCGTTGACCACCCGCAGCCCGATCCTCCGCTTCCTCGACGCGTTCCTGGACGACGAACTCGCCCGCGTTCCCGCACCCGCGCCGAACCCGCACCACCAGGCCCTCCTGGACGCGAAGACCCGCCAGGACCACCTCGAAGACGAGCTGCGCGACATCATCGACGGCCCGAAGACGGTCCCCGACCCTCAGGGCGGCGGGGAGTTTGCGGCCACCGTGGCCGTCCTCACGGACCTGATTGCCGCGAGGCGGGAGGTGAACCGGCTGCTGGGCGACCACTCTTGCTCGGTCCCGGCTGCGCCGGCCGAGGCCGAACGGGACCAGGCTGCTCCTCCGATGGACCCGTGCTGCTTCCCCCGTCGCCCTCTCGGCGGAGAGTGCATCGCGGCTGCCTGCCTGGCCGTCTTCTCCGCGTACGGCTCCCCGGACGCCCTGGCCTCCGCCGACCTCGTCGACGGCCTCCGAACCCTGCCGGGCGTGGCCGAGGGACGCTGGCCGTACGCGTCCCTCACACAGACCAGGCTGGCCGCGCTGCTGCGCCCGTACGAGGTCTCCAGCCGCGACATCACCCTCCCCGACGGCCGACGCCGCAAGTCGTACCGGCGCACGGCCCTCCTCGCTGCCCTCTGCCCGGACTGCGCGGGCTTCTGGGAGGCCCGGTGACCGCTGCGCCCCAGGCGGCGCCGACAGCTCTGGACGGACCGATCGAGCAAGCCGTAGGAGACCTGGCCAGCCTGCATCACGATCACCACGCCGGGCTGCTCTCGGAGGACCGCGCCGCCCTGGCGACCGCGCACCGCGACCTCGGGACTGCCGAGACCGCGGTCGCCTACCACCGCAACGTGCTGATGCAGCTCTCCTCCGGCACGCACCTCGTCGACGCCGCCCTGCTCGACCGGATGAGCCGGACCCTGCGGGATCTCGCCCAGGCCGTTGCCGACCGGGACGAGAAGCAACTGCGCGCCGCCGCTGCCCTGGAGACGGTTCGGGCCTCCGCTCCGCCTACGCCCCCGATCAGCGCCGAACTCGCCGCGCACGACCTGGCCGCCCTGCTCTCGCTCGCCGCCGGCGGAACCATCCGCGAGCACCTGCACACCCACCGGGTCTCCGTACGGACGACCCAGGGTCGCCTCGTGGACTACATGGCCTTCCAGCGCCTCGAACACCACGGCCTTGTCGCGAGGGACACGTCCCGCGACCTGGTCGTCGGCCAGCCCGTCACCCTCACCGACGCCGGCCGCTCCACCCTCATCGGCTCCCGCCACCGCGCACAGCCGAAGCCTGCCGCGCCCGCCCGCCCTGCCGGCGCCTGGCCCGCCCCGGCACACAGCCGCTGAATCACCGTCCGCCGGCCAACGGCGGACGGCCCCGAGGCCCCAGCCTCGCCACAGGCGGACAGCCTGCCCCCGCCCTCCCCATCCCCAGATCCCCCAAGGAGATCCCTCCGTGCGTTTCACCCGCGCCGCCCTCACCGCCGTCGCCCTCGCCGCCGTCGCCGTCCCGGCCGCAGCCTCCGTCGCCACCGCCGCGACCACCGCAGCACCTGCGACCGCCCCCCTCGTACGCGCCTGCGACCTCCCTGGCCCGTGGACCATCGGCACCAGCGCCGTCAAGATCCGCAAGAGCCCCACGACCAGCTCCACCGCCGTGGGCGTCCTCTACAAGGGCCACGGCTTCACCGTCCACTCCTCCCGGAGCGGCTGGCACTACATCACCGACCTCACCACCGGCGTGAAGGGCTGGGTCTCCGGCACCTACGTCTACCGCGACGTCCGCATGTGCCTCGACTAATCCTCAGCCGCGTGCCGCCGGATCTCCCGGCCGCCCGCGTCCGGCATCCGCGTGATCCGTCGCGCCGTGTCGTGTCCCCGCTCCCGCAGTGGGGACACGACGGCGCGGCCCCCCTCCCTGCGATCGAAAGCCCCATCCGTACGTGACCGACGACAACCCCGACTACGACCTCGACGGCTTCGAGCCCGCTGCCCCCTGCCACGAGGACCTCCTCGATGCCGTGGAGAGCTCGTCGTACAAGGTCCTCGGTGAGCACCGCACGTGGACCGATGCCTACTTCGTTCTGTACGACGAGGGCGCTACCTGGGGTATCCCCGGGGCACCTCAGCTCAGAGCGGTACACGTCGCCCGGGACCTGAAAGCCCGTACCTTCACGATCGACAGCACAGAGTTCCCGCTGATCGCGATGGCCGAATCGTGGCTGATCGCGCGAGGCTGCCCGGCTGCCGTGGTCGGCCCCGACCGCTACCGGCCGGCCGACCCCGTCACGCACGCCCTGGAAACCCGCATCCGCCGCGACGGCGACCACTTCGCCCTGCTCGCCAGCTACACCGACGACGAGCGCGACGCACCCGAGACCGCGGTGATGCTGCGCTCTCTCGACCCGGAGGCCGGACCGGAGTTCAGGATCCTGCGGGAGTGCGTCGACATGAGCGCCGGCACACACACCCTGCGCGAGGGCGGCTTCGCCACCTACGACCAGGCCATCCAGTGGTGGGAAGCCTGGAGCGACGGAGACGCCCCACCGCTCAAGCCGCCCGCCCCCACCGTCCTGCGCACCGCGCCGACGGTCGCGCCCGGCCCCCCGGCACCGACAGCGGCCAGGCCACCAGGACGCTGACCCGGCCGGTCCTACGCCACCGAGGCCGCCGCTCTCGGACAGATTCGGCCAGCATCAAAAGTGCGCAATATAGCGGCGGATCCCCGGTTTCCGAAACCGGGGATTCTCCGGACCCTTGCCTACTACAGCGGCCCTCTCGCAGGGCTGCATTTCCCTGTTCCCCCTGGTCCGGAGCCTCCGCCGTGTGCTACTCACCCGCTTCCATCGAAGCCACCGTCCTGCCGAGCCGCCCCCTCGCGTTCCGGTCTCATCCGCCGCGGGCGGCCGGCCGGACGGCCCCGTCCGGCGGAGGACGTCACATCGCAGCCGCAAGTGCCCCCGGCCCGGCCGCCGCCGGACACAACCGCCGCGACGACCGCGCCCGCCCCTGACCTTCCCCGCCCTTCATCCTCTTCTGGAGCACCACCCGTGTCCGAGACCCCCGACTTCCTCGACGGCGAGATCGTCGCCGTGCTGGCCGGTCGCATCGAAGCCCGATTCGGGACGCCGCTCGACGAACTGATCCGGTCCGCGGACCAGCCGTCCGCCACGGCCGGCCTCACCAGCGTCGTCCACGCCTACGGTCTGCTCGCCCAGGCGCAGTCGGCGCTGGAGGAGGCCGAGGACATACTCGTCGCCGCCCTGGAGACGGGCACGGACGAGGTCCTGGACGACCCGGCGATGAACCTGGCCCACCAGGTGAACCGGGCGGTCGAAGCGCGGGACCTGTACGCCCAGTGGGTCCGCGCGCTGGTGGAGGTCCCGGCCGGACCACAGCGCGCGCGAACCAGTCCGGCGCCCCGGCTGACCACCACGCTCCCTGTCGCCGCCCCGGCCCGGCCCGCACAGATCGGAATCGCACGATGAGCGTCGCCAACAAGAAGAGCAGCCGTGACGAGGCACTGGAGCACGCGTTCGGTGCGCCGCTCGCCGACCTGTACGTACAGGCCGCTCGGCCGGGAGCCTCACCAGCTCTCACCCGGGCCCTGGAGGCGCGCGCCATGCTTGCCCTGGCCGAGGAACAGGTCGTCCGCGTCCGCGACCGTGTGCACGAGAACATGGCCCCCACCGGCGACTTGGACCGGCTGTCCGCGGAAATCCTCCAGACCGACGTGTACTGGCTCGACGCCGCGCTCGACGGCCGGCGCGGATACATCCGAACGTTGGATGCCCTCCTGACCACGATGCCGCCGCCCACCACACGCTCCACTCCCCTGACCAGCAGTCTGCCTCCCGCGCAGCCCGCCTCCTCGGCACAGGTCCGGCCGACAGCGCGGGGACGCTGAGTGCCCGATCCGTACGCCGCCTCCCGGGCGGCGGGGGACCGGATCGAATCCCTCTACGGCCGGCCGGTCACCGAACTCGCCGCCGGGGCCGAACCGGGCACCATGCGCTACGCCCTGCTCAACGCCTTCGACGCCCTGCGGCACGCCGACCACGGCGTCGTCTTCTACGCCGAGCAGCTGCATCGCCTGACCGCCGCGGGGCGCACCTTCGAGGCCGCGGACGCCGGGCACATCCTCGACGCCGCCCGCCGCCTGGCCCACGCCGTCACCGCCCGAGACGCACACAACAAGGTCCTCGGCGACGTCCTGCAGAGCCTCCACCGCGTATCCGAACCCGCGCAGGCCACCCCACCGGCCCTCCCCGAGACCGCCGTCGACCTGCCGCCGGCCCTGATCCCCCCTGCCGCCCGCGTGCGGTGACCCGCTTCCCACCCCTGTTCCTCTTCTTCCGCTGGAGTCCGTTGTGGCCGCTGCCCGAGCCCTTTCCCCCGACCTGCGTCGCGTCGCCGAGACGCTGGAGATGATTGCGCCGCGCTGGAGCGTCTGGATGCTCATGACCCTCGCCTCCGAGCCGAAGGGCCTGCGCTACACCGAGATCCAGTCCCGCCTCCCCTGGCTCATTGCCAGTCAGATCACCCCGCGCGTTCGCGCCCTGTGCGAGACCGGGCTGCTGGAGCGCACCGAGGTGACCCACCGGCACGTCACCTACAGCCTCACCGACCGCGGCCGTGCGCTTCTTCCGACGCTTCACGCCCTGGCGGAGTACGGCGATCAGCACCTCGACAAGCAGCTCGTCGACACGACGATCGTCATGGAGGGCAAGCCGCAGGTGATGCAGCTGCCCGAGCGGATCCCGGCCGCCCAGAACGCCGAGGACGCCCTTGCCCTGATCTCCTACCGGCACGCCACCCCCCTTCTGTGGGCTCTCAAGGAACGCGGGCCGTCCAGCATCGTGTCCCTGCGCAAGACGCTGCTCCCCGGCTACAGCCCCAGTGCCGTGTACCCGCCCGTGCACCGGCTCATAGACGACCGCTTGGTCTCTGCCCGCCAGCCCGTCTGGCCCACCGGCGCCGAGGACGAGGGAATGGAGCTGCGCCTCACCGACGCCGCCCACGCCCTGGCCCCCGTCTACCGGGCGGCATCCGCCTGGGCGAGCGGCCGGCCCCACAGGGACGCCGACAGTCACCCGCTGTGGGGCGCCTCCCGCCTTCCGGCCGCCGCGCGCACGGGGCAGTGGGCCGCCCACCAGGCCCGTCAGAGCACACGCCCTGCCCTGCCCGTCGCCCAGCCGCCTGCTCCTGCCCCGGCGAAGACCTGGCGTCCGGCCGACCTGTTCTCCTCCCCGACGACCGGCCCCTGCCGGTGACCCGGACACCTCGGCCGGCGCCCCGGCTCGGCGAAGCAACCGTCCGCTCTCTGCTCGGCGGGATGCCCGCCCGGGATCCCGTCGGCAGTCATGCGGCAGCCCTCCTCGGCCGCCTCATCCGCGAAGAGGCCGACGTGCTCAACGGCATCGCCGAGCAACTCCAGCGGCAGACCGAGTACGCCATCGACCAACTCAGCCGCGTCGCCGACGGCCGCGACCAGTACCGCCACCGTTCCACCGACGGTGTCCTGCAGCTCACCGGCCCGCAGGTCGACATGCTCCTCGCCCGCCGCGGCGACGCCGTACGCCACCTGACCGGCCTGTGCACCGCCTTCAAGGCCCTCTCCCAGGCCACCGCCGCGCCCGCACCGGCCGTGAGCCGCGCCCCGGCTCGCCGCCCCAACGGCCGCTGAACCTACGTACCTTCCACTGGAAACGTTCGATGCCCCGCACGCACTCCACATCCCGGCCACCCGCCGGCCGTCACGCCCGTATTCCGGCCTTCGGCCCCGTGCGCGGTGTCTACGTCCCCCGTACCGCGGACGCCGGCGCGTTCGCGATGAGCACCTACGGCATCCCCCTGCTCGTCCTTGCCGTCACCGACTCCGCCGCCCTCACCGGCCTGGCGTTCGTCCTCGAATGGCTCCCCAGGCTCTCGGCCTTCGCGCTCGCGGGTGCCGCAGTCGACAGGGTCGGCAGCACGCGGGTGCTGCGCACCGCCTCGGTGCTGCGGGCCGTGGTCGTCCTGGCCGTCGCCGGCACCCTGCCTGCGATGGGCGATGGCCTGGGCGCCGTCGTCACCGTCATGGTGCTCGCCGCCGCGACGGGCGTCCTCAGCGAGTTCGCGTACATCGCGGCCGAGACCGCCGGCGGCGCCGCGAGCCGGGACGCGGGCGACCACGCCCACCGGGTCCAGGCCGTCCTGCTCGGCATCGATCAGTGCGCCACGCTCGCCGGTCCGGCCCTGGCCGGCGTCCTGCTGCAGTACGTCGGCGCGACCGGCATGCTCCTCACGATCGCCGCCTGCTCCCTGCTCGGCGCCGCGCTCGCCCCGCGCCAGCGCCCCATCTGGCCGCAGAAGGCACCCGCCCCGGTCGTCCAGGGCATCAAGACCGGCTGGAAGACGCTCCGGTCGCTGCCCGCCCTGGGGTGGCTGTGCGTCGGCCTGCTCCTCTCCAACTGCGCGATCGGCCTGGTCCAGGCCGCCGGCCCCGTCCTGGTCATCCAGCAGCTCGGCGGCACCAGCAGCCAGGTCGGACTGGTCTGGTCCGCCGCCGCCGTCGCCTCCCTGGCCATGGTCGCCCTCGCCCGCCTCGCCATCGACCGCCTCGGCTTGTGGCCGGTCGGCGCCGCAGCCGCCGCCCTCGCCTCCGCCACCTGCCTCGCCCTCGCCGCCGCCCACACCTACACCGTCTTCCTGGTCCTCGTGGCCCTCCTCATGGCCGGCGAGGCAGGCATGACCGTCGTCCTGCGCACCCTGCGCGCCCGCCTGGTCCCCGCCGAGGTCTTCGGCGCCACCCTCTCCCTGATCATCCTGCTGCTCCTGGCGCCCTTCCCGATAGCCGGAGCCCTGGTCGCCCTCACCCCGCCCGACCTGCTGGGCCACGCCATCACCGTCTGCGCCGTCCTGCAGGCCCTCGGACTCGGCGTGTCCTTCGCCAAGCTCCGCAGCCACCCCGCCGCCCGGCGTCCCGCGACCGCGTGACACCTACCCGTACAAGGAACCGCCCCGCCATGACCCAGCCGACCGACGACACCCGGCACGAGCAGCGTCTGCGCCTGCACGAGGTCGCCTCCCTCGACGACCACGCCTTCGACCTCTATATAGAGGAGCGGTTCGACCAGCTGGTCACGGCCGCGATCGCCGACGCCGACGGATGGCTCCGCCCCGAACAGCACGAGGCCCTCCACACCAGCGGACGCCTCCTCCAGCTGCACGACGCCCTCACCTTCGCCGAGGGCGACCTCCAGGTCGCCGCCGAGCGGATGACCTACCACGGCGACGCCCGCGCAGCCCGGACCACCCGCCTCCTGCGACGCGTCCGCACCGTCCTGCACGAGGTCACCCGGAAGACCACCGCCGTACGGCGCGAGGAGGGACGACAGCGGGAAGCCAAAGCCGCGCCGCCCTCCACCGACATGATCGCCATGGCCCGAAACTGGCTCGTGGACGCCCTTCCCGACCACTTCAACCGGCTGCTCACCAGGACGTTCGCCGAGGCCGGATTCCCCCTCCGCCCTGCCGCTGCCGACGTCTTCGGCACGGTCGAGGAAGGATGGGACGACGGTCTCCTCACCGAGCCGCGTACCCCGCAGGTGGACGAGCTGCTCGCCAAGGGCGCGGTCGCCTTCTGCGGGCTGGTCGCCGACGACGTCCGGGCCCAGAACGCCCGCACCACGGCCCTGCGCCACCCGCTCCTCCAACGGCGCTGGGCCCAGGCCCTGGACGAACTCGCCGAGCTGACCATCCCCGTGGCCCGCGCTTCCAGCTCCTCGGCCCTCGGCTCACTGCCCGCAGATGTCTACGATCTGCCGGAGACCGACGCGTACAAGGTCTTCAACGGGCGCCGCTTCCTCACCGCCGTCTGGCAGCGCCAGGCCGAGCACAAGCACCTCCTCCGCCAGTACGCCGTCACCGTCACCGAACGCCGCCGCTCGTCCCCGGAACACCAGCTGCGCCGCCGGGCCGTCGAGGCGGCCATCGACCGCCTCGTCAACCAGCAGCCGGCCGCCGTCTCCCGCATCGTCACCGGCCTGCTCCCGCACATCACCGGCGACGGCCTGATCGAACTTCCTCCCGGCGAACGCGTCAGCCTCAAACGCCGGCTCGTCACCGAGGCCCGCGCCGCCGCCGTGCCGACGCGGACACCGGACACGGCGCCGCCCCCGCCCGCCCCGCGTCCAGCCCCAGCCACGTCCGCCATGCGCTGACCCAGCCCCTCCTCGCACACCCCGGAGCCACCCCTGCCCGCGCCCCAGCCCGTGGACGGCGACGTCTACGTCACCCCCCGATACCTGGCCGGATCCTCCGGCCACGGCGACGCCGGCTTCGCGCCCGTCACCCACTGGCCCCACCACCACCTCGACGATGGCCCCCACCAGCTCGTCGTCACCAGCCCGGACCACCGCATCCGGACCGGCTGGGCCGGAGACGACTACGACCTGTGGACCATCAGCGCCGCACCCGACGCGATGTCCTCACCGCAGTGGACGGCCATCGCCAACCAGAACACGCCCGCCGAACTCGTCGGCGCCCTGACCACCGCGCTCGCGCACGACTGGGCGGAGGACAGCGACCGCTTCCTCCACGCCGCCGGACCCCGGTCCCACGCCGTCGCACCGCTCATTGCCGCCGGCTGGACACTCAGCGGCCCGGACCGCGGATGGCTGCACGTCACCGCTCCCGACGGGCAGGCCGGGGCGAGCATCGACATCGTCAACCGGCACCCCGACGAGGCGATCACGCTGTGGGCCGGACCCGCTGGGTGGGGAACTCGCGCCGGGATCGCCTTCAGCTCCCGGACACCACCCCACCTGATCGCCGCCACCGCGAAAGCGTTCACCGACCCCGCTCCTCTACCTCGCTGGCAGGACACCCTCCACCCGCGCCTGGCGGCCCACGCCACACTCACCCCGGTCGTGCCGCCCCGGGCACCCGCCCCGACGCCGCGCGACATCCGACCCCGGATCGCCGCCCGCCCGCCGGTCCCCACCGGCAGCGTCCCGCGATGGAGCACCACCACCCCCTCGGCGCTACTGCCCGCCCGCCCCGCTATCCGTCGCTGACCACCAGGAGCCCCGCGCTTGCCCCTGTTCGCCGAGCAGTTCTTCGACGACCACCTCACCCTCCCGTATCCGGAGGCGGCCGTCGTCGGGGACACCTACTACGCCAGACCCGCCCCCGACCTTCCTCTCCGACTGCGGATCAGCTTCACCGACACCCGCATGCACCAGCGCTACGACGGCCTGCGCCTCGAAGTCGTGCACCTGGAACGCGGGTTGATCGATGCCCAGTGGCTCAGCTTCGCCGACCACCATGCCTTCGCCGCCCGCGACAAGCGACTGGGCACCAGGCCCGGGGAAGGAAGCCACGCCACGTTCACCGACTGGGGCCACGCCGACGTGCCGCCCTGGCAGGGCATCGGTGCCGCCGGCCTCCGCAAGGCGATCGACCGCTACGTCCAGCTCTGGTTCCCCGGCGCTCCGCCGGTTCGTACGGGATCGAAACCCTCTGCGGCCCTGCCCGGCCGGACCACCGTCCCGGCTGCTCGCAGCCGGTAACTCCGCCTCGCCGCTGCCCTCACCACCGACACCTACTCCGACAGGACTTCACCATCCCCATGCGTCTTCGCTCCGCCCGATCTGTACACCTGGCCGTCGCGGTCGCCGCCTGCACGGCAGGCACCGTCCTGGCCACCCCGGCCCTGGCGGCGCCTTCGGTCGGCGAGATCCTCGGCCCGGGCTACACGATCCCCGACTCCGAGGGCAACGCCGACGCCTCCCACATCGGTGCCTACGGGCCGCCCGGACCGGCAGTCCACGGCGACGCCGAGACCTACTGCGCCGACCCCGAGCGCAAGGGTCCGGCCGACGCCGGCGGCTACGGCGCCCCGCAGCCGGTGACGTCCTGGACGTCGTCGGTGACCGGCAAGACCGTGCCGAAGGAGCGTCTCGCCCAGGCGGCGTACGTGATCGGCAAGTACGGGCAGACCCGCGACAACGCCCGAGCGGCAGCCGTTGACGCGGTCGTGTACGAGTACCTGGCCGGCGGCACGTACGCCCTCGACGGCGCCCGCGGCAAGCAGCGCCTCGCCTACCCGGTCGTCTCGCCGACCGCCCGCACCCTCGCCCAGGGCTACATCGCCGAGGCCAAGCGGCTCGCCGGCCCCTACACCCTGACGATCACCCCGTCGGTGAAGACCACCACCGCCGGGACGAAGGTCACCGTCGCCGTGAAGGTCGCCACGAGCGCGGGCGCCCCCGTGCCGAAGGTGACCGTCGCGCTGGCCGAGTCCGGCTCCGGCACCGCCTCCGGGAAGGTCACCACGAGCGCGAGCGGCACCGCCCGGTGGGAGTTCACCGCGCAGACGGCTGGCACCGCGAGCGTCACCGCGAAGGCCGACGGCCTGCCCGCCACCGACCTGCAGGTCCTCACCCCGAAGAACCCCGCCGCCCAGCGCATGCTCCTCGCCGGCGGCACCACCAGCGTCAAGGACTCGACCGCCGTCACCGTGGACGAGCCGACCGGCGGCGTCACCATCCGCAAGAAGGACCCTCAGGGCAGCCGCCTGGTCGGCGCCGCCTTCGAACTCCTGGACAAGGACGGGAAGAAGGTCGCCGCGGGCAAGACCGACGAGCACGGCGTCCTCGCCTTCGACCAGCTCCGGGCCGGCACCTACCGCCTGCGCGAAACGTCCTCCGGCAGCCCTATCCACGACCTCGTTGCCGATCAGACCATCACGATCACCGCCGGACGCACGGCTCAGGCCAACCCGATCGACCTCATCGACCCGTTCAAGAAGGCCGATCTGTCGGTGAAGAAGATCGACAAGAACACTGGCAAGCTGCTCGCGGGCGCGGTCATCGCCATCCGGGCCGACGAGACGGACAAGACCGGCAAGCACATCCCCGGCAAGGTCGTCACCACGCTGACCACCGGCACGAACGGCACCGCCGAGGCCGACCTCGATGTCACCCTCAAGACCGGCACCCGCTACTGGGCCGCCGAGACCAAGGCCCCCAACGGCTACCAGCTCGACACCACCCCCGTCCCCTTCACCGCGAAGCCCGACGCCGACGTCACGGTCACCCTCGCCGACCAGCCCGTCCCGACCACCCCGCCGCCGAGCCCGAGCACCACGCCCCCGGCTCCGCCGACCACTCCGCCGGCCCCGCCCACGACGCCCCCGGTCGCGCCGACCACGCCCCCGGCTCCGCCGTCCGGCTCCCTCGCCCACACCGGCGCGGACACCACACCGTGGCTGATCGCCGGCGCGACCGCTCTGCTCGCCAGCGGCTCGGGCCTCTACCTGTTCAGCCGCCGTCGGCGCACGAGCGACACGGCCAGCTGACCAGGAGCCTCGGGTCCCTCTCCACCGGCCCCGAACCCGACAACCCGCAGCGTGTAGATGGACAGGCAGCACGCCCTTGTCCTAGCCGCCACCCGACGGCACGCGGCCACTTCTCCTTCGGACGAGCCCGCCTCCCGCACGCCCCGCCCCGGCACCCGTCCCAACGCCGGCTACCCGCTCTCGCTGACTTCCGCCCTCAAGGCGTTCCGCCCACCACCTGACCGAGGAGAACTCCTTCTTCATGCGTGCCCCCCGCCGCACCGCGGCCACCGTCGCCGTGACCACCCTGGCAACCAGCTCTCTGATCTCGGTCCCGACCGCCTTCGCCAGCGCCCCCGAGATCCCGCCGGGCGCCGTCGAGATCACCAAGAGGGACCCGGACGGCACCCTGCTAGCCGGCGCCGCGTTCGCCCTGCTCGACACTCTCAACGGCACCAAGGCCCTGACCGGCAAGACGAACGCCGACGGAAAGCTGCTCTTCGAGGACGTCCACCCCGGCACCTACCGCCTCAAGGAGACCGCGACCGGCAGCCCCCTCCACGACCTGGCCCCCGACCAGGACGTCATCGTCGCCCCCGAGCACACCGCGAAGCTCACGATCATCGACACCTTCAAGCCCGCCGAGCTGCTCGTGAAGAAGACCGACAGGAAGACCGGCAAGCCCCTGGCTGGCGCCGTCATCAACATCACCCCCGCCACCGGCACCGGCAAGACGATCACGCTGACCACCGGCAAGGACGGCACCGCCACCACCTCGCTCCCCGTTTCCTCCCGCAAGGGCACCGCCTACACCGGCACCGAGACCAAGGCCCCCACCGGCTACGAACTCGACACCACCCCCATCAAGATCACCGCCAAGCCCGCCGCGAAGACCACCGCCACCTTCACCAACACCAAGAAGAACAAGCCCACCCCGCCGCCCACCACGCCCCCCACGACTCCGCCCCCGCCGACCACACCGCCCACCACGACCCCGCCGACCACCCCGCCGGTCACCCCGAGCACCCCGCCCACCACACCGGCGACGACCCCGCCGACCACCCCGACCCCGACCCGGTCCACCTCCACCGCACCGGTGCCCCCGACCGACACCCCGAGCACCCCGCCCTCCAAGGGCTCCCTCGCGAACACCGGCGCCGACTCCAACGCGTGGCTCCTCGCGGCCGGCGGCCTGCTGATCGCGGCCGGCGGCGGGGCGCTGATCGCGGCACGACGGAAGAAGACGCAGGACGAGGCGGAGACTCCGACCACCGGCTGATCAGAGGGACCTGCCAGGAGCCGAGGCGCGAGCACTCGGCACAGGCAAGCCCCTTTCAGCCCGAAGGCCCCGGGAACCACCATGGTTCCCGGGGCCTTCGCTATGTCTGCGGAGACCGATACCGCTCCGCTACAGCGTCAGACGCGCATGACGGCCACCGAGGCGAGGGCGCCGGCCGCCCATGCGAGGAGCAGGCCCTGCTCCCTGCTGAGCCCGTTCGCGTCGGCCCACCGCTTCGCGAGGGAACGCACGATCATTCCGGTCACCGCCGCTGCCGTATTCCTGGACATGGACAAGTCCTTTCGAGAGGGGAGAGCAGCGCCCGAGTTGGCGCCGCGCAACCACAGAAGCAGCGCAAACCTGCTGGTGGCAACGGGGGTCGGCCCGTTTGCAAGTTAGACCGGCCTGGAGTGGGAGTACTCGGCTCGCGCGGCGTGCCGCAGCGCCCCTACGCTGCCCGGCATGGCAGTCGAACCCCGTCTCCTACAGCGTGCCGACCTTCTGCGCGCCGCCACATCCGCCGGCTTCAGCACCATGACCGCGAGGAAGCTGGAGAGTTTCATCAGCAACGGCCTGATGCCCCATCCCACCCGAGCTGGCAACGACGGACGCCGCCCGGTCTGGATCTACCCGCCTGACAGCGACCGTCAGCTGGTCCAGCTCCTGCGCTGGCGCGAGCGCACACGGGACGTGAACCTGCTGCGCGTCGCGCTGTGGGTAGAGGGCTTCCCTTTCGACCTCGACGCCGTCCGTACCTCCGCGACCATCGTGGTAGACGACCTGTCACATGAGCTGGAGCAGCTCCTTCACGCCGAGGCATCCCGCCAGGGCCTCGACCCGGTCGACGACCAGGACACGGTCGTGGGCGCCCTCGCCGCGACCATGGCCGCGATGCGAGGCAAGAACGCGCTGCCCCGCCCGATCCGTGTCCCGGCCGGCGACCGGGCAACGGCTGTCGCGCACATGCTCCAGATCTTCGCCCTGGGCACGCGGCCCGAGGTGACGGAAGACGAGGCGGGAACGATCGAGAAGGTCCTTGGCGTCTCGCCGGGCAGACGGCAGCGGGTGGAAGGCGCCGAGCCGTGGCTGACCGGTCCGGCGAGCCTGCTCGTCGGCGCTGCCGACTTCGTGTCCCTGCCGCGGATGAGCGAAGCGCTCGCCGAAGCCACCGACCCAGAATGGGAAGAAGCCCGCTCGGTGGCCACGGCCCTCTTCCTCCAGCTCCCGGTTGTCGCCCGGGCTGTCGCCACCCACACCGGCAAGGAGAACCCCGCAGGGCTCGGGGTGCTCGCCGGATTCGACAGCGAACCCCTCTTCGCCGTCCTCCTGCTCGCCTTCGCCCTGGGAGCACGCCAGGCCGATTGGTCCGGCAACGTCGAGGAACTGACCGACTCGCTTGCGCCATGGCCCGACCTCATCGGCGAGATGAAGCCGGTGCTCGACATGCAGCAGCACGAACTCGACCACAACCTCGCCGGCCAGGGACCCGAGACACGTGCCCGCACCGAAAGGATCATCCAGGCCCTTATGGACGGCGCGCTGGATCCAGGTCCCAGACCTGACTGCTAGCTAGGCGTGGATCGAGGGCAAGTCGTAGCGGCTGACGGCCAGGTACGTTTCCGGGGTCGCCGCTTCGAGGAGCCCTTCGGCACTCGCCAGGTCGAGCTCTGGTTCCTCGGGACGGCGCAGCAGGTCGCTCCAGTTGCTCGTCTCTCCACGCTCATAGGCTTCCCGGAGCAGGGAACGCAGCCGGGGGCGGGCTTCCTCCTGCCGCTCGTGGAAAATCCGCCGCTGCTTGAGCCGCTGCTCTTCCTGAGCCTCTTCGCTGCCCCGCTCGTCGACGGCCAGCTGGTCCTCGGCGCGCAGCCCCGGCGTGCGCCGGGCGATGGCGAGATCTTCCTCGTGGAGGCGCGCGCAGACGGCGAACAGCTTCCGGGACATGCCGAGATGTACCTCGGTGCCGGGGATGCGGCAGGTGAGGAAGTCGTCGATCCCCCAGGAGCGGATCTGGGAACGCGTGAGGTCCGGATTGAGATGAAGTGCCGCTCCGCGGAGGTCGGCTCGCATGGCGCGGGTGCGGTCGTCGTCTTCCAGCGGTGTGGTCAGTCCGTGGCGTCGATGGCGCGAAGCGCGGTCGGCCGGCACCGGGACGGTGCGCAACTGCGAGGGGGGAGCGGAGCGCAGTGCCTGGTAGACGAGCATCTGGGCGCGGGCCGCGCCGATGAGCGCGTCGTCGTTGTCGCCGAGGTGGTCTTCGAGGTTGCCCTTGCCCGCGGCTGCCTTGCGGTCGGGGTCGGATCCGGCCGGGGGGAGGGGCGGCTGGCCGGGGTGCAGGGCATGATCGATGGTCAGGAACAGGTCGTCCCCGGGCCGCACGGCGGCTCCGACCAGGACGCTGCGGTGCGCGTACGAGCCGAGGACCTTGCTCCCGGACTCCAGCTGCGCCCACCCTTTGCGGAGGGTGCCGACGTCGCAGATACCGCCCTTGGCCTCGATCAGCCAGTACACCTTCTCCGCCTCGTGCCGTCCCCACAGGTCCGGCAGCTTCCTCTTGGGGTCCTTGAAGGTGTCGCTCAGGGCGGGGATGGGGCCGCCGAGTTCGAGGTGCTCGGTCTGCCCCAGCCCCAGCAGCGAGCGGCAGGCCCACTCGGTCATCGTCATGCCCAGCCGGTAGGCGGCAGCGCTCTTCGCCGTGCGCTCGGTGCCGTACGCGTAGACCGGATTCAGCGTCAGGCGCCGGCCCCTAGCGCCCGGCACGGGGGGCTGGTGCTTGAAGGGGTGCCCACCGAGGTAGGCATACAGCGGGGCGACGCGGGCGACGAGCTCCCCGTGTGCGTACCGCGGCTGGTTCTGCAGGTGCGGGGTGATGTCGCGGCCGACCTCGGTGGCCGCCTTGATGATCTCCCGCCACGTGGTGGTCGGGGCGTACCAGCCGTCCGCCTTCGGGAACCCGTCCGTCGCGCTCCACTCCTTGTGCTTGGCCGTCCGCCACTGCTTCCAGGGCTTGTCCGCAGGACCGTTACGGAACAGGACCGGTATGTCGAAGCTGTCGGCGTAGGTGAGCGGCGGCTCGTCGGGGACGTGCGCGGGGATCATCGGCGTCATGGAGACAACCCTGGCACGAGCCTGGACGCTCCCAGAACCGGGCCGCGGGCCTCCGGCCGTCGCCCGACGGCTGCCCGCCTCCGTCTCCGGGCTGCTGCGTGTGGCTAGGCTTCAAGAGTGACCGAACTGTTCACCCTGCCCGGAGACCCCTCCGAGCTGCGCCTGCGTATTTCCTACATCGATGACCTCGCCGACACCCCACAGGCCGACACCTTGGAGCGGTGGGACGTGGCCGTCCTCCACGGAGACAGGACGGTGGGTTCGATCACCTTCTATCGGGTGCATCTCGACCGGGGCATGAATGCGGTCCGGGTCATGGAGGAGGAATCCGAAGAACTCGGCGAGATCGCTCAGGCCGTGCTGGATCCGAGCACGGGGAGCTTCAGCGAGGACGCCAGCAGCTCGCTTCCATACGTGGGGTCCTCCCTGCTCGTCATGGACAAGGTGACCCTGGACGAGCCGTGGCGTGGGCACGGCCTCGGCGCCATCCTCGCCACTGAGGCGATCCACCGGCTCATGGCCGGCTGCCGTGCCATCGCATGCTCGCCGGGCGTCACCGACCTAAGCAGCGACCGCCTGAGGAACCAGACGGAGTTCGACCGGGTGACCACCAAGATCGCCAGAGGATGGGAACTCATCGGGTTCCGGCGCTACCAGGGGAACGTCTACCTCCTCTCCCCGGCCTCGCTGGAGCTGGAGGAGCAGCGCGGGGCCATGAGAGGGCGACTCGCAGACCTGGGCATCGTCTGGCGCCGTATCCAAGGCAGCCACACATCACCCTGACCTGGGGCTGGGTCCGAGCTGCCGACGGGGGCAGCTCTCCTGCCGGACCTGAAGACCGAACTGCTTTCCCCTGGGGCGGTACCGCACGCCGCGGTGGAGTGCACCGCAGGGCTCGGCGCCGCAGAGTGTCAGGAACGGCCGCCCAAGGTGTTCTGGTCGCCCTAGGGTGTGGGCATGATTCCTGATTTTGTGTCAGATCTGCGGCGGGCGGTCGGTCCCGATTGCTTGCTGTGGCTGCCCGGGGTGGTCGCTGTCGTCCGCGACGAGCACCGGCAGGTGCTGCTGCAGCGCCGGTCCGCCGCCTGCCTGTGGACCCCGCTCAGCGGGATCGTGGAGCCGGGCGAGGCCCCGGCCGCCGCAGTGGCGCGGGAGGTCGAGGAGGAGACCGGAGTCCGGGTCGTGGTGGAGCGCCTGGCGGCAGTGACGCACTCCCCGCCGGTGCAGCACGCCAACGGGGACCGGGCTCAGTACTTGGAGATCGTTTTCGCCTGCCGACCCGCGGCCCCGGGCTCCTCGCCCCGGGTGTGCGACGACGAGTCGGTGGAGGTCGGCTGGCACTCGCTGGACGCGCTGCCGCCCATGAGTGACCGGATGCGGGAGATCATCGCGACGGTCGAGAAGGACGAGGCTGCGGCGGCGTTCGTCCCGGCGCCGTGACCGCGCGCCGCCCCCGCGTGTAGCGGCCAGGGGGCCGTGCTGCTCAGGCGGGCACGGCTCCCGTACGGACGGCGAAGTCCCGAAGTCCCTGCACCCGGGCCGGTCCGTACAGGAGACTCGCTGTCAGCGCTCGCAGTGCGGGACGGCGGTCTTCCTGATCCGCCGCTGCCCACGCTCTCGGCGCTGGGCGCCGAGCTGGAAGTCGTGCAGGAGTAGGAGCCCTGAAACGCCGACAGTGCGACCCTTCTGTGCGGTCGCGCTGCCGGCGATCGTTCGTTACTGGCAGGTGTAGGGTCTCGCCGCTCGTGGCACGCCGAGGCGTGCTGGCCAGGCGGTTTCAGCAGTCTCACGCGGATGACACAGCTACTCAGTCTCAAGGACGTGGCATTTCCTCGCGGGAGAGGGGGCGAGTGCTGGGAGGTGCTGGCGGCCTGATCAGTCTGATGCTGGAGGATGGGTGTCCTGACCGCCCGGGTCTCGTTGCACCCGACATGAAGAAGATCATCACCCTCTCCGCCCTTGCAGTCGCCACGGTCGGCATGGCCGCGCCCGCCCATGCCGACAACGACTCCAACTTCCAAGGCGGCATCGACGCCGCCAACAACTGGAACTTCACCGCCGCCGCCGTCTGCCTTCAGGAGGTAGCCGTCGTGCCCGTCCTGGGCGAGTGGGCCGGCAACCACAAAAACAACTGCTCCGACGGCAACGTCGTCGACCACACCGGCCGATAGCCCCCACACCCACGGCGTGGTCGCTCGTTGCACACCGATCCGTGGCACTTCCTCAGGGCAGCGCTGGAAGGTGTCGGTGGCCGCCGAGGCCGCGATGACGGGCGTACTCGGCCGGCACCCACGACACCGACGGCTTTGCCCTTCGCCAGCACGCGGATGCCTCTCGTGAGAGACCTCGTCAGTGTCGGTCCCACCGGCCGCCGTGGCGGTGAGCCAGCCGGCGGCTTCCGCGTCGGTCATCAGCGGCACCTGTGCCAGCTGGGCGTCGCCGTCCGACGACGTGGACGTGGCCCGGGGGCGGGTTGCTGGTGGGGCGGGGCCGACTATCGGGGCGAGCCGCCGCCAGGTACCGGCGCTGACTCGGGCGAGGATGACGGTGGCGAACTGCTTGCGGGCGCCGGGGATGAGGCGACCGGCGACGGTGGTGCTCCTTCGTAAACGACGTGGATGCGGGCCGGTCAGTAGGCCCGCCTCGCACGGCCCGTACGCGCTGATCAGACAACTTCGGTCTGCGCGGCCGGTGGGGAGAAGGAGCGGAGGCCATCCTGCTGGACGACCTCGAGTTCGCGTGGGGGTCGCGCATCTGCCTCAGCCGGTGAGCGGCGGGGCCGGGCGGGGTCATCCTGCCCGGCCCCGCCGCTGTGTGGTCAGCCGAAGGCGGACTCCCCGCTGCCCCGGGGCCAGCGGCACCGCGTCCCAGGGCCGGCAATTCAGTTACACGGGGGATCGCGGAGCCGCCGCGCATCGCTCGTACGCGGCCCGCAACACCTCCGAGCGAGGAGGCGACGTCAGAAGACGGTCACTTTCTCCGCCTGGGGGCCCTTGGTGCCTTGGGTGAGTTCGAACTCGACCCGCTGGTTCTCCTCCAGGCTGCCGCCTCCTGGGATGGCCGATGCCGGGAGGAAAACGTCCGGTCCTCCGTCGTCCACAGAGATGAAGCCGTAGCCCTTCTCTGCGTTGAACCACTTCACAATCCCTGTAGCCATTCCCGCAACCTTCCGTAGGGGGCCGAGGCGGTCACCCCGGCACGGATTGGATCATCTCCGTGCGCAAGACGCCCACACGTACGCGTGGGCCGGAGTTCACCCTTTCGGGTGATGTGGGCGGTGCTTGCCCGGCCCGGGGGCCTGGCTGTACTCGAACGAGTGGCAATCATGACCTGCTCGTCTCGGTCGTGTGGCCAAATGGCCACACAGTGGCCACCCGGCCTGAGATCTGGCCACGGCGGCTGAGACCCTACAGCAGGGGCGCACCGTCAGTTCGCCTCTGGCAGACAGGAAAGATCGCGAAAGGACTGGTACACGCTTCAAGGGCATGTCAACCTAGACGACCCTTTCCGGGAAACCCGGAAAATAGCAGGTCAGAGAGGTGATGCCGTGACAGTGGAGCTGAGTTCCGCCGGATTCCGGACCACGACCCAGCGCCTGAGGCTGCACGACTGGCTCCTGGGGCCGGGACAGGCGACCGAGGTCATTGACACCTTCCCCGCCGCGAACGGCGACTTCCACTTCATCGTCGACGACCGGGCCGACACCCATATCGCCTCCGCCGACGGCCGCTTCTACCTCGGCCACTTTCCCGCCGGCCGCCCCGGCGCCGAGCATGAGGGCTGGGTACTCGCGGTCACCGGCACCGCTCGGACTCCCGGCTACAGGATCGTCTTTGATCCCCACACGCCGGCCCACCTGGTCGCGAGGACCGTCTCCGAGGTTCTGGCTACGGCCAAGCGTCTCTGACGGTGGCACTGCCCCGGCGTTCCTGTTGTTCCCGCGCCTCTGCTTTCCCCGCCTTGCAAGGAGTGCACATGCCCGCATCTGCATCAGACATGACCGTCCGCCACCTGATCGACCGCCTTGCCGCCCTGGATCCCGACACCTCCGTCCGCCTCGCCATCAATCCCTTCTTCCCCATGGCCCACCGTCTCGCTGACGTCCTCGTCGGGGAGGATCTGGACGGACAGCCGGTGGTGTACCTCGCCGAAGACGCCGAGGCCGTGCAGTACGGCTACCTGCCCCGGCCGGTCGCCGAGGCGCTGACCTGGATGCCGCCGGTCGACCCGCCGACGAGTTCGCGCCGCAGACTGCGCGCCGTCTCCCCCTGATCGCCCGTACGACAAGGAGCACTTCTGCGCCCGTCCACGCCTTCCGATCCGTCCGATGTTCCGGCCCTTCCCGCCTGGTGGGTCACCCCGCGCCACCTTGCCGGTGACGATGGAGCACTCGCAGACCACGTCGCCTCCCACCTCTCCGCCGCCGGCTGGACTTCCCTGACACTCGCTCGCGGCCGTCGTGAACCTGTTGCTCCGGACGATCCGGACGCGGTCCAGCAGGTGGTTCGCAGCACCGTGCTGTACGTCGCTCCCGACGGACTCCGCTGGGCCCAGTGGGTGCTTGCCGACGAACCGATCATCCTCGGAGACCTGCCGGTCGCGTGGACCGTCTCCGCCCGCCCGACCGCGGACGGGCTGGCTGAGTGGACTGCCTACTTCACCACCGGCGTCCCGCCCGAAGCCGTCGCCGACTTCCTGCTCGCCCTGGAGGCCCGTCCGGATCCGGCGCACGGATATGCAGGCCCGCACGTGGTCTTCGAGTCGCTCGCGGAGCGCGGCTGGGTCCGCGACATCGACAACCCGACTGCCTTCTCCGATCCGCAGCTGGCCGCGGGCATGGCACTGAGCCTCCTCCCGGAGTACCTCCAGGACGGAGACCCCCTCTGCCTCGACCCCACCGCCGAGCAAACCGGCTGGCTAGCCTGGTGTGAGCCCCGGATCGGGCGGGGGTATCTCTGGGCCACGGGGTTCTCCGCGAGCACTCCGCATGACCTCGTCGCCGCCTTCGCCGCCTCCCTCGCCTCTCCCGACCCCGTACTCCGGCACACCCTGCCCGGCGACAGCGAGGGGCAACTCTCCCTGCGCCCCACCGTCTGATCCCCGGCGGCCAGCCGCCAGTACGGCCTTGTACCTCTTCGGGTCCAACAGCCGTCCCTCAGTACGTACAGCAGCACAAACAGGGCCCGGTGCCAGGTCATTCGACCTGGCACCGGGCCCTTTGGCGAGCGTCTTTGGATCGGTGACTCTTTCGGGAGGCCGGGGCGGCTGAGCAGGGCGCAGAACCGAGTCACCGGTTCAGAGGCCGAAGTCGTCCAGGCCCTCGTCCAGGGAGCCGTACGTCGAGCTGGTCGGGCCGGCGTTCCGGTTGAACCATTCGAGACTCAGGCGCGGCTCCTGCGTCACATGCTTGGCAGGGCACCGGAGCCAGATCTGGCCCTCGACCGCGAGGATGGCCCAGTCGCGGTACGCCGCGCACTGCGGGCAGGAGCGGACTTCGCCCTCCAGGACCAGCGGCCGACGCCACACCAGGAAGCGCTTCGTGCTCAGATCGAGCCGGAGGTCCGCCGGGAGGAAGTCCTCGCCCGCCGGCGCGGCCGGGGCCTCCTCGACGGGTGCGGCCTCCTGCGGCCATGCCGGCGCTGGGTAGTTCAGCCACGGCGCGCCCGCCGGCCCCAGCTCGCCCTCGCTCTTCCGCGCCTTCCTGCGCCCGAACATACGGCCTCCCCTCGCATTCGGCTGCCTCGCCCCGGCAGCGGACGACGAGAGTGCCCCACGGACGGGACGTCGGGCAACTCTCGAATCCGTGAACGGCGGAGCCGGCTACCGGCGCCGTCGGCGGTCCCGGTCGCGAGGCGGAGTCGAGGCTGCGCCAGGCATCCGCTGAGGAACGGGAGCGCTCGCGGCGTCAGCCGGAAGGTCTGCGGCCCGGCGCAGTCGCCAGACCAGGACGTCGCTGATCGACTCGGCGGTGCCCAGTTCGCGGTGTCCGGCTGCTTCGGAGAGCAGAGGGACGGGGGCGTGGCCGGCGGCCTCGGCTTCGGCGAGCGTGGCGGCGAGGGCCGGCCAGCCGGGCTCGGCCAGGACCTGCTCGGCCAGCTCGGGGATCGCCGCGTGCACCGCCTCGGCCTGGCGCCGCAGCAGAGGGCGGGCGAGGCGACGGCCACGCTGGTGGAGGACGGCGATCGGGTACTCGGCGGCGGCCCGGTAGGCGGTTCGCAGGTGCTCGGCTGCTCGATGGGCTGCTTCGGCCTGCTGGGCGTGGCCCTTCCTGGCGTGCCAGTGCGCGGCAGCGGTGATGAGGAAGAACAGCATGTCGATCGCCATGGCCGTGGTCGCGCCGTCCTCGCCGCGGCCGAGGGCCGACCCGCCATGGACGAGGTCACGGGCGGCCTGCCGCAGGGCCCGGTCGTGACCGCGTACTGCGCGGACGTGGGACCGGGAGGCTCGCTCGAACGCCCAGGCGGCTTCTCGCAGTTCTTGCCGGGTGTGGGCGGCGGAGGTTTTGGCGAGTGCGTCGAGGACTTCGCCGGCGGCGGCGATGTACGCGGCGGCGAGGCCGTCCTCGCCGTGCTCGACGACCAGGACAGCCTGCCAGGCGGCAGCCGCCGTGCGCCGCCGCGCGGCGGCCGGCGCACCGGCCGCCCCCGGAGCCTTGAGCCCGGTCCTGTCCTGGAGGTCACCGCCGGCCCAGCGTTCGCGGATGCGGGGCAGAGAGAGGTCGGGGGCGAGACGCGCGCCGGGATAGAACACCGGCTCGCCGTCCTTGTTCCGGTCCTCGGGCAGGGCGACCTTGTAGCCGAGCAGGTCCCCGGAGGGCGCGGCACGCTTCTTCACCAGGAGGCCCGCGGCGGACAGACGGCTGAAGAACTCCTCCTCACCCTGAGCGCCGGCCGCAGCCCGCCGTACGGCTTCGCGGAGTTCCTCGCGGGCGGTGCGCTCGCGTCCCTGCCGTTCGGCCTTGTGCCGTTCCGCACTCGTGGGCCGCTGGGCGGCGGTGCCGTCGCCGGGCGCGACCCGGTGCAGGCCGAGCTCCTTCTCGAGAAGCCGGGCCTCGGCCTGGGCGCGCTTGCCGGAGCGGAAGTCGTCGGGCCGAGAGCCGTCCTCGCACACGAGCGTGGCGACGATGTGGATGTGGTCGTCCGCGTGCCGTACGGCGGCCCAGCGGCAGCCGGGCTGCCCTTCGCCCGGGTCGATCCCTGTGGCGGCGACGATCCGGCGGGCCACCTCGGCCCACTCCTCGTCGGACAGCATCCGGTCGCCGGGCGCGGTGCGGACGGAAGTGTGCCAGACGTGCTTGGCGGGACGGGCATGCTCCGGCAGTGCCTGAACGGGCTGATCCAGCAGCTGCTGGAGGGCCTTCAGCGTGGCGCTCGGGTCGCGGCCCGGGTCGGGGGCCATGCCGTCGAACGAGGCGACGAGGTGCGGGTCGACGTGCTCCTCGCGCTTGCCGGGGCCGTAGAGGTAGGCGAGCAGGCCGATGGTCCGGTCACCGGGCGGGTTGATGCTGGGGATCATGCCGCCTGCTGTCGTTCGAGAACGGAGGTCGCGGCGGCGTGCACGGCGTCGGCGGCCCGCCGCACGGCCGCGAGGCTTGCCTCCAGCTGGGGGACGGCGGCATCGGCACCGGCGTTGAGCGCCTTCGTCACCTGGTTGAGGTTGCTGCCGGCCCAGCCGAGCTTGCGCCGGCTGTCGAACAGCGCGGTCAGCATGTCGCGCTCGGTGGCGATCTCGGCGCTGGTGCGGTCGAGGTCGCGGGCTGCGGCCAGGGCGGAGCGGGCGAGGAAGCCGGCGACGGTCAGATGGCACTGGGCGGCGGCAGCGACGACGAGCGCGTACTCGTCGTCGTTGAAACGCGTCGAGGGCTGGTGGCGGCGCTTCTTCGCGGGCGGCTGACGCGGACGCTGACGGACACGGCGCTCGCGACGGCGAGGCTTCGGCTTCTCCTCGTTCCCCGGCTCCGATCCGCCCCCGGTTGAAGCCTCCCGGACCTGCGCCCCCTGGTGCAGGTCCCCTCCCGCCCCTTCGGGGGCGGGTACGGCGGAAGCTTTGCTTCCGCCCCAACTTGCTCCGTCGGAGACCGAGTTGTCGTCAGCCGGACCGTGGAGGGGAAGTGAGGACACGGCCGTCGGGAGCGGACGGCCAGCACCGGAATCGGCGCAGGAAGAGGTGGCGGGCACGGAGTTCCTTCGGAGCGGGAGAGCTTGGGCGAACGGGTCGGTGGCCCGGCAAGGCCGGGCCACCGTCGGGAAAGTCTGGGTTCAGCAGCAGAGCCTGCACCGGGAGTAGTGGCGAGCGAGCATCCGCCCCATGTTCAGCTTCACGCCCTTGGCGATTCGGCTGCTCGCCTTCGCCGGGTTGCTCCCCTCGTGCTGGGCAGCGTGGCTGTTCAGGATGGCGAGGTCATTCTCGAAACCGGCCTTTATCCGGTTGAAGCGGTCGCAGGTCTTCATCGAGTAGCTCCTTTGGAGGAAGTAGAGGCCGGGGCGGCGGCCCGTACGAGGGCCAGGACCGGGGTCAGGTGTTCGTTGCTGAGCGGGATCTCGTGACTGCGCATGATCTTCCGGAGCTGGGCTCGGGTGATCTGAGCGTTGCCGTCCTCTCTCAGCACGTCGGGCACGTGGGGGAGGACCAGCTCGACCACCTGCTCGTGCGACAGGCGCTTGGGCCCGGATCGGGACTGCCGACTCGCCTGTACCCGAGCGTGTACCGTCCCCGGGCGAGCCGGACCGTTTCGCGTCCGCCGGCGGCTAGGTCTCGGGGTCGGTCCGGGTTCGGCTTCCGGTCCGGGGT